>CAZDSF010000026.1:0-43868 GCA_964508025.1 uncultured Anaerolineales bacterium
CATCACCCTGGCAGGCATCAACACCGGAGCGCTCATTAGCGGGTGGGGCCGCCTGCTAGTCTTCATTTTCGGTTGGGGCGCTTATGTCGCCGCCGGATTGATCAGCTGTCTGGGACTGTTATGGTTACGCCATCTCGTTCATCGTCCCACAGCCTGGCGCTGGCGCCCCTTTCTCGGCTTCGAGATCACGTTTTTCGGTCTCCTGGCGCTGAGTCACATCTTCGTGCGCCAGCTCGGCTGGGACGCCGTGCTCTCCGGGCAAGGCGGCGGATTGCTCGGCTGGGCGCTGAGCTTCTCGCTCATCTACTACTTCAACGCGCCGGTCACAGCAATGCTGATGCTATTGCTGATCTGCGTCGGCGTCGGTCTGACCTTCGATCTGACGATCGAGGACTTCCGCGCCCTGGGACGCCGGCTGGCAGATGCCACGCGCGACTATCGCGCGGCGCGGCTGAACGCACAACTGGCGGCGCAGGAAGCAGCCGCCGCCCGCGCCGCCGCACAAGATGCAGCGCGGCGCGCAGAAGGCAACCTCCTGGGAACCGGCGTCGCCGTTTCGCCCCCCCCCACACGGCCGGCCCGCAAAGCGCCACCGCCGCCGCCCACATCCACAACCGAGCCGCCCTCAGAGCGTGAAACCGCGAAACCGCAGTACCAGCTCCCGCCGCTCACTCTCCTACAGCCGGCGCGCGCCCCCAGCATGAGCCAGCTCGAAATTGATCGCAAAAGCCGCATCATCGAACAAACCCTGGGGCAGTTTGGTATACCCGCACAAGTGACAGAAGTGCGCCAGGGGCCAACCGTCACCCAGTTCGGCGTCACGCCCGGTTACGTGGCGCGGGGACAGGATGGCGAGGAACAGCGCAAAGTCCGCGTCAGCCAGATTTCTGCGCTTGCCGATGACCTCAAGCTGGCGCTCGCCGCGCGCTCCCTGCGCGTCGAAGCGCCTGTGCCGGGCCGCGCCGTCGTCGGCATCGAGGTGCCCAACGAAGAGATCGGCCTGGTGACGCTGCGCCGCGTGCTGGAGAGTCAGGAATTCGCCCAATGCAACAAAGCCCTGTGTTTCGCCGTGGGCCTGGATGTTGCCGGGACTGCGGTGGGGACCAATCTGGGCGCCATGCCGCACTTGCTCGTCGCCGGCACCACCGGCAGCGGCAAATCCGTCTTCGTCAAAGCCATAGCCGCGAGCCTCATCATGCGGAACAGCCCGGCTGAGCTCAGACTCGTCGCCATTGACCCAAAGATGGTCGAGCTCAGCCATCTCAACGGCTTGCCGCACCTGCTGGGCAAGGCCGAAGTGGAATTGGAACGCATCCTCCGGGTCTTGCGCTGGGTCACCCTGGAAATGGAAGACCGCTACAAGCGCTTCGCCCGCATCCCCGCGCGGAATTTGGAGGACTACAACCGCCACGCCGCGCGGCAGCATGAGCCGCTGCTGCCGCGCATCGTCGTGCTGATTGACGAGCTCGCCGATCTGATGATGGCAGCGCCCGACGAGACCGAGCGCAGCCTCACCCGCATCGCCCAAATGGCGCGCGCCACAGGAATCCACCTGGTCGTGGCAACCCAGCGCCCCAGCACCGATGTGGTGACGGGCCTGATCAAAGCCAACTTCCCGGCGCGTGTCAGTTTCGCGGTGGCAAGCAACGTGGATTCGCGCGTCATCCTCGACACGCCCGGTGCAGAATCCTTGCTGGGGCAAGGCGACATGCTCTTCCTCGCGCCCGACGCCGCCGCGCCGCGCCGTATTCAGGGTTGTTACATCTCCGAAGAAGAGCTGGAGGCGCTAATCCAGTTCTGGCAACGCCAGGCGGGCGCCACCCCCGCGCAAGCGCCGTGGGAAGCCGTCGCCGAGAGCAACGGCCCGGAACAGTGGCGTCTCGAAGGCGAAACCGAAGACGCCGATCTGCTGGAAAAAGCCATCGCCCTGGCGCAACAACAGGGCAACATCTCCACTTCTGCCATCCAACGGCGGCTGCGCATCAGCTACCCCCGCGCCGCGCGGTTGATGGAGCAGATGGAAGCCATGGGCATCGTCGGCCCTCAAACCGCCGCCGGGCGCAAACGCCAGGTCATTTTGGGGGATGATGACGACGCATGAACTCACCGATCCTGCGGCCATTGCGGCCAATCAACGCGGCGAGCTGACGGACACGCAACGCGAGCGGGCGCACCGCGCCGCTCGTGGGCGGCGCGGTTGCCTCACCGCTCTCAGCCAACGCGCCGGGATCCCCCTCATAGGCATCGCCCTGATCGCGTTTCTGGCAGCGGTGCAAGCGCCGCACCTCATCCTCTGGATCGTGATACTCATCACCCTCATCATTAGCACAGAGCTGGTGCTGCTCACCGTGCCGCCGTTCATCCAATACCAGCAATTATTGCGACGCGACCTGGCTGAGGAACGCCTCGCCACAGCTGAAGGACGTCTCGTCTACAAACATTACGGCTATGAGGCTATGACCAGCGACCAAACCCTGTTGCTGCCGGCGGCCTTCCAAACAGAACTACGCCCCGACATCCTCTACCGCTTCTATTTCCTGCCGCGTTCCGGCTATGTACTCTCGGCGCAGGCATTGAGCGCCTCGCCAGCCGGCGAAATTCGCGCCGCGCTCAACGCGGCCTTTGCCGCCGCCTTCAACTTGAACCAAAATGTGCTATGGGCAAACCGCAACGGACAGCTGACCGCCGGACAAACCCTGCGCCTTTTGCCCAAGCTCTTGCAATTTACAGGCGAGTTCGGCCCTGGCGATGTCCTGGTAGATCTGGTGCAAGGGCGGGTAGAAGCGGTCGAAGGCATCGGGCGCAAAATCATGCTGCCCCGACCCTATCAAGCCCACGCCTATCAAATCGGAGAGCACCGCTTTCAGGTCTCGGCGCGAGCCTTCGACGCGTTGATTGATGACTTGCCTTATCGGGTCTACCATACCCCGCGCAGCGGCCTGCTCGTGAGCATTGAGCCGCTGGCGCTACAGCGCAGCCTGATCGGCTCAGCAGCACAGCACAAAGGAGGCGTATGAACCCGCTAACATTGCCTTCGCAAATGAATGACTTGCAGACCATCCTCAAAGGGCTGGATTGGCATGCGCTAGAGCACGAAGTGGCCCAGGAGATGCAAACACGGCTGGTCATCGTTGGGCCGGTGAATAGCGGCAAGTCCACGCTCTTCAACCGGCTTCACGGACAGCGCGTTTCCGCCGTCAGCGCCGTCCCCGGCACCACCAAAGGCGTGGTGGAACATCCGCTGGGGCCGTTCCATCTGGTAGATACCCCCGGCTTCGGCGAAGTCTGGGGCACCGACCGGGCCAACATCGCTGAAGCCGCCGCGCAAGAGGCCGATCTCATCCTCCTGTTGCTCGATGCCGCCGCCGGTGTACGCCAAAGCGACCACGATCTTTACGTGGGGCTGCAACGCTTTGGGCGGCCCATCGTCGTAGCGCTCAACAAAGCCGATCTGGTCGCCAAAGATTTGCCCTGGGTGCTGGAAAACGCCGAAAAAGTGCTCGGCCTGCGCCCCATCCCCGTCTCTGCCCGCACGGGGAAAGGCATCACCCAGACCCTGCTCCCCACCATCCTCCAGGCGCAACCCGCCCTGGCAATTGCGATGGCGCGGGAACTGCCCGGCGTTCGCGCCCAGATCGTCTCGCGGATCATCTCACAAACCGCATGGTTCAACGCTGCCATCGCCATCCAACCCATCCCGGGGCTGGACATCCCCATCCTCCTGGCCTCGCAGACGCGAATGGTGCTGCGTATCGCCGCCGCCTACGGGGAATCCATGCGCGCCTCCCATGCCCGCGAGCTGCTGACGACGATGGCAGGCAGCCTGCTCTCGCGCTATCTGGGAATGCAACTGGCAAAGCTGGTACCCGTGCTGGGATGGCTGGTCTCCAGCGCCGTTTCGGCCACGAGCACCTACGCCATCGGCGAGACAGCGCGCCGTTACTTCGAGGCGGGCGGCAACGTGCGCGCCCCCGATCTGCGCGCCCTCTACCAGCACTGGCGCAAACTCGCGCCATGGAATCTGCTGCGCCGCAAGGCGCGCGTCGCCGCGCCTGCGCCGGAGACGTTGTTCGTGGATGAAGCAGAGGCGCAGGTGATGGGTAATGGGTAATGGGAAGGGTAAATGAGTAACGTGGAAGCGCTGGGGTTGATTGACCGCCCGCCCACGCCCGAAGAGGTCCGGCGGCAGATGCGCGCGTATACCGTTCGCTACGTGGCGCTCGTGGCATTGATTAGCCTGATTATCGGCGGGCTGATCGGACGTCTCACGGCACAGGAAGACGCTGCGGGGACCGCGCCGGAGCCAGCTTCAGGCTGGCAGCCGGCCACGTTACCCCTCGCCGCCGATGGAGAGCCGCGCCCCACGCCCACACTTGCGCCGCTGCAAGTCTACGTCAGCGGGGCGGTGGCGCAACCGCAAGTGGTGGTGGTGCCGGGCGGCAGTCTGGTGGCCGATGCACTTGCGGCCGCCGGCGGCCCTGCCCCGGCAGCCGATCTCGATGGCGTGAACCTCGCCGCGCCGCTGGCGAATCACCAGCACGTCCACATTCCCGCGCGCGCTGGCGCGCCCACCGCTGCGCCGCTGCCGGCGACGCCAGCCGCCCCCACCGGCAATGCGACACCCTCCGCGCAGATCAACATCAACACCGCCACGCTCGCCGAGCTGCTCACCTTGCCCGGCATCGGCGAGACCCGCGCGCAAGCGATCCTCGCCTACCGCGCCGAGCACGGCCCCTTCGCCCGCATCGAAGACCTCCAGCATGTCAGCGGCATCGGCCCCAGCACCTACGAAAAACTGGCGCCGCACATCACAGTTGCGCCGTAAACGCCCCGAAACGCGCGCCACAAGCGCCATGCCCCTTGTCTGTTTTCGCCTTTGTGGTAGAACAAGGCACAGGCGTGGAAATCCGGGTGTGTTCGCGCGGCGATGACGCCTGGTAATAGGATAAAACATGAACTTACAAGGGCTGATCATCTGGTATCTCGTCTTGCAAGGCTTCGCGCTGGCGGGCGCGCCGCTGGCATTTGCCTGGCTGCGCCGCCTCCCCTCGCGCGGCTACGCCAGCGCTAAGGCGCTGGGATTGCTGTTCAGCGGCGTACTGCTCTGGTGGGGCAGTATCCTGCATCTATGGCCCAACACCGCTGCCGCCGCCATCGCTGCCGCCGCGCTGATTTTTGGCTTCGGCGTATGGCGCTTGCGCGGACAACGCGAGGCGCTCGCCGCGTGGTGGCGCGCGCGCCGGCGCTTCGTCCTCATCACCGAAGCGCTCTTCGCGCTGGCTCTGGTGGGCTGGGCCGCCGTCCGCGCCACCCAACCGCAGATTGCCACCGCCGGCGGCGAGAAGTGGATGGAAATCGCCTTCCTCAACGCGGTGCTGCGCTCCCCTTCCATGCCGCCGCACGACCCATGGCTCTCCGGCTTCGCTATCTCCTACTACTACCTCGGCTATCTGCTGCTGGGAATGCTCACCCAGGTAGCAGCGCTCCCCGCAACCGTAGCCTTCAACCTGGGCAACGCTGCGTGGTTCGCCCTGGCAGCAGTCGCCGCGTATGGCATCGTCTACGATCTCAGCGACGGGGGCCGGCCAATCAAGGCCCTTTTCGCGCCGCTGCTGCTCCTCATCACCGGCAACGCCAGCGGGTTACTCCAGGTCATTCGCGGGCTGGAGCTGCTGCCGGCAGGCTTCTGGCGCTGGCTCGATATCAAGGGTCTCAACACCCCGCCGCCATCGCCCGGCGCATGGATGACTGCTGCACGCTTCGATTGGTGGCAGGCTTCGCGCGTGCTACACGATTACGCCCCGTTCAGCACGGCGCAAAATCCCATCTCACAAGAAGTGATTGATGAATTCCCCGCCTTCAGCTTCATTCTAGGCGATATGCACCCGCATCTGCTGGCGCTGCCCTTCGTCCTGCTGGCAATCGCGCTGGCGCTCAACCTCTGGAAAGCCGCGCCTGCCACTGCCAAGCCAGAGACGCCGCCCGCATGGAAGCGCCGTCTTGAAGCGCTCGCGCCGTGGTTCGGCGTCGCCGCCGTGCTGGGCGCTTTGGGCTTCCTCAACACCTGGGATTTCCCCATCTACTGGGCGCTGATCGTTGCCATCCTTATCCTCAAACGCCGGGAAGCCACCCCCGAAAAGCCCCTCGCCGAGATTATGCTCGCCGCACTGCCAGGCGTGGCAGCGCTGGCGTTGGGTAGCGTGCTCCTCTACGGGCCATTCTGGTTTGCGCTGCGCTCACAGGCAGGCGGGGTGTTGCCCAACGTCTTCAACGCCACGCGCCTGCCCCAATTCCTGGTGATGTTTGCGCCGCTGGCGCTCCCCATCGCGGGCATCGTCTTCAAACTGGCAAAGGCGACCGGCTCCCGCTGGCAACAAGCCGTGGGATGGAGTGTGCTCATCATCGGCGGGCTGACGCTGGTAGGACTGGCTGCCGGCTGGATCATCGGCAATCCCTACCTGCAGGGCCTCCGCCAGGGACAACCGATTCCAGGGCTGGGCATGGTAGACACCGCAGCCATCTTCGATGCGCTTGTCGCCCGCTTGCTCAACCCGTGGACGGCGCTGTTGCTCGCCGCCGGCTGCGTCGCGCTCTTCAGCGCCCTGCTCGCGCCACAGCGCAACCTCGAAGGCAACCACGTCTTCGTTGGCGTGCTGACGTTGCTGGGGCTGGGATTGACGCTCGCGCCCGAATACGTCTTCCTCAAGGATGTCTTCAGCACGCGGATGAACACCATCTTCAAATTCTACTTCCAGGCGTGGGTGCTATGGAGCCTGGCGAGCGCGTGGTGGCTGGCAGAGAGCGCTCCCCGCACCGCGAGCTGGCTCAAACGCAGCGCCACGGTTGCGGCATGGCTGCTCATCGCCGCCGGCTGGATCTACACGGGCTTTGCGATCCCCGCGCGCGCCGGGCAAAACGAGGGCTTCTACAGCGGCGCCGGCACGCTCGATGGGGCGGCATGGCTGGCGGAGCGTCACGCGGCGGATTGGGAAGCCATCGTCTGGCTCAACACCCACGTTCCCGACAGGCCGATCATCCTCGAAGCGCCCGGCGACCGCTACCGCGCCTACATCTATGAAGGGCGCATCTCCGCGCTGACGGGGCTGCCGACGCTGCTGGGGTGGGGCGGGCACCAATCCCAGTGGCGCGGAAATTACGAGGCTCCTGGAGAGCGCGAAGTGGTTCTGGAAGCGCTTTTCAGCACCGTTGATGTGCGGATGACCCGCGCGTTGTTGGCCGAATATGACGTTACCTATATCATCATCGGGCCTATAGAACGCGCGCGCTACCCCGAAGCGGGTCTGGCGAAATTCGCCGCCCTCTTCCCTATCGTCTTCGAGAATGCAGAAGTCACGATTTACCAGACGAGCACCCCCTAACAGGAGTCCTATGTCGAAATCAACCCGTGTATACTGGCTGGCCTTACTCGGCCTGATTCTGGTCTCCCGGCTCAGCGCGCTCGATGCGGCGTTGCTCGGCCCCGCCGAAGCGCGCTCTGCGTTGGAAGCGCTCGACGCCGCGCGAGAAGGTGTATGGCCGACTACAACCGCAAGCCCGCTCCTGTTGATGGGCAACGCGCTGCTCTTCCTGCTCTTCGGCGCGGGGAGCGGCGCGGCGCGCCTGTTGCCCGCACTCGCGGGCGCGCTCCTGGCAGCGACGCCGTGGCTCTGGCAGGATGCGCTGCTCACCGGCAGCGGGCGCACGGCGCGCGGTCGCTTGGGCGCGTGGAGCGCTGCCGCACTGCTGGCGCTTTCGCCGGTTGCGCTTTTCATCTCGCGGCAGGTGGATGGCGCGGCGCTGGGCGCGCTCGGCGGCGCGCTGATGCTAACGGCGCTGTTCACCGCCCACGGTGAGAGTCGCCGCGGGGCCTGGCTCCTCGGCAGCGGGCTGGCGGTGGGGCTGACAGGCGGCCCCACCTTCTACGATATTCTCATTCCGGGCCTGCTCGCCTGGGGCGCGTGGCATTGGGTAGAAAAGCGCACGCCCACCTTCGACCGCGCGACCTTGCGCGCCCTGGGCCTGGGATTGCTCGCGGCGGTGTTGCTCTCGCTGGGCCTGGGATGGCGCTGGAACGGCTGGGCGGGGCCGCTCGAGGGGCTGGCAGCCTGGCTGCGCGAGTGGCGATTCACGGCGACGCACGCCAATCCCCTGCTGCTGCTCCTCTACGAGCCGCTGACGCTGCTCCTGGCGTTGCTAGGGCTGATCGAGGCCACGCGCCAACGCGCCGCTGCGCCGCTCGCATTGGCGATTTGGGCCGTGCTGGCGACCCTGCTTCCGGCTCTGCGTCCCGGCGCCACAACTGCCGCCTTCCTCGCGCCGTTGCTGCCGCTGGCGTTGCTCGGCGGGTGGGCTTTGCAGGCGCGCGCAATGCCGCGGCGCTTCGCTTCTGGCGGCTGGCTGGAATGGCTGCACGCCGCGCTGGGCCTGGTGTTATGGGCTTTCATCGCCCTGGTGCTGCTACGGCAAGCCAGCGCGCCTTACAACGCCAACGGGCTAGAGCTGCCCCTCGTGGTGCTGGTGCTGATGATTCATGGACTGGCGACAGTGGGCTTTGCCACCGTGACCGGCGGACGCCGAGCCATGACGGGCCTGCTGCTCAGCGTCATTGCCGCGCTGTGTCTGCTCCAGATAGGATTTGGCGTTGGCGTCGCCTTCGTCCGCGCGGGGAATCCAACGGAGCCATTGGTAGCGACCGGCGTCTCCGGCGACCTGCGCAACCTGCGCCGCACCATCGAGGATCTGCGCATCGCGCGCGCCCTCAGCCCTGATACCCTGCATCTCACCGCCGTGGAAAACGATCCAGCAATGGCAGATACCTGGGCTGTAGTGCGCTGGGCTTTGCAGCCCACGCCACTGCGCAGCGCAGTCGCCTGGCCCGCCGATGCCCCGCCGATGCACCTCACACTCGAAACCATCACGCCGCCGGAGCAAGCACAACACAGCTACAGAGGTATGGCTTTCAGCGCAACGCTGCAAAACGGCGGCGCGCTTCCCGGCTGCGAAGCGGGCGTCTTCCCGCCCATCTGCACCTATCCGCTGGCGTGGTACTTCTTCCGGCGGACGCCTGTCGTTCCGCAAGTCACGCGCGTGATTCTGTGGACACAGCTTCCAGACGCGCCATGAGAATCAGTTCGGAGTGAGCAGTGAGCGGAGACTACTAACGACTGTTCTCGCTTCACTGCGCACCAATCTCTCTGCTCAAAGGAACATTACCCATGGAACCAAAGCCCGTCACTTCACCGCCGCCTTCCGACAAAGAGCAGCGCCCCTGGAAGGGACTGCCCCGCAATGTGTGGGCGGTCACGCTCACCAGCTTCCTTACCGACATCTCCTCGGAAATGCTCATCCACTTGCTGCCCTTCTTTCTCGCCAATGTGCTGGGCGCGGGGACGGCGATCATCGGCCTCATCGAAGGCGTCGCCGAAAGCACCGCCAGCCTGCTCAAGATCTTCTCCGGCTACATCTCCGATAAGCTGCGCGCGCGCAAGTGGCTGGCTGTATCGGGCTACGCGCTCTCCACGCTGAGCAAGCCCTTCTACCTGCTCGCGCAGGCGTGGGGCGGCGTGATGGCGATTCGCGTTACCGACCGCATCGGCAAGGGGCTGCGCACCGCGCCCCGCGACGCGCTCATTGCCGATTCGATTGACGCACGCCATCGAGGGCTGGCTTTTGGGCTGCATCGGATGGGCGATACAGCGGGCGCGATGTTGGGCGCGCTGATCGCAGCGGCGCTGTTGTGGCGTTCGCAGCGCGGCGCACTGGATCTGGCAGCGGGCACGTTCCGCACGATTGTGCTGTGGAGCCTGATTCCCGCGGCGCTGGCGGTGCTCGTGCTGGCATTCGGCGCGCGCGAAGTCCCCTTGCGGCAACGCGGCGCGCCCAAACTCAGCCTTGCTGGCTTCGACCGGCGCTTCCTGTGGTTCCTCGGCGCAGTGGTGGTCTTCACTCTGGGCAACTCCTCGGACGCCTTCCTGCTGCTGCGCGCCCGCGAGCGCGGTCTGGGTCTGGTGCAAGTGCTGCTCATGGTCGCTTCCTTCAACCTGATTTACACCCTCATCTCCGGGCCGGCGGGGGTGCTCTCCGATAAAATCGGACGGCGGCGAATCATCGTGTTCGGCTGGTTGACCTACGGGGTGATCTATCTGGGCTTTGCCGTAGCCAGCGCCGCGTGGCAGATGTGGGCGCTCTACGCGCTGTACGGAGCGTACTATGGCATGACCGAGGGTACCGCAAAAGCGTTGGTAGCCGATCTGGTGCCGACGGAGCAACGCGGCACCGCGTATGGCGTCTACAACGCGGCGGTAGGATTGGCGGCGTTCCCGGCTTCTGCGATTGCCGGCGTGCTATGGCAGGGCGCGGGCGGCTGGCAGGGTTTCGGCCCGGCAGCGCCCTTCTTCTTTGGCGCGGGGCTGGCGTTAATCGCCGCGCTTTGGCTCCGGCTAATCCTTGCCGCCGAAGGGCGCACATAGCCCGGCGGCACATCTTTATAACACAGAGAATGCACAAGGCTCGTTGGAAATGCCATTTCTGATTGATGGACACAATCTGATTCATGCCCTGCCGGACATCAACCTTGAGGATCCGGAGGACGAGGTCGCCCTGATCCTCAAACTGCGCGGCTGGCTAGCGCATCAACGCAAGAAAGCCATCGTGGTCTTCGATGGCGGCATCCCTGGCGGCTATTCCCGCACCCTTTCCAGCAGCGACATGGAAGTGGTTTTCGCCGCATACAAGCGCAGCACTGCCGACCGCATCATCATGAAGCGGCTCGAAAAGATCCGCGATGCGGGTAACTGGACTGTGGTGACATCGGACCGCGAGATTCTGGATTTTGCGCGGCGCATCGGCGCGCGAGCCGTATCATCACAGGATTTTGCCCTCGAACTGCTGCCCGCCGCGCCGCGCCCGCTGGAAAAACCGCGCGACCCTTCGCCGGCAGAAGTGAGCGAGTGGCTGGAAGTCTTCCCGGAGCCGGCAGAACGCCCCGCACACCCGCAGCCGAACGTCAGCCCACAGCGACCGGCGCCGCCCCCACCGAAAGCCGCAGATCTGCCGCCAGCGCGCCAGGAACAGCCTTCGGGCAGAAGAGGACACGTTGCGCCGCCGCATCCCACCCCGACGCTGGCTGAGCGCCTGGGCATTCCGCTAGAACCAGAGCCGCCCCCTCCGGTTGACGCGCAAACCGGTAAACCGGATGAGGTCTCGCCAGATGAAGTAGAGGACTGGCTGACGGTTTTCCACGATGTTCCAGAAGGGCCGCACCCGCCGCGACGGCTGCGAAAGGCAGAAGCGCGCCCGGCTGCTCCCGCAACGCTCGCCGTGAACAAGGAGATAGAAGCGGATTTACCGCCAGAAGAGGTCGAAGCCTGGCTGACATTCTTTCCGGCAGAAGCAGCCGAAATGTCTGCCACCGAAGAACAAACGGCGCCTGCGTTACCGGCAAAATATCGCCGGCCAAAGGCATTCCGCGCGCCCAAGTTGCGTAAACACCAAGAGCGAACGCCCGCGCTGCCGGCCCCAGCAGATGATAGGGACGGGCTAAGCCAGGAGGAGCGCGAGCAGTGGTTCAGACTTTACGGCGAGGAGCCGGAGTGAGGGAGCAACGCAAGCAAATCCGCCGTGGATGGCAGCACGAGATGAGCGCCCGCGCGCCGCAGCTCGCGCGCCTCGCCGAAGCCACATAGTACCCCCACAGCCCACGCGCCCGCACGGCGCGCCGAACGCACGTCTACGGTAGTATCGCCCACCATCACACAATCTGCAGGCGCAAGGCCCAACGCCTGCGCCGCATAGCGCACCGGCGCGGGATGCGGTTTGAGGCGGCGTGTAGTCTCGCGCGTGACCACCACCTGAAACAACGCGGTCAGCTCGTGCTGGGCGAGGAATGCTTCTGCCGCCGCCGGGCTGCGCGTGGAGACCACCGCCAGCGGGTAGCCGCGAGACGCCAGCTCCACCAACAGCGGCGCCACACCCTCAATCAGGTGAAAATCGTAGCCGCGTTCAGGGTGCGAAAGCCACCGCTCCAGGGAAAAGGCGAGTGGATCCAGATGCAGCATATCCAGCAAGGTGATGGCGGCATTCATGGGCGTCTCACTGACCATGACCAACCGTCGCGCAAAGTGCTGCGCGCGCGCGGCTCCCAGGAAACGCAGCCGTCGCGCTACCGCCGCGACAGATTGATCATCGGTATCCATCAACGTACCATCGAGATCAAAGAGCCACGCGCGGACGCGATCGAAGGGGATGGCCTGGACGTTCACGCGCTTTTCTCCCGTTGTGCGCCCCACAAATCCAGGATCACGCCGATAGACGCGAGCAACAGCGGGTCGGACTCCAGGTGTGGATGTTCGGCGCGGAGCACATAAGTGGGGCCGCTCGTAGGATGCGACACCTCGCCAATGCACACCTCATCCTCACCGCCGGCAGCAGGGAGAGCAAAGAGCTCGTACAAATGCTGGCTGTAGCGGCTGCCGCGCGCGGCAAACTGCGCCCCCGCCAGAGCCAGCCGATAGCCCGGCAACCGCAGCAACAGCCGATCTACAATACGCCATTGTTCCTCTACAATGGCAAAGGGGGTATCTTGCGCGGCTTGATACAGCCGGAAAAGATCGCCATACCACCAGGAACGATCCTCCCAGGTCATCCGCGCCAGACGCACGCCCTCTGCATCATCGAAGAAGACTTCATCAGGCTGGTCAGCTATCGGCAAACCGTGCCACGTAATCGCCAGCTGTAGATTGCCCAGCGTATCGGTCACGCGATAGCGATAGGTGTACACCTCAGAGAAAGCATCACGGTAAAGATGACAGATCATGCATCCTCCTCTTCGATGCCGGCGAAACCATCCGTTGTTGCGTCTCTAGCCGCGCCGCCAGGCCCCAATGAGCGCAGGAAAGCCTCTGCCACTGCGCGATTGACGCCCCGGAACTGCCCCTGATCCACATTGGGCGTCACGATGCCGAGATCCACCATCAAATCCACCAGCCGCGCCGAACGGGTATAGCCGATGCGCATTCGGCGTTGCAGCAGCGAGATTGAGGCGCGATCTTCGGCAAGCAGGATTTCGACGGCGGTAGGCAGCAGCTCATCCTCGAACTGCTGCGCCGGCTCGACGAATTCGGGGAAAAGCGGCTCCTGCGCGGGAACCGGCGGGGCATCCTTCAGCGGCAGGGGGCTGGCGGCGGGTAACGTCACCACGGCAGCGCTCTGCCCACGTCGCCAGTGCTCGATCAGCCGCTCGAGCTCACGGTCGGAGACGAAGGTACCCTGCAAGCGCAGCGGTTGCCCCGCGTCCGGCGGCATGAAGAGCATATCGCCGCGCCCCAACAGCCGTTCCGCGCCGGGCATATCCAGAATCACGCGCGAATCCACCGACGAAGCGACCGCAAAGGCGATGCGGGAGGGGAAATTGGCTTTGATCAGCCCGGTGACGACGTTGACGCTGGGTCGCTGTGTGGCAACGATGAGATGAATGCCGGTCGCCCGCGCCATCTGCGCCAGGCGACAGAGCACGCGCTCCGTCTCCTCTGGAGATTGCATCATCAGGTCGGCGAGCTCATCCACGATGACGATGATATAGGGGATAGGCTCTTCATCGCTGCCCTTCTTGCCAGAGCGCCGGTTGAAGTCCTCGATATTGCGCGCGCCGACTTTGGCAAAACGGCGGTAGCGGGTATCCATCTCACGCATGACCCACCGCAGCGCCGGCACCACACGATCCACATCCACGATGACGGGGGCCAACAAATGGGGAATCCCGTTGTACTGCGTGAGCTCCACCCGCTTGGGATCCACCATCATCATCCGCAGGGTGGCGGGGGTGTTTTGCAGCAGCAATGCAGCGATGATCGCGTTCACACAGACGGATTTCCCGGAGCCGGTCGTGCCCGCGATGAGCAGGTGTGGCATGGCGCGCATGTCAGCGGCGACTGCCTGCCCGGAGACATCCTGCCCCAAGCCCATGCGCAAGGAGCCTTTGAGTTTGGCAAAGGCGCGGGACTCGAGCACATCGCGCAGCGCCACCACCGACGGTTCCACGTTGGGCACCTCGATGCCGACGAGGCCCTTGCCGGGAATCGGCGCTTCGATGCGGATGCTGCGCGCCGAGAGCGCCAGCGCCAGATCATCGGCCAGGGCCGCAATTTTGCTCACTTTAACCTTGGTGCGTTTACCGCCGCGCAACTCGACGAAAAGCGGCTCGACGCCGTACTGCACCACCACCGGGCCGGTATTCGTCTCCAGCACCTTGACCGGCGCCCCCAGGCTGGTGAGAGTCTCTTCGATGATGCGCGCCTGCTTGCGAATGAGATCATCGCTGAAGCTCTGTTCGCTGCCGACTTCGAGAATCTCGGCAACGGTAGGCAGATGCCAGGGCGAACTGGAGGGAATCGGCGGCACGTCGAAGTCAATCCGATCCTCTTCGGCGCGCCCGCCGTTGATTTTGAGCGCGCGTTTCTCCTGTCCGGCGCGCGGGGGCGCTTCGCCGCCCAACACGAGCGGTTGCTTGGGCGCGGGCGCTTTTGCCGCCGCTTTACCCGTTGCGGATGGCGGCTCTTCCGGCGGCAGATCCAGAAAGGAGAGCTGATCCGCCGAAGGTAGCCGATCCCTGGCCCGCGCCTGGCGATTGAAGAGCAATTGCGCCGCCTCAGCGGGGGAGATGCCCACAATCAAGGTGATGACGACCAGCCAGGTCATCAACAGCGCCACCAGGACGCCGACAACGCCCACCAGCTTGAAACCCACATCCAGCAGCGCCGCGCCGATATAACCACCGCCCTCGCCCAGATTGACCAGCGCATAGAGACCCACTTCGGGCCAGAAAATCCGATCGGCGATGAAGTGTAGGGTCGCCAGCGCGGCGAGAAAGCCCAGCGCGACGCCCACCAGCTGCTCAGGTTGGGGGTGGGGCAGGCGCTCGCCAAAGCGCCGCAGAATCAGCCACAGCCCTACTGCGCCGATGAAAAGCGGCGCGATAAACATGCCCCAGCCAAAGACCCGCCCCAACCCCACCAGCCATAAGCGGGTCAGCGCGCCCTGCTGCGGCGAGAGCAGGCTGAGGATCGTCGCAGCCGCGAGCAGCAACAGCCCGCCGCCGAGCAGATCTAACCACTGATCGAGGGTCAGCTGGATGAGGGGTTCCCGACGCGCGGATCGTCGCCGCGACGCTGTGCGGCGCGCGCCGGATGAGGAGGCGGATTTGCTGGAGCTGGAACGGCTTTTGGTCATGCGAGCCTGCTACAACGGAAATGTATCAAGGTCGAAATTGGCGCTATTGAATTCCACTAACTTCAACCAATCAATCTCAAAGTCTTCGTTGCAAAATCGGGCGATAAATTCCTTGGTAAAACGCCTCGAAACTCTATCACGACCAGCTTCAAACACCTCATTGTGCTCTCGTGCGCGATAACCAATCGGCTCAATGATATCGGTATACAAAGTCTTGTTCTCGCTGATAAGGTACCAGAAGTTCTGCCCCACAATTTTCAAATAGCCATCGCGTGTATGCACGGTACGGGTCCTCCCATAGCAAATACCCAGAACGGGTTGAGGGGTAAACGCCGTCTTGGATTGTCGTATCCGAATCACCGCATCACGCAAATCCTGAGCCAGTTTCTTGTGCTGAGAGCTATTACCCCAGTTCGGCCCAGATTTAATGGACACGATGTAATGCGTTCTGTCGCGGAAGAATTCCATATCAACGCCGGAAGTCGTAGATTTGTGTCCGCCGCAGGTTTCTCCTGCGATGAATACAGCCAGCCCTTCCAGAAAGTCGCCGAACAGTTTTTCCTCAGATGAGGATAGAAATGCCGCCAGGAGATTATCCATGAGATCCCAGGGCTTGCTGATATGCTTTGCCTTGAACAGGTAGGGGTTCTTCTGCAACAGGCGATTCAGCGTCAATTGTTCCAACGAGGCGATTCGCCGCTGGTGGAATTCAACGATGTGCTCGTTGACATAGTACGCGACCTTGTTCAAATCCAGAGGGTTCATTCCACGCTCCTTGAGGTGTAACCAGGGTTGACCTCGAACAGTCGTGGGGGCAATTGCGCGAGTCGGGATTGCGCCAAATCGCAATACTCCTGTTTGATGTCAATTCCCACGTATTTGCGCCCCAATTGTTTCGCTGCGAGTGCGGTAGTACCTGAACCCAGAAAAGGATCCAACACCACATCCCCAGAGACCGTAAACAGATTGATAAACCACGTGGGCAGATCCATGGGAAAAGCCGCGCTGTGATTACGGTTGGCGCATTCTGTCGCCATGTGCAACACATTATCCGGATAAACCATCTCGCGCCCTAACCAGTTGGAGATCTTCTTGCCAAAACCGCTTTCCACACGTGATTCATCTCTACGCTTATCCGTCTCGCTCAGGTTTGCCAGGCGGGTATCTGCCCAATCTCCAACGGGGACCATCACCGCATCTTGATACATGGCAAACTTGCGCTGTTTGTTGAATTGCAACAACCGCTCCCACGCATCCCTAAAGCGGTTGGGCCATTTCCCAGGATAAGAATTCTTCTTGTGCCAGATGAATTCTTCCGTCCACAACCATCCCTGCTCACGCATTCGTAAAATCAACTCAATGACATACGTGTGCCGCTCGCCGTTAACAACCCGCTCTTTGATATTGAGCACAAACGTCCCTGTAGGCTTGAGTACGCGCAGCAATTGCGCTGCCTTGGGCAAAAACCAATCCACATAAGCATCCGGCTTGATACCGCCATAAGTGCCGACCCGTTGATCTGCATAAGGTGGAGAAGTGAAAATCAAATCAACGGAATTGTCAGGAAATTCCGCTAAAACGTGCTCACAATCGCCACAGATGATCCGATCCTCCATCATCCTACCTCACCCTGGCATCCTCGAAGCGGTGCATTCTGTTTCAAGCCCATTATACCCCAAACGCTCACGCCAGGGCGAGGTCTATCGCCTCGTGGACGGAGCGCACGGGCACGGCTTCCACGCCCTCTGGCAGGCGCAGCTTTTGGCGGCCCAGCGTCCGGGGGACGAGGACCTTGCGGAAGCCCAGCCGCGCCGCTTCCTTGATGCGCGCCTCGAGCTGCCCCACGGAGCGCACCTCGCCCGACAGCCCCACCTCGCCCACCAGCGCGAGATCCGCTGCCACGGGTCGGTCGCGCACGGTCGAAGCGAGCGCCACGGCCACGGCCAGATCCGCCGCCGGCTCCGCGATCTGCAAGCCGCCCACCACATTGGCGAAGACATCCTGATCCGCCAACCGCAGACCGGCGCGCCGGGTGAGCACTGCCACTACCAGCAGCAGCCGGTTGAAGTCGAGGCCGTTGACCGTGCGGCGCGGGTTGCCAAAGCTGGTGTGGCTCGCCAGCGCCTGGATTTCCACAAGCAACGGGCGCGTCCCCTCCATGGTGACGGCAATTGCCGAGCCGGGAACGTTGACCATGCGCTCCGCTAGAAACGCCTCGGAGGGATTGGCGACTTCGACCAGGCCTTCCTCGCGCATCTCGAAGACGCCCACCTCCGATGTGGCGCCGAAGCGATTCTTCACGCTGCGCAGCAAGCGATAGGTGTGGAACGGGTCGCCTTCCAGGTACAGCACCGTATCCACGATATGCTCCAGCACCTTCGGCCCAGCGATGGCGCCCTCTTTGGTGACGTGCCCCACTAACAGCACCGGCGTCCCACTCTGCTTGGCCCAGCGCTGCAAGCGCGCCGCACACTCGCGCACCTGGCTCACACTGCCCGCCGCCGAGTTGAGCTCGGCCACATGCGCCGTCTGAATCGAATCCACGATCAGCGCCTGCAACGCAACCTGCGTCTCCGCCTGGAGCAGCACCGCATCCACCTCCGTCTCCGGCAACATGAGCACCGTCTCGCCGGCGATATTGAGCCGACGCGCGCGCAGCTTGATCTGCCCAGGCGATTCCTCGCCAGAGACGTAGAGCACGGGGCGGTCTGTCGTTCCCAACAGCGCCGCCATCTGCAACAGCAGCGTGGACTTGCCGATTCCCGGCTCCCCGCCGATGAGGATGATCGAGCCGGGCACCAGACCGCCGCCCAACACGCGCGCCAATTCGCCCAGGGGCACAGGAATCCGCTGCTCGTGGAAACCATCCACCTGGCTGAGCCGCTGCGGACGAACAACGCCGCCCACCGCCGCCTTGGGACTTGCGCCAGACGTTGGTGTATCCAACAACGTCTCGACCAGCGTTTCCCACGCGCCACAATGGGGGCATTTACCCATGTGCCGCGCGAAACTCCAGCCGCATTCCTGACAAATCCACCGCGTTTCCGTTTTTGCCATGGTTGCGCCTCCTGCTTCTATTATACCAGAACATTCGTTCGACTGTGAGGCAATTTGCTGCAGCAGTAACCGGTCACTACATGAAGGCGTCCCCAAAGGACGGGCGCTGGTTATGCGCTGCACCGGCACAGGCCAGAACCAACAGCGCCGTCCTGATGGACGGCGCTGCATAGTGCGGGGCAGACAATTAGCCTTCCAAATCCCCTTCCAGCTCGATGATGTCGCGGATGGCGGGGACGTAATACTGTTGGGTATATTCTTTGATCATCCGACGGGTGGAGAACATCGGCCCAACAGTACGAATCGCGTCTTTCATCATCGCTACCCACCCCTGCGGGACGTTATCATTGTTACGCTGGTAATAGAGCGGCACGACCTCGTCTTCCAAAATGCGGTACAACGCCTCGGCATCAGCCTTATCCTGTTCCCAGTCATTGACGCTTTCGGGCAAATCGCTCTCAATCGCCCAACCATTGCGCCCATTGTAAGCCTCAGCCCACCAGCCATCGAGAATGCTCAGATTGAGGACGCCATTGAAGGCGGCCTTCATGCCGCTGGTACCGCTCGCTTCCATCGGCTTGCGGGGCGTGTTCAACCACACATCCACACCTTGTACCAGGTAACGGGCGATGTGCATGTCGTAATCTTCCACAAAAGCAATCCGCCCGCCCATTTCAGGGCTGCGCGCCCACTGATGGAGCTCCTGCAACAACCGCTTTCCGGGATCATCGGCAGGATGCGCCTTGCCGGCAAAGACGAATTGTACGGGACGATAACGATGATGAATCAGGGCTTTAAGGCGCTCAATATCATGGAAAATCAACCCCGCGCGCTTGTAAGTCGCAAAGCGCCGCGCAAAACCAATCACCAACGCATCGGGATCAAGCAAGATACCCGAAGCCAGCAGATGTTCTGGCGAAGCCTGCTGCGTGATCCGCGCCTGACGCGCGCGCTCCCGCATAGCCGAGAACATCTTGCTCTTCAGATATGTATGCGCATCCCAAAGCAGCTGATCGGGCACATCCTCGATGCGTTCCCATAGCATCGGCTCATCCTGGCGCGCCAGCCAATCGGGGCTGATGTATTGCCGGTAGATACGGTGCATGGCTTCGCCGGTCCACGAGGGCAAATGGATGCCATTGGTCACATGTTTGATCGGCACGGCATTTTCTGCCTTCTCCGGCCAAAGCCCCTGCCACATCTTGCGGGAGACCTCGCCGTGCAACGCGCTCACCCCATTGATACGCCCAGAAAGGCGCATTGCCAGAGCCGTCATGTTGAAGCTGCTACCATGCCCACTATCGTAGCTGCCGAGCGCCATGAACTCATCCCGTCCAATGCCCAACTGCGGCCAGAGTTTGTGGAAGTAACGCTCCACCTGGGAGAAGCTAAACACATCGTGCCCGGCAGGAACCGGCGTGTGCGTGGTGAATACCGTTCCGGCGCGCACATGCGCAATTGCCTCATCCCAGGACAGCCCCTGGCTGACGTATTCGTGCAGGCGTTCCAGCACCATGAACGCGGAGTGCCCCTCGTTTAGATGCCACACCGCAGGACGCAATCCCAGCGCGCGCACAATTTTCACCCCGCCGATACCCAGCAGAATCTCCTGCTGCAAACGCATTTCACGATCGCCGCCGTAGAGGCGCACTGTCAGCTCACGATCCCAGGGGGCGTTCCGCTCCACGTTGGCGTCCATCAAGTAGAGGCGCGCCCGTCCCACGAGCACTTCCCACACCCGCAACGCCACTTCACGGTCGCCCACAGCCACACTGATGTGCACGCACGCACCATTGTCGCACAACACCGGCAGCAACGCGACCTCGTTGAGGTGAAGTTGGGGATAGATGGATTCCTGCCAGCCGCTATGATCGAGCCGCTGCGAGAAGTAACCTTGCTCATACAAAAAGCCTACGCCCACAAATGGCAATCCCAAATCGCTGGCTTCTTTGTTGTGATCGCCAGAGAGGATGCCCAAACCGCCGGAGTAAATCGGCAGCGAGGTATGCACGCCGAACTCCGCCGACAGATAGACAATAGTCTCATCGGTGAGCTCCGGGTACGTCTCAGCATACCAGTGATGCCCGTTGCCCAGCTCACGATCCATCTCCATCATCACGGCATCATAGTGCCGCAGGAAGGCAGGATCTTTCGCCAAAGTCGCCAGGTTTTCCTCGGAGGTCTCCAACAGGATCCGCACCGGGTTATGCCGGGTTGTGGCCCACAACGTGCGATCCACCCGTTTGAACAGATCACGCGCCTGACGATTCCAGGACCACCACAAATTGTACGCCAGCTGTTCCAGCCGTATGATCCGGCGAGGCAATCGCGCATGAATCTGGGGATTAAGTTCAACGTCCATTATTCCTAACTCCTTACAATAGCAACATTTGAAATCAGGCCGTGATCAAGGTTTTATCAACAGCACCAACAGAAATACCACCACGGTCAACACCGAAAACTCCAACACCACATGGCGGGTCAACTTGCCCAAAAGGTACTGATAACAAATACCCACGCTCAGATATAACCCCAAGGTGAGCAAAATAGCGCCCATCCAGGGACTAATGGGCCAGTACCCTAATACCCAGGCCAGCTCCGCCGACTGTAGCGCAATAACGCCGCTAAACAACAAGACTGCGCTGCGTTTCATGGCGCCGACGCTCAGCAGATCCATCGCCCACAGACCGCTCAGTAACAACACCACCGGCCCGGTTACAAGCGCACGCCCTCGCGTCTGCAACGTCAGGCTAAAAAGGGCAAAACTCAGCAGATAAGCGATGATATTGAGCAACGTGCGCGCGCCGGCAAAGCCAGAACTCTGAGGGGAAACACTACGATAAGTGAGATGAACCAACACACCAATGAGGATACCTGAACCTAGCAGGCTCCCCAACCATAGCGGCCACGAGGCGGCGCGAATCAGAACCAGCGCACAAAACAGCGCCCCCAATGTGGGGGTAATCAAGAAGAACAGCAACGGGCGCTCACGCGCAGCAAGATCAGGGTGTACCTGGAGCAGCGAGAAGGTTCCTGAGGCGACCAACCCCATCATCAATAGGACCTGGATCCAATCGCCGGTGACAACCAATCCCAATGGTGAACCTAGAATCTGACGCACGCTCCAGGAGAACGTGGGCAGTTCCACAAACCGTAAAAGGGTTACGCCGGTCAAAGTGACAGCAAGCACAATGCTCAAACGGTCACGTTCCTGCGACGCCCCATCATCGTATGCCTTTACAACCATGAACGGTATTCTAAACGAGGGTCTAGGGTTGTCAACTAAAGGCCACGGATGCACGGATGAAGAAGAAGGAGGGGATCTTTGTAGCGAGGCGAAGCCCCGCCACGAAAATCCCCTCCCCATACCCCATGCCTTCATCGGCAGCACGGGAGCACCTGGCGAACATGGCGCTCAGCGTGTATTTTTGGTGAGCACTTCCAGGAATTGGTGATTGGTGCGCGTCTTGCGCATGTGCTGCAACAGCGCTTCGGTCGCCGTGGTGATGTCGTAACCGGCGCCGCCGGGCTGCGGCGCCATCATCTGCGTCACCATCCGCCGCAGCAGCCAGACCTTGCGCAAGGTCTCTGCGTCGAGTAGCAACTCCTCGCGCCGCGTCCCCGAACGGACGATATCCAGCGCGGGGAAGATCCGGCGCTCCTGCAATTTACGGCTCAAGTGCAGCTCCATATTGCCGGTGCCCTTGAATTCCTCGTAAATCAGATCATCCATACGGCTACCGGTATCCACCAGACAGGTCGCCAGGATGGTGAGACTGCCGCCCTCCTCGATGTTGCGCGCCGCGCCGAAGAATTGCTTGGGCGGATAGAGCGCCGCCGGATCGAGACCGCCAGAGAGCGTGCGCCCGCTGGGTTGCACCACCAGGTTATACGCCCGCGTCAGCCGCGTGATGCTGTCCATCAGGATCACCACATCGCGTCCCATCTCCACCAGCCGCTTGGCGCGCTCCAAAGCCATCTCCGCCACCTTTGTCTGATGGGTCACCGTCTCATCAAAGGTGGAGCTGATTACCTCCGCTTCCACCGAGCGATCCATATCCGTCACTTCTTCAGGGCGCTCACCGATGAGTAACACCATCAGATGCACCTCTGGATGGTTAGCGGAGATACCGTTCGCAATTTGCTTCAGTACCGAAGTCTTGCCCGCTTTCGGCGGCGAGACGATCAACCCACGTTGCCCAAAGCCGATGGGCGCCACCAGCTCCAGCAACCGCTGCGTGTAGTTGGTCGGCTCGGCAATGAGATTGAAGCGCTCATCCGGGAAGATGGGCGTGCGCTGCCGGAAATGTGGGCGGCGTTTAGCGATTTCGGGATCCATACCGTTGACCGCTTCGACGCGCAGCAGACTGCGGTACTTTTCCGTATCCTTGGGCGGGCGCACCTGCCCCGAAACCATGTCGCCCGTCCGCAGCCCAAAGCGCCGAATCTGGCTTTGAGAGACATAAGCATCATCCGCGCCCGGCAAATAGCGCGAAGAACGCAAAAAGCCGATACCCTCGGAAGTGATCTCCAGAATGCCGCCGCCGAAGGCAAAGCCTTCCCGTTCGGCCTTGACCTTCAGCAACAGGAGAATCAGATCATCCTTCTTCAAACGGCTGTAACCGGACACATTATAATTGCGCGCCAGATCGCGCAATTCCGGCAAGCGCATATCGTCCAGGGCCCGCATATCCAAGCGCCGCAGCACATCCATTTCGACTTCTTCGATCAAAGGCGGCTCGGCGCTCACTGATGCGGCAAGCAGTTCCTCATCAGCAACTGGCAACACCTCTTCTTCCTCAGTCTCGAAAGGCGCCTCGGCAAGCGTCGCCGAGTCTTCCGAGGCAACACTTTCCGCTACGGCGGCGACCGGCGCAACAGGGGGTGTTGCTGCGGCAGCGACATCTTCGCCAGCGTCGGGCTGCACCGCAGTGAGGGGAGGCGGCGCTACAATCTCCAGATCTACCGCCGCTTCCTCTGCCTCAGCCTCTTCCTCCGGCCCTTCAAACGCTGGCTCCACAACCTGCGGCTCCATTTCCGTCAAATCAAGCGCCGCAACAGCCAATGGGGGAGCCGCATCCAGGTCGAAGGCTGGTTCCGGATAGTCTTCGACAGGAGCCGGTTCTCCATAGTCCAGAGCCTCTGGCGCCGCCTCTTCCAATGCTGAGGCCGGAGCGTCTGCATAACCCTCTGCGGCATAAACAGGCTGCTCGAATTCCAATCCTTCATCCGTATCGTGTTCTGAATTCACGTCTTTCCTCCTAACCCAAATAAACCGAGACCAGCCAGGATTTTGAACCCTCAGGACCGCGCCCGCTACAAAAAAGCGATGGCAGATCAGCCCTGTGCGCTTACGTGGAAGCAACAGTAAAGCTACAGTAAGAGCGTCAAGATGAACTGGGTCAGCACGCCAGCCCAGAGCAGCGAATCAATACGATCAAAGGCGCCGCCATGTCCCGGAATCAATGTTCCCGAGTCCTTCACGCCGACTTCACGTTTGATGACGGAGACGAAAAAGTCACCCAGTGGGGTCAACGCCGCCAGCAAACCGCCGACCAACAAACCGCGCCCCGCTGTTACCGTCAAAGCCGTTCCCGCAACGCGAGGCCAGACCCACCCTAACGCAGCGCCGGCCAACAAGCCAAAGAACACTTCGGCAGCATAACCCTCCCAACTCTTGCCCGGACTGACAGCGGGAAGCATCTTGTGTCGGCCCCAACGCCGTCCGACAAAATAGGCAGCTGAATCTCCGATCCACACAGCCGGTAGCGCAGTCAAAATCCACCACAGGCCATCAACACCAAAGCGCAACCGCAACAGATAGGCGCCGCCAATCCCCAGATACATCCCGCCAGCCAGAGAAAGCGCCCAATTCGCCGTCGGCGTGTCGCCGCTGCGGCGCAGCACTTGCCAGCCCGAAGCCGCCAACGTTAACAACGCCAACCCCAATCCCAGATGCGCGCCCAATTCCCAACGCGCGTCGGCGATCCAGAGCAACGTCAAAGCCCAGACCCAGCCAATCTGGGCCTTGTATCCTTTGCGATGTACCATCTGGGTATACTCTACACCAGCCAAGAGTACCGCTAATGTGACCAGGAATGTAAATGCCCAGCCGCCAAATACCATAGCCGCAATAGCGGCGGGAAGGAGAACAGCCGCACTGATGATACGAGTTTTCATAAGTTGATGTCCAGGTATGGTGTTATGGAGCGCGAGTCAAGCCTGCATTGCGGGTAACAAATACCAGTGATGCGTGAGTTCCTGCTGAGCAGAGCAGCAGATCACGCGCGTGCAATCCGAATATGTGAGCTAATGGCAACGTCCGTCTGTGTGACGCCAGCCATCCCTACGTCAATCTTCAATCACCGCGCCGTAACGCCGTTCACGTTGAGCGAAACTTTGGAGAGCTTTATAAAACTCAGCCTTATCAAAATCTGGCCAGAACAACGGGGAGATATAATACTCCGCATAAGCCCCTTGCCAGATGAGGAAATTGCTCACACGCAGCTCCCCACTGGTGCGGATAATCAGATCTGGGTCCGGCAATCCGGCAGTGTAGAGATGTTGACTAATCACATCTTCGGTGATCGCGTCTGGCGGCAGTCCTTCGCGGACAATTGCGCGCACAGCTGCGACAATTTCCTGCCTGCCGCCGTAGTTGAAGGCGATATTGGCAATCTAGCGGTGATTGTTGCGGGTCAATTCCACCGCGGCGTGAATACCTTCCTGAAGCTCCTCAGACAACAACGTGAGATCACCGATATGTCTTAATTGTACCCCATTTTTGTGTAATTCGCCAACCTCTTTCGCCAATGCTTCACTCAACAAATGTAACAATCCCCGCACCTCTGCTTCAGGGCGCTTCCAGTTCTCAGTGGAAAAAGCATAAAGCGTGATGATGGGTACCCCAAACTCCACCGCCGCGCGCAATACCCGGCGCAGATTCTCGACGCCGGCGCGATGCCCAGCCAAACGTGGCAACCCCCGTCCACGCGCCCAGCGGCCATTGCCGTCCATGATGATACCCACATGGGCAGGCAGATTGGGCAAAACCGGATAGGTATCTTGCTGTGCATTATGATCGCTCATATCGCCTCCGTTCTACGTGAGGAGCGTAGGGGAAAATATCGTGCCTTCGATTCCGAGGTTACCCTGAATCAGGGTTGGTCATGTTCAGCGTGTGAGCGGCGAGCAGTGGGCGCACCGCTCACACGCCTGTAAATCCAAACGTACAATAAGAGGAACAGAGAGACAAAGCAGCTCAGATTTCCATGAGCTCTTGTTCTTTGCGCTCTCCGATATCGTCAACCTGCTTAACCAGTTGATCGGTCAACTTCTGCAGATCATCTTGAGCACGTTTGAGCTCGTCCTCAGAGATCAGTTTTTCGCTCTCGAACTCGCGCAGATCATTCAGCGCGTCCCGACGCACGTTGCGGAGCGCCACCCGCGCCTCCTCCGAACGCCGCTTGACGACCTTGACCATCTCACGGCGCCGTTCTTCCGTCAGCCGGGGAATGGGAACGCGAATGATGCGCCCATCATTGCTGGGATTTAGCCCCAGATCAGCCTGTAAAATGGCTTTCTCAATGACCCCGATGGAACCGGGATCATAAGGGCGGACCATCAACAGCTGCGGTTCCGGAGCCGAGATCACGGCCAATTGCTTGAGCAGCGTTGGCGTCCCGTAATAATCCACCAGCACCCGCTCGATCAAAGCCGGCGCCGCGCGCCCCGTGCGTAGCCCGCGAAATTCTTCTTCCAAAGCCTCGATGGCCTTGTTCATCCGCGCTTCAGTTTCGCGCAACAAATCGGTAATCATACTATCTCCCTCCAACCTGTCAGCGCCCGATCAGCGTGCCGACAGCTTCGCCCAAGATGGCTCGTTCCAGACTGCGAGGCTCCCACAAGTCCAGGACGATGATGGGCAGATCGTTATCCATACAGAGCGTAATCGCTGTCGAATCCATCACCCCAACACGCATGTTAAGGGCCTCCAGATAAGTCAGCCGCTCGAAGCGTTGCACATCCGCATTCACTTGGGGATCGCGGTCATAGACGCCATCCACCTTCGTCGCCTTGATGAGCAACTCGGCCCCGATCTCCGTGGCGCGAAGCGCCGCAGCCGTATCGGTGGTGAAATAGGGATTGCCGGTGCCCGCACCGAAGATCACCACACGCCCCTTCTCCAGGTGCCGGATGGCGCGCAAGCGGATGTAAGGCTCCGCAATGGCCCGCATTTCGATAGCGGACTGCACGCGCGTAGCAACGCCGCAGCGCTCAAGCGCATCGGCCATTGCCAGCGCATTCATCACCGTCGCCAACATGCCCATGTGGTCGGCTGTAGCGCGATCCATGCCATGCTCCAACCCCGAACGCCCACGCCAGATATTACCGGCACCAATGACCAGGCCAACCTCGGTATCCAACGCCTGTATTGCAGCAATTCGAGCGGCGACATCGTCGGCGCGATGCGGGTCAATGCCAAAACCGCCTTGCCCAGCCAGGGCTTCGCCGCCGATTTTCAGGACAATCCGCTTGTACCGGGGTGTGATCATGCCCGACTTCCCTTCAGAAAAAGGTCTGGAGGCTTACGCCTCCAGACTCTCCCCCAACTCAAAACGCACAAAACGGCGCACCACTACGTTCTCACCGGTTTTGGTGATGACATCTTTGATGATGGCATCCACCGTGCGCTCCTCATCACGAATGAAAGTCTGCTCCAGCAAGCACGCTTCCTGGAGGAATTTCTCGATGCGCCCATCAACGATGCGCTCGACAACCGACGCCGGCTTGCCCTCTTCCAACGCCTGGGCGCGGAAAACCTCACGCTCATGCGCGATAACAGCTTCCGGCACATCCTCGCGGCGCACGTAGCGCGGCGACATAGCCGCAATCTGCATCGCAATATTGTTCACCAGGTTCTTGAACTCATCGGTACGCGCCACAAAATCGGTCTCGCAATTCACTTCGACCAGCACGCCAATGCGCCCGCCGGCATGAATATAAGCTGTCACCAGGCCGTCCTTGGCCTCACGAGACATGCGCTTGGCTGCTTTCGCCAGGCCCTTTTCCCGCAGATAGTCCACAGCCTTATCAAAATCGCCGCCCGATATTTCCAGCGCGGTACGACAATCGAGAATGCCCGCGGCAGTCGCCTCGCGCAGCTCTTTTACCATCGCAGTTGTGATTTCCATACCCGTTTTACTCCTCGTCCTCGTCGTAATCGTCAATGTCCGCCAGGTCCTCGTCCTCGTCCTCGTCCTCTGCCAGATCCACATCCTCAAGATCATCGAGGTCGACGCCGCGCACCTCATCCCCAAATTGAATCTGGCGTAGCCGCGCGAGCGTCTCGGCGCTCAAGTATTTTTCATCCTCAGCGGTGTAGAGCTCCTCTTCCGGCGCCATTTCCTTACGCAACGCCATGCCTTCGAGGGCCGCATCCGCAATCTTCCCCGCCATCAGCCGGATCGCGCGGATCGCATCATCGTTACCCGGAATCACATAATCAATCAGCGTGGGATCGCAGTTAGTGTCCACGACAGCAATGATGGGAATACCCACCCGATCCGCTTCTTTCACAGCGGTGGTCTCAACGGAGATGTCAATGATGAACACGGCGCCCGGAAGCCGCTCCATGTGGCGCAACCCACCCAAACGCAACGTGAGCTTCTCGATCTCCCGCGAGAGGATGAGCGCCTCTTTCTTGGTCAGCAGATCAAACTCGCCCGCATCGCGCCGCGCTTCCAGCTCTTTGAGGTAGTCAATCCGCGCGCGGATGGTGCGCCAGTTCGTCAACGTGCCGCCCAACCAGCGTTGATTGACGTAGGGCATACCACAGCGCTCCGCTTCCTGCGCGATGGTCTCCTGCGCCTGCCGCTTGGTCCCGACGAAAAGCACCTGGTTGCCCTGCGCGACAGTGTCGCGGACGTACTCGTAAGCGCGATTCATCGCCTTGACCGTTTGCTGCAGATCAATGATATGTACCCCATTGCGCTCGGTGTAGATGTAGCGTGCCATGCGCGGATTCCAGCGCCTGGTACGGTGTCCGAAGTGCACGCCCGTTTCGAGCAGCTGCTTCATTGAGATAACTGCCATACTTTAACATCCTCCTGATAGGTTTGTTTTAAGCCTCCGCGGCCCTCATCCCGCCCGGGAACCTGGTGCAACCAGGCACGCCCCGCGCAGTCCTGCCGCGTGTGTAATGGGCTCAATTCAACGAACGATTGTACCACAAAGCGATGAAGCCGCAACCGATGAAAACCGTTTCCGGAGATGATTACGCTCACATTCAAGGGGACAACTGAAACAAGCGTCAAGCATCAGAAGCCGCTTCCGAGACCGGCTGCGCTTCCAGCGCGTAGCCCACACCGCGATGGGTGCGCACCCGGAAAGGCGCTGCCAGGGTGACGAGCGCGGAGCGCAACCAGTGAATATGCACATCCAGAGTGCGGGTATCGCCCAGATAATTCGTGCCCCACACCTCTTGCATCAACACCGCGCGCGAGAGGATCTGTTCCGGCGCTTCGAGAAAGGCGCGCATCAATGCGCCTTGTCTCGGGGTCAGCAACACCTCTTCAGAGCGCCAGCTCAGAGAATGCGCCTGGACATCGAGCTGCAAGCCGCGCCAGGCAATGACCTCGCCGCCGCGCTCCGGGAGAAGGCGCGCCAGACGCCCCAACAACTGACGCAACGAAAATGTCTGCCGAAGATAGCCGTTGGCGCGCGGCAACTGATCCAAACGCATACCGCGTCCAAGAAAGAAAAAGAGCAGGATGCCAGGGCATTGGAGTTTTAGATCGGCGCAAAAGCGTTCGAGATCGAAACGGACAGAGGGCACATCAATCAACGCCAGGTGCGTTTCTTGCGCCGCACAAACTTCCAGAGCCTCACGCCGTCCATGCGCCACGGAGACATGATACTGCTGGCGTAACGCCGGCAGCGTCAATGACTCCAGGGAACGATTCCTTGCCACCAACAGCATGTGATAGCGTTTCAAAGAGGACTCCAGTTGTAAACAAAAACCGAATATCTACATTATACCAAAGATTGATGCGAGAACCATCAAGGTGCAGCCGCCGGCTTGTTGCGAATCCAGGCGAGGCTCACGGCGCCCATCAAAGCCAAAGCGGCCCAAAAAAGGAAGGGGGATTCCGGCGCAACGCGCGCCAGGCTATTGCCGATGGGAGGCGCGAGAAAACTTCCCAACCCGCTGAAAGCAATGACAAAACCGGTAGCTGTACCGGCATAGGTCAGCCCTATGTTTCCCGTCTCCACAATGCGGGTGATGAAGACAGCCATAAAACCGTCACGAGTAAAGCCAGCCAGCAAGACGCTCGCCCAGATGAGGCTCCCGCGTGTGAGCGCCAGCATTCCCACACCGACAACTAACGCGCCGCTAGCGCCCAGCAAAATGAGCTTGCGTGAACCGAGACGATCAGAGCCGAGAGCAATGGGCAACACCGCAGACAGGCTTGCCAGGTGAAAAACCGATAACGCGGTATCCGCGCGGGCATCGGGCCACCCCAACTCGCGCAGATAGAGCGGCAAATATCCCAGCACGCCCTGTACACAGCCCCCCACGCCCAAAATCCCCAAACCCAGCAGCCAGATATCACGTTGCCGGGCCACATGCGCAAACCCCTGGCGCATCGAAAGTCTCGCACGATCTATATCGGGATCCAGTGCTCGCGCCGGTCGCGCGAAAAGCCAGGGAAGGGCCAACAACACCCCGACGCTACCATAGAGTAGAAAGACTACGCGCCAGCCCCCCAGCCACGGCGAAAGCACAGTAGCGCTGACCATCGAGCCAACAAAAAAGCCAAAGCCCATCCCCATCGAGATGATACCGTTGGCAAGCCCCAATTGCCGGAGTGGAAACCACTGCCCGCAGATCTTCACGCCATTCATGGTGATGAATGGCGTCAACGCGCCGATGAGCGCCGCCAGCACAAGCAACGCGCCGTAACTGGAAGCCCACGCGCGCGCCGCCCCCGCCAATCCCAGCGCCAGGCAGCTGCCGATCAACATCCGTTTGGGGCCAAGCTGATCGCCCAAGATGCCGCCCAGCACGCCGCTGATGATACCAGGCAACGCCGCGATGCCCCAAACCACCCCCACCTGCACCAGATTCAGGCCCAGGTCAGTAGCGATCTCCTGCGAGAGCACCGACATTGCCATGCCAGGCATAGCCACAACGCAGATGAACGTGAGCGTCGTCAACGTCAAAATGTACCAGCGATAATGCAATTTCACGCGAGACCTGCCTACAAGATACGAACATAATGCTAACGAAGATTCACCCACTTGCGATACATCTGCATTCGCCGGCCATTTTCCCAGTGCCTTGCCCCACAAGGGCCTCAGTCGTGAAACATGATGCTGCCGAGAAAAGAACGCTTACGTACAAAAGAGGCGAAGATTTCGTAGGATGTGCTGTTTCGGATTATACTCGCGCGTCCCGCGAAAGCAATCAGCCTCCAAGAGCCGCTTTCCTGGTACTTTGACTGATTCATGGTAACATCACGGTGTTACGACAGTGTTCAAACCTGACTCAGGAGCTCGAGACCGATCTATGCAGCCAGTGCAACAACCTAATGAGCCTTGGCCCCACGATGATGCCGCGCGCGCCGGAACGCTACACGGCGAGGAACGCGCAACGCTGCACCTCGACCTCGGTGCGCCAACGTTGCCGCCGCCTCCAGAGGCGTTTGCCGCATCAAGCCGCGATGCCATCCACGCCGAGAACACCCACCGCTGCCGCGACATCGTCACACGCGCGTTGGAACGGATGAACTTGCTGTACAGCATTGCCGATGAAACGCACATCTGGATCGAAATTCCGCCGCATAGCGCCTCGAGCGCAGTCTTTGCGACGCGGCTCTTTGAAGCAACCGGCGTCGCCCTCATGCCCGGCTCCGCCGCGAGCACGCGCGGCGAGGGATACGCGCGCATCACCCTCACGCAGGATGCAGCGCAGCTCACCGACGCGATGGAACGTTGGGAGCGCTGGCTCATTGGCTGTAGCCTGAACCTTGAAATCGCATGAACCGCATCACGAAAACGCTGCTGAGCCTGCTGCTGATATTGCTCCTGGCGCGATGCACCCTCGAACTCGCGCCGCCGACCGCGCCGCCGCTGCCCACGCCAACGGCAACGCTCGCACTGCCGACCGCTTCTCCGACTCCGCTTCCTACGCCAACCCCAGAACCAACACCGACCCCGACGCCAATCCCACCGCCCGATCCCGCCGGACTACCCGCGCTCGCTGAGGCAGGCGCCGCGCAGGTACGCGCTGCCGCCGGCAACGCAGACCTGGTCTGCTTCCGCTACGAAGACCTGAACAACGACGGGCGCCCGGAGTGGCTGGCATTGCTCCATCAGCCAGAAGCGGGGCGCATGAGCGCCTTTGTCCTCGAAGGCGAGCGCATCCACACCCTGCCGGATGCCAAACCCGATCCCGACAAGCCCTACTACGGGCTAGGACAGTATCCCGCCTGCGAGATTGAAATCCGCGATGTGAACGCCGATGGGCGCACGGAAATTGCCATCTTCGGCCATGCCGACCGCAATCTCACGCTGTTGCACCTCTATGTCTGGGACAATGACGCTTACCGGCTGATGGGCGCGTTCCAGGGAGATGCCGGCATCCAGTTTGAGAGCCGCGATGGCGCGCTGGCCGATGCCATCGTCGAGGGCTACCGCGACACTGGCGCGCCGCAGCTGGCATGGCGTGTCATTTTCACCTGGGATGGGCAAACCTACGGCTGGACGTGGGATCGCTGGGACTGGTTTTTCCTGGAACGCCCACACACGTATCCCACCCACCGGGCCAATTACGCCGTCATTTCCTTCTACCTGGCGTTGAATGACCGCGACCTACCCGGCGCGTATGCGTTGTTGGCGGATGCGACGCGCGCCGCGCAGCCCTACGAGGCGTGGGCGGGCGGCTTTGCCCGCACCTTGCGGGTGGAAGTGAGCGGCATCCAGCGCGTCGCCGCCGCAAGCGACGAAAACCGGGCGCGGATCAACGCCATGGTCACAGCCTGGGATAACGAGGATGGGCGCGTTATTGGACGCTTATGGGAAGTCACGTGGGAAACCATCCGCACCGATGCCGGTTGGCGGTTGGTCGGCGCCACGACGAACTTGCTGGATACATGGGAGGCGCGGTACTGGAAGTGATGCGTAATACGGAATCCACTTTTTCATAGTCTCGCTTTTTGTTGATTCGCTTTTTCGTTGATTCGTAATCCTGCAATTTTCAATCGGAGGTTTGATGAATACACAATCTGCACTTGTCGAGGAATATGTACCCGTTAAGAGCCGCATCGCCATTTCGGCGGGAGATGCGGCGACCGCCATTCTGCAATCCATGGCGGCAGCCGGCGCGCTGACGTATTACTTCGTCAGCCTGCGCGGGCTGGAAGCGCGGCTTGCCGGCATCGTATGGCTCCTGTTCGGCATCTGGAACGCCATCAACGACCCGATTTTTGGGTACATCAGCGACCGCACCAAGAGCGCGCTAGGGCGCCGTATTCCCTACATCCGCTACGGCGCGCCGATTTTTGTCCTGGGCTTTATCGCTTTCTGGGTCAAGATCCCCGGCACCGATGCGCAGCAAACCGCGCTCTTCCTCCAGCTGCTGTTCGCGCTCTTCGTCTACGATATCCTCTACACCGCCATCGCCACCAGCTTCTGGGTGATGCCCTACGAGGTGGCCGTCTCCAATAAAGCGCGCGGCGCCATCTACATCTGGAAAATCATCTTCATGGTTTTCACCATCGTGGCGCCCTTCGCCGTCGAAGCCACCATCAAACCGGAAGTCGGCGACGCGCCGGGCACCACCGTCTTCCGTTGGGCGATGATTGCGCTGGGCCTGGCAATGGGACTGATTATCTTCTTCAGCACCTTCTTCTTCAAAGAGAAGCACTTCGCCCAGGAGGATGAGCAGTTCAACTTCTTCAAATCCTTCAAAGAATGCTTTACCAATCGTTCTTTCGTCGTTTTCGAGGTGCTGAGTTTCACAATCATGTTTGCGCAAACGGCGTTGATGACGGGCATCTGATATTACTTCGACGTGCTGGAAATGCCGCGCGGCCCGATGCTAGGCGCGCTCGGCGCGGGCATCGTGCTAGGCGTGATGGGATGGATTCAGATGCGGGATCGCTGGGGCATCAAGCGCTGCACGCAAGTCTTCACCCTGGCTTTTGCCATCGGCTGCGGGTTGGTCGCCATCTTTGGGCGCAATGTGGCCCTGGCGACGGCGGGATTCTTCCTGTTTGGCATCGGCTTCTCCGGCGGGATGTATCTGATCCCGCTGATGAACGGCGACGTGGTGGATATGGACGAGCACCGCACGGGTCTGCGCCGCGAGGGGATGTACGCTGGCATCAACAGCTTCATCACCAAACCGGCAATCAGCATCGCCGCGTGGGCGCTGCTGAGCATCATGCGCGCCTACGGCTATAACGAAGCCCTCCCCGCTGCCGCACAGTCCTACTCCGCCGGTACCGGCGTGCTGATCGGCTGGGCCGCGCCAACGGGCGTGCTATTGTTCCTCTCGTTCCTCTCGCTCTTCCTCTATCCGCTCGCCGGTGCAGAATGGGAGAAAATCAAAGCCAATCTATCCGTCATCCATGCAGAGAAAGAACGCGCATATCTGGAAGCGCAAGGCTACAAGTTTGTCGAATAAAATGGCAAGGGGGAAATAATGCAGACCGTAGAATCGGCGCCCGCCAGCCGCTCGCTTGGCGCGTATTTGCGCATCACAGCGGCAGGGTTTTTGGTGGGCGCAGCAAATCTGATTCCCGGCGTTTCTGGCGGCACCATGGCGCTGCTCCTGGGGATCTATGAAGACCTGCTCGATGCCATCCGCGCAGCATCGAATGCGCGGACATTCAGGGCGTTGCTCCGCCGCGACTGGCGCCAACTTCACACGCGCTTGCCGTGGCAATTCTTGTTAGCCGTGGGAATCGGCGTGGGGATCGCTGTCCTCAGCCTGACACACTTCCTGGAACGCCTCTTCGAAGCGTACCCGGTGCAAGTGGAAGCCTTCTTCTTTGGGCTGGTCGCAGCTTCGATCTTTATTGTGGGAAGAAAGATCCGGCAGTGGCGCGCGGCGCCTGTAGTGGGCCTGGTCATCGGTGCAGCGGCAGCCTGGGTGTTGGTGGATCTAGCGCCAGCGCGCACTCCCAACACGCCATGGCTGCTCTTCATCAGCAGCGCCGTAGCTATCGGCGCAATGGTGCTGCCGGGCGTCTCCGGCGCCTTTGTGCTGATGATGTTCGGGCAATACCAGTATGCGTTAGCTGCCGTCACCGGACGCGAGCTGGGAAGCATCGCCCTCATCGGCGCCGGCGCGGTGGTGGGACTGGTGACATTTGCACAGCTGTTGAGCTGGCTGTTCCAACGGCAACACGATCTCACCCTGGGCATCCTCTCCGGCCTGGTGCTCGGTTCGCTGCGCAAGCTGTGGCCCTGGAAAGAGAGCTATCTCTGTGCAATGGGCGAATTGCTCAACCAGACCAACATTCTGCCAGAAGCCTGGACTGCCGATGTCACTATCGCGGTATTGCTGGCGACAGCGGGTTTTGCGCTGGTGCTGATACTGGGACGGGAACACCCATAAGCTCCCCATCTCTCACGACCGGGCAACTGTAGATCAGTTACCCGGTTTTTGATATACGTAACGGGGGAAGGCGGTCTCTGCCAGGTGTTTCACGGATCAAACCGGATTTTCAATTTATATCCATTTATGCTATAATGTAGATAACAATAGACAATATCACGCTCATGGAGGATGCTGTGCGCAACCAGCTTGCCGGAGAACTGAGCCGCTACCTGCAACAACACGCCGATAACCCCGTGGATTGGGTTCCCTGGGGCGAGGCGGCTTTCGAGAAGGCCCGGCGCGAGGACAAGCCCATCTTCCTCAGCATCGGCTACTCCGCCTGCCACTGGTGCCACGTCATGGCGCACGAGTCCTTCGAGGACGAGGCGACTGCCGCGTTGCTCAACGCGCACTTCGTCAGCATCAAGGTGGATCGTGAGGAGCGTCCCGACCTCGACCGCATCTACATGGGCGCGGTGCAAGCGCTCACGGGGCAGGGAGGCTGGCCCATGTCCGTCTTCCTCACGCCAGAGGGCGAACCCTTCTACGGCGGGACGTACTTTCCCAAGACGCCGCGCTACGGGATGCCCGCCTTCACCCAAGTGCTACGCGCCATCGCTGAAGCCTGGAGCAGCCGCCGCGACGAGCTCCTGGAAGGAGGCGCGCGGCTCGCGCAAGCGCTGCGCGAGCAAGCCGCCGGCGCTGCCGCCGAAACAGGTGCGCTATCCACCGCCACGCTAGAGCAAGCCTATCACACGCTACGCCGCAGCTTCGATGCGACGCACGGCGGGTGGGGCGGCGCGCCCAAGTTTCCCCAACCGATGATCCTCGAATTTCTGCTGCGCTACCATCACACCACCGGCGATTCGGAAGCGCTGCATAGCGTCACGCGCACGCTCGAAGCGATGGCGCGCGGCGGCATCTATGATCAGCTGGGCGGCGGATTCCATCGCTACGCGGTGGACGCGACGTGGCTGACGCCGCACTTCGAGAAGATGCTCTATGACAACGCCCTGCTCATCCCCGTCTATCTCCACGCCTGGCAGGTGACAGGCGAGCCGCTGTTCCGCGCCATCGTCGAAGAGACACTGGATTACGTGCTCCGCGAGATGACCGCGCCGGAGGGCGGCTTCTACGCCACGCAGGATGCGGATTCGGAGGGCGAGGAGGGCAAATTCTTCGTGTGGACGCCGGAGCAGGTGCGAGACGCGCTCAACGGCCCGGCGACGCGCTTCCTGGCGCTCTACGGCGTCACCGAGGCCGGCAACTTCGAGGGGCGCAACATCCTCACGTTTAGCGGGACGGCGGAGGAGCGCGCAGCCATCGCCGGCGCGCGGCGAACACTGTTCGAGGCGCGCGCACGGCGCATCCAGCCGGGGCGCGATGAGAAGGTGCTCACCTCGTGGAACGGCTTGATGCTGCGCGCTTTCGCAGAAGCCGCGCGCGTGCTCGACCGTGAGGATTACCGCCGCGCCGCCGAACGCAACGCGGATTTTCTCCTGCAAACCCTGCGCAGGCCCGATGGACGACTATGGCATGTCTGGCAGGCGGGCGCAGCGAAAGTCGAAGGTTTCCTGGAAGATTACGCGCACCTGGCCTGGGGATTGCTGGCGCTGTACCAGAGCACCTTCGCGCCGCGCTACTACACCGCAGCCCAGGCATTGATGGAAGACGTACTGCGCAACTTCCGCGCCGAAGTCGGCTTTTACGACACTGCCGCCGATGGGCCGACGTTGCTTGTCCGCCCCAAGGAAGTGCAAGATAACGCTGTCCCTTCCGGCAATGCCGTCGCAGCAATGGCGCTCCTGGAACTGGCGCAGTTGAGCCATGAGCCGCGCTACGCAGAACTGGCGCACGCGAGCCTGCGCGCGGTACAGCCCTTGCTGGCGCGCTATCCGCTGGGCTTTGGGCAGTGGCTCAACGCCCTCGATGCGGCGCTTGCCAGCGGCGTAGCAATCACCATCGTAGGCGATCCCACCGCCGAGGATAGCCGCGCACTGTTGCGCCTCGCGCAAGCGGGCTACAATCCACACCGGCTGATTGCAGCAGGCGCCGGCGACATCCCGCCGCTGCTGGCACGGCGACCGCTCCTGGATGGGCGCGCGACCGCCTATATATGTCGCGGCGCCGCCTGCCTGCCGCCCACCGTTGACCCGGCAACCTTACAGTCATGGCTGACATAACACTGTAGGCCAGGCGTTCCAGCCTGGCCTTTTCGCGGGCAGGAATGCTCGCGCCACTTGTCAAATGCACACGCCACAAATCCCCTCTTGTCAGACTTCCAAGAGTGAGTATACTGAGAATACCTGCCGCAAGGGCGCTATCTTATACACGAGGTATTGGCATGAATCCACGTTTCTCGGTTGTGGCCCCGGTCTTCAATGAAGAGGCGCTGGTCGAAGAATTCTACCGCCGCGTCCGCGCGGTGATGGAAGGACTGGGCGAATCCTGGGAACTGGTGCTCGTCAACGACGGCAGCCGCGACCGCTCCCCCGCACTGATGGATCAGCTGCACGCACAAGACCCCGAACACGTCGTCATCCTTCACTTTGCCCGCAACTTTGGGCATCAGCTTTCCATCACTGCCGGCGCCGACCACGCGCGGGGCGACGCCGTCGTGGTCATTGACTCGGACTTGCAGGATCCGCCGGAGGTGATCCCCGATCTCATCGCCAAGTGGCGCGAGGGCTACGAGGTGGTCTACGGCGTCCGCGCCGAGCGCGAGGGCGAGACCTGGTTCAAGCTCTTCACCGCCAATCTCTTCTACCGGCTCATTCAGGCCCTCACCGATGTGGTCATCCCCATGGAAGCAGGTGATTTCCGCCTGCTCGACCGCAAGGTGGTGGATGTGATGCGCGAGATGCGCGAGGGTCATCGCTTCGTCCGCGCGATGGTCTCGTGGGTGGGGTTCCGCCAGATTGGGGTACCCTATCGCCGCCTGGCGCGCAAAGCCGGCGAGACCAAGTATCCCTTCCGCAAGATGTTCCGCCTGGCGTTGGATGCGGTGACGGGCTTCTCCTTCATTCCGCTCAAGCTGGCGTTGTGGACGGGCGCATTCGCGGCGGGCGCGGGATTGCTGCTGGCGTTGGCGCTGCTGGTTCTCCGCTTGGGCGGGACCCTCCCTCTTGCCGGGCAGGGCCTCACGGCGAGCCTCATCCTTTTCATTGGCGGGGTGCAGCTCTTCATCATGGGCATTTTGGGCGAATACATTGGGCGTATCTACGACGAAGTCCGCCGCCGCCCGCTGTACATCATCCGCGAAATCAAACGTGTGGAATCTGCGCCAATCCATGAGTGATTTTGAACGCAGATCTCGCAGATTCTACGGATTACGCAGATTTTTCGCTTTTTTTGATCTGCATCTAATATTGGAGTGTTGCCCAACCTGCGGTACAATCCCGATAAGCGAAATCGCTATGCGGAGATTTTCATCCTTTCGCCTTCATCCTTCATAATTTTTAGAGGAGCACACAATGACGCTATGGGAAGCCTACTATACCGCGACCAGTATCGAAGAAGCGGTGCGGCTGCTTGCCGATTATGGCGACAAGGCCCGCATCGTCGCCGGCGGCACGGATCTGCTCATCGAGATTGAGCACCAGACGCGCGCGCCCGCCGCGCTTATTGACATCACCCGCATCGGCGGGCTGGATGAGCTGCGCCTGCGGGATGATGGTCTCATCCATTTGGGGCCGATGGTGACGCACGCGCAAGCGGCGGCTTCGCCGCTGCTCCAGGAGCACGCGCTGCCGTTGGCGCAAGCCTGCTGGTGGGTCGGCGCGCCCGCGCTGCGCAATCGAGGCACCATCGCCGGCAACCTCGTCACCGCCTCGCCGGCGAACGACACGATCACCGCACTCCGCGCCCTCGATGCGCACATCACGCTGCGCAGCATCCACGGGGAGCGCCACATCCCCATCGCCGAGTTCTATACCGGCGTGCGGCGCACCGTGATGCGAGCGGATGAAATGCTCGTGGACATCAGCTTCAAACCGCTGCATGAGCCTTATGCGGGCGTCTATCTCAAGCTCGGTTTGCGGCGGGTGCTCGCCATCGCGGTGACAAATGTGGCGCTGGTACTGAAAAACGAGAAGGGCAAAGTGACCGAAGCGCGTATCGCACTCGGCAGCGTCGCGCCCACCATCATCCGCGCCGCAGCGGCAGAAGCCGCGCTGATCGGCCATCCGCTCGATGCCGCACGCATCGAGCAGGCCGCGGCTCTAGCGGCGGAAGCCGCGCGCCCCATTGATGACGTGCGCGGCTCGGCGTGGTTCCGCACCGAGGAAGTAGCCGCGCTCGTCCGCCGAGGGCTGCAAGCCCTGGCGCAGAACCAGCCCCGCCTCGATCTACCGCCGGCGGAAGAGATGCCGCTCCTATGGGGCAAATCCCGCTGCCGTCCCCGCCTCACCGGGCCAACCATCGCACACTACAGCCAGGGCGATGAACCCATCCAGTGTACCGTCAACGGCGAGAATGTGGTGCTGCGCGGCGCCAACGGCAAGACCCTGCTGCACGCATTGCGCGATGACCTGGGGCTGATGGGCGCCAAGGTTGGCTGCGAGGAGGGCGAATGCGGCGCCTGCACGGTCTGGATGGATGGTATGGTGGTGCTGGCGTGTCTCGTGCCCGCGCCCCGCGCCCACGGCGCCAACATCGTCACCGTCGAGGGGCTATCCAAAGAGGGCGAATTGCACCCTGTCCAGCAAGCCTTTGTGGAAGAAGACGCCGTCCAGTGCGGCTACTGCACGCCCGGTTTTGTGATGAGCGCCGTCAACCTGCTCGAAGAGCGCCCGCATCCTACCCGCGAGCAGATCGTCGCCGCGCTCAGCGGCAACCTCTGTCGCTGCACCGGCTATTACAAAATCATCACTGCTGTGGAAAAGGCGAGCGCGCGCAAAGGCGAATGAGCAAAAAGGCAAGCAATGAAACGCACCGTTCCCACTGTTGACGCCGATATTATCAACCTCTACATGCGGACGTATTACTCCCTCCTGCGCACCACGGAGGAAGTGCAGATCCGCACGCTGGAGGAGACCCATACCACGATGCACTCCGTGCTCCACCAGCAAGCCGGCGCAATGAACGTGGATATGTCCGCCTTCATCTACAGCGGCTTGCGCCTGCCCGATTGCATTCGGCGCATCCGACTGATCGTGCTGGGGCAAACCGAAGAGGTCTTCCGGCGGCGCGGCTTCGATGATTTCGAGACCTGGACGCCGGTCGCTTCTGCTGGGCGGCGGCGGCGGCTGCTCTACGATGGCAGAGAAACGCTCGCCGCCTTCATCGCCAGCATCTCCGACGTGGATGACATCATCCCCATTCTGACGGCGTTTCAGATCGAGTGGAACAAGATCCACCTGCTGCTGATTCAGGCCGGCTTGCAGCATCGCATTGCAGCGTGGGCAAAATCGGGAACGCCGGATGCCACAGTGGTGCAGAATATGCAGCAAGCTCTGGGCATCACTGCCGAAGAGTGGGGCCGGCTGGCGCGCGTCTGGGGGGCGAGCCTGCCGGCATTATTAGCCGATATTGCCGCCCAGCGCAAGCGGCTGGCGGTGCAACTGCTCGCCGGCTCTTATGTGGATTATCGCCGCGCGACTCAACGTTGGTGGTGGCATGTGATCCACAATGCGCCGTTGGATCTGCACGATCAGGATGTCTACTTCGTCTCCAGCAATACGCACAGCCTGACGAATATGCTCACCGGCTTTGCCCAACGCCACGAGGAGCAGCTCATGGATTACGTCGCCAATAGCGGCGACGTGGAGTTGCAGACCGAGGCGCTGCGCATCCGTCAGGGGATGGTGCCCAGCAATTGGGCTAACTTCCTCTACTACGTGCTCAAAAAGTACCTCGCCGCGCCAGAAGGGGCGGCGCTGGCGCAAAAGCGCGCCGCTTACGAAGCCGCCCACGGCATCACCCGCATCCCCAGCAGCCAGACCTTCGACCTCGAGGCGCAGGTGATCGAGCTCTCGCAGCTGGATCCCGCTGCCGTGGATCTGCGGCTGCACGATCTGCCGCTGGAGCGCTTGCGGCGCAGTCGGGCCGTCATCCTCAACATTGACTATCCCCTGGGTTTTGCCGCCTATCACCTGCTCTCGCGCGTCGCTGCAAGCGCGGGCGATCTGCGGGGCCTGTACGTCATCGGCAAGGCAGCCACGCTCAACGGGCGCATCGGCGATGTGCTGATTCCCAACGTCGTTTACGACGAGCACTCGCGCAACACCTATCTCTTCAACAATGTCTTCACCGCCACCGATGTGGCGCGCTACGCCGTCTATGGCGACGTGCTCGATAACCAGCGCGCGCTCACCGTGCGCGGCACATTCCTGCAGACCGAGCCGTACATGAAGGGCTTCCTCGATGCGGGCTATACCGATGCGGAAATGGAAGCCGGACCGTATCTTTCGGCGGTCTACGAATTCATGCGCCCGCGACGGTATCCCATGGATGAGATCGTCAATCTTTACCGGACGCCCTTCGAGATCGGGATTCTGCATTACGCCTCGGATACGCCCATCAGCAAGGGGCAGAACCTCGGCGCGCAGAACCTTTCCTACTACGGCATGGATCCCACCTACGCCGCCACCGTCGCCGTGCTGCGCCGCATCTTTGCGCTGGAAACGGCGGATGAAAAGAGTTGGTAGAGAGCCGTGAGCCTTCGACCGACGACCGGGGACGGATGACCGGAATAACCAACCTGTAACTTGCAACTCGCAACTTTCAACTATTTTTTGAGGAGTACACCTATGAAAAACACTTACGTTGGTGAAGCGCTCCCCCGCATTGACGGCCCCGCCAAAGTGACGGGACAGGCACCCTATTCCGGCGACTTCAACATGGAAGGCCAGCTCTATATGAAGCTGCGCTTTGCCGGACGCCCGCACGCGCGCGTGCTCGCCGTGGACGCCAGCAAGGCGCTGGCTGTGCCGGGCGTGGTTGCCGTCTTCACCTCCCTCGATGTGCCCGTGAACGAATACGGCCTGCAATATCCCGATCAGCCGGTGCTCTGCGGGCCGGGCGACCCCAAAGAGGGCACCGACATCGTCCGCTTCGTGGGCGATCAGGTCGCCGCGGTGGTGGCGGAGACCGAAGACGCCGCCGCGAAGGGCCGCGATCTGCTCGAAATCACCTTCGAGGACCTGCCCGTCGTCACCGATCCGCGCGCCGCGCTGGAGCCGGACGCGCCCATCCTGCACCCCAAGTACCCCGGCACCCCCATCCACCCGGAGCTCGTCTTCAAGGGGAACATCGCCTCGCGGCACCGCATCCGCCGGGGCGATGTGGATGCCGTGTGGGATCAGGCTGCCGTCGTCATCGAGGCCGATTACGAGATTCCGGGGCAGGAACACGCCTTCCTCCAGCCAGAAGCTGCGCTCGCCTATATAGATGAAGATGGGCGCGTGACCATCATCGCCAGCACGCAATGGATCCACGAGGATCGCCACCAGATTGCGCACGCGCTGAGATTACTGGAAGATCGCGTGCGGATCATTCTGCCCGCCATTGGCGGCGCGTTCGGCGGGAAGGAAGACCTCTCCGTGCAGATCGTCGCCGCGCTCGCGGCGCTCCGGCTACAACGTCCGATCAAGATCGTGTGGACGCGCCGTGAGAGCATCATCGGGCATCACAAGCGCCATCGCGCCTTCGCCCGCGCGCGCTGGGCCGCCGATGATGAGGGATGCTTGCTCGCCGCCGAGACGCGCGTCGTAGCGGATGCGGGCGCCTACGTCTACACCACCAACAAAGTGCTGGGCAACCTGCTGCTCACCGTCAACGGCCCGTATCGCATTCCCAACGTCAAAACCGAGGTGCTGGGCGTCTACACCAACAACGTGCCGGGCGGCGCCTTCCGAGGCTTCGGCGCGCCGCAGGGCAATTTCATCGCCGAATCGCAGATGAACAAACTGGCCGAGGCGCTGGGCCTGGATCCGGTGGACTTTCGCCTGCGCAACCTGGCCGGCGCGGGCGAGCCGATGCCGTGGGGCAAGCCCCTTCCCGATGACGGGCGCGGTCTGGCGCAGACGCTTGTGGCGGCGGCGAAAGCCGTGGGCTGGGAAGAGAGCGCCGAGGGCTGGCGCGCGCCCAACCTCGAACCCCGTCCTGGCGACGCTCCGGCAGTGCGGCGCGGCGCGGGCATCGCTGTGGCGCTCAAGAACGTGGGCTTCTCCTTCGGCTACCAGGAGAACGCCTGGGCGGGCATCGAATTGCGCGGCGGCAGCGAGATCGAAGGCGTCACCGTCTTCGCCGCCAGCTCCGATGTGGGGCAGGGCACGCGCACCGTGATTCGGCAGATGGCGGCAGAGGCGCTGGGCGTGCCCATCGAGCGCGTCGAGGTGGCGGCTGCCGATACCGCCATCACGGAGAGTTCCGGCTCGTGCTCCGCCTCGCGGATGACGTTTATGATCGGCAATGCTGTGCGCGGCGCAGCGGAAGCGGCGCTGGAGAAGTGGCGCGCCGAGGAGCGTCCGGTGAAAGCTGAATTCACCTACCTCGCGCCCAAGACCACGCCCATTGATCCCGAAACCGGCTACGGGCACCCCAACTTCTCGTATGGCTACGTCGCCATCGGCGTGGAACTCAGCGTGGATACGGAAATCGGCGCGCTGCACGTCGCCAAAATCGCGTGCGCCAACGATGTGGGTCAGGCGATCAATCCCCGGCTGGTAGAAGGGCAGGTCGAAGGCGGCGTCATCCAGGCATTGGGCTGGGCCACCACCGAGCACTTCATCGAGAAGGGCGGCTACCCGCTCACGGATTCGCTCAGCACGTATCTCATTCCCACCATCGCCGACATTCCCGACGCGGTGGAAACCATCCTCATCGAGAACGCGGAGCCGAACGGCCCGTGGGGCGCGCGCGGCATGGCAGAGATGCCCTTCATCGCGGTGGCTTCGGCCATGCACCACGCCGTCCACGGGGCCACGGGCGTCTGGCACAACCGCTTCCCCTTCAACGCGGAGCGGATTCTGCGCGG
>CAZDSF010000027.1:0-43697 GCA_964508025.1 uncultured Anaerolineales bacterium
ATGTCATAACCGTAAGAAGAAAGTCCGTAAGAGATAATCCCGTTACGCTTCTGCCCATCGTAGAACGGGTCAATCATTTGCTGTTCCACTGCCATCCGGCGAATCCAATGATCAGGTTTGAGTCCCATATCGCTCCAGGAAAGAATTGGGATAGTGACGAGTCAGTCACAAGCATCCAGAAACCAGTTTCAGCAGACACGCTTGTAGAATAACGGCAACGGCTCCACCGGCGTCTCCGAGAATGTCAACGCTGCCATAACGCGCGCCTCTGCCTCTGCGCAGCGGGCTTCGTCGCTCGCGTAAACAGTGAATAGCGGTTCTCCCGCGCTGATCCATTCGCCCACTTTGAAGTGTAACATCAGCCCCACAGCATGATCCACAGGGTCGCCCTTTTGCATTCTGCCGCCGCCCAGCCCCACCACGACCATACCAATCTCGTCTGTCTGCACACGCGCCAGATAGCCGCTGCGCGGCGCGGAAACGGGATGCACGATCCGCGCGATGGGGAAGCGCTGCGGTTCATCGAGGTAACGCACATCACCGCCCTGCGCGATGACCATTTGCCGGAGCTTCTGCCACGCTGCGCCGGAATCAATCGCCTCCGCCACCAGGTCCCGCCCATGAAGCGCATCGCGCGCCACACCGCCCAATGCCAGCATCTCCCCGCCGACCACCAGACAGTGCTCGCGGAAATCCTGCGGGCCGGCGCCGTGCAGCGTGTCAATCGCCTCGCGGACTTCCAGGCTGTTACCCACCGCCCAACCGAGAGGCTGATTCATATCAGAAAGCACCGCCACCACTTTCCGTCCCACCTCGTTGCCGATGCGGACCATGCTTTCTGCCAGCTGCTCAGCTTCTCCCACCGTCTTCATAAACGCGCCGCTGCCGGTCTTGACATCCAGCACAATCGCATCTGCACCGGCGGCGATCTTCTTGCTCATCACCGAGCCGACGATGAGCGGCAGACTCGGCACTGTGCCCGTCACATCGCGCAGCGCGTAGAGCTTGCCATCAGCGGGCGCGAGATTAGCGCTCTGTCCGGCAAGCACCAGGCCGATCTCACGCAGCTGTTGCTTGAACTCCGCCACCGAGAGATCGCAGTGAAAACCGGGGATAGATTCGAGTTTATCCAGTGTGCCGCCCGAAAATCCCAAGCCCCGCCCCGACATCTTGCCCACCGGCAGCCCACACGCAGCCACTGCCGGCGCGATAACCAGCGTAACTTTGTCGCCCACCCCGCCCGTGGAATGCTTATCCACGACAAACGGCGCAGCATCCTTGAGATTCAACATCTCGCCCGAATGCGCCATCGCCAGCGTGAGCTCGCGGATTTCGGCATCGCTCATACCACGCAACATAATCGCCATCAGCAAGGCCGAAGCCTGGTAATCCGGTATCACCCCTTCCGTATACCCATGCACAAAGAAGCGAATCTCCTCTGCGCTCAGAGACTTGCCGTCACGTTTTTTCTCGATGATTTCAACCATGCGCATAGCTGCACCCTCCCCCAAAGATAGTAACAGGTGAGCGATAAGCAGCAAGCAGTTTAAGCATATCAAACTCCGAACTGCCTATCGCTCTCTGTGAACCACTCAGCGTTCAGCGCCGGGCCGCCGAAGAAATACCTCAACTGTTGACAGCGCCTTATCCCAGCGCCCTACTCCGTGTAGAAACCGATGCCCACTGTGCCCGGCCCCGCATGTGCGCCTACGACCGGAGCCATCACACCACGATAAAGCCGCTGCGGCTGGAAACGAGCCTGCACCTCATCCGCCAACACCGCAGCATCCTCCTCGGCATCTACATCAATGATCGCGATCTCGACAGGCTGACGCCCGGCCAGACGCTCTTCGGTTAGCTCTAACAGGCGTTGCAGGCCCTTGCGACGGCCCCGGTTCTTCTCCAACGCTGCCACCCGTCCGCCCTCAATCATCAACAGCGGCTTAAGATTAAGCGCGGTTCCCAGAAAGCGCGATGCTCCGCCAATGCGCCCCCCGCGATGCAGATATTCCAGCGTATCCACGGTGAATAACACCGACGACTTAGCGCGCACGCGATGCACCTGCGCAACAATATCCTCCATGGCTGCGCCATCGCGCGCCAAACGCGCCGCCGCCATCACCTGGAAGCTCAAGCCGATCGAGACCGAGCGCGAATCGAGCAGCTGTAATTGCAACTCGGGCAACTCCGCCTGCGCCTGCAAAGCCGAGGCAAACGTGCCGCTCAGATCAGATGAGATGAAAATCCCCAAAATCGTGTCAGTGTCGAATTTCTCCGCCACTTCACGGAAGAATTTCATAAAAGCCCCCGCCGAAGGCTGGGATGTGGTGGGGAAATCCCGCCGTTCCTGCAGCCAACGATAGAAGGTCAGCGTATCCAACGTTACGCCATCCACATAAGTCTCTTCGCCCCAGTGAATGTTCAACGGAATAATCGGAATCTGGAATTCCTGTGCCAGTTCCGGCGGCAAATTCGACGTACTATCAGTTACGACAACGATCGGTTTCATGAGAACTTCTCCTTCACAAAAATAACTATCTGGATAAAAATGCCCGCATCAAGGTACGACGTGCGACGAGAGACCGATAAAATAAAAACACGGCTTTCGCCGCATCCATCCACATGCGAGAACTATTGTACCCCAGACAAAGCGGAAAACAAGAGCCACGAACAGTTATCCCTAAGCCGCCATATACCTTCTGGTGGGTTCATGGTATAATGCGGTTACTGTCTTCCCGAAGACAATAGGCGCCGCAAGAACGCTTGTTGTCATCATATCATCACACCGTCACTGGGGATGAAATAACGCGGATGTTGTCGGGAGGATGAGGAGGAACCATGAAAAGGCAAGGAAATAACAGTTTCATCTACATCATTCTAATCATTGCAGTGTTTTTCCTGCTATACAGCTACTTCGGCAACAACAGAACCGCGCAAACCACGCCCATCCAGAGCGTAGCGACGGACATCAACGCGGGTAAAGTCAAGAGTATAGCAGTATCGGGTAACAACATCGAAGTTACCTACACTAACAACGAAAAAGCGACCTCGCGCAAGGAACCGGAATCCACGGTGGTCGAGCAGCTGCAGGCGCTAGGCGTCACCTCCGAGGCCTTGCAGAAGATCTCCATCAACATCGAGGAACCTACCGATTGGGCCGCGGTAGTTGGCGCCGGCACTACATTCCTGACCATCATCGCCCTCAGCGTGGTAGCCTTCCTCTTCATTCGGCAATTCCAGGGCGTCAACAATCAGGCGATGTCATTCGGCAAGAGTCGCGCCCGCATGTTCAGCGGAGATCGCCCTACCATCACCTTCGAGGATGTCGCCGGCATCGAGGAATCCAAAACCGAGCTGCGCGAAATCGTCGAATTCCTCAAAGACCCACAGAAGTTCATCAACCTCGGCGCACGGATCCCCAAAGGCGTCCTGCTGATGGGCGCGCCGGGCACGGGCAAAACCCTGCTGGCGAAGGCGGTTGCCGGAGAAGCAGCGGTGCCCTTCTTCAGCATCTCCGGCTCCGAGTTCGTCGAGATGTTCGTCGGCGTCGGCGCCAGCCGCGTGCGCGATCTCTTCGACCAGGCCAAACGGCATAGCCCCTGTATCGTCTTCGTAGACGAGATTGACGCGGTAGGTCGCTATCGCGGCGCAGGATTGGGCGGCTCCCACGACGAGCGCGAGCAAACGCTCAACCAAATTCTCGTGGAGATGGATGGCTTCGGCACCGATACCAACGTCATCGTCATTGCCGCCACCAACCGCCCCGATATTCTCGATCCGGCGTTGTTGCGCCCCGGACGCTTCGACCGGCGCATTGTGCTGGATCAGCCGGACATTCGCGGGCGGGAGGCCATCTTCCGCGTCCACATGCGCGGCAAGCCCGTGGACGCCCGCGTGGATGTGAGCCTGCTGGCGCAATCCACACCGGGCTTCGTCGGCGCCGACATTGAGAACACCATCAACGAAGCTGCAATTCTCGCGGCGCGCCGGGGTCGGAAGCGCATCGGCATGAGCGAATTCCAGGAGGCCATCGAGCGCGTCATCGCCGGCCCGGAGCGACGCAGCCGTGTCATCACCGAAGAGGAGCGCAAAATCGTGGCTTACCACGAGGCGGGGCACGCTCTGGTCGCCCACGTGCTGCCCAAATGCGACCCCGTGCGCAAAGTCTCCATCGTGGCGCGCGGAATAGCGAGCGGTTACACGCTCACGCTGCCAGAGCAAGATCACTACCTGGTGCAACGCACCAAGATACTCGACAACATGGCTTATGCGCTGGGCGGACGCGCCGCCGAAGAAATCTGCTTCGAGGAAATCAGCACCGGCGCCGCCAACGACCTGGAACGGACTACCAAGATGGCGCGCGATATGGTGATGCGCTACGGCATGAGCGAGGAACTCGGCCCCCTGGTCTACGGCAAGAAAGAAGAGATGGTTTTCCTGGGCCGGGAGATCAGCGAACAGCGTGACTACAGCGAAGCGATGGCGCAGAAGATTGACGCCGAAGTGCAACGACTGGTGCGAGACGCCTACGAGAAAGCCAAGCGCGTCATCAGCGAACACCGCGAAAACCTGGAGCGCATCGTCCAGTACTTACTGGAACGGGAGACGTTGTACACAGACGAATTCACCGCCGCCTTCGACGGACGCCCCCTCCCCGAACGCCGGAAAGAGGACGTGAGCCAGTCACAGGGAGAAGCGATGACGCAGGTCCCGTTCGCAGTGGCGGCCTGAAGTTGCGCAATCGAGCGAGTGTGATATAATCTCGCCGTTGTGGAGAGGTAGCGTAGTCCGGCCTAACGCGCGCGCCTGGAGAGCGCGTGTACCGCAAGGTACCGCGGGTTCAAATCCCGCCCTCTCCGCCAGAAAAACGGGGCATTCTCACGAATGCCCCGTTGCTTTTTTCTACGCCCCCCAGCGCGCCAGAAACGCCAGGCTCAGCGCCGTGACTTGCTCCCATTCCACATCAATCGTCGTGCAATGGCCCGAATGCGCCAGCCAATGCGTCTCGACGTGGACGCTGCGCGTCGCGCGCTCCAACAGCGCCGGGCCGCCCTCCGATACGCTACGATCCAATCGCCCTTGCACTACCAGCAGCGGTTGGTGGATGTAATGCACGCGCCGCCGCACCACACGCTGAAAGCGCAGCAACATCCGCGCGCCCCCCAGCGGGTAGACGCGATACCCCTGCCAGTACATATCGGCGCGACCGGAACGGCTGCCGGATTTGGCGGCGAAAGGACGCCAGGGCCAGAACAGCCGAATCTGCAAAGCCGCACGCTGCGAATACAAGCGCAGCGCAGGCGCATACGCGAGCACACCGGACACTTCGGGATGAACGCTCGCCAGATAGAGCGCCAACAAGCCGCCTAGCGATTCGCCCCCTACAAAGACCCGCTCACACGCGGCAACCAGGCGCTCGTAGACCGCCTCAGCGCCGGCGACCCAATCCTGCCAGCAACAGCGATTGAGTTCGTAGGGCGTCGTCCCGTGACCGGGAAGCAGCGGCCCGGCGACGGTGTAACCCTGCGCGTGAAGCGCTTCCGCCAGCGGCAGCACTAACGCGGGCGTCGCCGTGAAGCCATGACTGAGAAAGACGCCCACCGGCCCTGCCGGCCAGAAAAACGGCGCGCCCGGCAATTCGGGATTCTGAAGCCAGGAAGATGGCGAAGATTGCATGGTTCCACTCCACACAACGTCTCAGCGGAAATACCAGGCTATGATCTCCATGCCCCAAAGCATCGTCACAACAGCACCCAGCACCAGAAACGGCCCATAGGGGAAATAGGAGCGCAACGAGCTGCGCCGCGAGAGCAATAGCAGCAGCGCTCCCACAAAACCAAAGATGAAAGTTAACACCAGCGCCTCGATGATGAGCGGAAAGCCCACCGCCAGCCCGATGAAAGCCGCCAGTTTGATATCGCCGCCGCCCAGAGCGCCCTCACCGAAGACCAGCGAACCGAGCACCACCAGGATCCAGAAGACGCCAAAGCCAATCAGCCCGCCGAGCGCGCTCTGCCACCACTGCCAGGATGCCAGCCCCGGTACTGCGGGACCAAAGAGCGCACCCAGCGGCGCCAGCACGGCGATAGCCGGCAGGATGATGCGATTGGGAATCAACCGCGTCTCCAGATCTGTGACCAGAACCATGACCAGGGGAATGCCGACGAGCATCGCCAGCAACGCCCGCCCACTGAAGTCGTAGCGCGCCGCGAGGACGCCCCACGCCCCCGCCAATGCCAGCTCGCCCGCGAGCCGCTGCCAGCGCAGCCCCTTCCCGCACGCATGACAAGTGCGCCGCCCACTGAGCAACGCGAACAGTGCGCTCCACTGAGCCGGCGGATAGGGCGCCTGGCAATGCGGGCACGCAGGCCGACCGAGAGGTCGCTGCGCCATGATCTGTTCTGCCGCCAGCACAGCCCCCGCTCCCACAATCAACGCAGCCACCACCGCAACCAGTACCATCGCACCTCCAACGAAAAAGCGTCTATCTGTTCTGTTGCTACGGCGCTAAGCCGCTATTACGCCAATCCGCTGCCGCACGCTACCGCTGCCAGATGCGGAATTTCTCCACGAGATGGTCAGGATAGTACGACTCTTTCGCCCGCCGCAGCCCCGGCTCGCCCATATCCTGCTCGCGGTTGACCCACAACGCCGACTCGGCGCTGTGCTTCACGAATTCCTGGTTGATGAGCGGATACAGCCCGCGAATATCCGGGTCGGCTTTCTCGATGTGGACGACGAAAGTATCAGCGTTGAGCATCTCGCCGATGGTGAAAGCCTGCACCAGCCCATCCACGCGGAGCACGCCGCCCACCACCCGCAAATCCTCGAAATGCTTAAGCGCAGCAAAAACGGCGTCACGCTCTTCTAGCAGGCTCATATCATCCTCACAACGATGCTTCTCACACCACAAGTAAGCCACGCGCAAACACTCCTGCACGTTCTCCGCATTCATCGGCTCGTAGATGTAGGTGTGCTCGCGCATGAAGCTGTTGATGTGATTGCGCTTGGCGCTGAACTTGCGCCCCGCCAACGTCGCCAACGTCTCGCGCCGATAGAGGTAATCGAAGTGCTCGCGCGTCGGCTCGATGACGAAATCCGCAGCCCCCTGCAATTCCTCCACCAACCGCGCATCGGCGCGCTCGATGCGCAGCCGCTCCGGCGTGTGGGTGTCCGCCAGCCAACGGAAAGCCTCGCGCACCAGCTCCAGGCGCGGGCCCGGCCCCATCGGCGGCAGGAAGTAGAAATGCGCACCCTCATCCTGCACGAGAAACAGCAGCCGGTCATCCAGCACCGCCCACTGCGTCTGATACGATTCCTGCCAGATGAAGAGATTGGTAAACGTCATCTCCGAGACCAACGGCTGATAAGCCCATAACCGCTCGGCGATGAAGTCGCGGTCGGCAAGCATCACCGGCCGGAAATCGGGAAAACGAGGAAAATCATTCACGCAAATAGCCTCCTTCAAAATGGTAGTGGGTGAGCAGTGAGGGGTAAGCAGGTTGGGTACGGCGAACTGCGTTCTGCTCACGGCTCTCCACGCTCAGAGCAAATCCTGTCAGCGGTAAGCGGTGCGCGAACTTCAGTTCGCCCTTCCGTTGAGCAGATATTGGACGCCGATGGTACCCGGCCCGCAATGGCTGGAGACGACGGCGCCCGCGCGCGTGATCAGCACCTCGGCGATGGGCGCGCGCTGCGCCAGCGCCTCGGCAAGATAGGCGGCGTCCTCATCGCTGGCGGGATGGGTGATGCAAACCCGCTGCAAGTCTATGGCGTCGCGGTGCGCCTCGAAGTCGCGTAACAGGGAATCGAGCACGCGCTGCCGCGAGCCGCGCACCTTCTCCTTGACGCCTAACGTCCCATCGGGGCGCGCGTAGATGACGGGGCGGATCTGCAACAGCCCGCCCATGAGGCTCTGCAAAGCCGTACAACGCCCGCCCATGTACAGGTACTTCATCGTATCAATGACGAAGGACGTGCGCACGTGGGGCAACGCCGCCAGCACGCCCTGCTCGATCTCCGCGGCGCTAGCGCCTTGATCGCGCAAATCTGCCGCGCGTAACACCAGCAAGCCCAGCCCCGTGGACAGGTTGAGCGAATCAATAACCCGCACTTTGCCCGCCGGCAGCGTTTCTGCCGCGAGCCGCGCGTTAGCCACACTGGCGGAGAGCTTCGAGGAAATGCCGATGTAAACAACGTCATCGGGGACATCGAAGGCGGCGACGTATTGTCCCACCGAGGGCGCCGCCGTTTTGGGCAGCTCCCCCAACGCTTCGACCCTGGCGAAGAGCTCCGGGCCGCTGACGGAGAAGTCGTCCAGGAAGGTCTGCCCCGCCAGATGCACCGAGAGGGGCACCACGCTCAGCCGGTGGCGCGCAATCAGGGCGGGGGTCAAATCCGAGGTACTGTCGGTAACGATGTGAACCATAACACTCCTTCAACAATTGCGAATAACAAATGGTGAATAACAAATGGCGAATGGCGAATGCGAATGACGAATGACAAATGCGAATGACGAATAATCAAAGCGATTCTCCAATGCGGCTTAAGGATACCCGACTCCCCACCAAGCACAAGCGCGCCTGGAATTCAGGCGCGCTCGAATCCCAAGCCGATCTTTGCCAGGTTGAGGAGCTTGAACGGCAACGGGCCTACCGGCACATCGAGCTCGGATTTGTCGCAGACGGTGGAGGTGTTCGCTGCATCAATGCGCGGCTTGAGCGCGAGCAGCGCCGCCGCCAACGCCGCGCCATCGAGCCGCGCCAGCAGCCCCTCGATCTCCGCCATCAGCGCACGCGCCTGCCCGATGCGCGCCTCGGTCTCCGCCGCCTTCTCCGCGCTGATGAGGCCCGTCTCGCGCTTGAGCCGGTTGAGCCGGAAGCCCGCCTCGTAGGTGACGTCCGCGAGCGTGTCCCGATCCATCCAGCGCGTTTCGTAGGAGAGGATGTGCTTCCACGTGGGCTGGAGCAGCAGCCGGCGATGATCCTCCAACGTGGCGGCGCGGCGCAGGTAGCCGAAGCGGTCGGCGTGCTCGTAAGCCAGGCTGCCGGGATCGAGGAACGGCGCCAGCGGTGAGGTGAACGGCAACAGCCGCCCATCATCGAAGCGCGAGAGCAAGGCGCGGCAATAGTCCACCGTCTCCAGCGCCGAAGCGGGCGTTTGCTGCGAGAGGCCAATCATGAAGAAGAGATCGAAGCGCCGCGCGCCCGTTTCCAGACATGCCGCAATCGTCGCTTCGATCTCCGCGTTGGTGTAGGGCTTGCCCGAAGCACGCCGCACCGCCGGGTCGTGCGATTCGGGCGAAAATTCGACGATGAAATCGGGCAGCGCCGCCGCAAACTCTTCCATGTACGCGCGCTCCACGGGACGGAAGAATTCGATGATGACGGGGCCGCGATGGCCCTGCACGGCGCGGAGGAAACGCCGCGCGTACTCCATCCCCGCCTGGCGCAGGTCGCCGAGCAGGAAGACCGGTCCGCGACTGAGTGCGCCGATGCGCCGTACATCTTCCGCCAGCTGCTCCGGCGCGCGGTACGCGGGCTGGCGGCGGTTGGACATGCTCCGCCCGGCAAAAGCCGAGCCGCCGCAAATGGTGCAATGCTCCGTGCAGCCTTTGACTGTGAGCGACGCCATGATGGGATATTCGAGCCAATGGCTGAAGGGCGCGTAGTTGAGCAGGTCGCGGTCGCGCACAACCGAGCGCACGAGCGGACGATAATCCAGAGTGAGATGATCCAGCGTGGCGGGGATGTAGGTCTGCGGGTTGAGGCGCACCTCGCCGGCGGAGGTCTTCCACGTGAGATTGGGCACGTCGGCGGGCGCTTCTCCCGCGCGGAGGCATTCCAGCAAGCGCCGCAACGGCTCCTCCGTGGAATCGCCCCGCAGGACATAGTCCACAAAAGGCAAGCGAATGAGCTCTTCGTGGAAGTAGGTCGCCGAATAGCCGCCGAAGATGATAGGGGTGTGGGGATGGCTGCGCTTCGCCGCGCGCGCCGCCTCGAGCGCGCCGTGAGCGTGGGGCAGCCAGTGGAGATCAATGCCGAAAGCCCGCGCGCGCAGGTTGGCGATGGCGCGATCCGGGTCGAAGCGCGCCGAGCGCACCATCCGCGCCGCGAGGTTCATGATGCGCGCCTGGAAACCGTGCTGCTGCACATAAGCGAGCAGCGTGGCAAAGCCGATGGGGTACATGTCGAAGACCGGCGTCGAAGGCACGAGATCGGAGATCGGCCCCCAGAGCGTGGCGCGCTCGCGGAAATCGTAGACGCTGGGGGCGTGGAGGAAGATGAGATCGTACACAGAAGCTCTTGGAGTGGCGCGTTACTGCAGCTGCGCTAATTGCGCGACCAATTTCTGATAACGCGCTTGTTGGCGGAGCAGTCCTAGCAGCAGGACAAAGGCCAAGATGCTCATGCACAGCAACCCCAGGGTGTTGTCAAGCGTCAGGGTTTGATGCTGATATTGGCTGTACCCCTCTGGTTTGGCGCCGGCATCGGGCGACGCGGATTGTTTCGATGTTTCAAGCATAGCATGATCTCCTTAAAAATGGCGAATAGCGCATGGCGCATGGCGAAGAGCTATTTATCATACGCGGCGCTCTCGCCTATGGCTCGCGATGCGCAAAGTAGACGAGGCCTAAGCCGATGAGCAGCCCTACGCCGCTGATGACGGTGAGCGGCAGCGGGCACACGCCCACGACAACGGCAAAGCCCATGAGGTTGTGCTCGAAACCGCGCGGCTCCATCAATTGCAGCGCCATCGCCAGACAGAGAAACGTCAGCCCCAGCGCCAGGCCCACCGCGCTGACCAGCGCCAGTCCCCAGCCAATGCTCTTGCGCATAGATGTCGTCATAAATCCCTCCTTCACAGCCCTAGATCCGGCTGCGTGGCTTCGGGCGCGGCTTTCTGCGCCAGCTTATACGTGATGTGGCTCGGCGGTAATTGCGGCAGCGCGCCATTCAGCAACGCCTCGATGGTAAGAATTTACAGGCGGGGATAAGCGCGTCCCCAACCGGGTGAGGTGAGGCCGCGCTTCAATAATCATCACTGCTCTTCTCCAGCAAACGCGGCTGAAGCAACAGCGGTCTCTCGAATCTATCTTCCAGAACCTCTAAATCTTCTACTATCCGCGCCGCAGTTTCTTCTTGCAAGCGTTTAAGTGCAATATGGTAATATTTATCTTGATTATCAACCAGAATACAATCGCGCCCTAGTGATAGCGCCGCCACGCCAGTAGTCCCGCTTCCGGCGAAGGGGTCGAGCACAACACCCCGTTCTGGACATAGTAACTTGATGAAAAAATCAGGTAGTGCGGTCGGAAAGACCGCCGGATGGGTTTTGTTTTTGCCTACCACAGCACAAGAAAGCACATTACTGGGTAAGACCATCTTCTTGCCCACCCAACGAGACAAATCACGCCCGAAACCACTTTTATTGACCGAGTTATGGCGGCTAAGATCACCTACACTCAAATTGCTCAAGCGGGTTTCCGCCCAATCGCCAATCGGCCGCTTAACGCCTTCATGATTAAAGAAAGGCTTTTTCTGTTTGGCTAAATGAAAACAATATTCCCACCCATCACTTAAACGTGTGGGCCAATATCCCGGCATAGGATTAGGCTTACTCCAAATGTAATCATCAATCGCCAACCAACCTTGCTTGCAAAGAGCCTCGATAGTATGCCAAACATAACGATGCCGAACACCATCTACCACTTTGTCTTTTATGTTGATAACCATACTCCCCGACGGCTTCAACACCTTCCAAAAAACGTCATGGAAAGTCAAAAACCAATCGGCAAAATCGTCTGGATGTACGCCGCCATAATGGTGATGGCGCGCATCAGCATACGGCGGCGAGGTAACAATGAGATCAACCTGCTCCGTGAAAGATTGGAGTTCTTCGCGGCTATCCCCCAGAATAATGCGACAACGGGCATTATGCTGCGTAGCGCTATCTGCTTTCAATAATACAGTCTGTACCATATCGCCTTTCAAAATCGCCTTTCAAAATCGCCTTTCAAAATCGCCTTTCAAAATCGCCTTTCAAAAACACCTTACAGTTTACAAAAGAACGCGATCAATTTGTACGGATCATTGAAGTAACCTTCAGCATCCAGGAGTCCCGCCTTGCGACACTCCGCGCCGAAAAATTCCAACACCGCTTGAGGTACTTGAATTTGCGTCACCAACGCTTCCGATTCTTGCATAGCCAGTAACACATCTAACACCAGCGTCATTATTTCTTCATAGGAATAATTCGCAAAGAACGGCCACAGAAAATCAGATAACCATATTTCGGTATTGGTCGAGTAAGGTTGTTCGGTGCGTTGCTCGACCTTGATAAATCTCTGCCCCCGATCCATGGTAATGCCAAACACACAACAGTACGGCCCCACACGATTACGGTCGCCCATGGCAACGCTTTCCAGAGCTCTGATCGCCTTGGGCCAATCCTGTCCGCCTAACGTGTTGCGCCGATTCTTTACCGAGACATAAAGACTCAAAGGTGCAGCTGTGGCATCGGCATACGCAATAACGGCATTGAAATCCGCTTCAGCCAATCCTAAATCAGAAACGTGCTTGAAACGTTGGCTACGAGTGGCGCAATCCAAAAGCAAAAACTGATAACGCCAACCAGAATTCATCCGGCTCTTTTGAATGACACGGCTGCGAAATTGCTCCACCCCAACATCACGATAATGCTTTTTGTAAATTTGATGCGCTGTAGTGGCCGGGTCCTCGTAATACTGCCGGAAATACTTGAATAGTTCCTTCCCAGCGCGGCGATAAACGCGAGATAACTCTGCCGGGGTAGCATCAGCCGGAATAGCAATACTATCGCGGCTAGATTTTTGATCCGCCTTGGTAATCGCTCCCTGAATCATTTGCAACAGCTCTTCCCTGGGGATTTTGTAATGATGCGGCTGCAACATCGCCGTATCCAGACATCCATGCTCCTTGCTGTCTTGGTCGTTGATGCGAGGATAAGCCTGGGCCATAGGCACTGCGGACATAGAACCTCCCTAGCGCATGGTAAATGGTGTTTTGCATCCCCGGTCTTGCATTTTCCAGAGTTCAAGTAGAATAATACGAGATTAGGGAAAGTCAACCGAAAGCAAACCTTATGAACACAACACCATCTGCACCGCAATTTGCCCCTGGCTGGCGCGGCGTGAGCCAGTTCCTCAGCGTCGCGCTGCACTTCCTCTCCCCGCTGCTGCTGATCGGCGCCCTGATTATGGGCCTGATCCTGCTCGATGGCTACGGCGCGCATCGCGGCATGGTGCAGCAGATGACGGATGAGGGTTTGGAGACCGTCGGTGTGATCAGCTCCGTGAGCCTGGATCACGGCTGGGCCTTTGTGAATTATGAGGACGCGAAGGGCAATGCCCGCTCCGGCGTGCTGGAGCTGCGCTACTACCCCGCCGATCTGGGGCCGCGCCTCGCGGCGGGCGATACGCTCGCCATCCGCTACCTGCCGTTCCACATGCGCAACAGCGACCGCGTCGTGCTCGCGGGCCGCCTCGACGAGGTGCGCGCGTACCGGGGCTACCTCGATCCGGCGGGCCTCATCGCGTTGGGCGTCTGCTGGGCGGGCGTCATCGCTAAACCCGAAATCCTCTACCTGGGCTTCCTGGAGCGCCCGGAAGGGAGCGCGAGCACGAGCGGGCGGCGGCGCAGCAGAACCATCAGACGGCGACGGCGACGGTGAGGCGGTGGGGAGATGGGGAGATGGGGCGCAGGGGAGCAAGGGAGCGGGGGAGCAAGGGAGATCGTTACCCATTACCCATTACCCATCACCCGTTACCCGTTCCCTTGACTTGTGACTTGTGACTTGTGACTTGTGACTTGGAGCCATTATGACGCTGACGAATTTCATCGCCTTTTTCTTGGGGATTTTGCTGGAAGGGCTGCTGCTATGGGAAGCGGCGCCTGAGGCGGTGCCCGAGAAGTCGCCTTCTACGGAAGAAACCGGGCTGGTCGCCGCGCCGTTCCTCAGCCGCGAGCGGCTGCTGATGATCGGGCTGACGGTGGGCGCGGCGGTGCTCATCGGCCTGTTCACGCTCATCGGCTGGGATAAGACGCCGGTCTACATTGATACGCCGGGAATCTCGCTGATCTTCGTCCTCCTGGGATTGGGGTTGCTCTACTACGGCATCGTCTCCCCGCACCTGCTGCCGCGCATCAACGAGGAAGCCGCGCTTTCGATCCACATCACCGTGGCGCTGAGTCTGCTGCTCACGCGCCCGGCGGGCGGCCCCTGGTGGCCCTACGCGCTGGGATTGGGCGCGCCGTGGGCGCTGCTGCTCGTCGCCACACTGCCGCAGCAAGCGCCGCCGCCGCTCGCCAAAGCCGGCATCTACCTGTGGTATCTCATCACCCTGCTCGCGCTCACCCTGCAAACCGATTTCAGCGCTATCAACGAGCCGGCTTCCACGCCGCTGGCGTTGGGCGAGGCTTTTGTGCTGGGCGCGGGTGGGCTGTTCTTGCTGTTACACGGGCTGTTCCTCGTCCGCTTTGCGTTGATGACGAGCAGCCTGATCAATCCCGCAGGGCGGGCGCTCATGCGGCGCGCCATCCCCAAACTCTACAGCGATGAGCAACTGCCGCTGGTGCGGGTGCTGTTATTGCAGGCGCTCGCCGTCGCCGTACTCATCCTCAACGCGCGCTTCAACTTCATCCCCGACCTGAGCGCCGTCACCCTGCTGGTGATGGCTTTCGCGCAGGGGCTACCGGCCATCAGTCAGGAATCAGGAGTCACCAGTCAGATGAGCAGTGAATAGTGAGCAGTTCGAGAATGGCAAACTGCGAACTACTCACTGCTCTCTACGAACTATTTGTGTTATCGGGGTTGTTCCACAGGTTCGGTAGCACTCCTGACTATTGACGCTTGACTTTGATGATACAAGGAGCATAAAAGCATTGGCAACCAAGTACATTTTTGTGACCGGCGGCGTAGTCAGTTCGTTGGGCAAGGGCATCACCGCCGCATCGCTGGGGCGGCTGCTCAAGGCGCGCGGGCTGCGCGTCTCCATCCAGAAGCTCGATCCCTATCTCAACGTGGATCCCGGCACAATGGCGCCCTATCAGCACGGCGAAGTTTTCGTCACCGAAGATGGGGCGGAAACCGATCTCGACCTGGGACATTACGAGCGCTTCATTGATGAAAATCTGGCGAAGGTGAACAACGTCACCTCCGGGCAGGTGTACAGCGACGTGATCGCCAAAGAGCGGCGCGGCGACTACCTCGGCGGCACCATCCAGGTAGTGCCGCACGTCACCAACGAAATCAAGCGCCGCATCGTCCAGGCAGCGCAGCGGCTCAACGCCGAGGTCGCGCTTGTAGAAATCGGCGGCACCGTGGGCGATATCGAAGGGCAACCCTTCCTCGAAGCGATCCGGCAGATGCGGAACGATGTGGGCCGCGATAACGTGCTCTACATCCACATCACCCTGCTGCCGTACCTCGGCGCCAGCGGCGAGCTCAAAACCAAGCCCACGCAGCACAGCGTCCGCGAGCTGCGTGGGATGGGCATCCAGCCCGACATCATCGGCTTGCGCGCCGACCACCCCATCGAAGGCGACATCCGCCAGAAGATCTCCCTGTTCTGCGATGTCGAAGCGCGCGCCGTCGTGCCCATCGTCACCGCGTCGAGCATCTACGAAGTGCCGCTGCACCTGGAGGAGACCGGGCTGGCGGATCTGGTCTTGTCGCGGCTGGGGTTAGAAGCCCGCACCACGCCGCCCGATCTCAGCGATTGGCGGGAGGCGGCGGCGCAATTACAGCGCGAGAAGCCCGTCGTGCGCGTCGCGCTCGTGGGCAAGTACGTGGAGCTGCAAGACGCCTACATCAGCGTGCGCGAGGCGCTGATCCATGCCGCGCTCAAATTCGGCTACGATGTCCACATTGATTGGGTTCACAGTGAGGGATTGGAGCACGGGGATCAGCGCGAGCAACTGGCGCACGCCGATGGGATCGTAGTGCCGGGCGGCTTCGGCTATCGCGGCATCGAGGGGAAGATCCTCACGGCGCGCTACGCCCGCGAGCACCGCATCCCGTATCTGGGGCTGTGCCTGGGGATGCAGGTGATGTGCGTGGAGCTGGCGCGGCACGTCCTCCACAGCAACGAACCGAACAGCGAGGAATTCGCGCCCAAAACGCGCTACCCCATCATCTCGCTCATGCCGGATCAGCACGCGCTAGCGGATATGGGCGGCACGATGCGACTGGGCGCGTATCCGTGCCTGTTGCAAGCCGGCAGCCGCGCGCGCGCCGCCTACGGCGTGGATGAGGTGCAAGAGCGGCATCGGCATCGCTTCGAGTTCAACAACGCCTACCGCGAGCTGCTCGCGGAAGCGGGCATGGTCTTCAGCGGGCTTTCGCCCAACGGGCGGCTCGTGGAAATCGCCGAGCTGCGCGACCATCCCTGGATGGTGGGCAGCCAGTTCCACCCGGAGTTCAAAACCCGCCTGCACCGCCCGCATCCACTGTTCTGCGGCTTCATCCAGGCGGCGATAGAGAAGGCAAAAATCAGGGAGTAAGGGAGTAAGCAGTAGGGAGCAAACAGCAAAGATACTCCCTACTTCCCTACTGCCCCAAAAAGGAGCGGCGATGGAAAAGCCCGAAGAGAGCACACTGATTCAAGATTTGCGCAGCGTCTTCATTGCGGTGGGGATTCTCACCGCCGGGCTGAGCGTGCTGATTTTCGCCAGCGATAGCGGCATCGCCTTGCAGATTCCGGCGCGTCCGCTCACGGGATTGGCTTTCGGTACGCTGCTCTTCAGCCTGGGCGGGTTGTACGGGCTGGAGCGACGCTGGCCCGCGCGCCCGCTTGCCTGGGCGGCGATGATCGTCTACACGGCGCTCGTCACCGTTGTTGTCCACCTCACCGGCGGGCCGATGTCGCCCACAGTGGCGCTCTACCTGCTGCTGGTGCTGGGCGCCGCCTTCTTGCTGGGGCGGCGGGGCGCGATGGGCGTCGCCAGCGTCAGCGCCGTGGGCTACGGGATCGTGCTCCTGCTGCTCTACTTCGAGGTCATCCCGCTAGTCCCCATTTGGGGGCTGGAAGTCGAACCGCGCGCGTTGGGGGCGTTGCTGCTGGTGAACTGGATCACGCTCAGCATCCCCATGCTGGTGACGGCCGTGCTCGCGGGCACCGTCACCGAGCGGCTGCACCGCTCCAACCAGGAGCTGCGCGAATCGGAGCGGCTGCGGCAGAGCCTCACTGACATGCTGGTCCACGACCTGCGGAACCCCATCACCGCGCTGTTGGGTGTCCTCGATCTGCTGGGGATGACGCTTGGCGACAAACTGACGTCCATGCATCAGCAATTGCTCAGCAATGCCCGGCACAGCGGGCACACCCTCATCACCCTGGTGAGCGAAATGCTCGACGTGAGCAAGATGGAGGCGGGAAAACTGCAGCTGACGCCGGAGCCGGTGGACATGAGCGCGCTGCTTCAGGAGAATGCCGCCGCCGTCGAAGGGCTGATGCAGTTGGAGGGCCAAACGCTGCGCCTCGAAGCGGAGCCGGGGCTGCCGCCCATCACCTGCGACCGGCATCTCATCGGGCGCGTCATCGCCAACCTGCTCTCCAACGCCATCAAGCACACGCCCGCCGAGGGCGTCATCACCCTGCGGATGGAGCGGCGGCCCGTGGAGGTCATCATCAGCGTGGTGGATACCGGCAGCGGCATCCCGCCGGAATATCTGGGGCGCATCTTCGAGAAATTCACGCAGGCGGAAAAGGATGCCCGCGCCCATCGCGGCACGGGATTGGGCCTCACCTTCTGCAAGATGGCGATCGAAGCGCACGGCGGGCGCATCTGGGCCGAAAGCGCAGTGGGTCAGGGGAGCACGTTCTCCTTCGCGTTGCCAGTATAGCCTTCTTCACCAAAATCCAGGGGGATGCCGATAGCGGGTGAAATCCGCTATCAGCATCCCCCTTTTTCTTTCGTGAGGCTTTAGCCGCCTTTGTCACCCAGCTGCAATGCCTTCGTAACCTCTTTTGCTTGCATGATAAGCCTTGTTTCCGCTATAATGAATGTACATAATAGATGTTTTCTCCCACGTCTTCTCACGCAAAGCCACGGCGCCGTACCAGGTTTGAGTTTTGATTTACCAATGATCAACGGAGGCATTGTGATGAAGCACAGATGGTTCACCCTGCTGTTGTTATTGACCTTGCTGCCAGCAGTTGCGCCTGCGGCGACACCCTCGGCAGCATCGGCGCCTCGAAATAGCCCTTCCGCTGCGACGCAAAGCCTGGCGCCGCTGCCCTGGGAGCCCGTGTTGCCCGGCGCGCCGACGCGCATCTGGCGCTCACCGTGGTACACCCTCAACCGCACGCTCTATGTCGCCACCCCCAGGACGTTATATGCCACCACCGATGATGGCGACACATGGGCGTCGCTCTATCACGACAGCGCGCAGCCCAATACCACCACTCTCAGCAGCATGGCTTTCGATCCGCTCATGGCGTGGGACCCCACCCTCTTCGTGGCGCTCAACGATTCCGCTAGCTCCGGCTACGTCCAACGCTCCACAGATGGCGGAATCACCTGGCAACGGGTGTTCACTTCGACGAGCGCCGCGATCCACGACCTCGCCGCCGCCCGCGATGCCACGGGCCAGCTGGTGGTCTTTGCAGTGGGAGAGCTGCACGCCTGGCGCTCGCCCGATGGCGGCGACACCTGGCTGCCCCTGCACGAAGCGCTGCCCGAATTCGCGTATCTGTACCGCGTGTTCCCGTCGCCCAACTTCGCCATTGATGGCACAGTCTACGTCACCGGCTACGCGCCCCCCATCCGCTCCACCGATGGCGGCTTTACGTGGGAGCAATTCTCCATCCCGTGGGTGGATATTCCCCGCGAGGTGATCTTCTCGCCCAACTACGCGGTGGATGGCACGCTCTGGGTCAGCTATTTCTGGGTGGAAGGCAGCGGTGATGACGAGCTGCCCATGAATGGCGTCGTCCGCTCCACCGACCGGGGCGTGACATGGCAGAAAGCGCGCGAAGGGCTGCCCGTGGAGTGGCCCGATGGCTGGATTTTAGGCCTTACCGCTTCGCCGGAATATACTAACGACAGGGCGCTCTTCCTCATCGAGCGAGTGGCGACCAATGCAGGCACGGCCTATGAGCTCTATCGCAGCAGCAACCGTGGCGATATGTGGGTGCTGCAAAGTCTCGCGCCAAACGTCACACCGCGTAATCTGATTGCTGTGCGGCGCGATCTGCTCTTCCTCGCCACTGGCGACGGCCTGTTCCGCCTGCGCCTGCCCTGTGCGGAGCTGCTCCCCAACGGGAACTGCGAGCTCAACGCCGCGTGGGACTTCCCCGCCACGCCCATCACCGCCGGATATAGCCTGGAACAAGCGCGCAGCCCAGCCCGTTCGATCCGCGTGGGCCTGACCACGGCGACCAACCGCATGGGGTATTCCTCTGCGCGGCAGCGCATTACCCTGTCCAGCACACTCGTCACGGCCACGCTGGAATTCTGGCTCTACCCGCTCTCCACAGAGATGCAGACAGCGCGACTGGAGCCGGATGCGGCAACGCTGCCCACGGTCATGGCGGGCGACGCTCAATACGTGCTACTGCTCAACGATGAAGGGGCCATCATCCGCACTCTGCTGTGGACGCGCTCCAACGCCCGACAATGGCAGGAGCACCGCTTCGATCTCAGTCCTCACATCGGGCAGAGTTTCTGGCTGCTGTTCGGCGTCTACAACGATGGGCTGGGCGGCAAAACCGGCATGTACGTGGATGATGTCTCGCTCACCGGCTGTCGGCCCCCTTCCACGCCGCCGGAGCCGCCGCCGCAGACCAACCCCGTGCAGCAGGATTTCCTGCTCAGCGACGCCGCCGGCCCGCAACGCTGGCCCGCCATCGCCTACAATCCTCAGGATGACGAATACTTGGTCGTTTGGGAACACGCGCCTGCCGAGACCGAAAGCGCCTTCGTCATCCAGCGCGTCAGCAGCGCGGGACGCCTGCTCGGCGAGGCGGAGCTGCTCGCGCACGATCCCGCATTGCAAAGAGACCCTCGGCTCGCGTACATGCCCGGCGCCGAGCACTATCTCGCGGTATGGCAAGAACAGCCCACGCCGATGTCGCTCGCCGATGTGCATGGGCGGTTGATCGGGCGGAACGGCATTCCAGTGGGCGACGCCTTCCCCATCGCGGTCTACGAGGGGGGGCAGGTCAGACCGCGCGTAGCTGCCGGCGACAATACCTTCCTCGTCGTCTGGACCGATACGCAGCCGGCCCCCTCGCGCATTCGCGGGCAACGGATCAGCGCGGAAGGGACGCTGCTCGGCGCGCCTTTCGACATCTCCGACGGCGCGGGCTGGGCAGTAAGCCCCGATGTGACGTACAACGCCGCCCTGGGCGACTTTTTCGTCGCGTGGCAGGATTCCCGCGCCGGCGCGCATGATGACATCTACGCGCAGCGGGTGACGCCGGAAGGGACGCTCGTCGGCGCAAACCTCGCGGTGAGCAACGCCCTGGGCAATCAGCAATTTGTCGCGCTGACCGCGCACGGCAGCGCGGGCAAAGTATTCTTCGTGTGGAACGACTGGCGCGCCGGGACGCCGCAGCTCTACGGGCGCGAGCTGGACTTCACTGGCGGCATTCCCCCGCTGCCGGAGGTGCGCATCAGCACGCACACCATCAAGCCAGGGATTCCGGCGCTCGCTTTTGTGCCCAATTCTCCCGCCGACGCCTATCTCGCGGTGTGGGAAGCGCCGACCGGCGAGGGCGATCTGCTCGCGCGTCTCGTTCTGAGCGACGGCGGCTTCGTCGGTGCACCCACGGTCGTCAGCGACGATCCACACCTGCAAGCGCTTCCCGCGCTCGCCGTAGCGACGGAAGCCGCGCCGGTGAGCGCCCTGACAGTGTGGATGGATGCGCGCGTTGGCGTGAACACCGGCATCTACGGGCAGCGCCTCGACAAAAATGGCGCGCGGGTCGGCTTGCACTTCGGGCTGACGCCGCTGCCGCGCCTGCAAACACAGCCCGCCGCCGCTTACAGCGGCGCGTCGGATCGCAGTCTGGTCGTGTGGGCCAACGTCCACGGCGGCGGGGGGAATCAGAGCACGCACGTGATGGGCTATCTCTTCGACGGGAACGGCATCCTGGCCCGGACGCCCCTCACGCTTACAACGCAGACGCTCACGACGACTACCACCGTTTCTGTGGACTGGGACTACTGGAACGACGAATTTCTGACAATCTGGAGCGACGCCGGCAACATCGTGGGGCGGCGCGTCGCGGCGAATGGCAGCCTCGTGGGAGAACCAATGATGATTTCCGCGCTGGCGGGGACGCAAAGCACACCGGTCATGGTCGCGGGCTTCAATGCCTACCTGGTCATCTTCGAGTACACCCACCCCACCACCCATACCACCGACATCTTTGGGCAGCTGCTCACCGTAGAGGGCGCGCGGCTAGGGACGGAGTTCAATATCTCGCGGTTGCCCGGCCCCGCGCAACAGGCATGGAATGCCCATGCGACTTACGACGCGGTCAACAACACCTTCTTCGTAGTCTGGCAGGAAGAGACCCCCGAAAGTCCAGGGATTCCGCTGTGGGACATTGTGGGGCAGATGGTCGCCGGCGAAGACGGGAGTCTGCTTGGCCCGCGCCGCATCCTCGCTGCGGAGTACGAGATCAACGAAAGTTTCCCCAAAGTGGTCTGGGCCGGGCCGGAGAATACGCCTTTCTACCTGCTCGTGTGGGCCGCTTTCGACATGAACACCGGGCAATCGGAGATCATGGCGCGGCGGCTGGAACAGGACGGCGCGCCGGCAGGCCCCGCCTATCCCCTCACCGCCACGAGCGGCGAACAGGAAGGGATGCCGGCTATCGCCTACGATCCGTTCACGCAGCGGTTCATGGTCGCCTGGAACATGACGGTTCAGGGAATACCCTTCGCCTCCGCAATTCGGGGACAGGAGTTAGGGATGGATGGGCAACCAGAGAGCAAAGTTCTCACCATCGCTGAGGATGCCAGCAGCGCGCGCCGGTCGCCAACGGTGATTGCGCGGCGCAACCATGCGGAATGGCTGATGGTGTGGGAAGATGGGCGCGTAGATACGGCCCTGGAGCACAGCAACATCTACGGACGGCGGATTCCCATGCGGTGGCAGCTGTTCCTGCCGCTGGTATGGAAACAGTGACTGGAGGATGGGAAAATAAGGAAATGGGGAGATGGGGAGATGGGGAGATAGAAGACGGGAAGCTATGCCCTCCCTACTTCCCTACTCCCTTACTTCCCTACTCCCTTACTTCCCTACTCCCTGGAAAGCAACGCCAACAACTCGTTGAAATGGGTGATGGTGATGTCGGCTGGGGAATCGCCATTATCTGCATCGGCGTCCGAAATAAACAGGCAGGTATGCACGCCGGCAGCGCGCCCAGCCTCCAAATCCAACTCGCGGTCGCCCACAAAGAGCGTCGCGGCGCGGTCGAGATCGTGACGGGTGATGAGGGCCTCAAGCGCGGCGGGATCGGGCTTACGCGGGAAGGGATCTTCCCGCGTAAGCATATCAGCGAAATAGAACGTCATCGCGTGAGCCGCCAGCAACGCCAGCAATGAATCCCGCCCGCGATGGGTGACGATGAAATTGCGTCCGCCCTGCTCAAGGATGGCAGCGCAGATTGCCACAACACCCGGAAAGGGCGGTTGCGCCGTCGCCGGCATCGCATCGTAATTGCGGCGGAAGGCGGCTTCGAGCTGCGCTGCATCCACGCCGGATTCCTGCGCCAGCGTGCGGATAGCTACCTGAGTGGAGCGCCGCGCCAGCTGCAAAATGTGCGCATCCGGTGCAGAAGCGCCCACCTCTCGCAACGCCTCGGCAAAAGCCCGCGTCACCGCCGGGTACGTGTCGAAGAGTGTGCCGCCGGCATCCCAGATGATGTTGTGAATCGCGGGCATCACCCAGCCGCCAGCATGGGCCCGCTGACCCTCACTCCAGTTCTTCAAACTTTCCCGTCTCCATGAAGATCACGCGCTCGGCGATATTGGTCACACGGTCGCCGATACGCTCCAGGCCGTGCGCCACCCACAACAGGTACGTAGCGCGCTGGATGTTATGCGGGTCTTGCATCATGTAGGTGAGCAATTCGCGCAATACTTGATCGTAGAGCTGGTCAATCTCGTCGTCGCGGGCAGCGGTGGTCTTTGCCGCCGCCATATCCCCCGCGATGAAGGCGTCCACGGTCGCCGCCAGCATTTCACGCGCAACAACCGCCATGCGCGGAATATCAATGAGCGGCTTGAGCATCGGTTCCTCAGAGAGTTTTGGCACCAGGCGCGCAATACCCGCCGCGTGATCGGCGATCCGCTCAATCTCGACGACGACATGCGCCGTGGCAATAATGGTGCGCAGATCGCTCGCCATCGGCTGCTGGGTGGCGATGATGGTAACGCAGAGTTTCTCGATCTTATAGCGCAGCTCATTGATGTGCACATCATCGGCGATGATGGCTTCCGCCGCCGCCACATCCTGATTGCGCAATGCCTCAATGGCGCGCTCAATTGCGCTATCAGCGTAGCGCACCATCTGCAACAGCTGCTCTCGCAGCTTGCGTAATTCCTTATCCAACAGTGGCCGTGTGGTCATGAACACCCTCCAAAAGATAATCAAAAGTTAGGGGCGATGGGTGGCGGGTGATGGATGATGAGTAACGGGTAACGATCCCCCCTGCGGCTCCTCCACTCCCTTGCTCCCCTGCTCAACCCATACGCCCACTGATGTAATCCTCAGTCTGCTGTTGTGCAGGGCGGGTGAAGAGCTGCTTGGTCTTAGCGAACTCCACCAGTTCGCCAAGCCAGAAAAAGGCAGTGCGATCCGAGACACGCGCTGCCTGCTGCATGTTGTGCGTCACAATGACGATGGTATATTCCTTGCGCAAGTCGCGCATCAGCTCCTCCACGTTGAGGGTAGCGATGGGGTCCAGCGCGGAACACGGCTCGTCCATCAGCACCACTTCAGGCTTCACTGCCAGCGTGCGAGCGATGCAGAGCCGCTGCTGTTGGCCCAGGGAGAGGCTAAGCGCCGGCAACGAAGTATCACCTTTGATCTCGTCCCATAAATTAACGCGATGCAGCAGATGGCTTACCCACTCCTTGAGCTCCGCGCCGCCCGCCATCCCTAACGAACGTGGCCCCATCGCCACGTTGTTGAAGATGGACTGGGGAAAGGGATTCGGCTTCTGAAACACCAGCCCCACCCGTCGCCGCAACTCGACAATGTCCATTTCCGGCCCATAAACGTCGTCCCCCTGGAGTAACACCGTCCCCTGCACATGAGTATTGGGGATCTCGTCATTCATGCGGTTGAGGCAACGCAAGAAAGTGGATTTGCCGCAGCCCGATGGACCGATAAAGGCCGTGATCTCGTGCCGGTGGATGTCCATGGTGATGTTGAAGAGCGCTTGTTTGGCGCCGTAGAAGAAGCTCAAATGCCGAACTTCAATGACAGCAGCTTTTGGTTTATTCTTTTTCTTATCGTCGGTCATAGAACGAAGTATACCGCGAAGCGCATTGGAAGTCAAAGCCGCTTCAAATAGCACATAATCAAAGCATTAATGTGGGCGCAGGGGATAAATCGCAAAAAAAATAGTGCCCTCCTCTGGCGTAGATCTAAACGTCACAGCGCCTTGAAGATAACGCTCACTCAGCAGCTTCATGCTATAGGTCCCCAGCCCTCTGCCGCTGCCTTTGGTGGAAAAGGAACGCTGGAAGATCTGCAACTGCACTGGCTCTGGCATATAGCCGACGTTGTGCACTGTAAAGTACACCGCCTCGCCGCGGCGCTCACAACTCAACGTCACCCGCTCTCCAGGCGCCGATGCCTCCAGGGCGTTTTTGATCATATTGCCCAACACTCGCATCAACAAGATTGGATCACTGATGAATTCCACAACCTCGGCCTGAGAAGCAACAGTCAAGATACGGCCCTCGGCGACGGGATGCTGCGCGTAGAGCTCTAGCAGCTGTTGCAAAATAGCCGTCGTCACCAACGGTCTCGGAAAAACCGCCAATGCGCCAGTTTCCGCTGCCAGAAGATCACGTTGCGCACGAATCTCCTGCACGAGTTGCTGCGCCGAGGCATAGATCAACCTCACCAGGTCAGGTCGCGGACAGGTGGGCTGCATGTGCAACAATTCAGAAGCACTTTGCAGCACCGTCACCGTGTTGAGAACATCATGGAAAAAGGTGCGCTCCAGCGCCTGCCGACGCCGCTCGTGTGCGATATCCATAATCGCAAAGATGACGAAACTCTCGCCCTCCACCCTCAGAGGCGTGGCCCACACCCGTAAATCCAGCGACTCCACCGTATCACGTCGGCGCCGCGCAATAGAACACTCTTCAACAGCATGACGTCCCATTACAGAAGACTGAATGGCTCGCACTGCGCCACACTCGCTGCAGAAGCGCGTTGTCCCACAACCGCCCCCCTTCCCCTCGAAAGCGTGAATGCAATACAACGTCTCACCAGGACGCAAACCGACAATATCAGAAAGCGCCTTCGCATCCGTGACTTGCAACAACATTGCATTACCATAGACGATCTGTCGCTGCGCGTTGAGAATCACTACCGCCGTCGGCATTGCATCGAGGATTTCTCGCAGCAACCCATACGCCGCAAATTGGGCGATCTGCCGTTCCAGTTCTGCCGGAGCAGCCCGTTCAGCCGGCGCAAACTCGGTCTCGCACGTGAATTTCGTCATCTGCATAGTACACTGCCCTCCTGAAGTGCTCCACACCTGATCCTCAGTACCATAGACGCTTCAGAGACGCTCTACCGTCAGCCTCGAACGCCACCCCTTCAAACGCTAACAGCGCGCGCTTCAACGCCAGGCCACCCTGATAGCCGCCCAGAGCGCCATCAGCGCGAACAGCTCGGTGGCAGGGAATGACCAGGGGGAACGGGTTTTGCGCCAGCGCGTTGCCCACCGCCCGCCCGGCGCCCGGCGCCCCCAGATGCGCCGCGATGCGCCCATAGGTGCTCACGCAGCCGCGCGGAATCGCCGCTTCTGCCAACAACACGCGCCGTTGAAACGACCCGCAACAGTCAAGCTGTAGCAGCCCCAGATCAAAATCCACCGCCTGTCCCAAAAGAAATGCCTGCAAACGCTCGCCCAATTCAGCAATAGGCGCCGGCGCAACATAGAACGAGCCAGGCGCGCCGGGCAATCTGATGTCCGCGCCGGGAAGCAAAATCCGCGCCACACGCACGCCGGCTTCAGTCTCCGTCCAGACCAGAATCAGCTCCCCAAATGCCGAGGGGAGCGTAAACCATGTTCCATGAAACGATAAGCGGCTCATAGTCATCGGGTTCCTATCATGTTTAGCAATCTATGACCAGATTATAGCGCAGAGCGGCAAATCATCCAAAGCAGTTACCCAAGGGGGCAATATCTGCTATAGTGGATGTAATACTCCACCCGATTCAGCGTCTGTATCTATGTGAGAGGGCGCCCTACCCATGCCTGGACGAGCGAAAACATGAATGATGACCTGAGCGATTTCGCCGAGTTTTATGACACGACCCTGCCGCAAGTTTACCGCTATGTGGCTTACCGCGTGGCGGATACGGTCACGGCAGAGGATTTGACCTCGGCAATCTTCGAGAGCGCGCTTCGCGCCTGGAAGCACCGCCGCAAGCCGGAGGCGCTTATGCCGTGGCTCTTCCGCATCGCTCGCAACACCGTCATCGCTCACTATCGCCGGGATCGGCATCGGGAAATGGCTCCATTGGAGGCTGCCGCAACGACGCCAGGCAGCGATGCCAATCCCGAACAGCAGTATCTTGATGCAGAGCGGCGCAGGCAGCTCCAAAAAGCCCTGCGCGCACTCAGCGAACGCGAGCAGGATCTAATCGCGCTCAAATTTGGCAGCGGCCTGACCAATCGCGCCATCGCCCCCATTCTGGGTCTGAGCGAGAGCAATGTCGCCGTCACCCTGCACCGGGCTTTGCGGAAAGTGCAATCTACAATGGATGGCTTCCGCAGCAACGAAACCTAGAAGGCATTGGACAACGCATATTTGCTATTCGTCATTTTGGAGGGAGATGAAGTGATGTTGAAGGACAAAAACCTCACAGAAACAGTATCCCGGCAGGTGGATGCGCTGCTTGCAGGGCAGCAGCCGGGGCACGACGCCCCCCTGTTAGCGACGGCGCAGCTACTGCTCGAAGCCAAGCCCCCTGCCCCGTCGCCCGTTTTCGCGCAACGGCTGCGCCGACAGCTGTTGCAAGCCGGAGCAACTCCGGCGAGCTATCGCCAGGAAAGGAGTATTCTCATGTGGAAGCGCTTTGCCGCCGTCAGCATGACGGCCTTATTGATCATTGCCCTGGTCTGGGTCGCGTTGCCCCGCAGCCTCAACGCCCAGCAGGTCCTCGCGCGCGCGGCAAAATCCACCGCCGTGCAACCGGGACAGATTGTGTATCAAGTCTACAGCAGCCGGGGGGGCCTGTACCGCGAGTGGCAACGCCTCGAAGTCGCGCCCGATGGCGCCGCGATGCCGGTTGAGACCATGACCATTCGCTACGCGAAAGATGACCTCGCCTTCACAGCCCCGTTGGAGTGGGTGTATAACAGCCCAACGCGCACGTGCCGGTTGCCGCAAAGCAACACCGCCGACGCCGCCTCCGAAGTTGACGCCGAAGGCTGCCAGATCATCACCCCAGCGCCAGAGCCAGAGCCGCCGACAGCGCCTTCCGAGTCCACGGAACTCAGCAGCTCCGAGGCCGGTTACACCGAGGCGCTCGATCCCGCCGTGCGACAGCAAATCCAGGAGGCGTTACGCGAGGCGCCCGACGCTCCTGATGCGCCAGTTATGGAGACCATCCAGGGGCAGATTGCGCGGCTGCAAAACAGCTCCGAGAGCGTGAGTGTAGAACAAACACAACTGGAACAACGCCAGGTCTACGCCATCGTCGCCAGCGAGCGCGCGCCACAGCCGGATGAGGACACCTTCACCCGCACGCTGTACGTTGACCCCAAAACCTTCGCTCCCGTCGGCTACAGCTACAGCGCCCGAACAGAAGGCAGCGAGATGGTCAGCTGGAGCGCTATCATCTTCGAGTATCGCGTGCTCGACGCCGACGCGCTGGGCTTCAATCCCTTCGCCTGGCCGCCGACGACGCTCCCCTGAAATACTATAGGTTCCGAATTGAAAGCGCATCGGCGAGGAGCTCCTCGCCGATGCGCTTTCCACTTTCTCGCCCTATCGCTCTACGCGGAAGATCGTCCCTTCCGTGCGTCCCCACACTTCGGGGAAGTACATCTCACTGGCGACGGCGGGCAGCACCCGATACTCGCCCGGCGTCACGGCCCGCAGATAGTAGCGCAACTCGTAAGTCCCGGCAGAAAGCTGGCTCGCATAGAAGACCGCGCGCGCATCCCGCAGCTCTTGATGCTCGAAGCCGCCCTGCCACCACCAGACGTTCCGCCCAAGCAACCGCGACTCAGGCGCAAGCCCTTCTACCTCCGTCTTGAGAGTAGAATCTACCGGCTCCATTCCCGCCGGATACCAATCTTCCAACACGACATAGGCGCGCAACTGCGGAACGATCAAGGTAAGCCGCACCTCCACCAGATCGCCCGATTGCGCCGAGGTGATAGGCGCACACTCCGGGATGGCGTCCCGCCCTGCGCCAACCTGCGCGGGGCCGCTCACGGCGCAATAACGGCGCTGGACGACCATGCCCCGGCTCTCGGCCTGCACTTCCTCCGCCGGACGGTATAGCGTCAAGTCAGCCGTGTAGTAGAGAACCCCCTCCCCTGTACCGCGACTGATTTCCAGCGCATTCGGCCATTCCCGCAACATAGAAGCCGCCGGCACTGTGAAAACCGTCGTCGCGCGCACAGTTTCCGGTGCTACTTGCCCTTCACCTAACACGCGCCCATTGAAGGCCGCGCCCCAAATGTAGTCGCCGCGCAGCTCTCCCGTCGCCAGCATCACCTCCGTCAACGCGATGATAGCCCAGGCGTTCTCCTGCGTGGTACCCCAACGGTCGGCCTGGCGGTTGACCATAAGCCAGCGCGCCGCTTGCGTCACCAGCGGATCCTCCGGCGCAAGACGCGCAAAAGCCAGCAAGGCGACAGCAGTGGCGCGCGGCGTTGTCGCCCAGTAGCGCGGCGCAGCGACCTCCCAGCGCGCACCCGTCGCCGAGAGTTCCGCATCGGCGCGCAGCTCCTCCAACAGTGTCCGCACACGAGCATCGGCGGGATCGGCGATTCCCAGCGCCAACGCCAGGTAAGCCCGTCCAGTCACATCGAGACGGGTGCGAGTCGTGAACAAGGCCGCAACCGTCGTCCCAGGCAACTCCCGCCCGCCCTCTGCGAGAACGTAGAGCGCCAGGGCTTGCGGCAACGTGGCAACCTCGCTCTCCACGCTACGCGGCAAAGCCAGTTCAAGATACCCCAACGCGCGACTGAGCGCGCGTTCTCGCACCGGGAACCCCGCCCGCTCGGCTTGCAGCAATCCCAACGCCGCATAGGCGCTCACTTGAAGATCGCTGCGAGTGTGGAACCAACCCCAGCCGCCGTCGCTTTGCTGCCGCGCGTAGAGCTTGTCCAGCGCCTCGGCGAGCACGTATTCCAGATTAGCGCGCAACGCAGCATCCTCCAGCCTCAGCGCCCGCAACGCGCGATAAGTCATCACATTGGGCAAAAAACGGCTGACCAACTGCTCCGTACACTCGTGCTCAAAGTGTTCCAGATACGTGAGCGCCTCCGTCATCCCGGCGGCGAGACTCGGACTCAAACGCACCGTGAGCGCGCTCTCTGGCCCTACTTCCGCAGGCAGAATGATCGCCTCCAAACGGCTGCCTGCATCCCACAGCACACCCGAAGTCCCCATCACATCGGGCGTCTGGTAGCGGTAAATGGGCAGCGCGCGGTCGGATTCACGCCCCACGGTAGGCCGCGCCGCATCACGGTAGCCGCCGCCCTCTACGCTGAAGGTGAACAACGCCCATTCCGCGCCGTAGCGCGGCGCTTCCACCTGCCAACGCACCTGCACCCGTCCTTGCGCCGGAATATTGACTTGCTGACTCGCCGAGTCGCTGATTCGCGCTCCCAACGCCTCCAATTGCGCGCTCACGTCCAGAGCCGTATCCGTGTTGTTATGGATGACGGCAGCGAGCTCCACACGGTCGCCCGCCGCCAGGAAGCGCGGCGTTGCAGGACGCACGAGCAACGGGCGGGTAACGACGAATTCCGCCACGGCCTGCCCCACCTGCGTCGCCGCCGTCACCGCGCGGACATCCACCACCCAGGTAGTGAGCGAATCGGGCAAATCGAAGATGACCTGCGTTTCACCGGTAGGGCCGGTGCGCAACTGCGTTTCCCAGTGCGCCGTATCGGGGAAATCGTCGCGCACATCAGCCACATACGCCGCCTCGCCGCCGCCCCCGCCGCCAATGCCGCCCATATCCCGCTCCCGGATCAGACGCTCAGCATCTTCCGCCAGCCGCGCCAGATCGCGCGCCACGCGGTTGAAGAGCACCAGCGAACTGTCGCCGGTAAGCACGCGCAGCGGACGTTTGCCGTAGAAGGCGTCGCGCAGGCTCGGCGCGTTGGGATCCGCCAGCGCGAGCACAGCCTTATCCACCACCGCCAGCGTCACCTCGGCATCCACGGGCTTGCCGTTGGCGTCGCGGGTGCGCACGGTGAGGATGACCTGCTCCCGAGGGCCATAACGCGCGCGGTCAGGCAACACCTCCACAGTGAGCAGCTGCTGTACCGGCTCGACTTCCAGCCCCACCATGCCGATGCGCACATCCGGGCCGCTGCTCGCCGTCGCGCCCTTGACCGCGACGAAAGAGACCACCACGTTGGGCGCGTAACCTTCAAGAATGGGCACCTCGATGACGGGATTGGCTTCCCGAATCGTGAGCCGCTGCGCCTCCAGAATGCCCGCCCGTTCGACGGTGAGCAGCACCTCGAAGGGGCCAGCGAAGGGCGTGGGCAGCAGGATGCGCGCCGTATCGCCAGGGCGATAGCTGCGCGCGTCGGCGACAGGCGTCACGCGCCCTTCCGCCATCTGCCAGGCCGCCGCCTGTGGACCGCTCACCCACAGCCACGTCTCGCTGCGGATGGCGTTGCCTTCAGAATCCCGACTTTCTGCTTTCACAACGTAGGAACCGCTTGTGGGCGGCGTGAGTCGCGCCACAGCCCGGCCCAGCGCATCGGTGCTGACCATCGCCGCGCCCACATCTGTATCCTCGAAAGCCCAAGTCGGCGCGCTGAAGGGCTGGCTGGAGCGCACCTGCCGCCACGACCGGCGCGCCAACGTCAGCGACACCTCCTGCCCGGCGACGGGCATCGCCTCCCAATCCAGCGCTAGCACATCCACCAGCGCTTCTTGCCCGGCTTGCGCCACCCAGGCGCGCGGCTTCAAGCCGAGATAGAAGCGCCCGGCATGAACCGTTGTCTGCCCGCGCCCGGTGACAGCAAAGCCGCTCTCATCGGTGAGCGTCGCTTCGACAGTCCAGGTCTGCGCGCCGACAGCTTCTTCGCCGCTGAAGGGCTTGAGAATAGCGGGCAGCTCCAACAAGAACCGCCCGTGCGCGTCGGTGACGGCGTCGCCTTCGGCAACCCATTCTGAATCGTGCTGCCAATCCCAACGCAGCGACTGCGCCGCCCACTGCCACCAACCGGCGACATCAGGCGCGAAGGCGGCGGGAGCGGCGCGCACCGTCCAGTGTACCCTGGCGTGACTCACCGGGCCGCCGGAATAGTAGCCGCCCTCCACCAGAACGCGCAGCGTCTCGCCCATGAGGATGCCATCCAGCTCCGGCATCACGCGCACTTCAAATTCCGGCTTGCGGTATGCCGCCACAGTGAGATCGAGGCTCCAGACCTCATCACTGCGGCTGCCGGGCAAGCTCGCCTCGAGCCGGTAGCCGCCAAGCCTGGCGCCCTGCGCAAGATCGAAATCGGCAGTGAAGCTGCCCTCCGCCGAGACAGACACCGTCTGCTGCGCCACGAGTTGGTAAATGGGATCGTAGAGCTTCAGCGCGACCGAAGTGCCCGCTTTGGGCAACGCGAAGCGGGCATCCTCCTCGATGCGAAGCGCGCCCGCCAAGTGAATGGTCTGCCCCGGACGATAGATGGGCCGGTCAGTATGCACGTAGATGCGCGCGCGTGTGGGCGCGCCATAATAGCGCGTGTCAACATCGAAGTGCCAGGGGGCGGCATCCGCCTGCCAACGGCTGTTGGCGACGCCAAATCCTGGCTCGCCGGGCGTTCCTGTCACCGCCATAACGCTATCCCAATAGGCGTCGTGAGCGGGGAGAGTAAAGCGCGCAATGCCATCGGCGTCGGTGACGGCGCGCCCCTCTAGGGGCCGGTGCGAGCTGAGCAAACGCACCTCCGCCCCGGCTACCGGCGCGCCCGTGCGCAGATCCGTGACCCAGGCCAGCGCCTCGGTCTCCCCCAATTTGAAGGTGACATGCCGATCCACCACGGCAAAGCGCAGGCTGTTATCCCAGTAGTAATCGCCGCGCCCCGGATAGTTCCACCGCAACAGATAGAAGCCTGTGGGCAACCGTCCGCTTTCGGTCAATGACACCGCCTTGATCACGGTCTGATCCGCCGGATTTTCGAGGGGCAGCGTCCAACTGCGCAGGCGCTCACCGCCGGCGACGGTCTCGGCAGCCATGAAATTCCGCTCCCCCTGGCTGAAGAGCTGCAGTTCCGCCCGGCTGACGTTGACAGCGACAAAATAGAGCCGCGCAGCTTCAGCGGCATCCAAAGTCAGCACGCGCTCAGAAGTCGCGGGGAAGAAAGCGGGCTGCTGCGGCACAGTGGTAAAACACGCCGGCGCCACAGCGGGTATGGGATTGCCGTAACGGTCGGCGAGACCGGGCAACACCGCCAGGCAATATTCGGTGCTGGGCGCCTTTTCCCAATGCACGTAGGCTGTGCGTCGTTCAATATCTACCCACACGTTGAACGGGATCTCCACGCCGGCGCGTGTCAGGCGCAGATGCGCTTCGATCTCCGCCGGATCGAGTTCCCCCTCGTAGCGCATATTCAGAGAATCATAGAGCCTCAACTCCTGCCTGTTATCATAAGTCTGGATGCTGAGAATCGCCGGCAGCGGCGCGGTGGTGAAGCGCCACTCGCGCGCCTCGACGATAGGCGCGCCGCTCAGAGCGCGCGCCGCCTCACCAATGCGCGCGGTGTACTGCGTCGCCAGCTCCAGGCGTTGCGTGGGCGTGAAGATCAACTGCGCGCCGTTATCTTCCCAGGCAAAAACGCCGCTGAGAGCGCGGCCGGCGGGATCTCTCAACACAAAGGCGTTCGCCGTTGCCGTCGGATCCATCGGCGTGTTGAAACGCACGCGAATCGAAGTTTCAGGCGAGATGCCCGTGCGCCCACCTGACGGTTCCTGACTTAGCGCGCGAGGCGCCGCAACGGAGAAACTCCACACCACCGGCGCATCCAGCACGGCGCCGGAGATACTGCGCACCCCCGCCGGGATCGTGACCGTGACCGTCGTCCCCGCATTCCAGCCGAGTTGGGGATCAAAGCGGTAGACGCCGGTATTGAGCCACATCCCCGCCCCCACAACTTCCGGCTCGATGATGAGCGGCAGCGCGAAGCAACCTTCCGCGCCATCGGCGACCCAGCCCGCGCAGTTCAAAGGCGCAAGAGGATAGTTGAAGCTGATGAGCAACGGCGTATCGCTGCGCAACCCCCGGTCGCCCGCCGAAGGGGCGACGTGCGTCACCGTGAGCGGCGCGAGTGTGGAGAAGCTGAAGGCCAGCTCGCGTCCGAGCGCCAGACCATTAGCGCTGAGGGCCGTCGCATCCAACGCCACACGGTAGAGCGTGGCCGAGGCGAGCGCCTTGGGGCGGAAAGTGACCGTCTGCGCGTCATCCCAGCTGAAGTCACCGTCCACAGCGGGCGTCAGATGCAAGGCTCCCTCCACGCTGGGTTGATCCATGGGATAGCTGAAACGCAAGGTGATGGCAGCCTCGTCCGCGGACACCTCTGCGCCGGGGCGCGGCGTGATGTCGGTGAGCACCGGCGGCAGCACAGCCACGAAATCCGGCTCGCCCGGCGTGGGCGCCTGGGCCACGCCAGTGACGCGCGGCGGATCGGGAACGTCCACACCGGGCCGCAGCGCGCGCCCGATTAAGAAGAACAACGCCAGCAACGCCATCCCAGCGCTGACCCAGCCCCAGGCGGGCAACATGGCGCGGCGCAGCGCTGCATGGCCCGATGCAGTTGCCGGATGCCGGACGCGCAGCTGCCGCGACAGCCGCTCAATGAACGTCGGCTCCGGACGCGTCTCCGAGGCAACCTGTTGCAGCGCGGCCTCCACCGGATCTGACGCCCCAGCACGAACGCACGCTTCCGCCTTTTCGCTCGCGCGCATTCCTGATTTCTCGCCTTCCCGTCGTTTTGCCTTTTCATCCTTGGTCTTCATCGCACACACCTTTCGCGCAGATCATGTAAGCCACGGGAGATGAGCATCTTGACCGCGTCCCGTCCTCGCCGCATGACAATGGCAATTTCGTCGAAATCGAGGCCGGCCCAATAGCGGAGATGCAGCGCCTCGGCGCGGTCTGGAGTGAGCGCCGGCAGGGAGCGCCGCACACACTCAACGAGGTGGCCGAGAAAAGCAATTTCTTCGGGGTCGCCGGCTTCGGGATCAGCCTGCGTCTCCAGCGCCAGCACATCCACGTGCGGATGGGCATAGCGCGCGCGATGATGATCGGCGCATTTCCGCCGCGCAATGCCGAAAAGCCACGCTGCGAAAGTTCCACGTCCGCGATAGCGCCGCAATCCCGCCAACGCTGCCTCGAAAGTCTGGGAGGTGAGATCCTCGGCTTCTACTGTCTGATTAACGCGCGCGTAACAAAACCGGTACACCGATGCAACATAGCGCCGGTACAGCACATCGAAGGCGTCCGGGTCAGTCACGGCTTGCTGGGCCAGGGTTGCGTCATCCTCGTCGTGGTACGGTGCAGCCAACAGCATTTCCTCCCTGTGTTCCTGTTGATACTGTCGAGAAAAGCTGAAAAGCGTAACAGCGAATTCGGAACCAACGAGGTATCCTGACACAATGATAGGGGTTTTGCCGGTGAACGCAAACCGGCCCCGGAGAATCTCCGGGGCCGGTGCTGTGCCGAAGGTGGGAGTCGAACCCACACGAGGGAACCCTCACTACGCCCTGAACGTAGCGCGTCTGCCAATTCCGCCACTTCGGCGCTTTGTAACTTTGTCAATTCCGGGAAGTTTTCCCATCAACGAGGGGCATTGTACCCCAAGGCGAGATTTTGTCAAGCCAAGACTCTGGGGGTATAATAGGCGGACTACGGGCGTCGCCACACACGCGGCGTCGAACTACGGAGGCGCAATCATGCCCACTTTGCTCGAAAACTTACGCGACACAGTACAACTCATCGGAGAGCGCAATGTGCCAGCCGTGCTCAGCTATCCCCTGCGCAAAGCCTGGATCGAGGCGCGCGGCGGCATTCTGCGCGGCCCCTCTTTTGCGCGGCAACTGCTACGCGAGCGCCCCACATGGCCCAGTCTGTGGAACAAACCCGGCAAAATCCGCAGCTTCACGCCCACCGAACGCGGCATCACGCTGGAAACAGCTCACTGCGCCATCGAGATCGCCCTGTTTGCTGCGGATATGGCGCAGGTGCGCTGCCTGCCACGCCGCCATCCGCCCACACCGCCCGCGCCTTACGCCATTGCGCAGCCATTGGAGGCGTGGCCCCTGCCCCCCTTTGAAATCATACAACAAGCGGATGCTGTTTTTCTGTTGACCGAAACGCTGGCTATCGGCGCGCTGCTCAAGACCGGCGCGCTGTTTTTCGCCGATTCCACAGGACGGTTGCTGCGCGCCGACATTGATATGGGCTGGAGCCATGCCGGCGCGGTGCGCCACCGCACGATTCTCAATGATGATGAGCGGATTTTCGGGCTGGGCGAGCGCGCCACCTCCTGGCAGCGACGCGGCAACATACACGTGCTCTGGAATCAGGATCCCGCCGGCTATCAAGACGGCGACGATCCCATCAACCTGAATATACCAGTCTATATAGGCATACGCCCACAAAACACGCTCCCTTATCTGGTCTTCTACGAAAACACCCATTACGCCGAGTTCGATCTCGGCGCGGGATCATCCAAATTCGCCGAACACCGCTTCGCAGGCGGCGAACTGCGCTACACTTTCATCATCGGCGAGGTTCCCAAGCTGTTGGAACGCTACACGACGCTCACCGGACGGCACACGTTGCCGCCGCTGTGGATGCTCGGCTACCAGCAATCGCGCTGGTCGTACTACCCCGAAGCCCGCGTCCGGCAGCTCGCCGCAGATTTCCGCCAGCACGAAATCCCCTGCGACGCCATCCACCTGGACATTGATTACATGGACGGTTTCCGAGTCTTTACCTGGAACGAGGAGCGGTTCCCTGACCCGGCAGGACTTGCCGCCGACCTCCGCGCGCAGGGCATCAAGCTGGTAACGATCATTGATCCGGGGGTGAAGGCCGATCCCACCTACGCGGTCTATCGCAGCGGCGTTGAAGGCGGGCATTTTTGCACACTGCCCAACGGAGACATCATCCACGCCCCAGTGTGGCCTGGGCTTTCGGCTTTTCCCGATTTCACCGACCCGGCGGCGCGCGCCTGGTGGGGTGAGCAATATCGCCCGTTGATCGAAGCGGGCATTGCGGGCTTCTGGAACGATATGAACGAACCCTCGGCGTTTTCTCCAGCAGGCCCTACAACGCTGCCGTCCGTCACCCAACACCGCCTGGAAGGGCGCGGCGGGGATCACCGCGAGGCGCACAACGTCTACGGGATGCTCATGGCCCGCGCCAGCATGGAGGGCTTGCTGACGCTCCAGCCCGACACACGGCCTGTCGTCATCACGCGCGCGGGCTGGGCGGGCGTGCAACGCTACGCCCTTTCCTGGACGGGCGACAATCAGAGCACGTGGGAATCACTGCGATTGACGCTGCCGTTGATGCTGGGATTGGGACTTTCGGGCGTAGGCTTCACGGGACCGGATATTGGCGGCTTCGCGGGCGCAGCTGATGGGGAGCTCTTCACCCGTTGGCTGCAACAGGCAACGTTCATGCCCTTCTACCGCGCGCACACCGTTGCCGGTACGCCAGATCAGGAACCGTGGCGCTACGGCGAACCGTTTCTGAGCATCAACCGGCGTTTCATCCAACTACGGTACGAACTGCTGCCGTATCTCTACACCGCAGTCTGGCAGATGACGAAATACGGCTGGCCCATGGTGCGCCCGCTCGGCTGGCTCGATAAAATGCTCTGGGATGTGGATGACGCCTTCCTCTGTGGCGATGCGCTCCTTGCGGCGCCGGTCATGGAACCCGGCGCGACAACTCGCAAGGTCACGCTGCCGGCGGGCGCATGGTACGAATTCTGGACCAATCAACGCTGCCGGGGCGGCGAGGCGCTTACCGTCTACGCGCCGTTGGAGACGATGCCGCTGTTTGTGCGAGAAGGCACGGTGTTACCGCTCGGCGAGATCGGCCCCAGTGTAGAGCAACGTCCCGATCGGTTCCTACGGCTGCACATCTACCCACTGATAGAAGAAGGCGAAGCGGTCTCCTGGCTCTACGAAGATGCCGGCGAGGGTTTGGGCTATCAACGAGGCGAGCGGCGCGTCAGCCGCTTCACGCTGCGCCGCGAAGCCAAACGGCTAATCATCCGCTGGGAGCGCGAGGGCGACTTCACGCCGCCCTACGTCCACATTGCCCTCACGCTCAACGGGCTACGGCGTGCGCCACAGGAAGTGCGCGCCGATGGGGAGCGGTTCCCGGTAGTGATGAACGATCCCGTCCAACGCACGTCGCTGCTTGGCATCCCCCTATTCACGGAACTTGAAGTCCAGCTCTAATTACGGAGAAAAAAGAGTGACGCCAGAACCAGAGAATCTCGAAGCGCCGACCTGGACGTATCACGGCTACCACCTGAGTCCGGGAAACTTCACCACAGCGATGGTGCATCTTTACCGCGCCGAGGTGACGCGCACTAACACCTGGCGCAACCGGCTGGACACCACGACCAACTGGGCCGTGGTCACTACGGCGGCAGCGCTTACCTTCACCTTTAGCTCTCCACAAAACCCGCATATCGTTATGCTGCTGGTGCTCGCGTTGACCATGGTTTTCTTGAGCATGGAAGCGCGGCGGTACAGCTACTATTCGCTCTGGTATCATCGCGTGCGCTTGCTGGAGACGGAGTTCTTCGCCAAGATGCTCGTGCCGCCTTTCCGTCCAGCCGATGACTGGGGCGACGCGATGAATGAAACGCTGATGAATCCCGTTTTTCCGATCTCACGGCTCACCGCCATGGCAGTCCGTTATCGGCGGAACTACATCTGGCTCGTGACCATCAGTATGACCAGCTGGATCATCAAGCTGTGGGTGCATCCCGAAGCCGCAGGAACGTTCGCGGAACTGGCAGCGCGCGCCACTATCGGATTCGATATTCCCGGCATCTGGATTATGGCGGGCGTCGGCAGCGTGTACCTCGCGCTCACCACCATCATGCTTGTGGGCCTGCGCCAGGAACGAAAAGTGCGGCTGGGCCTGCGCGAGCAAGCGCCCAAAGGACGACGCATGTTTCCCAATCTCCAGCCGCAGTCGCGCCTGGCAATTATCATCACCAATCAAGGTGAAGTGCTATCCAAACGTATCATCAAGGAACTGGCGCGCGGCGTCACTGCCCTGCCGGGAATCGGCATGTACACCGGCGAAGCGCGCACGGTACTGATGTGCGCGCTGACCGAGGTACAGATTGCACATTTGCAGCGCCTCACGCTCGAAATAGACCCCCACGCCTTTATTGTGGTGACGCAGGCAAGCAAGGTGCGTGGACGAGGCTTCCAGCCGCCGAGCTAAGTCGCCGCAGTTGAACAAGCAACGCATCACATTGCAGCCGAAAATGGCTCGCGGACTGACCCCGATTCCACGGATCAGAAGAAAAAGCCTTTGCTTTCCCATAGTTTGACGCTCTCATACCCAAGATTGCACAGCGCCCCCCAGAGGCGGCGCGTTTCCACTCGCCCCCAAAAATCCCGCTTCCCACAGCAACCATAGAGATTTCGGCGCTTTTAGAACCGTATATTTACGGTATAACGCCAATCCAGAATCTTTCACTCCCCCTCAGCGCAAGCCGCTCGCCATAGAGCTGGCTGCGGAAAATAAGCCGCATAAATGGTGCGATGTCTTTTTTAAGTTAGAAGCCGCATGGGGTGAAGAAGGCTGGGCAGCGCCTGGGCCAACTTTCCAGACCCGCCAAAGGAAATAGTACTTTTTTCCTATTCCCATGTTTTCCGTATTAGTTATAATATGGATAGCGAGTTTGGTTATAATCTAGTCGGAATACGCACTTTAAGTAGTTTTCTATAACCTTCCGGTTGAGGAAAGTGGGCGGAAACAGTTTCCCCAATCGGAAAATCACAGGGCTGAGGAGAAGTGGGCGGAAACAGTTTTTCTCAGTCAAGATAGCATCAAATCGTAAACTTGGGAGGGTGAACGATGAAACACATGCGCTTTTTTATGGTGGTTTGTATCCTCGCGGCGTTTGCCGCTGTTGTTTTCCCCATGCCGGCTGCTGCCCAGGAAGAAACGCGCGTCATTATTCAATATCGCGCCAATGGACGAGCCGCTGTTATGCAACGCCTCCAAAGCCAGGGAGCGCGCGTCAATTTCCAATTCGATGAGTTGAACGCGGTTGTGGTTTCCCTGCCGGCGCAGGCTGTCAACGCGATGCGCGCCAATCCCGATGTGTTGGCAATCGAGCCAGACGAGCCTCGTTATCTGTCCAATCAAACAGTGCCTTACGGCGTGGATGCGATTCAAGCCCGCAATATCTGGGATGCGAATTTCGATGGTCTCATTGATGCGGGCGCGCCAACCGGCGCCGGGCGCACCATCTGCATTATTGATTCTGGCATTCAACGCAACCACGAAGATTTCCAGGGCGTCAACATCATCGGCGGCTATCCTGCCGGCTGGGATACCGATAACTACGGGCACGGCACCCACGTTGCAGGCACCATCGCCGCCATGAATAACGCGGTCGGTGTGGTGGGAGTGACGCCAGGCACGGTCTCGCTGTACATCCTCAAAGTTTTCGGCGATACCGGCGGCTGGACGTATGCTTCGACGTTGGTGGATGCGGCCTATCGCTGCCGCGATGCCGGCGCAAACATCATCACGATGAGCCTGGAAGGCGCCAACTTCAGCAGCATCGAGAACTACGCCTTCAACCAGCTCTATAACGACTACGGGATCCTCAGTGTGGCAGCGGCGGGCAACAGCGGCGGCACAGCCTATGCCTACCCCGCTTCGTATGAAGCCGTGATCTCCGTGGGCGCGGTGGATCAAAACAAAGTGGTTGCCAGCTTCTCTCGCCGCAATGATCGGGTGGAACTGGTCGCGCCCGGCGTGAGCGTCTACAGCACCTACAAAAACAACAGCTATGCTAACATGAGCGGCACTTCAATGGCAACGCCGCACGTCGCAGCCGCGGCAGCGCTGGTCTGGAGCGCAAATCCGTCCTGGACCAATGCGCAGATCCGCCAGGCTTTGAGTAGCTCGGCGCAAGACCTCGGCGAACCAGGACGTGACAACGCCTATGGCTACGGTCTGGTGCAGGCCCAGAGCGCGCTGACCGCATTGGGTGGGGCCGCCAGCACACCTCCCGCCCCCAATACGCCGCCTGTGGCAACCTTTAACTTCAGCTGCACGGATCTGACCTGCGCCTTCGATGCCGGCGCCAGCTACGATCCTGATGGCAGCCTGGTCAGTTATGCCTGGAATTTTGGCGACGGCGCCAACGGCTCCGGCATCACCGCCAACCGCAGCTACACGGCAGCAGGTGGATACAGCGTCACACTGACCGTTACCGATAATCAAGGCGCGACCGCTACGGCAGCCCAGAACGTAACCGTCAGCGCGCCTATCAGCGACACCACGCCGCCGGTCATTTCAGACGTGAAAGCAACCAAATCTGGCAACACCAACTTCATCCTCTCCTGGACGACCGATGAGCCAGCAACGACAGTGGTAATTGTGAATGGCGTGACATATACCGACAACACGCTCAGCACTGCACACACCATGACCATTCGCGGCAAGAAGGGCGTGACCTACACCTACTACGTACAATCCGCCGATGCCGCGGGCAACACCGCCGCCGCAGGCCCGTTCACGTACAAGAACTAAGCGCCCAGATTTCAACAAGACAGGCCCGGTTCCACACCGGGCCTGTTTGCTGTTTTGGACAGGAAGGGCAACGCTCAGATCATGAACGCGCCGTTGCGGTAGAGAATCTCGCCATCCACCCAGATTTCACCGCCGTCGCGCATGTCGCAAATCATATCCCAATGCACGGCAGACCGGTTGATGCTGCCGGTTTCGGGATAACCCGCACCCACAGCAAGGTGAATGCTGCCGCCGATCTTCTCGTCGAAGAGGATGTTCTTGGTGAAGCGCTGAATGCCTTCGTTCGTGCCGATGGCAAACTCACCCAGGAAACGCGAACCCGCATCGGTATCGAGCACCTGCAGCAGATAAGGCTCATTCTTCTTTGCTGTAGCGCCGACAACCTTGCCGTCTTCAAAACGCAGCTCGATGCCCTCGACAACTCTGCCACCGGTGATCGCCGGATAGGTGAAGCGAATCCAGCCGTTGACGCTGTCCTCGACCGGGCCGGTGAACACCTCGCCGCTGGGCATGTTGTGGCGTCCGTCCGAGTTGACGAACGTGCGCCCGGCAATCGAAAGCGTCAAATCGGCGTTTGGGCCAATCACGCGCACCTGTTCGCGGCCGCGCAGCCATTGCACCACACGCTCCTGCTCGGCATGGACGCGCCGCCACTCCGCGATAGGATCCTCGCGGTCGCAGAAGCACGCGCCATAGACGAAAGCCTCATAATCCCGCAGGCTCATGTCCGCTTCCTGTGCAAACGCGGGCGTAGGGAACAATGTGCCGTTCCACTTGAGCGCTCCCGTTGCGCCGCGCTCCATGTAACGTTGCATCAGAGGCGCCATCGCCTTGCTGCGCAACACCTGCCGCGCCGGATCAACGCCGCTAAGCTCGCGCGTATTAGTCGCCGCGCGGATGCTGATCAGCGCTTCGTAATCCTCGAAGATCATGCGACGCACGGGATCCACATGCGCGAGCTGTGCATCCGAAGCCAACCGGTAGAAACGCTCCTCCAAGCCCGGCAGCGTGATTGCCGGCAAAGGATGTCCGCCGCGTTCCAACACGCGCTCGTAGACTGCCTCGATGAGCGGCGCAGCTGCCGGCTCTGAGATAATGGCAACGCGCTCGCCGGGTTGCACATCCACCGAATACTCCACTAACACCCGCGCCAGGCGTTCAACACGAATATCCATGAAACCTCCTCTTTAGGAATGAAGGCGGAAGGATGAAGGTAAAAATCCTCGCCCCTGGTTGCACCCAGCGGCGAGGATTTTCAGCGCAGCCGATCTATCACCGCGAGGCTTTGACCGACCGTAATGGGCGCGCCCTGTTCACGGAGATAGTGCTCGACGCCGAGCAAGAACGACATCACGCAGTCGCGTTGTCGCGCCAGACCGATGTGCCCCACCCGCAGGATTTGACCCTTCAGCGCCGCGAGACCGCCAGAAATCATCACGCCTGCATCACGCATAAGGGCTTGCTGGAGTTCTGCCGCATTGACGCCAGGGCGCATCTTGAAAGCTGTGACCAGCGGCGAAGCATAAGCATCATCGGAGAACATCGGGAAATCCAACGCGCGCAGCCCTTCACGCACCACGGACGAAGCAGCGCAGTATTGCGCGAAGCGGGTTTCCAGGCCCTCTTCGAGTAGCGCGGTGAGGCTTACGTGCAACGCATGAATGTTGCTCGTGGGCATCGTTACCGGCGAAGGATGCCAATCACCCCAGTTGTCCACATACCACCGCCAGGTGCGCAAATCGAGGTACCAGCCGCGCGACGCCTTACGGGATTGGATCGCCTCCCAGGCTTTGGGGCTGATCGAGAGCAACGCCACACCGGGCGGGGTTTCGAGCGCCTTGTTGGCAACGGCGACGCAGAGATCCACACCCCACGCATCCACTGGCAGCGGCACACCACCCAGCGAGGAAATCGCATCCACAACGGTCAGTAATCCGCGCGCGCGCGCCGCCGCCAGCGTCCCCTCCAGCGGATTGAGGACACCGGTGGAAGTTTCATGATGGACAATCGCCAACGCCTTGATCTCAGGATGCTCCGCCAAGACGGCTTCGACGGCTTCCGGCAAAATCGGCTCGTCAAGGGCAAACTCAAGCGGGATAACCGTCAGTCCCAACCCTTTCGCTATGCCGATCAAACGCTCGGCAAAGAAGCCATTGGAAGGAATCAACACCGCATCACCGGGTTCCAGAGCGCTGCCAAGAGCTGCTTCCAAAGCCATGGTGCCAGGCCCCGCCATGATGTACAGGTCATGGCGCGTCCCAAAAACCTGTTTCACCATCTCCTGCGTCTCACCGTACAGGCGCATCCAATCACGTCCATAGTGCGGCATCGCATGGACCGCCATAGCATTGCGCACACTTTCGGGGATATCCACTGGGCCGGGAATCATCAGTTTCACGTGCGTCATCGAAACCTCCTGGAATGTGGAATTGAACACTCAA
>CAZDSF010000028.1:0-17103 GCA_964508025.1 uncultured Anaerolineales bacterium
CGCCTCCACTTGATCGGCTTGCGCCTCGAGATAACGTCGTAACATCCGTGACATGAGGAATCTCCCTGCAAAATGCCGGCTATGATGGGACATAAGCCGTATGTGGTGTTTCAAATATAGGACTTTTGTTCTATATTACGATTATAGAACACTTCGGGAACTTGTCAAGAGCCAAAAACAAAAACGCCCGACGGGGATGCACGGGCGTCGAAGCCATGAAAGCGACGCTCACAAAATCAATTCAGAGATCCACCCACGTGAAATCACAGGCGCCGCATCAGAGCATCGAAGGTGCGTCTCGAGACCAATCCCTTACAGGCCGCAAATAAGCGCTGACCCGTTCGGCATCACCGTGCGGGTAATCGAAACCAAAATGCGCGGCCAGCGGCGCTGCCACGCGCCGGAAGAGCGCGCCCATCGTCAACAACGCTGCCCAAGTCGCAGCATAACTGGCATCAGCATAGGTCTGCAACAACAACGCCCACAAATCCGGCTCAAGGTAACGCTGGAAGTATTTGCCCATCTTGCCAGGATTGCATGCAAACTGCGTCTTAACGCCGATGTGCCATGTCAACATCTGCATCAATTGCGCCCGCACGACTTCATCCAGCATGGTACGGGCGTAGAGAATCTCAGCACTGCGCACAACACCCTCCAAAAGCAATTGTCCAGCGTTGCGTCGCCGGGCGTCAATTCCGGGTTGAAGCCCTCTAAACGGTGTGTTTTTCGCTGCCGCACTGTGCGCGGCAGCGAAAAACACACGTTGAATCTTCGGCTTTAACCGCTTTTTGGCGTGGCAAACGGGATAATGCGGAACAGTTACCTCCAAAATCATCCCGTTGATTTAGGGGCCAGAGATTGGGGGCAAAGACAACGCGGCGACGTGTTGTCGCCGCGTCTCTATACCACACAGGTTACTGTACCGGCTTAGAAGGCGGAGCCGATTGCCGCGAACCCTTGCGCCGCCCCAATAGACGGGTCAGTCCCTTGATAACCAGGAAGAGGGCGCCGCCCATGACAGCCAGAACCGGCGCCACAAAGAGCAAAATCCAGATCAGCGCATCGCCCAGGAACTTGAGCGCGCCGAGCATCGCCTCGATGGCGCGCTTCGCCGTGCCCTGCGGTCGCCATCCGGCAACTTCGACGGGCCGCGAGAGCGCATCGGGCGTCAGCGACACGCTGATGGTCGCCATGGCGGCAGAACGCTCCAGATATTGCATCCGTCCCTTCACCTGCTCAATCTCCTGCTGCGTGGCGCTCAACTCCCGGTAGACCGCCAACACCGCCTCGGTATCCTCGGCCTGTTCCATGAGCGCCTCAAGGCGCTCGGCCTTGGCCTCCAACGCACGCAGCCGGGACCCGAGATCCACGTATTCCTGCGTCACATTTTCGCTGGAGACGCTATCGCGGTTTACCTCTAACGACAGTTCGCGCAAGCGCGACATCACGGCATGAAAGTTCTCAGCCGGAATTCTGAGCGTCATGTTGATCGTCAGCAACCCCTGCTGATAGCGGAAACTCTCGGAAGCAACCACGTAGCCGCCGAACTCCGCCGTCAGCCGTTGCACATCCTCTTGCGCTTTCGAGGAATCCAGGACGACCAGGTCCAAATAGCCGTTGTAAACAATCATCGGGGTAACGTCGTTCAGCTGCGTATTCACGTCCGATCTGACCGCGCTGGACTCCGCCTGCATAGCGGGCGCCATCGGGGCAGACACCCCACCCCGCGCCTGATCTTCCGCGAGCTTTGCGCCGCAACCCGTCAACGCCAACAATGCCGCCAACAATCCCATAATCCAATGCTTTCTCATGGATACACCTCCCTCAAATTGATGTTTGCGTAACCTCAACATTCAAACGTTGGCAGCGGCGCGAAAGTTCCGTCCACAGAATCCGCAGTATCGTGCACCCTGTCAGCGCCCAACCTCCAGACGGTCAATAAGGCGCGTCGGCAGACCGCGAGCGCGCATCCGATCCTGGGTAATCTCAAAGGGATATGCCGCGCGGTGAAAACTAAAAGTTTGCGCCTCAGTGTCAAGGAATCCATAAGCAGCGCGGGCATCGCCATCACGCGGCTGCCCCACACTGCCAGGGTTGATGATGAGGCGCCGCCCATTCAGACGCAACGGCTCACGCCAATCGGGCAACAGCACGCGGGCTTCCTGCTCGCCTTCCAGCCACTCAAAAATCAACGGTATATGCGTGTGGCCTACCAACGCCACGGAAAAATCGTCGAACAGGAAACTCTTCCGCGCCGTATCCGCATCCAGCAGATACTCCCAGATCGGTTCCCGTAAACTACCATGCACCAACACATAGCCCTCGACTTGCAAGCCAGGGCCAAGCCCCATCAAAAAGCGTCTGTTTTCGGGATCGAGCTCCGAGCGCGTCCACAACAACGCATGTCGCGCATCATTGTTGAAGATAAAGGGATCGGCGCGTCCCAGAACACCCCAGTCATGATTGCCCAATATACTCACGAGCGGAAATTCCTGTAAGCTTTCGATGCACTCATTAGGATTAGGCCCATAGCCCACCAGGTCGCCCAAACACCAAATCGCATCGAAAGCAGGCGCACTCGCCAACACACTCTGCAACGCTTGAAGATTCCCATGAATATCAGTCACCACTAAATAGCGCACAGTTCTGGCCTCCCAGCAACATAATCATCGTAACCCCAACACAATCACTTCACAACCGCAGGCTGACATCGCCAACAGCGAAATGCTCCAAAACCCCATTATCCCGACGCAGCACCAGCGCACCCGTTTCCGTCACATCCACCGCTTCGCCGCGATACTCCTCGCCGGTGGGCGCTTGCACCACCACGGAAGCCCCCAGCCAGGCCAGCGCCGCCCGCCACTCCAGGAGCGGATCCCAACCGGCGCGCAACTGCTCGTAGGCAGCCTCGGCGCGGCGCAGAAAAGCATCCAACAACGGCACCCGACTGACCGGCTGCCCCAGTTCAGCCAACAGGCTGGTTGCGTTAGGCGCAAGCAGTGACAACTGCTCACGCGGCGTATTCACATTGAGGCCAATCCCCACCATGAGAAAAGGCGCCATCCCTTCACTTGCGCCAATCTCAGATAGGATACCAGCCAGCTTGCGCCACCCCACGGCGCATTCGACAATCAGGTCGTTAGGCCACTTCAGAGCGGGGCACAACCCTGTAACCTCGGCGACGGTCTCCCGCAGCGCCAGCCCGCACAACATCGTCACACGCGCAGCAAAATGCACAAAGGGTTCTGGAGGATGAAACAACAACGAGAACAGCAACGCGCTGCCGGGCGCAGCATTCCAGGAGCGACCTAAACGCCCACGACCAGCGGTCTGCTCATCCGCCGTCACCAACGTCCCTTCGGGCGCGCCGCGCACAGCGAGATCGCGTAACACATCATGCGTGGAAGTGGTGCGCGGCAGAAAGTAATAGTTCGGCCCCGCGCCGAGCCAGCCTGTGGAGCGCCGATACTGAGACAGGCTCACATCACACCGGCTAGTCAGCGTCTGGAATCACGCCATCGGGAGGCGACGGGAAGGGGAAAAACGGCTCCACCCATTGAAGCGGGTTGACGGGTTTGGCATCTACCCACATTTCCCAGTGCAGATGCGAACCGGTCGAAAGCCCGGTATTGCCTACCCGTCCGATCACCTGGCCCTTAGACACCCAATCACCCACGGCAACATCTATCGCGGAGAGATGCCAGTAACCGGTGACCACCCCCCAGCCGTGATCAAGCATGATCGCATTCCCACGCACCGCGAGTTTTTCCGCCAAGACGACGCGGCCTTCAGCGGGCGCGCGCACGGGCGTCCCGGTGCCCGCGCGAAAATCCACACCGGAGTGATAGGTGTTGTAAGAACCGCCATAGGAACGCCGCGATCCGAAATATGAGGAAATCGCCGCCTGCACAGGGTACGTGAAGGGAAATTCCCAGTAGCGGTGCGGCGTGCGCAAATCTGCGACGGCATCCAGCGCATTGCGCTCAGCTTCCATCAGCGCCGGATTCATCAGCTGACTCAAACTGCCCGAAACATCAATCCGCTCATAGCCAAAACGGCCCGACGCAACGACCAGTGGCAGTTCAAGGGCAATCTCTGTCCCGGCGTATTGTACGGCCAATTCCACAGTATAGGTACCGGCATCCAGCATCGGCGAGAGGCTCACCAATGCAAAAAGGTGGGTAAAATCCTGCCGGTAACAGGCTTCGGTCTTGTTCAGATAGGTGATCTGACAATTCGCCTGCACCGCAGTCTCCAGGCTCAACACGGTGGTCTCCCCGCGCACAACCGGTTGTGGGGCCAACGTGAGCGCCGTAATCGGATAGGGCAGGTATGGCGAGGGCGAATCGCCTGGCAACCGCCACTCCATACCACCGTAGATCGGCTGCGGATTCAAGCGCGCCACTTGCCAGTATGGCAAATCGTGGCGCAGCGCCAACGTGAGCCAGGTTTCTCCTTCGGAGGCCACGCGCAACATCAAGGGCGTATCGGCGGGGGGAAGCAACACCGACTGTCCCAACATCAGAGCGTTGGGGTTCAAAATGCGGTTGGCGCGGGCCAGAGTGAGCCAATCGAAGCCGCTGCGCCGCGCCAACAGCGAAAAAGTCTCCGCCAGTCCCAAGGAATGGGCCTGCCAATCAGCTCGCGGAAAACCCTCCGGCAGCGGCAATAAAAGTGGCTGTCCGGCATAGAGTTTGCGGGGATCGCTCAGATCATTGAGGTGCGCCAGCGTCGTCGCATCGGTCCCGTAACGGCGGGCAATAGAGAACAGCGTCTCGCCAGCCGCCACAATATGCACCGTCGGCCCATCCGCATCCAGAGCCGAAAGAGATTGCGCCAGAACTGCGCTCGGGAAAAAGCCGCTCAAAAGTAACAACAGGGACAAAAAACAAAACAGGACGTTGCGTCGCATCACTCCCTCGAAGTCCACGTTGACGCCATAAATACACTGCGCAAGCCGTATAATAAACGCATATTCCCTATGATAAATGAAATCAGCTGAAAGTCAATGCTATAGAACTATCTTGAAATTATGTAAAGTTAAAAGCCATCAAGTTAAGGCGCGCACGCCGTCCGCGAATGCGTTCACAAATGCACAAAAGCGCCCCCACACCTCGCAGGTCAAACGGGCCCCCTGTGGTACAATCAAAGCCAGCCCCAATGTGGCAAGCCACAACCCCGAGGGTAGAAATCAAACGCCAGGAAGGAGCTGCTGCATGTCAAAAAGGGCGCAACTGCTTTATACCGTGAGTCGAAGCTGCATCCGCGCTTACGCCAGCCTGTTTCTGCGATTGGATGTGCAGTGGCGCGCGCCGCTGCCCGCCGGGCCTAAAATCATCGCTGCCAACCACCCCAGTTGCAGCGATCCGGTGCTCATCGCGGTGTTATCCCCAGAGCCGCTCAAATTGCTGGTCATCCGCGAAGCCTTCATCGCCCCGCTCTTTGGCGCCTACATGCGCTGGTCAGAACACATCCCCGTCACATTGGGCGCGGGCAAGTCGGCGCTGGAAGCCGGCTTGAAAGCCTTGCGCGCCGGCGACTCGCTGGCGCTGTTTCCCGAAGGTTGGATCAGCCCGCAAACCGGCGGCTACAACCGCCCGCATTCAGGCGCGGTGCGCCTGGCGTTAGCTGCTGGCGCCCCCGTAATCCCCGTAGGCATTCACATCCTGCGCGAGCGCAACTGGATCGTGCACGCGCACATCGGCGAGCGCGAGACGGTGGGCTACTGGTATTGGCATGGCCCCTACACCATCACAGTGGGCGAAGCGCTGCATTTCACCGGCGACGCCGAAAATCGCGCCACAGTCAACGCTGCCACCGAAGCGCTCATGGCGCGCATCATCGCTCTGGCGGAAGAAAGCGAGGCGCGCTACCGGGCACCCAGCCACAAGCAGAGCGCGCGCTAACCCCGATCTCAGCGCCGCAAGTGTACGGGATAGCGACTGCGCAGACGCCCCTCGCCCCGTTTGGCCCAACCCAGCGGGAAACCATCCACCGTGACCAGCACAAAGCCCGCCGGGCCGTTATCTTCCCAGAAACTGCCGCGCAGGAATTGCTCTACCAGCGGATCCTCGGCTGCCAGCTCACACACGTCTTGCGCCGCTTCGGGCCGCAACGCCGTTGCCAAGGCATGATTCGGATTGACCTTCCCGTGCCGCTGCGAAGCCACCCACCATCCGGGGCGCAGCACGTGCAGCCCGGCCCAGAGTTTGGGATCCAGCGGCGTCACATAGAGATCATCGGTCTCGCTGAGATATAGCCCTTCTTCGGGCGGCTCCACCGCCAGAATGTCGCGCAGTGTGCGCCGATAGAGCTGCAACACCCGTCCGGGCGCGGTCGTACTCATCCACTGCTCCGGCAAATCGTCTCCCGGCTCGCCCTGGCGATGCAGCAGCGCGTAGAAATGCCCGTGCCCCGGCCCGCGATGCGGCCAAAAGCGCCCCACCTGCCGTACAGCCTCCGGTGCGCCCACCCATTCGGGATGCCCGCTGCTGAGACCCGGCAATTCCGGCAGCGGCGCCAGCTCGAAATCCGCGTGCGCCTCGAGGAACGCCGCGATGACGCCCTCATCCTCCTCCGGCGCGAAGGTGCACGTCCCGTAGAGCAGCCGTCCACCGGGCCGCACCAACGCCGCCGCCTGCTCCAGGATACCGCGTTGCCGGTGCGCATTTCCCTGCACCGTGGCGAGGCTCCAATCGCGCACCGCCGCCGAATCCCGGCAGAACGTCCCTTCTCCCGAACAGGGCGCATCCACCAGCACAGCGTCGAAGATCTCGCCCCACCGCGCCGCCAGCCGCTCCGGCGTCTCGTTGAGAATCATCGCGTTGCGGACGCCCATGCGCTCCAGGTTCATCGCCAGCACCGATGCGCGCCGGCGATTCACCTCATTCGCCACCAGGACGCCTTGATTGTCCATGCGCGCCGCGAGATGCGTGGCCTTGCCCCCAGGCGCAGCCGCGAGATCGAGCACCCATTCGCCTGGCTGCGGATCGAGGAGCACACCCGCCGCCATCGCGCTGGGATCCTGGATGTAGTAGACCCCGGCTGTGTGGTAGGGATGCGCGCCGATGGCGGCTTCATCTTCCTGCAACCACAGCCCTTCAGGGCACCAGGGCACCGCATCCGCGCGCCAGGGAATCCGCGCGCGCAACGCAGCAAGCGCGCCGCGCAGCGGATTGAGGCGCAAGCCCACATCGCGCCGCGCCAATGCACCGAAGAAGGCTTCGGCTTCATCGCCTAACCAAAGCGCCATGCGCTGCATAAACACCGCGGGCCACATTGTTGTATTCACAGCAACACCTCAATCAAAAACATAATGCGTAATACGTAACACGTACCACAGTACGCATCACGCATTACGCATTACGCATTACAGCATTATGCGAAACTTACACCCTGTGCACAGGCCTGTGCTCAGGCCTTCTCGTAAGGCTGCCCGTCGGCGGCGGGCGGCATCGCGCGGCCCACCACGCCCGCGAGGACGATCATCGTCACCAGATACGGCGCCATCAGCAAGAACTGCGAAGGAATCGGCACGCGCAAAATCGCCAGATTGGTCTGAAGCGAGTCCGCAAAACCGAAGATGAGCGATGCGCCGAACGCGCCAATCGGATTCCACTTGCCGAAGATCATCGCCGCCAGCCCGATGAAGCCGCGCCCAGCAGTCATCAGTTCATCGAAGCGGGCAACCGAGCTCAACACCAGATACGCGCCGCCCAATCCCGCGACCATACCGCCGAGAATCACGTTGATGTAGCGCGTTCTGAACACATTGACGCCCAGCGTATCGGCGGCCTTGGGATGCTCGCCCACAGCGCGAGTGCGCAAACCCCAGCGGGTGTAGAACAACATCACGTGAATCACAATCACCAGGATCAACATCAGATACACCGGCACGGTATTGGTAAAGAGCACCGGCCCCAGGATAGGAATCCGCGACAGCACCGGCACCGGCACCGGGCGGAACGTGGTCGGGCGATTCAACTCAGGAATTGCCTGTAGATACCGTGAACTGAAGTAGCTGGTCAACCCCGTCGCCAGAATGTTGATCGCCGTGCCTGCCACAACCTGGTTGACCTTGTAGCGAATCGCCAGCACCGCAAGCAGCGCCCCCATCAGGCCGCCAGCAATCAATGCGGCAAGCAAACCGCCCCACATACTTTTAGTCAAGCTGCCAACCAGCGCAGCAGCGAAGGCGCCGGCAAGCATCATTCCCTCAATGCCAATGTTGATGACCGCGCAGCGTTCGCACATGATGCCGCTAAGCGCCGCCAGCGTGATGGGGACCGCGCGTAACAGCGTAGCCTGCAACATCCCCGTCATATTCATGGACCGCTCTCGCGCAGCCCAGGTAAGAAAAGCCAGCACGAACATCGCCACCACAAACCCCAGCACAAGGTAGACTTGCTTGAAGCCCCTGGCGAGTTGCCATGCGCCCAGAAACACCGCGATCACCGCCAGCACGTAAAGGCTGGCCTGCGTGTTGAAAGTCAACCTGCCAATCGGCAGAGCCTGGCTGAGCTCCAAATCAAAGGCGAAGGTCGTCTGCTGGCTCCCCGTAGTGCCGGGAAGGAAGAGGATGAGCATCAACGCCGCAAACCCCAGAAAAACAATCCCCAATGTGCGCGCCCGACGGATGTCCATGATATTCTCGCTCATCGCAACCTCCTACATCTGGCCCCAGCCGCGCGTCACCACCAGCTCCTCGCCGTCTTCTACCGCCCGCAAGCGGTACAGCGACCGGATGATGGCCGGTGCGGCAATGAAGATGATGATCAACCCCTGAAGAATATCGGTGAGATCCAGGGGGACACGAGCCATGGCCTGCATATTGCGCGCGCCGGCTTGCAGCGCGCCGAAGAGTAACGACGCCAGCACCACCCCAAATGGGTGACTATTGCCAAGTAAAGCCAGGGCAATCGCGTCAAAACCGTAACCCGAAGAGAAAGCGTTGGGCATGAAACCAATAACGCCGAGAATATCCGTCGCCGCCGCCAGCCCCGCCAGGCCGCCGCTCAACGCCATCGTCAGCACCACCGTGCGGGCCACGCTCATCCCGGAATACTTCGCCGCGCGCGGGTTCTGCCCCACCGTGCGGATCTCGTATCCAATCGTGGTCTTGAACAGTAACCAATAAATGAAACCCGCCGCCGCCAACGCCAACAAGAAGCCCACATTGAAGCGAATATTGGAATTGGAGGGGAAGAACTGCGCTAGGCGAGCCGAGGGTTGCACCAGCGGACTCACCGGACGACCGTCCCCACGCGCCATCGGGCCGCCTACATCGAGCATGAACTCGGCAAGGCGGAAGGCGATGTAGTTCATCATAATCGTGTTGATCACCTCATGGGCGCCGGTCTTAGCTTTGAGATAGCCCGGAATCACGCCCCAGAGCGCGCCGCCCAAAATACCCGCAAGCAGGGCCAACGGCGCGTGGATGAACCACGGCAGCCCCGTGAGGCTGTAGCCCACAAAGACCGAGGTCAGCCCGGCAACAAAGTATTGCCCTTCTGCGCCGACGTTGAACAGCCCGCCACGGAAGCCCAGCGCCACCGACAACCCGGCAAAAATGAGCGGCGTCGCATAGCGCAGCGTTTCGGTCAGCGGATACAACGCTTGCACCCACGCGCGTCCATCACCGGTAGTAATCCAGGTGCTCAACCCGCGCGCCATCCGCCCCGGATCGCCGAAGGCGCCGGTAAAGAACGCTCCATAAGCGGTAGAAATCACCTGCACCGCCCGGCCCAGACCCGCGCCAAAACCGCGCTCGAAAGCATCGTACACGGATGTATCCGTCACGATAATCACCACCGCGCCCAGAATCAAGGCCGTAACAATCGCCATCACCGGCGTGAGCAGTGCGCGCCAACGATTGCCGGAGCGGCGCTTCTGCCTGGTTTTCTGCGGCGCTTTTGACGGCGCTTTTTTCTCGCTCATGCTGCCTCCTTTACGGCCGCAACCTCGGCCCCGTATTCATCAGGATGCACCCCTGCCATCAACAACCCCAGGTCCTCGCGGGTCGCCTTCTCGATGGGCACAATGCCCATAATCCGACCCTCGAACATGACGATGATGCGATCTGCCAGCGAGAGAATTTCATCCAGCTCTGCGGAAACCACCAACACCCCGGCCCCCTCGTCGCGTTTGCGGATCAGCTGGGAGTGAATGTACTCGATAGAGCCCACATCCAGACCGCGTGTAGGCTGAGAGGCGACCACGAACTGTCCCGGACGGCTCAGCTCGCGCGCCACAATCACTTTCTGCTGATTGCCGCCGGAAAGACTGCCCGCCGGGGTCAAAATGCTAGGCGTGCGCACATCATATTCGGCCACCAATTTCTCGGCGCGCTCGTTGATGATTGGCTCCTGCATGACAATGCCCTGCGCTACAGGCGGCAGATAGTAAGTATTCAGAATCAGATTATCGGCAATTGGATAACTCAGCACCAACCCATCGCGTTGCCGATCTTCAGGAATGTGCCCCGTCCCAGCTTCGGTGATCACACGCGGCGAGGCGTGGGTCACATCCTTGCCGAGCAAGCGCACCGTCCCGCTGATTGCCGGCCGCAACCCGGTCAAGGCCTCCACCAGCTCTGTCTGCCCGTTGCCCTGGACACCGGCAACGCCCACAATCTCACCCGCGCGCACCTCGAAGGAAATGTCATTCACCGCGACATGCGTGCCCTCGCCCAGTACGCACAAATGCTCCACTTCAAGCACCGGCTCCTTGGGCTGCGCCTTTTCTTTTGCCACCGTAAGGATGACCTCGCGGCCCACCATCAGCGAAGCCAGACTCCGCTCACTGCTCTTCTTTGGATCCGCTGCGCCGGCCACGCGCCCACCCCGCAAAACCACAATCGCATCGGAAATTTCGAGAACTTCTTTCAATTTATGGCTGATAAAAATGATGGATTTACCTTTAGCGAGCAGGGAACGGATAACCTGGAAAAGTCCGCGCACCTCTTGAGGCGTCAACACCGCCGTCGGCTCATCCAGAATCAAAATGTCAGCCTGCCGGTAAAGCAACTTGATGATCTCCACCCGTTGTTGAATCCCCACAGGTAAATCGCCCACCAACGCATGGGGCTCCACATCCAGGCCGTATTGCTCGGAGATAGCCTGAATCCGCTTGGCAGCTGTTTCTCGATCCAGGAACAGCCCATTCTTCATGGATTCCATGCCCAGCATGACATTTTCAGTAACCGTGAGGACCGGGACTAGCATAAAGTGCTGATGCACCATCCCAATACCGAGCGCAATCGCGTCGCCAGGGCCGTGAATCTCGGCTTTCTGCCCGCGCACATAAATTTCTCCTTCATCCGGCTTGTACAAGCCGTAGAGGATATTCATCAATGTGCTTTTCCCGGCCCCGTTCTCCCCCAACAGCGCCAACACTTTTCCCTCTTCAAGGGTTAGATCAATATGATCGTTTGCCAAAACACCGGGAAAGCGTTTCGTAATCCCCTTCAGTTCCAGAACGGGGGGCATAGCCTCCTCCTTTCAGAATAAATAATTACACTTTGAGTTATTAATAGCAAAAAAGTGTTTTCCGGCGAATCACACCATAATTCACTGGAAAACACTCGCTTGCCATCAACTGCTTAAATCAGGGTCGTTTGCATTGATACCAGCTTGTCGCCGCAGAATGCAGGCAGCCGCCGCTCGTGATACATCGTGTTGGCTGCGGGCATAAGCCCCAAAAGCGCCGTCGGAGAAAAAGAGTAGAGGCGCGGTCATAAAGACCGCGCCTCATCACAACACCTAATTCAGGCTAGCGATGTAGGTATCCCAGCCCGTGTTGATCTTGCCGGCAATGATGTCGGCCTTGACCGTCTCGAGCTCATTCACGATAGCCTGCGGCACGGCGCCGGCGGCAATGGGGGCAATCCCCACACCGTCATTCGCCAGCGTACCCTCGTAGGTCTCGCCCTTGAAGCCCGCGAAACCGTCGGCCATCGCCACTTTGATGGTGTCGAAAACGGCAACATCCATGTTCTTCAGCACGCTGGTGAGGATCACATCCGCATACTGCGGCGCGCTGACGGTCCAGTCGGTATCCACGCCGATCAACCAGGCGTTGCCGCGCTCCTTGACTGCCTGAGCGCTGCCCAGACCCACAGGCCCAGCCACCGGCATGATGACATCGGCGCCTTCGTTCATGAAGGTCTCGGCGACCCGACGCCCGTCGTCGGTGGAATCGAAGTTGCCCACAAACACACCGGAATTTGCGGCAGTGTCCCATCCCAGAACCTCAACACTGGTGCCGTGCTTCTGGTTGTAGTATTCCACGCCGTACTCAAAGCCCACCATGAAGATGGTGACGGGCGGGATGTTGATGCCGCCGAAGGTCGCCACTTTGCCGGTCTTGGTGGCTGCCGCCGCCGCGTACCCGGCCAGGAAACCGGCCTCGTCGGTAGCGAAGGTCAGGCCGCGCACGTTATCGCCCAGAGACGGCATATCCACGATGGCGAAGTTGGTCTCAGGGAAACGCGCTGCAAAATCCGCAGTGTCATCCGCGAGCAAGAAGCCCACGGTGACGATCAGGTTCGCGCCCTGATTGGTGTACTGCGCGAGGTTGGTGGCGTAATCCGTCTGCTGCTTGGACTCCAGATAGGAACCATCAATCCCCAGTTCTTTGATCGCGCGCTCCACACCCTTCCACGAAGTAGCGTTGAACGACTTGTCGTCAATACCGCCCGCGTCGGTGATCATGCCGACCTTGAACTTCTCCGCCGGAGCAGCGCCGCCGCCGCACCCAACCAACACCATGCTGGCGATCAACACCAGGCTCAACAAAACCCACAACTTCCGTGACATGGAACTCCTCCTTCTTCAGATTGATTGAACGAACCAGAGATACTCCAACAGTTGCGCACCTTACATGCTTCTTGCGATCGCATCACCTCCTTAGACGCTCTACATTGAATGTGTGGAGTGTGCTCAAATCAACAAGCAGCCAAATGGCGCCTGCTTTAGTTATACACCATACTGCAAGATTGGCAACAAGGCCAGGGGGAAAAGACTTTGCTGCACAAGATAAACGTCATATTCTGACCCTGGCAACGATCGCGATGCCCAGCAAGATGATTCCGCCGGCGACGCAGCGCTGCACTTATGCGCCACCTTCATCCAGAATTTCAGAAGCCGCCATTTCCATGTGCGGCACATCGGCCAACGGCTCTGCTTCAGCCTGGAAAACCAGCTCCCCATCTCGCAAGTCAATAGATACAAGCGTCTGCGCCCCAAAGTCGCCGCGCAGAATCTGCACGCTCAACGGGCTTTCAATATAACGCTGTATAGCGCGGCGCAACGGTCGCGCGCCGTACTGCGGATCGTAGCCCTGCTGCGCCAGCCAACGCAATGCCGGCGGTAGCAGTCGCACCCGCAAGCCATATTCCTGCAACTGCGTTTCCACCTCTCGCATTTGCAGGCGCACGATCTGCTCCATATCCTCCAACGTGAGATTGCCGAAAACGATGATCTCATCCACGCGGTTGATGAACTCCGGGCGGAAGGTTTGCCGCAAAGCAGCCAGCACCCGTTGACGGGCGTCATCATCTTCCGCGCCGGTGCCATGGGCGAAGCCCAACGCGCCGCCTCGCCGCAACATCTCCGTCCCCACATTGGAGGTCATGATGATAACTGTGTGGCGAAAATCTACCACATGCCCCTGCCCATCGGTCAGCCGCCCTTCATCGAGGATTTGCAGCAGCGCATTCCACACATCCGCATGGGCTTTCTCGATCTCGTCGAAGAGCACAACTTGATAGGGCCGCCGCCGCACAGATTCGGTAAGCTGCCCGCCCTGATCGTAGCCCACATAGCCAGGCGGCGCGCCAAAGAGCCGGGAGACGGTGTGCGCCTCGCGGTATTCGCTCATGTCCACCCGCAACAGCGCATCCTCATCGTCGAAGAGGAACGCCGCCAGCGCCTTCGCCGTCTCCGTTTTGCCGACGCCCGATGCGCCAAGAAACAGGAAGGTGCCGATGGGCCGCCGCGGATGCTTCAGCCCGGCGCGCGCGCGGCGGATGGCGTCAGCAATCGCGTGCAGCGCTTCCCGTTGCCCGATAATGCGCTCCTGCAACGCCTCTTCCATGCGCAACAGCTTCCGCGCCTCGCTTTCCAACACCTGCGTCACCGGAATGCCCGTCCACGCTGAAACCACCGCTGCGATGTCGGTAGCCTCCACCACCTCATCCAGTTGGTGCGTAGCCAGCCATTCATCGCGTTTCTTGCCGAAAACCTGCTCCAGCCGCAGCCGTTGCGTCTTGATTTCCGCCGCCCGCTCATAATCCCGTGTCGCCCCGGCCGCTTCCTCTTCCGTCCGCAACCGGCGCAACTCATCCTCCAGCCGTTTGAGATCGGGCGGCAAGGTATACAGCCGCACACGCAAGCGCGCCGCCGCCTCATCCATCACATCAATCGCCTTGTCGGGCAGATGCCGGTCGGTGACGTAGCGATGCGCCAGCTGCGCCGCCGCCACCAACGCCGCATCGCTGATAGTCACGCGATGATGCGCTTCATAGCGTTTGTACAGCCCCCGCAGCATCTCGATGGTGTCTTCCACCGACGGCTCTTCGACAAAAACCGGCGCAAAGCGCCGTTCCAGCGCCCCATCCCGTTCGATGTACTGGCGATACTCATCGAGCGTCGTCGCCCCGATGCACTGCAATTCCCCGCGCGCCAATGCCGGCTTGATCATGTTAGACGCATCCAAAGCGCCGGCGGCATTGCCCGCGCCCACTACCGTGTGCAGCTCATCAATGAAGAGAATAATCTCCCCCTGCGAGCGCTGCACCTCCTCCAGGATCCCCTTCAACCGCTCCTCGAACTCACCGCGAAAACGGGTGCCGGCCACGAGCGCGCCCAAATCCAGCTGCAACATCCGTTTACCTTTGAGGATTTCCGGCACATCATCGCGGACGATCTTCTGCGCCAGCCCTTCGATGATAGCGGTTTTCCCCACCCCCGGCTCGCCGATGAGCACGGGATTGTTCTTGGTGCGGCGCACCAGAATTTGGATCACGCGGCTGATCTCGTTATCCCGCCCGATGACGGGGTCAAGACGCTGCTCGCGTGCCATCGCGGTAAGATCGCGGCTGTACTTCTCCAACATCCGGTACTGCGATTCGGCTTGCGGATGCGTGACCCGTTGCCCGCCGCGAACCCGCTCCACGGATTCGAGCGCGCGCTCGCGGGTAAGATTGAACTCCTGCAACAACCGCGCCAGCGGCGTACCGCGCTCCTGCAATATCGCCAGAAACAAATGTTCTGTGGAGATGTATTCATCTTTGAGGCGGTTCGCCTCCATGCCCGCGAGCTCAATGGTGCGATTGACGCGCGGCGTGCTGAAAACCTGCTGCCGCCCGCCGGCGCCGTAGATGCCGGGCCGCGATGTCGCGCGCAACATGCCATCCAGCTGTTCCGCCAGCAACGCCGGCTCCACCCCCAGATCCGTCAACATTTCCGGCACCACGCCATCGGGCTGATTGACCAGAGCCAGCAGCAGATGCTCCACATCCACCTGGCTATGCCCAAAATGGGTCATCAGCTCCACGGCGCGGCGCGCCGCCTCCTGAGCTCTTTCGGTAAAGCGATCAAAACGCATCATAAAGCTACCCTCGAATCAGCGAATCAACGAGTGAACGAATCACGTTAAACCAACAAATTTGCTTTTTGTCGTGGCAAACGGGATAATGCTAAACAGTTACAAATTAGCGAGACAGCCGAGCGGCAGAGGCGGAGACCTGTTTTCTGTCGGACGGCGTCAATCAGCGGTTGCCGATTGCAACGCCGCCAACGCCGCCCGAGCTGCGGCCTGCTCCGCCGCGCGCTTGCTCGAACCCACGCCCTCGCCCACGACGCGATCTTCCAGCAGCACTTGCGCGGTGAAGGTTTTGGCATGATCAGGGCCGCTATCGCCGGAAATACGATAACTCGGCGTGATGCCCGTCTCTGCTTGAATCCACTCCTGGAAGCGAGATTTGGCATCAAGGTACGACTCCGCCGCCAGAATGGCCGTCGCCTCACGCGCAAACCACGCGCCGAGACAGGCCCACACCTGTTCCAGGCCCCCATCGAGATACAGCGCACCGACAGTCGCCTCCAACGCATCGCAGAGATTGGCCGCGCGCTCGCGCCCGCCATGCTCTTCCTCGCCATGACCCAGACGCAGCGCCGCCCCCAAACCCAGATCGAGCGCCAGCCGCGCCAGCGTCGAGGTGCGCACCAACGTAGCGCGCAAACGGGTCAACGGCCCCTCAGGAAAATCGGGGTGCTGCTCGAAAAGCCAGGCGGCCACGAGAAAGTCCAGCACGGCATCGCCAAGAAATTCCAGGCGCTGATTGTGATGCTCTTCTCCACCCTCATCGGGATGTTCATGGGCGTAAGAAGGATGCGTGAGCGCGAGGGTCAACAACTCCGGGCGCCGAAAGACATAGCCGAGGTGCGACTGCACCGAGTTTAGCAGATCATGTCGCTCCAACATCACCCCATCATCAAAGAGATTCCACATCCATTATAACACACTCGGCAACTGAGGATAAGCCTGAATAGCACGGTAACTGTTCAGCGTTGCGTCGTCGGGCGGCAATTCCGGGCTGAAGCCTTCTACAAGGTGTCTGTGTGCGTTGCCGTGCTGCACGCGACAGCGCACACACGCTAAATCCTCGGCTTTAGCCGCTTTTTGTCGTGGCAAACGGGATAACGCGAAACAGTTACACAGCACTCAATGAAAAGTGCGGATAGACGATCTATCCGCACTACGCGACAAAAACAACAGTTCCCACGCCTGGTGGAGGTTAGTCTTTCTTTTGTTGTCCCGGTGGGGTCCCGCCCTGCCCCGGCGGTGGATCGCCGCCCTGCCCTGGCGGGGTGCCGCCCTGACCCGGCGGTGGATCGCCGCCCTGCCCTGGCGGGGTGCCGCCCTGACCCGGCGGTGGATCGCCGCCCTGCCCTGGCGGCGTCCCACCCTGCCCCGGCGGTGTGTTTTCCTTGTCTTCCTGGCCCGGCGGCGTCCCATCCTGACCCGGCGGTGTGTTTTCCTTATCCTCCTGGCCCGGCGGCGTCCCGCCCTGACCCGGCGGCGTTTTGTCCTTATCCTCCT
>CAZDSF010000028.1:17203-39895 GCA_964508025.1 uncultured Anaerolineales bacterium
TCCTGGCCCGGCGGCGTCCCGCCCTGACCCGGCGGCGTTTTGTCCTTATCCTCCTGGCCCGGCGGCGTCCCATCCTGACCCGGCGGCGTTTTGTCCTTATCCTCCTGGCCCGGCGGCGTCCCATCCTGACCCGGCGGCGTTTTGTCCTTATCCTCCTGGCCCGGCGGCGTCCCGCCCTGACCCGGCGGCACAACCTTGTCTTTGCCCTCCTGACCTGGCGGCGTATTGTGGTCTTGACCTGGCGGCGTTTTCTCTTTGTCTTTCTGGCCCGGCGGCATCCAGTCATCATCTCCGGGGCGCGGCGTTGGCAACCCAGGCTCGAAGGGCCGCCCTGGGCGCACACGAAGCCGGGCCGCGTTCACCGCCTGGAAAGCGCGCGCCGCCGCGTTATAATTCGGATACCGGGCGACCACAAGCCCTAGCGCCTCTTCCTGCCGGGCAATGTGCAGCGCCACCGCCGCTTCTCCGCCCCAGGCATCTGGATCATTGGCCGCTTGTTCAACCACCGCCACAATCTCCGCGATGAGTTCCGGGGGTACGGGGCGATCAAGCTGCACCAAGGCTTCGATCTCCACTGCGCGGCGATCCAGGAACCGCAGCTGCAAGGACGTGCGCTGAGCAGCAGGCGTGAGCGCCAAACGCACTGACTCTAGCTCGCGCGCAACGGGATAGAGCGCATCGCCGGGCAAGCTCTGCGCCGCGACCCACGCGGTTCCCGCAAACAGCAGGCTAAAAGCGACCATTGCGCTCACCAGCACCCGCAAGAATGCCGGCGCGACACGTGGCGCGCGCCGCGCCTGGGGCGCCGCCATCGTCGCCGCGACATTGGCTTGCGCGCAAGCCTTCTGCCAGATGCGTTGCCGCGCTGCTGAGGAAAGGCGCGGTTGCCCTAGCTTTTCGAGCCGTGATACAACATCAGCCATTTGAGGATCAAATTCATTGGTATTCATCATGGTTTTCAACATCGGCATAAAACCGTTCCTGGCGACTCAAAATGCCGCGTAACTTGCGCAAAGCGCGGTACATCATGCTCTTCACTGCGTTAGGGTTGCTATGCACCACCATCGCAATATCCTGATTGTTCATATCCGAAGCGAAGCGTAACAGGATGATCTCACGCTCCGCAGGCGTCAGATACTCCAACGCCTGCACCAGTTCAGCATACTCATGGGTCAAGTCAGGCGTATGCTCACCAATCAGGAATTCTTCAACATCGTCGGAAAAAGTAACGACCTGATCCTGCTGCCGTTTGTTCGCGCGCCAGTGATCCACCAGCCGCGCGCGCGCAATACGGAACAACCACGCGCCAAAAGGCAGCCCCATATCCTCGTAGCGCTCGATTGCGGTCAGCATCTGCGAGAACACCTCGGCGGTCAGAGCTTCGGCAAGCTCATGATTCCCGGTGCGATACAACATGTAACGATACACTGCATCTACGTAGTGTTCGTACAGTTGCCCCTGCGCGCTCCGGTCGCCTTGCTTCGCGCGCCGAATGATAGCGTTTTCGTCAAATGCTGCTGTTTGAGCACCCATTCCGATTTCTCATCTGTAATTGGTCCTCATATTATAAAACGATTAAGCCTGCCGTCCAGTGACGCGCAAATGTTACAGGCGTTGCATGACCAAAGTACCACCTCCTATACCCTCTATACTCCATCACAGTATCTCCGAAGTCCCAAATACGACGTTACCGACTCTATCCTTTTTCGATTCTATAGATAGAAAATGGTTAAGAGGCCCCGGTGCAGACTACGCCTAGGGGCCATTAGTGGCATAAGCGATTCTAATGAGGAAATGACATGTTCAACCGGATAAAACGTGAAAAATCGGGACAGGGATTAGTTGAATTTGCCCTGATTTTACCGCTGCTGTTGCTCATCATCCTGGGCATCTTTGAATTTGGACGGGTGCTGTTCATTTACAGCGGCTTGTTCAATGCCGCGCGCGAAGGCGCCCGCTACGGCGTGACCAGTCCTCGGAACTATGGCGGCATTAGAACCAGAGCCACCGAATTCATCGCCATGGTGCCCGTGGAAGATGTCACGATCCAGGTATGGTATGATAGCGGGCCGGGCACCACCCCCACAACGGATCCTAATACCGTCGCGGCGGGCGTTTCGCGGGTGCTGGTACATGTCGAATACGCCATCGAGCCGATGACCCCCATGTTCCGGCCCTTTATTCCTCCGCTGCAACTGCAAACGACCGCCGCGCGCACGGTGCAAAATGTGGGGCTGGTGGTAGATCCGCCGCCAACGGTACAGCCTCCTGGAGGCGGCAATCCCACTGATCCCCCGCCGCCGACTGAGGAACCCACCGGGGCACCGCCGCCATCCGGTGCCAGCATTTCTATCAATCCTATGTGCGCTAACCAGAACCAGCAATTCAACCTGATTGTCACGGGGTGGAATTTTGGCACGGTTACGCGCATCAATATCTATGTCGGTACCGATCAAATTGCCAACAATCACTCCATCTCAGGCGGCACATTCACATACACAAAGAACAATTACACCATCCCTACAGCCGGCCAGTACGTGGTGAGAGTGGAAAACCGCGCGAACGGCGTGACGCTTGCCACTGCGACACTCACCGTCCCTTGCCCCACCCCAACGCCTACGCCGACAAAAACACCGACACCTACGCCATCTCCAACGCCAACGGCTTCTCCCATTCCGACCAACGACATCGTCATTGACCGCCCGGTAGTGATGGGGCAAACCTCCATCGCCGGCTCGGCGCAGCCGGGCGAGACGGTCACGTTGCGCATCATCCAGACCGGTCTGCAACGCACGGCCATTGTGGGACCAGACGGGCGCTTCCTCTTCGACGGCTTGCCCGCGCTGGAAGGCGGGATGACGCTCATCGTGCAGGGCTACGGCAAGCAGGACTCGGTCGTAGTGCAGGGCGGCACAGCAACGCCCACGCCCACACCTACCCCGCTGCCCACGGGCGGCTATATCACCCTCAATCCGAGCTGTGGGCCGGCGGGCAACCAAACCATCACAGTGCGTGGGTTCAACTGGCCGCGAGGCAATTATCTGGTCATCAAATTCGATTCTACCGTGCTGGTGAGCACAGGGCAGAAATTGAATGTCTCCAGCTTCGCCTACACCATCAACGTCAGCAACGTCACGCCTTATGTGCCCCATCAGGTCACAGCCGAGGCATGGACGCAGAAAAATCAGGGCGGGACGTTGATCTACTCCCATGCTACGCCCTTTGACTGCCCCTGTCCGGTGCCTGATCTGGTGGTGAACGATCTGCGCCTGCTCAGCACGCCGCCCCTGGGCACGTATAACCGGGTGGACTTCCAGGTCTCGGTCGCCAATCAGGGCGGCGCCGATATCCCTTCTCTGTTCTGGGTAGACCTCTACGACAATGACTATCCGAATCCGGGCACTGACATCAGCCTGGACTATATCGCCATCAACGGGTTGCCGGCGGGCGCGAGCATCACCTTCACCATGTGGATAGACCAGGGCTTCCCGGTAACGGGCACGCACACGCTAACCGCGCTGGCCGATACGTGGAATCAGATCCGTGAGTTCAATGAGAACAACAACCTCAGCGACCCGCTCGTCATCACCGTGACCCAGACGAATCCCGCGCCCACGCCTACGCCCACGCCCGCGGTGACGCCAGGGCCGCTGGGTACCATCCAGGGAACCACGTACATGGATGGCGTGCCGCAAAACCTGGTGAATATCTACATCTATGATCCTGAAGGGCGGTTGAGATGGTCGGGCTTCTCACGGGCTTACACCGCGCCATCTGGGGCCGTTATCAATGGATACTACGAAGCCGAACTTCCGCCTGGCAACTACGTGATCATTGGACAAGTGCGCATGGCAAATGCCATCTATCGGGGGCAAACTGTGGTCAACGGCCTGCAATCCGGCGAGATTCGGCAAGAAGTGGATCTTAACCTGACAAATTTAACGAATTGAGATGAAAACAAAAAACAAACTCGCCCTCATCAGTGTCATCGCGCTAACGCTGCTCTGTGCGACCGCAGTCTATGCGACCGATGGCGGCTGGGGGCAAGAGGGCGCGCAGCCCTCTACCAATCTTTCCGGCACCGGAGATATTCGACAACCGGCAATCGCGCTGAACAGCAGCCATCAACCGATTGTGGCCTGGTCTAATGTGGGCGTCCAGGCCACAAACGGTATCTTTATGGCGCAGCCCGGCAATGCCGTGCAAACGCTTGCCGCTACGGGAACCCAAAACGCCTGGGCGCCGGACCTGGTTTACCACAATGACCAGCTCTCCGCCGTTTGGGTACAGGGCGTTTTCCCCTATCCGGGCGCCATCATGCAGAAAAACGGGACGGAGACGCCGCGCACCGTTTTTGGGCCGACTTACGGCTACACCACGCCCCGGCTGCTGGTGGGACAGGATCGGTTACATCTGTTCTTTGCTTCGGCGCCGACCGCAGATGACTTCTCAAAAGCCGATCTCTACTACACGTCTCGGCGCTTTGTGGATGCGCAGTGGATTGCGCCGACGGTGATTATCACGCGCTCACAAGCCAATCCGCCTTACGGGGGCATCTGGTATCCCCATGTCGCGCTCAGCAATGACCAAACCGTGGCGCATCTGGTCTGGGAGCAAACCGCCGGCACCCTCTCCGTCATCGGCGTATGGTACGCCCGTGGGGTCTGGCAACCAGCGCAGCAACGCTTCGCTTGGGACCCGCTAACCCGGCTCTCGCCTGCCACGCAAAACGGCGTGCGGCCCAAAGTGGCTGTAGATGGCGCAGGGCGGGTGCATGTGGCGTGGGTCGAGCAACAGTTCTCGCAGGGCGCCACGCTGCAATACGTCAACTATCGGCGCTTCGAGAATGGGCAATGGAATCCACCGCTCGCGCAGTCAGGGCAACGCCTCGATCCCAACCCGGTCCAGGTGAACACCTATCGGCCCACGTGGTCTACCATCAGCCTGGATGCGCGGGGCGACACGCTATGCGTCGCCTGGCACGGCTACCGCGCAGCGCCGGGCGTGTCGGGAAACGAGGAAATTCTGATGCGCTGTAGCAAAAACGGCGGGCATAACTGGGATGCGCGCATCATCAACGCCTCACAGACGCCCACCCAGCTCTCACTCTTTCCGGCGCTCAAAATTGATGGCAATGGCATGTTGCATCTGGCCTGGGAAGAGCACCAGGGCGGGCTGATCTACACCACCAACTATGACACCTTCTACCGGCTGGGGCCGCTGCCCCAGGAGCGGATCTATCTGCCGCTCATCATGAAAGCGTCGTAAGCAATGAACAACGGACGTTGGATCTTTTATGTGATCGGGCTGCTGCTCATCCTACTCATGGGGATGGCGTTGTTGTGGGGCGTCCTCAGTCAGCAGGCATCCAGGGCACCCACACCACCGCAGCAGCAAGGCGTGTTATGGACGGGGCTGGCGCCGCCCATTGACCTCGCAGCAGCAGAGCAACAGGCGCGCGCAGCGGCGTTGACCTGGGCTGCCGACGCCGTACTGATACGGGTCGAGGCGACGTGGCGCCCCACCAGGGAGTGGATTCAGACCGAGTCGCCGCCAGTCAGTTGGGCTTACTATTACTATGCCGCCAGCCAGGGTGCGATCCTGTCGCTTTCGGTGCGGGGGGAAGAACTCTTCACCACACCGGCGACCACCATTCCCAGCCCGCCGCGCACACTCGCCGCGTTCCCGCCGGCGACCACCGTGGAGATGGCCTGGCTCACCTTCCGCGCAGCCGGCGGGGAGGAATTTCTGAAAACCAATACCGGCGCGGCGGTCCAATTGCAACTGCGCGCCACCGCAGAGGGCGATCGCTGGGTGATTACGGCTTTCAGCCCAGAAGCCAACTTGCAGATGAGCATAGATGCAGACACAGGACTGCTGCTCAATCCCTAAAGCCGTTAGTTCGTAGAGAGCAGTGCGCAGTCAAGGCGGCGGAATCTGCTCACTACTTACCGCTCTCTGCTCACCAGTTACTATTTTTATAAGGAGGCGACCCATGCGAAAAAAGGAAAAAGGACAGAGCCTTATTGAAATCGCGCTGCTGCTGCCGCTGCTCATGATGATGTTGTTGGGGCTGCTGGATTTCGGGCGCGTCTACTACGTAATGGTCTCGCTCAATGACGCCGCGCAGGAAGGCGCCGCGTATGCCGCCAGCCATCCAGAAGATTTCGCCGGCATCAGCAAGCGCGCCGCCGGCGCCTCTTCGGGCCTGGTAACCATTCGCCAGGAGGACGTGATGATTTCGATTGACAGTCCTAATCCACGCGCCGGCGATCCTATCATCGTGACAGTGTACTATGAGTTCACGTTCTACACACCCATAGCCACGTTGTTCTTCCCGGAGAATACCGTTGAACTTCAAGGACAGGCGACCAACGCAATTCTCAGGTCGCACTGAGCACCTATTAACACAATGCGTTACCTTTTTTGAACCATTTCTCAGCAAATATGGGAGGATTATCATGAAAAACGAACGAGGTCAGGCTATTGTACTGGTAGCATTTGCCATCATCGCGCTGGCGGCGGTGATTGGCCTGGCATTGGATGGCGGACGGATGTATCAGATGCGCCGCCAGGTGCAAAACGCCGCCGATGCCATGGCATTGGCCGGCGCGCGGGTGCTCGCCAGCCAGGGTTGTACCGCTGGCAGCGCACTGGAGACCAACGTCTGTCAACAAATCGTGGCCTTTGGGCAGGAAAACGGCGTCACACATAACAACATAACCGGACGCATTCAAGCCTGGTATGTGAACCGGGATGGCACGCGCATCGGAGACGCCTGCGTCGGGCTGGGCGTTCCCACCGGCACCACCGGCGTTGAGGTCACGGCGCAGATTACCGAGACGACCACCTTCATGCGCGTCGTGGGGCAGGATAACATCGCCCCGGCGGGCAACGCCATGGCGATGTTTGGCCCGGTGGTGCAGGCGGGCGGCGGCTTCTTGCCCATCGGCTTCCCGGTACAGCGGGTAGATAGCATCATCGGCAGCGGCAATATGCAGTTCACGATGTTCGAGGGCAGCGGTTCTGTCTGTCGCCGGGATGGCGTGGATTGCCCCAGCAACCCGCCGGATAACGCGCAGCGCGGCTGGCTCAACTTCGACTATATCTACAACGCGGCGCATGTCGGCAGGGGCCTGCCCCTGGAGCGCACAGTCAACAAGAACTTCAGCAACGCCGATCTGAAGCGCTGGGCCGTGGAAGGCTGCCCTCATCCGCTGTTCGCGGGCACGCGCGGCGGCCTGCCGCCCTACTACGCCGATGGCGACTACATCGCCGGAGATCCCGGCACGCGCGATGTGACGCGGCGCGATATTTGTGAGACCCACATGAATCGCACCGTCTACTTGCCGGTCTTCGATTACGTGTATGTACGCGCCGACATGCAACGCACCTTCCCCGGCAATCAGGAACCCGGCATCGGGTGGGTGAACAGCTACTACTACCACATCGTGGGCTTCCTGGCCGCCACATTGGATTCCTGCTCCGGCGGCGGCAGCAACGGCGCGATTCACGGCACGTTCCAATACGCCACCATCGGGCAAGGGCAGATCGAACCGGGCGAGGGCATCGGCAGCGGTACCGCCTGCACGCCCTATCTGCTCGGCGTGACCCTCTGGAAGTAAGCCGCGCCGCGACATAACCTCGCGCCATAGTAGTAATACCTCCACAGGCAGGCCCTGGGTGCATCCCCAGGGCCTGCCTGTCATTTAGGCTTGAAGCCTGGCTGGAAACGGCGCCAGACGCTTGAACAAAGTACCTCAGTACCGTTGACATTCCACGAAATCGCGGTTAAAATAATGTTTAAGGAAATTGGGCGTTACCAGAGCTGGTTTTTTACGATGATATACTTTAACCCAATTCACGTTTCCAGCCGAGCGAGGGAACATGGGAACACACCGGAAATCATGGGGTCAGGCGCTAGTAGAATTTGCCCTGATACTGCCGCTGCTGCTGCTCGTCATCCTCAGCATCATTGATGGCGCGGTGCTCATGCAGGGCTACCTCACCGTAAGGCACGCGGCGCACGAGACCGTGCGCTGGGCTATCGCCTATCAACCGCCGCAAGGCGAGTGTCTGGATAGCAACAACAATGGGCAAATCAACGATGAACCATGGCCGTACTGCCCAGTAGGGCCCAACCCGAGTTCTCCTGGTTATGCTGAGTATCTCAACGAATCTGATGCCGACTATCACCAACGCCGAACGCAGCTTATCAAAATGCGCGCGGTGGAAGCGAGCCTGGGGCTGCGCAGCGACATCGTCTGCGACGGGGTCCCCAACGATCCCAACACTGTAGAGAGCACCACCTGCATCAACAACGCACTTGGCATGAGCGGCATGTTGGGCGTGCAGGTGTGGGGGCAACGCGCCTTCGAGGATGATGAACAACCCTTGCCGCTGGTGTTGGAGGATCATCCTGGCTTACAAGGCTTGCCCGTGCAAGTGCGCATCGTCCACAATGTGCCCCTGATCGTCTTCGCGCCCTTCCTGCCGCAGCCCTGGGTGCGCGTTGCCAGCACCGCAGAGATGATCAACGAAGGCGTGCAGGTTGGTTACGGCAACCTGCCGCCGCCAACACTGCCCCCGCCGCCGCCCTTGAATCCGCCTGGCGAGCCGCCGCCCACCGCCACCCTGCCCCCTACCCCCACCGGCGGCGCCACCCCCACCCCTACCCCCCGTCCGGTCAACAACCTCACCCTGAACTTCGAGGTTGCCACGAATCAATTGCCCGCCGAACGGGATCACGAAGTCATCGCCCTCGTGACGGATGCCTTGGGCAACGGCGTCGCCGGCGCGCAAGTGACCTTCCGCACCACCGCGGGCAGCTTCGACTATTCGGGGCAAGGGTATCAGACCGCTTATCGCAATACCGGCGCCGACGGGCGCGCGCGCGTGACGCTCTACAGCAATCGCCCGGCTACCGCCAATATCACCGCCTGGCTGGACTACAACGGCAATTCAGTGGTAGATGCCAACGAACCCATGGACACCGCGGTCAAGATCTGGGAAGCGAGCGGCCCCTATCTGGTGCTCTCAGACTTCAACCCTTCCCCGCTGAGCTGGGTGGCGGTGGATGTGATGGATCACCCTCACGCCGACAATCCCTACTCGCTCTGGTGGTGCCCGATCACGGGAACGGTGATCACCCAACGTCTCGCTTTCCCGGTCAACGTCAATCTCAGCACCTGGGATGCTCCCGATGTCGCCGTCCAGATTCCATCGGGCGTGGCGGGCACCTATCGCATCGAATCACATCGCGGCGATGGCGGCGCCAATGCCTGCGGCGGCGGCGCGCTGGTCGCGCATACCGCACCCATCCGCATCGCCCTGCCGCCGCCAGACCTGGTCATCCAGAACATCACCATCGTGGATGAAGATTATATCCGTCCGGGACAGCCGATTACCGTGGTTGTCACTGTGCGCAACACGACGCCGGTGCAGATCACCACCGGCCCCTTCGATGTGGATGTCTACCTGAACATCCCCGACCGTCCGGTAGTGCGCCAGTTGGGGATACGCAAACACTGGCTCAACACGCTGGGGCCGCTGGAAAGCCGCGCCATCACCACCACCGTCACCGTCTACGAGCTGGGCATCCACACGCTTTGGGCGCAGGTGGACACGAGCAATTATGTGAACGAGGGCAATCTCGGCGGGGAGAACAACAACGTTCACGGGCCGGTGACGTTCGAAGCCAAGGAATGCGTGCCCATCAGGGAGCTATCCAACAATTTCAGCAGCGGTTGGACAGGCAGCGTCGTTCCCGATGGCTACTATTTGGTGGAAGATGGCAAACTCAAGGTCTATCCTGTGCGCGGCACCTGGCACAACGCGGATGCAGCCAACCGACGCGGCGGATACAGCTATGTCTACCAGCCGCAAGCCGTCAGCGGGGATTTCCAGATCACGGTGCGCGTGGATGGCGTGGCGACCACTTACGAATACGCGCGCGCCGGGCTGGTGGTGCAAGCCGCCAATGACTTCCGCGCCATCCGATTTGCACTCTTCAAGTATTCGGACGCGGCTTCGCGCGGCATCGAGACGCAATGGCGCACTACCTACGGGGCGAATCTGAGCAGCCAAACAGTTGCCAATTTGACTTCGCCCATCTATCTCCGCATCACCCGCCAGGGGAACACCTTCAGATCCTTCTACTCCACCAACGGAACGACATGGACGCAGCATCAGCAGCAGAGCATTAACAACATGCCGGCAAGCGTGATTGTCGGCATTGGCACCAGCGGGTTGTGGTTCGACGGCGTTGGCAATACCGGCATCACCGGATTCGCCACGTATGACAACTTCGAGATGTGCGCGCCTCCCGGCGCTAACTGCGCCCCTATTCCCGGACGCTCGGACAATTTCGACAGCGGCCTGGGGACGCAGTGGGTATACGAGAACACTTACATGCCGCCGCCCACCGTCTCTGCCAGCGGCGGAACGCTGAGCGTAACGCCTGGCTGGGGCCGGATTCGAGATAACAGTGATGGCTTCTACTATTTCTATCCCGGCCTCGCCACTGGCGACTTTCGAATGACCGTGCGCGTGTTGAGTGTGCAAACCAACAGTGATAACGCCCAAGCCGGCTTGATGGCCCGCGAATCGCTGCTGGCGGAAAGCGCCCATTTCTCGGCCTTCAAGTATCGAAGCAACAACAACTTCCTGGTATGGCGCGATGTGACGGGCGGCTCGCATGGAGCGACTTCTGGCAGTTTTGGATTCCCCCAATATTTACGGATTGTGCGCGAAGGCAACACCTTCACGGCATATCGCTCCGCCAACGGCGAGACCTGGACCGCCTATGGCAGCCCCCGTACCATGAACCTGCCGGAATCAGTTTACGTGGGCATCGCCACAAGCAGCAATGACTACAATACCAACACAACGCTGGCGCCCGCCACCTACGACAACTTCGAGATTTGCGGCGTGGTAAATCCGGCGGATATTCCCACGCCGCCGCCCCAGACGCCGCCGCCGGGGCTGTTGAATTGCCGCGAGCTGCTCGAAGTGCGCGGCTTCGAGGGTAATCCCAGCACGGTCTTCAATGTGTGGCGCGCAGGCGGGATGGGCGCCTTCTCCCGTACCTCGGAGCAGTACTTCCGAGGCACTTTCTCGATGCGGCTGCACGCCAGCCTGGGCGTTTATCCTTGCGCGCAGAGCAATCTCCAGCCTTTTCTCTATCAAGATGTCCAGCTACCCACGGAAGTGTACTCCATCACCACCCTCAATGTGAGCGGGCGTTACCTGGTGAGCGCCAGCAACCTCGAATGTAGCGCCGGCGGGCCGGATGGCGATGATGTGCTCTATCTGCGCCTCCAGAACACCAGCGGCGATCCCCTCACGCCGCTGGCGACAACCCATATCATCACCACGGGCAACACCATGACCAACACCTGGCATCTAATCAGTCGCGATCTCAGCAATGATGCGAATCTGGAAGACTTTCGGGGCCAGACCATCCGCATCTACTGGAACGCCACCCATGATGGCGACTACAACGGCACGTTCTTCTATCTCGACGAGCTGAGCGCGCAGATCTGCACGCAATGGCCTGTGCCTGATCCGGTGGCAAGTACCGGCGCCATCGGCGGGCTGGTGCGCACCCTCAACCAGTACAACATTCCTACCATTTTGCCGGGCACAGATGTCTGGGCATACCAGCAAGGGGGCCAGACCTACCAGACGCGCAGCATCCACGATGGCACTTACCATTTCTATAACCTGCCTCCCGGCGCCTATACCATCCATTCCCAAACCTGGGTGGGCAGCACGTTGCGCACGGCGACGACGCAAGTCACCATTGCCGCCGATGAGGTGAATTTCAATGTCAACCTGCTGCTCCAGTAATAGCTGCTTCCGGGGGCCGGCATCCTCACACCCAACGTCACAGCCGGCGCCCGGTCATGCAATGCCGCTCACAAAAAAGGCACAATTTTGGTTTTGGGCGCGTTTCGGCGCCACATTGGGATTGCTGCTCATCGCGGCGATGGTGCTGCTGCACTATCAGCCGGCCTGGGCTAACCCGGAACCCGGGATGCAGCTTTCGCGCAGCACCGGATGCACCAGCGTGAAACCTCGCGCTGCGCTGAGCGGCGACGGCGCATGGCTGGCCGCCGTCTGGATCGAAGGCGACGACAGCAGCGGTCAATGCCGCGATAGCGGCAAAGCCGTGCTGCGCCGGGCGCAACGCAGCGGCGAGGCGTACAGCTGGCAGGAGCCGCAGACGGTCATGGACGGTCAAGCCACTACGAGCAGCGCGTGCGTCACATCTATGGCTCTCCAGGTGCGCGGCAGCACGGCGCACCTGGTAACAGCCAGACGCAATCCGTGTTTAGGCGAAAATCCCATCAGCAGCCTGCAATACTTCACCTGCGATCTGCGCACCAGCGTCTGCACCGCGCCGGAAAGCGCCCTCAGCAACACCGCTGTGGGGCAGCTCATCGCCAACGCTGAGCTGTATGTAGATGACGGCGGCGCGCCGCACGTCGTCTATAGCCTCAGCGACCTCGGCGTGGCCGGCTCTGGTGAAGTGTACTATCTGCGCAAAATCGGCGGCAGCTGGCAAGAGGCGCCCGGCGCCAACCTCTCCACCGGGATGTCCATCGGCGGTCAATATGTGGATTATCCCGCTTACGCGCCGCGCGTCGCCGGTTCGGGAAATCGCTTGCATGTGGTGTGGGATGCCCACGCGCCCAGCGGCGGAGGCATCCCCATCTACCGCTATTGCCGCACAGATGATGGCATTTGCCCGGTGGAAGGCGGGCCCAAGCAGATCAATCCGCAATGGGAAGGCGACATGGGAACATACTCCCTGCCCATCATCGCCGCCCGCGGCGCCCGCGTCCTGACGATCTGGCACTACTGCTCGGAAGACCCCTACGTGGGGCCGTTCTGTGACAGGTTCCAACTGATCTACAGCCGCTCAGATAACAACGGCGACACATTCATCGCGCCGCAAGTATCAGAAGATGCCGTGGGCGGCGCTTATCCCTACGATCCGGGGGCCGGATTCCCCAGCACCGATGCGGGCACGGCGGCTTACAATAACCAGCTGCAACCTGCGCTGGCGCTGGATGCCAACGGCAGGCCGTGGATAGCCTGGCACGCAGCCAACAACAGCGCCTACAGCGCGTACATGATTACCACCACCATCGCCACCGGAGAAACCGGGCTAACCTTCAACTGGGCGCACCAACCCGGCTGGAGCCTGGGTGTGAACAACCTGAGTCGAGCGCGCGTCAACCCGGTGCTCCTCATTCCGCATCAGCCCGCTACGCCCAGCGCACACCTGATCTACATGGCGAAGAATGCCAGCGCCGGACAGTACCAGGTCTACTACACCACCTTGCAAGAGGCCGAAACGCCCACCGAGACGCCAACAGAAACGCCTACGGCAACGCCGCCCACCGTCACCGTCACGCCGTCGCCAACCGTCACGCCCACGCCCGACGGCCCGCGAATCTTCCTGCCGCTCGTGGCGAAGGGATCATGAGGCAAACTGGCATGAAAAGCAAATTATGGTTCCTGGGAGTGAGTCTGATCGCCATGGCGCTGCTGCTGGTCATCGCTGTGAACCTGCTCTCGACGCCGACAACATCCATAACGCGACCAGGGTTCGGCGTCCAAAGCAGCAAGCCCAATCCCGGCGGCAACACGGCGCGCGCCGCCTATCAAGCCGCACAGACCTGGGCGCAGACGTGGGCGGCAGATGCGGAATTGGTGGCGCTCTCAACCACGGTGGAGCGCGCTAATACAACGAGCGGCTGGACGCTGCAACTGTACTCGCCGGCGCAACGACGAATCGCGGTCGTGCTGGTTGCCGGAGAATCCGTACAGCTGCTCCAAGAGCAAACCGCCCTTTACGCCCAGGCGCCGCTTCCGCTCGCAGAGTGGCTTCAGGATAGCGATGTGATCTTCGAGCAGTGGTGGCAGGAGCGGGGACGACAGCTGTGGGCGCAGCCAGAACCGCACACGCTGCTACTGCATCTGGGAGAAGGCGACGCCGGTCTCACCTGGCGCATCGTCGTGCTGAACCGGCAGGGGGATCTGGTGGAGTATCGAGAAATGGCAGCGACCACGGGCGCTGTGGTTATCAACCCAGGTGAGGAATAAAAGATGAAATCCAAAAAGTTTGGTCAAGGGCAGGCGCTTGTAGAATTCGCGTTTGTACTACCGTTCCTGCTGCTGCTCATCATCGGAATGGCGGAGCTGGGATATGCCTTCTATGATTATATTGTGATGGCAGCCGCCAACCGCGAAGGCGTGCGCCTAGGCTCGCGAGGGCAATTCAACGAGCTGAATGTAGTAGAGCGCATTGTTGCGTCGGGCGGCGTTCAGACGATTGAAGGCGTTACCGAGCCAGTACTGCGCACCAGCGGCGACAATCCCAATTTTGGGGTGCTCATCACCACCATTACCATCTCCCCCACCGGCGGGTTGCACATTGGCGCGCCGGTCTTCACCGGGGTCATCGCCACGGCTGAAGGGTTTCGCCCGGTGATGCCGGAGGATACGCGCATCAATCCAGCGGATTATGCCATGCAGCAAGATGTCACCGCCAAGGTCAACACGCTGCGCACCACTAACGATTTCGAGCCCCTGCGCAACGATATCGTCATTGTGGAGACCTTTTACGCCCACAGCGCGCTCTTCCCGCCGCTGGCGCATCTGGCAAGCCTCAGCAATCCCTTTCCGCTCTATTTCAAGTCCTCGATGCGGGTATTGCGGGCTAACCGCATTGATTGAGGAGGCGCTATGACCGTTTGGCGCCCAACAAGAAGGACAAATAGTTCGTAGAGAGCCGTGAGCAGTCAAAGCGGCGCCACCTGCTCACTAATTATTGCTCCCTACTCACCAGTGACTATTTTTGAAGGAGTCATACAATGAAGAAGCCAGGATACCGTAATGAGAAAGGGCAGAGCCTCGTCATCATCGCCTTCTCCATCTTCGTATTGATTGGATTCGTGGGGTTAGCGATAGACCTGGGGCTGGCGTTTGTCGAGCGGATCCGCGTGCGCCGGGCGGCAGACGCCGCAGCGCTGGCCGCGGCGGCGGAACTGCCGCTGGAAAACGCCGCCATCATCCGCGCCCTAGAGTATCTGGAGGAAAACGATTATGGCTGCGGGCTGCAAGTTGCGGCTGGGGGCGCCGGCTACTTCTGCGCCGATTTGACGGATACGCGCGTGGAGGTCAACATCGGCGCGCCGGATCAATTCATCCTCGGCCCCGAAAATGCCCGACGCACCATTAATATCAACACCAGCGACTATCGGGACATGACTCGGCCTAACCCTGTCAACACTTCCAGCCGCATTCGCGTTGAGGTCGTCGAACGAGTGGGCGTCTTCTTCATGCGGCTCTTCAACTTCCTGGATGTGCCCGTCCAGGGCGTCGCCGTTGGCGAAAACATCAATCAGCTCGACATTGTGTTGGTCTTCGACAACTCTGGCTCGATGGAATTCGACACGATTTGCTATGGCTGCTGGGGCAAGGCCAACAATCTGGCGTATCCCCAGGGCACCACCTACCCCTTGCCTTGGGATAGCGACCGTAATGGGCAGCCGGATCACTGCGAAGGGAACGCACCGCTCACTTACGAAGGCAAGCAGTACATTGTCATCGAGGCTGAAGAATACAGCGCCACCAACAACAGCTACAACCGCCGGCTCTACAACATCGGCGACACCTATTGGGTGATTCAACGCAACGGCGGGCAACCCAATACCGGATACATGGGCAATGCCAACGCCTATGGACGCGACACCATCGGCTCCTACATCCAGCACCGGCCCTCACGCACCCACGTCGGCGCAGCGGATGACGGCACCGGCGTGCCCTGCACGTGGGAAGACCTGCTAGACGGCTTTATATGCCGACGCAGCCAGGCTCTCAATAACTGGGGCGGGCCGCGCCCGGCCCCGCGCGTGGACTACGAATTCACCGTGCCCACCACCGGCAATTGGTACATCTGGGTGCGAGCGCAGGGCGGCGACAATAACTCGGATACCAACGGGCAGAACCGCACCCTGCACTGGGGTCTCGACGGCGCCCCCATCGGACGCCTGTATATGAATCGCCAAAGCGACTATACCAATGGCGCCAAATCCGGGGGCTGGACCTGGCACCGGCTGGGAACCGGGCCCGGCAATTCCTCCAGCCAGGGCGGAGGTTTTCCCTGGAATCAAAGTTTACAACAAAACCGCACCTATACCCTGAACCTGTGGGCAGGTGGACCGGGTAGCGCGGTAGATCGCATCATCATCACCAATGATGACCGCAATCCGGCCACTTTCTTCACCTATTCCGGTAACAATATGATCACCGGAAGCGAAACGGGCATTGCTGCCGGCTTCGGCGGCATTGTCAGCAACGTGTTGCGCGGCGGTTACACAGATAACAATCGTACAGGCGGCGCCTGCGATCCCTGTGATGCGCGCTTCGGCGGCTCGCCGACCCCCATTGACGACCGCCGCCCGGTCTGCACCGGCCCGATCAACCCCCAGGAACGTTATCTCGACTATCTCTACGATGACGAGCAGCCCATGCGGGCCTCCATCGAAGCCGCCAAGAACTTCGTGCGGCGGCTCGATCCACGCTACGACCAGGTCGGATACGTGAGCTACAACTCCACCGCTACCGTCCGCAACCGGCTCGAATGCCTGCGCCGGCGTGGGGTAGATGCCTGCGTCGCCGGCTACGATCCGGCGCTCGGCAGAAGCAGCGCCGTGATTGAGAGTACTGTCATCGCCAACCTGGATAGCACCACCGCTACCGGCGGCACCAACATTGGGCACGGCATCATGCTGGGCATTGATGTGCTGAGCAACCGCGTCGTGGGCGGACAACAGAACTGGGGCCGTCCCGGCGCTGCGCACATCATGGTGCTGATGACCGACGGCGAGACCAACCAGTTGGGCGGTGTAGATCCAATCTGCTATGCGCAGGAGCGTTGGTGGCCTCGCACCGGAGACCTGAACCGCGACCGGGCCAAGGACTGCGCCATCTTCTACGCCATGCGCGCGCGCGACAACGGCGTGGTCATCTACAGCATCACGTTGGGCGCCACTGCCGATACAGAGCTGATGGCTGCCGTCGCCGAAATCACCGGCGGCGTGCATCGCCACGCGCCGCGACCGGAACAACTCGACGCCATCTTCGACGAGCTCTACGAACGCATCTTCCTGCGGCTGGTACAATAGCCCCGTATTGCGCCACGCCACAACCTCCCGCAACACTTCCAGTTGCGGGAGGTTGTTTTGAAGCAGAGCTTCAGCCGTTCCTGATCGCAGATAGACGGAATTGACTAAGCGGCACGTATATTGTATATTTCTCACAGCATGGTATAATAAAACTGTGTCTGTTTTAAGGAGGTAGAGATATGGATCCCGAAGCGCCCCAGATCCAGGAAAAGGCCCCGGTTGCAGGGCAACCCACGATTCCCGCTACGGCAGCGCAACAACAACGCACGCAGATAGCCATCATTGCTGGCGTCATTCTGGTGTTGGGTCTGTTGATCACCGCCATTGTGCTCATGGCTAAGTTTCCCGAAGCCACGACCGTTATCCGCGACATTGCGATCGTCTTCGTCGCCGTCGAAACTTTCTTGATTGGCATAGCGGCCTTGGTGCTGATCGTTGAGATCCAAACCCTGACCAAAGTGCTGCGCGAAGAGATCCAACCCCTGCTCCGCTCGGTAAACGACACCGCCGCCACCGTGCGCGGCACCACTGAGTTCATGAGCGAGAATCTCGTCTCCCCGGTTATCCGGGTCGCCGGTTTCACTGCCGGCGTCCGCAAAGTAATTGGCGACGTGACCGGTGTTGTTTCTGCAACCTGGTCTAAATCCAAACCTGTCCAAAATCAACCAACCAGTAACCCACAAGGAGGTACCCCCAATGGCGCAAAAGAGTGATTTCGGAGCATTTCTCACCGGTTTCTTCGTCGGCGGATTGATCGGCGCTGCGGCGGCGATGCTCTTCGCCCCCCAGTCGGGCCAGGAAACCCGCGAACAGCTGGCGCACAAAGCCAGCGAACTGACCGAGCAGGCGACCAAGGCTGCTGAAGATGCGCGCGAGCGGGCTGAGAAGGCATTGTCCGAAGCGCGCGAGAAGCTGAACGAGGCCACCCACGATCTGCAGACCCGCGCCAAGGAATTGCAGGATCAGGGCCGCGTGCTGCTAGAGGAACGGCAGAAGGGCAAGAAGGTCGAAGAAGCGCCCGCCGAAACCGAGAGCATCACCCTCGAGGAAACGCCCGCTTAAGGATGTAAAGCCCAGAGCCACGCGGATTTGCACAGATCGCGCCTTGAAAGCAGTGCGGGACGGTGCTAATCCGTGTGCTTTTCTGCATGAAACGCTGCCGGCGCAACATTGCGTCGGCAGCGTCGTGTAGCTCAGCGCGGCGCGCTCCCTAGAGCAAACCAAGGAACCTGGCGACGACATCCCCTGCGCCAACCATGTTCAGCGCGATGGGCAACAGCAGCACCCCCATGCAGTTCATCCGTCGGGACCCCCACAGCACAGGAATCAGCCCGATTCCCGTGGCTACAGCGCAGATCGCCAGCCCGCCCGGCCCCGTCATGCCGAAAACAACCAGCAGCAGGATGGCAAGCGTTGCCCAGCTCAGCGCCTGGTAGCTCACGCTTGCGGTTAGCCCAATCACCACACGGGTCAATCCCAACGAGAGAAAGAAAGCCACCACTCCGGCGAGCAACACCGCAGCCGTAGCCCAGTAATAGCGGTCGGGCGTGTACGTGCTGTAGCGCGTGCTAATCATCCATGCCATGCCGCCGCGCGTGAGATGCAGCCCCGGCACAAAGAAGAGCAGGAATCCGCCCACATAATAGACGATCTTCGAGGTTCCCTGCGAGATGATGAAGGCGCGCTCGTCGCGTTGCGCGGTGGCGTGCCCGGCAAGGAAGCCGCCGATGCCGCCTGTTACCACCGGGAAGAAAGCGGCGAACAGACCACCCAGCACCCCAGCAGCAACGCCATGAAACAGCGGCAACGGCGCCACATCCAGGGTGCGGGCGATGTGCTGCGGCGGCAGCTGTGTGCGCGCCAGCAGATTCTGGAGCACCCACGGCACGGCAAAAAGACCCACGAAGGCCGGCAAGAGGTTCTGATAGGCTACCTCGACCGGCACGAGTGAGCGGTACATCAGAATGAAACCCAGCAGCGCCGAGAGCAGAAAAGTCGCCAGGCCCGCCGTGAGCGAGCGCCAGCCATCCCACCAGCGGCGCAGGCCAGCGGGCGCCCGGTCGGTACCTTTGGGCCACTCGGAGAGCAGCATGTAGGCGATAATCGTCCATAGAATCCAACCCATATGGGGGCGTAGCACCTCGCGCACTACAGGCAGGGTTCGTGATGCAACTGGCGTAAGCAGAGCCAGAAAAAGTAACCCTCCCAATCCCCCCAAACCGCTGAGCGCCACCGCCTCGTAGCCACGTTGCTGGAGCAGGTATTTCTGCCCCGGCAAGACGATGAAGACGGTACTATCATCGGGCACCGAGAGAAAGATACTGGGAATGGTGTTGAGCATGGAATAACCGGTAATCAGCCCCAGGAACAGGAAAGCCATACGCTCTGGGGTCAACGTTGGCTCCAGCACCTTCCCAAACAGCAGCAGGAAGCCTGCCACATTGTAGATGTGCAGCGCCGGTACCAGCGCCAGCGCGGCAGCAGCCACCGCGCCGATCAGTGCCCACAACACCAGATCGAGGAAGGTCGCATCCATGCTCACTGTCCTCCGCGCCAATCGTGCGGCGAACGGGGGATGATCTCCAACGCATCCCGATAGACGGAGAGCTCTCCCACCACCTCGACCATCATCCCGACTTCCAGCGGGCGCGCCAGAGCCTCGGCAATGTTCGACCAAAGCAACACGTTGAGCGTCCCCATCCCATCATCGAGCGGCACCTTGACGCCCGCCGAGAACGGCTGCGGCACCCCCGTCACTCCGCGCAAGCGCACCACCCGCCCGGCATCCTTCGCCGAAAGCGATCCGATGGCGACCCAGGGGATCTCCGCAGCGGGCGCGTGAAGGATGAGATCGCTGACCTTTTCCGGCGTCAGTTCGAGCGCCCCCTGGTATAGAGCGAGCTTGCCCTGCACCTCCACGTCCGCGCCCACATCTACCGTCGTCGGTTCTGGCAGCGCATCGTAGAAGCGCTGCCACAAGACCACATTCAGTTGCCCGGCGCCATCATCCAGCACGGCTTTCAGCCCGCCCTTGAAACCCGTGAGCGCTACGATGCGCCCGCGCACCCGCACCCAGGCGCCGGCTTCCTCTGCCCCCAACGTGTTCAGCGCGCGCGGCGGCGTCTCCGGTATCTCCGGCGCGGCGGCAAGGACGATGTCGGCAACGCTCGCGGGGGTCAGTTGCGGCGCATCGCGGTACAGCGTCACCGTGCCGGTGACAACCATAGTCTGACCTTCGAGCACTTCTGGCAGCGCGCCGGTCAGCGCCGTGAGCGTATCATCCACGGTGACGGCAATCTCGCCGGTATCATCCCGCAAGGTGATGATGGTCAACCCCTGATACGGCGTCAGGATCCGCCGCACTTCGCCTTCCAGACGCACGCGCAACCCCTCATCGAGCGCCGTGAGCGTGCCCGCCTTCACCGCCAGCGGCGCGGGACGGTTGAGCTGCAAATGCTCTGCCACGTTGAGCGTGAGCGCCACATAGTCCTCACGAATGCGCAGCGTCCCCGCGACTTCAACTGTATCGCCAAGTGCGGGGATCTTCCCGGCGGCGAGCAGCGCTTGGGTCACATCACGGTAGGAGGAAACACGCACCTCTCCGGTGCCATCATTCACCCAAAACGCCAGATAGCCGCCGATGGGATCATAAGTGAGGCTGCGAGTGATACGGCCCTGCATGCGCACATAAGCCATGTTCATCGTACCCTGAGCGGCTTCTGCAGTCAGCAGCGGAATCGGCATTTGGCGCGCCGCCCACCATAGCGCAACCAGGCCTACCAACGCAAGGATTACGGCAGCGATTTTCACCGCTTTGAGCGAGATACGTCCCTGCACGCGCGCGCCGCAATAGGGGCAGGTAGTATAGGGGCCGAGAAAGCGCCCACAACTATGACAGCGCGCCGCTGAGAGCGCCTCAGTCGTCCCTCTTTCCATCACTGTGACCTCCTTCTTGGCGGAGAAGTGCATCATCCGGGCGCCAGATCAACTCATGCTGGCGATGAACCACCTGATAGCGCAATGCCATATACGCCGGCAACAGCGGATCGTCTTCCATAACATTGATGACATACCCACCCACGCGCGGGCGCTGGTTATGTACAGCGGCCAGCAGCGAGGCAGCGATCTCCAAAGGCGCCGGGGCCTCTGGAGATACAGCCAGATCGTGAATGAGCTGGTAAGAACGCTGCGGCTGAAACAGCGTATAACCGAGACAGCGCCCCTCACATTCATAGCTCAGCCCGCTGAGATGTGGAATGCGATGCTGCAATGTGGCAAATTCGCGTTGCCAGGAAGGAAACACGGAATGGAAAGCCGCAAAATGGGACAGCAGCGCTTCCGGTGATGCAACAGCAATGCTCTCTGGCGCGGCGCGGGCGCTGAAGCTGTGCGGTTCCAGCACCAGCATGAACAGGTTGCGGCGCCAGGTGAAGCCAAGTTGCGCGTACAACGCCAGACCCGCGCGATTTTCGACGAGGACCTCAAGTGTGACAATGCGCAACCCCAGACCCGCCGCGCGTTGTTGTAGCGCCTGGATCATGCGGCGCGCAATACCGCGATGGCGGTGCGCGGGCAACACCCCCACCGCGCTGATCCAACCCCGCTCTGCCCGCCGCGAAAGCAGCGCCAAGCCGACCGCATGGTCATTACACATTGCCACGACCGACTGCTCCAGATCCACATCCTCTTCCCGGCAGATCTGGCTCAATTGCGCCTCCGTCACCGAGACGCGATAATAATAGTCGGCATAGGCGCGGCTCACCAGCGAGGCGAGCTGCGCCACCGGTAAGTGCAAAGCGGGTATAAGCGCCAGTGTGTTCATTGTGACTCCAAGATACTGCATCATATCACTGGCGGGAAAACTGGCAATCCCCAGGCCGGCTCCCGGCGATTGTCCTTCTCCCAAAGCGGGGTATAATGAAAATGTGCTGACCGTAGAGGAACCAGGGAGGCAGAATGGCGCCAGATATTCAGGTACGCAGAGCCAGATTGGATGATGCCGCCGCAATCGCGGACTTCGTGAACCGATCTCGCCGCCGGGGCGAGCCGATCAACCGCTTGATGGTAGCGCAACGTTTTAGCGATGTCGGTTTTATGTTAGCCGAACTGGATGGGCAAATTGTAGGCATATTGGGCTGGCAAGTGGAAAACCTGATTGCGCGGGTGACCGATTTCCTGGTAGCCCCGGCCATGGATCGGGTGATCGCAGGGCGCGCCTTGATTCAAATCGTGGAAGACCAGGCCAAAACATTGCAGGCAGAAGCAGCAATGCTCTTTCTCCCTCCCCACCCCAGCGCCGATCTAATCAGTTTCTGGGAGCTATTCGGCTATAAACAGCAACCGTTCGACGCATTGCCCAAACAGTGGCAGCGCGCTGTAGCAGAATGGAATCCCGGTATCACCAGCGTCATGGTGAAAGTGCTGCGCGAAGAGATGGTACGCCGGCCCATCTAAGTTTCTATACCATTTTCGGGAGCGAATTTCATGGAAA
>CAZDSF010000028.1:39905-43594 GCA_964508025.1 uncultured Anaerolineales bacterium
ATTCATCAGAGAACATCCGCAATGGGCTTCCTGGATCGTCCTTGCCATCGGCATGGTCCTAATCCTGGTCTGGTCGGCCCGTGATGTGGGGTTGTTGGCGGGGCAATGGGCGGCATTGATTGTCGCTACTGTAGCCGTCGCCGGTTTGGCCGTGTGGATCATCGGCTGGGAAGATGAAGATGAAGATGAAACCTCGACGCCGCCCACATCACAGAAACAATCCGAGGATACACCAAAAGCCTGAATACCAGCGTCTTGCCATTTTGCCCGTCCTCGGAATCGCGCCGGGGACGGACTTTTGTACATCAAACGGCTTGCACGCCCTTTTAGATGGACTATAATGCAAGCGTTTGGTTCCTGACCCAAGATAATGGGCCAGGACAAAAATGGAGGTTCACGCTTGAGTGAGACAAGTCCCGAGATCATCATACCGGTAGAAGAACCGGAGCGCGAAGGGGCAGCTTCGCTAAGCCGTTCTTTTGGTATTCGCTCGTGGCTCCAGGATATGTTGGAGACGCTGCTGCTCGCGTTGATCATTTTCCTGATCATCAACACGCTGACAGGACGCTACCAAGTACATGGACAGAGTATGGAGCCTAGCCTGTACGGCAACCAATACCTGATCGCCAGCAAGGTGACCTACTGGCTGCATCCGCCCGAACGCGGCGACATCGTCGTCTTGCACCCACCCGCTGGTCAGGGCAGCATTCCCTTCATCAAGCGCGTCATCGGCATTCCAGGAGACATCGTCGAGGCCCGCAACGGCAAGATCTGGGTCAACGGTATCGCGCTAAACGAGCCTTACATCAGTGCGCCGCCAGCCTATACCCAGCGCTGGACCATCACGGAGGACATGTATCTGGTATTGGGTGACAATCGTAACAACTCCAGCGATTCTCACGCCTGGGGACTGTTGCCCCGCGAGAACATCATCGGCAAAGCGGTGCTCTGTTATTGGCCGCCGGAACATTGGGGGCCAATTCCGCACTACACCTATGAAGAATTACAGCAAGCGCATTGAACGCGCCGCAAGAAGATGGCTTGGAAATGAGTAGCCTGCAAACACAGCTCTCGCGTGAGAATACGCCGCAGCCGCTCAGCGCAACGAGGATGCCCGAAGCGTCCCCCTCCCTCAAAGTGCTGGTGCGAGACCTGCTGGAAACGCTGCTGCTGGCGGTGATCGCTTTCTTGCTGATCAACACGCTCACCGGTCGCTATCAGGTGCTTTCCGTAAGCATGGAACCCACCTTGCATGAAGGCCAATACCTGCTCATCAGCAAGACCAGCTACTGGTTCCATGAGCCAGAACGCGGCGACATCGTCGTGGTGGAACCGCTGAACGGGGATAAGAACAGCATTCCCCTGATCAAACGGCTCATTGGGTTGCCCGGCGATACCATCGAGGCGCGTGATGGGCGGCTGTGGATCAACGGCGTCGCCATCAATGAAACCTATGTCAGCGGGCCCTTATCTTATGTCAACCGCTGGACATTGGGAGCAAATGAGTACTTCATCTTGGGCGACAATCGCAACAATTCCAGCGATTCCCACTCCTGGGGGCCGATCCCCAAAGAGAACATCATCGGCAAAGCCATCTTCCGCTATTGGCCGCTGGAACTGTTCGGCCCGTTCCCACATTACACCTTTGCAGAACTGGAGAACGTTCCGTGACGCGACACCGTTGCCCCCGTTGCTCCTTCGGGCATCTGCGCCCCTCGCGCAGCACCTACGTGCGGCGCATCGGATGGCGCGTTGTCACCGTGCCGAACTTCGCGCTGTGGCGGTGCGATGTCTGTGGCTTCTCGCGTTACGACACCGCCGCTCTAGCGCAGGTAGATCTGTTATTGGGACCAGAACCCGACGAATTGGAAGAGCCTGGCGAAATCATTCCCGGAACCACCGACGGACCGGCAGGACGCGGCCCACGCCGGTGGTCGAACTGAAACCAAGAGGGGACTTTTGCGCCAGCGCGAAAGTCCCCTCTCTCGTGCAGAACGCCGTTCGCCGTGCCCAAACTGCTCACCCATCACAATTTCTTTCAGCGGTATGCTTGCCGCTGGCAGGATTCGCTATTCGCCATTCGCTATTGGCTATTTGCTATTTTTGAGGGAGGTATGCCATGACCCAGCCCGCTCCTGAAAAGGTTGACCGCAAAGCCCGCTCCCAAATGGCGCCGGTATATGCCCAGACGCGCCCCCCCAACGAGCGTTTGCAGGACTTCGAAGAGATTCTCATACTCCATACGCCAGAAGAAGCCATCGCCGAAGCCTCCCGATGTCTGCAATGCGCCAACGCCCCCTGCCAAAAAGCCTGTCCCCTGCACAACGACATTCCGCAAGCCATGGAGCGACTGGCAGCGGGAGATTTCCTCGACGCGGCTGCGGTCTATTACCGCACCAGCCCCCTCCCTGAAGTATGCGGGCGTGTCTGTCCAGAGCGTTTCTGCCAGGATGCTTGCACGCTCAAGCGATTGGATAAGCCCATTGACACGCGACGGCTGGAAGCTTTCGCGGCCACTTACGCACGGCGGCACGGCGGCATCCCGTTGCCAAAGCGCGTCCCCGCCACCGGCAAACGGGTCGCCGTTGTGGGCGCCGGCCCTGCCGGCCTGACCGTCGCCGAGGCGCTCACGCATATCGGTCATACCGTCGTCGTCTTCGAGCGCTACCCCTACCCCGGCGGCATGATGTTATACGGCATTCCACGGTTCAAACTGGGCTTAGACATCGTGCAGGCGAAGATCAGTCAGCTGGCAGCGCTGGGCATCGAAATCCGCTGCAACACCACCGTAGGGCGCGATGTGACGTTGCCGCAATTGTTATCAGACTACGATGCCGTCTTCCTGAGCAGCGGCGCCCAAGAGCAGTATCGCGCCGAGCTGCCTGGGGAAAACCTCGACGGCGTCTACGATGCGATCCAATTCCTCTGCCGCGCGAATCTGCCGGCGGCGATGCTTCCCGAAGCGTGGCGCGCGCCTATGCGCGTGGGCGCGCGTGTACACATCATCGGCGGCGGCAACACGGCGATTGATTGTATGCGCACGGCGCTGCGGTTGCCGGGGGTGCGCGAAGTCACCTGCTATTATCGGCGCAGCGTCCAGGAAATGCCCGCCGAACCGGAAGAATACCGGCATGTGCTCGAAGAATGGGGCAACTTCGTATGGCTCACCTGCCCGGTCGAGTTTCTAGGCGATGACGCCGGGCGGCTGCGGGCCATCACCTATCAACGGATGCGGCTCTGCGCGCCCGACGAAAGTGGACGCAGTCGTCCGGAATGCGTCCCCGGTCTCGAACTCACGCTGGAGGCGGACACCGCCGTGCTGGCCTTGGGCTTTCGTCCGAGCAAGCAACTCTATGTGGGATTGCCCGAACTGCACACCGGACGCGGCGGCGTCATCGAAGTGGATGCGAAGGAGACAGGGCAGACGAATGTGCCGGGGCTTTTCGCTGCCGGCGATATCGTGCGCGGCGCCCATCTGCTCGCCCCCGCCGTCGCCGATGCGCTGAGCGTCGCCCGCGCCATAGACACATTCCTCCGCGCTTGACAAATTCAAAGCTTCGGCTACAATTTACCCACGTTGCCGAGATAGCTCAGTTCGGTAGAGCAGTGGACTGAAAATCCATGTGTCCCGAGTTCAATTCTCGGTCTCGGCACCAAAACAGCCCGGCTTAGGCCGGGCTGTTGCGTTT
>CAZDSF010000029.1:0-43178 GCA_964508025.1 uncultured Anaerolineales bacterium
TGCAATATCTCCCCCCGATCCATTGACGTTGGGGGGATTTTCTTATACAATGAAATCAAATTCCAGTGCTGGTATGTGTGTCCTCCGCCACCTCAGATTTCGGGCAGATCATGTCACTGCCGTGTTGCAGCGTTTCTTGCTTGTGTGTCTAATGTAGCTGCTTTCTCGAAAGGAGTAGATAACCATGACCGACTATGATGAATTCCGGGCAGATTTGACCAGTGGGTTGCGGCGCGTCGCCACAGCGCTCGATGGCTTGCGCAGTACGCTGGATGGCGCTGATGAGGCGGATATCGCCTATGCCGGAGAGCAGCTGGCTCGAGCTGCTGATCTCTATGCGGGGGCTGCTGTCGCTGTGCCGCGCATGGCTTTTGATGCGGGCGTCAAAGGGCCAGCGACGCCGGAACGCGAGCGCGCCAGCACTGAGGTTCTGGCTGGGGCCTTGGCAGATCTGGAGGTCGCTGCCGCGCTGATTGTGGCTGGCGGCGCCGTGGGCGAGACGCCCGAAGCCGCAACCCCCGACGATCTGGAAGCGGTCGCCGAGGGGTTGAAGCAGCTGTCGCGCGCGCTTGCAGCGCCGGAGGCAGTCGAGCCTGGCGCTGTGAGACGCTTTGGTCTTGATGCAGTTCCGGTGTCCAAGACGCCTGCCGCTTCTGCGGATTTGCCGACGGCCAAAGCAACGTTCGAGAAACAGCTGGATGCGGTCTACAAGACGCTGCAAGCCGAGACCAAGAAGGTGCTCAAGTCCGGTTTCACCGGCGTGGATGATCTCGATGACAAAGCCCTGGAAGCGGCTATCGGCATGGTGGGCAAGACGGCGGAGACGCTGCCGGGATTGGGCAAGCTGGTCTCTAAAGGGCTGCAGCTGGCGCTGCAGGCTTTGGAAACCCTTACTGAATTGCTGGGCCAGGATCTCGTCCCTGAACTACAAAAACAGGCGCAGGAGCTCATCAAGAAGCTCAAGGATGGGGATGATGTAGTGGATCAATTCCTGGGGTACAGCTTTGGCGTCACAGCTTCTACCAAGATGATTCAGGAGTTGCTGGCGCAGACTTCTGCCGATGTCGCCAAAATTGATGGAGGCGCAGAGCAACTGACCGGATTGCAGACCCGTTTCACCGAGCAGGCAGTGATGGTTGGGCGCATCATCAAGGCGCTCAACACCGGCAAGAAATTTGTCGGCAAGCTGCTCCCCCAAGCCACGGGTGTGCTGTTGTTTGGCGCGTTCTATCTGGTAGCCATGGATTATATGCTGCTGACGGGCATGGATTACGCCGATACAACCACGTTGATCACGTTTGTCCCCGGTACGATCAAGGTGTCGGAGGCGGCGCTGCGCTGAGTGCGAGGCGTCATGGAAACCGTGATGCTCGCGGCGCAGCTCGCCCATTGGCGGGCTGATTTCGACCGCTTGTTGGCGGTGCTGGATGCGCCGGAATTGCCTGCCGTCTATCGTAAACTGCTCAGCGGACGCTTCAAGCGCGCGCTGAGTCCGTTGCTGCAAGAGGCTGCCGGCATCGAAGTACAGCTCGCTGCCGGTAGCCTGGCGGAAGCGTGGAATGCTTTTGCCGATTTACAACGGCGGGGACAGCATCTGTTTGAGGAGGCGTTGGAGTTCCTGGGCGGGATCGCCATCCGTGAGATGCCGCCGGTGCGCGATGTCGCCGGACATGCGGAGCGCTTCATTGCGGAGCTGGTATCGGCGGCGGGCGTTTCCTGGTCGCCGGCGGTGATTGTGGGCCGCTGGGTTGATGATGATCTCCCTGAAGCGCTGGCTGTGGGCGATTCCCCGGATGACAGTCTTGTACGGCTGCCGCTGCCCCGTTGGGATGTGTGGTATCTCCCGTTACTGGCTCATGACTACGGCTATTGGATCGCCAAACGCGGACATATTCCTGAGCTGGATGCGTTCGTGGCGGATAGACTGGCCCCGGCGAGGGCGTTGTTCGAGGCTGAAGCGGCGGCGGGCGAACGCGGGCTGTGGATTCCCGAATTGCGTGTTCTGGCGAATGCCAGGCAGCACGCGGATGACCTGACTCTGTTTCGTGAACGCAATGCCGCGTGGCTAGAATTGCTGTGTCAGCGCCAACAGCTGCACTTGTGGCATTGGATTGCCGATGCGCTGGCGGCGGCGTTGACGGGGCCGGCTTATGCCTGGGCGCTGCTGTTGTTGGCGCTGAATCCGAACAGTGCTCTGGTTGAAGATGCTGCCGGTTCTGTTCCGCGACGCAGCCGCTACATGCCTGCCGACGCGCGCCGGATGATTGTGGTCTTGCATGTGCTGACCGCGATAGACAAGCGCTTGCAGACTGATTCCTACGCGCAAGGCGGCCCCTATTTGCCCGAACTGCGGCGGATCACGGAAATTTGGGAGCAAGCTCTGGCTGCATTGGATAATCTCCCGGCTTACCGCGCTTTGCAGGATGCGCTGCAACCCTGGTGCGCTCTGCTGGATTATGCGCTTGATCTACATTTTAGCCTGGCGATAAAGGAAGCCGCGGAGGGCTGGGCCACGGCGCAGCAGACCCTGACGCCGCTGCTGCGACAGGGCGCGGCGCTCCCTGCCGTTCCTGAAATGCGTGCGTTGCTTTCAGCGGCATGGAGTTTGCGCGCGCGCCACGCGGCGCCGGATCATATCAAAACCCTGACGTTGATCTGCGAGCAGCTGTTGCGCAGCGAGACGCCGATGCTGGGATTGCTGGCCGCGCCGCCCACAGTCTCGCCGCTGAGGGTGCTGCCTCACAACTGGCTCGCCGATCTGGAGACCGACGTGGAGCGCCTGATGCAGTTCTTCCGCACGCCGGTTGCCGCAACGCCGTTCGAGGATGGCGGCTTACTCGATGCCGACGCCCGCGATGCTGTGGCAGGACGCTTCTTCCGCCAGTTGAGCGAGCAGGATTTCGCGTTGCGCCACCGCCAAAGGTCTCTGCAGCGCGGCGGTGCTCCTGATCTGGCATTGTTCCGGCTGGACGATGCGTTGCAGTTGGAGGCGCTGGATTTTCTGGGCGGCATGCTGATTCGGCGCAAGAAACTCGATGCGGGCATCTGCACCATCGCCGATGCGTTGCTGCGCGATTACGCCCGCATGACCGGCGTCAATTGGACGTCCCGTACCGTGCCGGGACGCAATCCGCTCTTCAGCCCGGCAACGGACATGGTGCAGCTGCATTTTCCCGATTGGGATCTCTGGAATTTACCGCTGATGGCGCACGAATTTGGGCACGTGGCGGCGCTAGCCACGCCAGCATTCCTGGACTTTGTGGCGCAGCAGGCGCAAAGCTTCATCGAGATTTATCCCGAAGCCGGCGGCTGGACGCGCCAGCAAAAAGCCCTCTATGTGAGCCAGCGCACGTCACATCTGCATGAGTTTTTTGCCGATGCGTTTGCGGTTTACTGCCAGGGGCCGGCTTTTGCCTTCGATATGGTGTTGTTGAATCTGAACCCGGCGGAGGCCTATGCGCCGCGAGGTCGCCACCCCACGCACGCGGAGCGTTTCGAGGGCTTGCTCACGGTATTGGGAAAGATGAATGCGTCCGCGCAGCAGGTGGGTGAGGATACCCGGTCGTATGAGCGAGTTATCAATTGGTTGAAGGCTGTGTGGCAACAGAATTTGGCTGCGTGTGGGGCGCAGCCAGATGAACTCGCGCGACATCATTGCTCGCAAGCGCGGCGGCTGGCAGGCAGGATTTATGACTTGTTGGAACAGTTCTATCGTCTGGGGGCGCAGTTCACGCCGGCAGACTGGAAGCGCGTGGATGACACCGCAGATGCACGGTTCTCTGGCAATGTGGATCTGCGTCACGAAACGCTGCGCACGATGCTCAACATTGCCTGGGCGTGTCGCGCGCGCTATCCTGAGCGCGCTGCCGACATCGCGCATCGAATTTGGCGCAGGTGGCGACAGTGGGATTTTGCGTCGTCCTGGTGAGAGTAGTAGAGGTGAGGAGGAAGGGGGATGGATAACCCGGCAAGCGTTCTGGTGGCGCAAATTGATGCGTTGATGGAGAATCTGCGGCGCGGTGAGGGCGTGCTTAAAAATGAAAGCATCGAGCGCGAATACCGTCAATTGATTTATGGCAAGTTTGCCCGCGCTATCTCGCCGCTTATGCGACGATTGGAGCAACTGCGCAAGATGGTGACAAAGACCACGCTCACCGCAGATGAGTTGGCCGATGCCTGGCAGAGTTTTGCGGAAGCCAGCTTCGAAGGGCAGCGGGTATTTGCGCAATGCCTGGATTTCCTTGGCGGCATTGCCGTGCGCCGGATGGGTCTGGAAGGCGGCATCTGCGGCGTGGCGGAGCGGTTGGTGAGCGCCTTTGCCTCCGATACTGGCGTGTCGTGGTCGTCGGTGATGATTTTGGGCGAGGAGCGCCTCTTCGACAATGTGGCTCAGATCACACAGATCATTCGGCTGCGTTTCCCGGAGTGGGATATTTGGAGCTTGCCATTCACCGCACATGAGTTTGGGCAGATGGTCGCTAGTGGTGAATCGGTGCGCGGATTGCGCGAGTTTTTGGTGGATGAGGAGCGGCGGTTGCGACGTTTGCTTGAGGATGTGCAGCTCCAGCAATCTGAACTGCAAGCTGTCGCGCCGGCGATCCTGGCATTGCGTTCAGAATGCGTGGGCACTCACGGCATGCCCAGGGTAGAGCATTTTCTGGCGCAGCAGCGGAGTCATCTGCATAGCTTGTTTGCCGACATCTTTGCCACTTACTTCCTCGGTCCGGCTTACATCTATGCGCGCTTGTTTTTGCGGTTGCGCCCCACGTTGGCCTACTACGATGAATCGGATAGCTCCAGTCCCGTGGAGGCGCGGCGCATTGCCGTCATGTTGAGCACGCTGCGCCAGATGAGCGAAACCGGCAAGCGCGATACCTACACGCCGGGCCCGTATGATGGCGAGCTGCGGCGTTTCGAAACGCTGTGGGAAAGCACAGTCAAGCCCGTGGTGCGCGGTTATCAGAGCGGCTTCAAATTCGGCGCGCCTTATGATAGCTGGTTTGAGCAGATGTACAATCTGTTACGCACGGAACATGGGCTGGTCGGTTTCAAAGCGCAGGATTGGGAGAAGGCCGAAGCGCTGAGCAACGGCTTGCTGCAATTCCAGCCTGCTCCGCCTGATTTGACCGCGCCCGTCATTCTGAATGCGGCATGGCATTGCCGGGTGCGCAACCCGGAGCGGGTGGAGGATATTGGGAAGCGCGCGTGGCAGTTGTTGGCGGAGTCTGAGGCGTCGGCGCCTGTTCCAGGGCCGGGGCGGCAGCAGGCAACGCAGCGCTGATCTGGGTAGCCTTTGAGGAGGATGTGATGGAAACGACCAAATCTATCGGAGCGTTATTTGCAGAACTGGGTCTGGCGCTGGTTGCCGCCGAACGTTATGCTGAGGCCGAAGAGATCTTGCAGAAGGCGTTGGCGGAGGAGCCGCCGGATATTGACCCCGCGCAAATCTATGAGGCGTTGGGACGTGCGTATGAAGCTCTGGGGCAAGCGGATGCGGCCCTGGAGATGTATTGGATTCTTGCCCCTAACCTGGCGCAACGCTCGCGCTATGCAGAGGCGGAGGTGATTTTGCGGCGTATCCTGGCGCTGGCGTCCCAGGATGTGGAGGCGTTGGAGCGGCTGGGATGGGCGCTCTTCAATCAGCAGAAGATCGCCGAAAGCATCAATGTTTTTCTGGAAGGTGTGCAGCTTCAACCGGAACGCGCCGGCTTGCATAGCGGGTTGGGTGCCAATTACACGCATCTGGGAGATTATCCGCAAGCGCGCGATGAATTCGAACGGGCGCTGGCGCTCGATCCCGAAAACCGCGATGCTTTGCTGGGATTGGGCGGCGTGCTGCGTGAGTTGGGCGTCCTTGATGAGAGTATCACAGTCCTGCAGCAGTTGCTTTCCCTAAACCAGGAGCCGCCGTGGTTCTGCTTCCGCGAGTTGGCGCTAACCTACCAGGCGCTAGGGGAGAGCGCGGCGGCGGCGCAAGCCTGGGTGCAAGCAGCGCAGCAGTTGCTCGATGCTGGGGAATTCATGGGCGCACAGCAGTTGGCTGAACGCGCTCTGGATCTGGAGCCTCAAAATGGCGTGGCGCATCAGCTGCGCGGCGTCGCGCTGTACTACCAATCACAGACAGAAGAAGCGCGCCGCGCGTTGCTAAAGGCATTGGAACTCGCCCCATCGGCGGAAGTCTATTACCACCTCTCGGAAGTGTACCATGCCGATGATGATCCTGAAGCGGCCCTGAAAGCGGTTGATCAGGCGCTTGCGCTGCGCCCGGATTGGGGAGAAGCGTTGGCGCAAAAGGGCGCAGTTTTGCGCAGCCTGGAGTATTACGAAGAAGCGTTGCCGCTCTTCGATGCGGCACTGGCGCAACGTCCTGACTGGGCTTGGGCGCACGCGGAACGGGGCGCGGTATTGCAATCCCTCGACCGCGTAGATGAAGCGCTGGAAGCTTTCCGTACTGCGTTAACGCTGCGCCCTGACTATCTCTTTGCCATTGCGCGGCTGGGCAGCCTACTCACATTACTGCACCGCGACGCGGAGGCATTGCCTATTCTGGAACGCGCATTGGCGCTCGATCCGGGTAATCGTGTAGCGCTCTACTTCCTGGGTCTGGCAAACTACAATCTGGATCGCTATGAAGAGGCCTTGGCAGCTTTTGATGCTGTGTTGGAACAGGACATCAGCAATGTCGAGGCGGCTTACTATCGCGGCGCGTGCTTGCGTTTGATGGGGCGGCTCGATGATGCGATTGCGGCATTGCAGGCCACGGTGGATCTTGAAGCCGCCAGTGAGGCGTCGCAACCTCGCACCTATGCGGAGTTGGGCGAGACGCTGCGCATGGCGGGCCGACGCCGTGAAGCTGCGGAAGCCTTCAAAAAGGCTTTGGATCTCGATGCCGACTATCAATGGGTCTTGGCGCGCTATGGCGAAACTTTGCGCGCGCTAGAGCGCTATCAGGAGGCTGCCGAGGTGCTTGAACGCGCCATCGCCTTGCGTGAGGATGATTTCTGGGCGCTGGGATCGTTGGGCGCCGCCTACTCATCCCTGGAGCGTCAGCGGAGCGCCGTGTCGGTGCTGGATCGGGCGTTGGCGCTCCGCCCGGATTATTCGTGGGCCTGGACCTGGAAAGGGATCGTACTGCGTCAGGCATACCGCTATGCTGCTGCCATCCAGGCGTTGGACCGCGCGCTGGAGCTGGAACCGCAGACTGCCTGGTTGCTTGGTGAAAAGGGGGTAGCGCTCCGGCAATCGGGCGCGCCTGAGCGCGCGTTCTCTGTGTTGTCTCAAGCAGTCCGGCTGGATGCGACGTATGCCTGGGGCTGGGGGCAGCTGGCGCTGGTGCATTGCCTGTTAGGGCAAGCATCCGAGGCCTTGCGAGCCTCGGAGCAGGCGTTGAGCCAGGATCGTACTCTGACGTGGGTACTTCCCGCGCAAGCTATCGCTCTGGAGCGTCTGGGGCGCAATGAAGAAGCCGCAGCAGCGCACGCAGAAGCGCTCTTCGATCCGGAGCATTACCAGGCTTATGTGGATCGCGGCAGCACTTATGTGGATGTGCTGGCATTCGACCGGGCAATCGCGGATTTCGAACGGGCCATCCAGCTCGCGCCGGAACATCCCGACCCGTACAATGTTCTCGCCTGGTTCTACGCGGAGACGCTGGGAACGCGCCTTGAGGAAGCTAGCGCGTTAGCAGAGCAGAGCCTGGCGTTGGCTCAACGTTTGGGGGATGCCGCCATCGAAGCGCACGTCGAAGACACGCTAGGATGGGTGTATTGCAAGCGTGGTATGTTCATTGAAGCGCTGCCGCATCTTGAGCGGGCTGCGGCGTTTTTGGATGAGGATCTGGCAGTTTCCGATCATCTGGAATTCTGCCGGAGTATGCTGGAAGCAGTGTCGTCAGAGGCATGATGCCCGGATTGCAGACACCCGGATTGCAGCTTCTCGCCGCAGGTGCGCCTGCGGCGTTTTGTTATGCGGCGGGTTTCGCCGTCTCGCGGCGTTGTCGCAATGCCAACCCCGCCAGCAGGATCCCCAGCTCGTAGAGCACGACGAACGGCCCCGTCACGAGCAACATCGTGAACGGATCCGTCGTCGGCGTGATGATTGCCGCCACCACCGCCGAAAGGAAAATCACCATCTTGCGCGCGCGCCGCAGATTGGTCGGCTTGATCAGGCCCAGGCGCGCCAGCGTGTACATCACCAGCGGCGTTTGGAACAGCAAGCCCATCCACAGCAGCAGTGTGGTGACAAAGGCAAGATATTCATCCAATGTATAGGTGGGTCTGACGATGCCTTGTAGAAAGCCCATCAGCACCGGCATACTGAAAGGAATCAGGATGCCCAGCGTGAAAACCATGCCCAACGCGAAAAGAACAATGACGCCCGGCACGCTCAACAGCAGGAATTTGCGCTCGTGCGGGAAAAGCCCCGGTCTGAGGAAGGCGTAGAGCTGGTAGAGGATGTACGGCAGGGCGATGAGCAGCCCCAGCAGCAACGCCACTTTGAAGAAGATAATTGGCGGCGCGGTAGGGCTGACTGCGATGATCTGCACGTCTTCTCCCAGGGGCGCGGTCAGAATCTTGATGGCGCGGGTGGTGAAGAAGGAACCAATTATTGCGCCGACTGTCAGACCGACGAGTGCGCGAAACAGCCGCAGGCGCAGCTCGGTGACATGTTCGAGGAGCGTCATCCCGTGGTCGGGATCGGGATCAGGTTTCGCGGGATTCATCCGGCGCAATATCCTTTGGGGCAGGCATTTCGGCGGCATCCGCGTGCAGGGGGGACCTTCTGGGCTGCGTCTCGGCGTCGGGCTGGGTCAGGTCGAACTCCAGTTGTGAGGATACCTCGCGCCATAAACGCTGCGCTGAGTGCAGATAGCCGTTAATGGTGCGCACGAACTTGACCAGATCCTCCGGCCCAAATAACAGCAGCCCGATGAGGACGATGACGAGCAGTTCGGGCGCGCCAATGTTGAAAAACTCCATATCGTGGTTCGTTCGTTCTGAGAGCAGCGTTGGCGGCGGGTAGCTCCCACCGCCAACGCCAGATGGGGTTAGATGGTGTGGTTCTCGTACTCTTGCATCTCTTCGGGACGCTTTTCTGATTCGCCCTTCAGCCCTTCTTGAAAAGCATTGATCCCCTTTCCCAGCTCACCGCCGATTTTGGCGATACGCCCTGGCCCAAAGGTTAGCAAGGCAAGGGCCAATACCACAATCAACTCTAATGGTCCGACTCGGAATGGCATTTCATCCCCCTTTCTGCGTGTTATCTGTCAGTGTACCGCGAGATGGGGAGATGGCAAGTGTGCGCTGCGTTTTGCGTCGCTGCCGGCTCAGCTGAAGCTCAACCCGTGTTGGTGCAGCAACGCTTCGATGCTGACCGGCTGGGCCGTTTTCACGGATTCCTCAGCTGCAACGCCGACCACCACCGACCAGAACCCTTCTGCTGCGGTAGCGGTTTGCGTCGCGCGCCCTTCGATGTTCTCGATAAAGTTGACGTGCTCATAGAAGGTGGCACCGTTGTGCCCGGTCTCTTCGATATAGGTGGGATAGCTGGGCGCGCCTATCCGCCCCGGTTTGGCTTCGCCGTGCAGGATTTCCAGATGTGTGCTGGGGCGCGTTACCGAGAGGAAGTCCTGGTTCTCGAAAGCTTTCAACCGGCCCTCATCGCCGCAGATAACCAGCTCCTCATAGAACATCGGCGCGAACATGCACAGGTTGAAGCTGCCCAGCACGCCATTCTCATATTGCACCGTTACGAAGGCGTTGTCGAGGATGTCGGATTTCTCGCCGTTGTATTCGAACTCGCGGAAATTTACTGCCATGCTGCCTGTGGCAAAAACGCGCACAGCTCTGGATTGGGAGAACAGGTTGAGCAGGTCGAAGTAGTGGCAGCATTTCTCCACCAGCGTGCCGCCGGAGTATTTCGAGAACTTGTTCCACTGGTTGACTTTATCCAGGAAGGGGATGCGGTGTTCCATGATGCTGATCTGTTTTACCGCGCCCAGCGCGCGGCGCACCAACGTCTCGTGGATCGCTTCGACGTAGATGGCTTTGTAGCGATATTGCAGGCCCACCTGGAAAACCGCGGGGTAGCTGTTGGCGATCTGCATGATCTCGTAGGCGTCGGGGATGGTCGTCGCCATGGGCTTTTCCAGCAGAATGTGCTTCCCCGATTGCGCTGCCACGCGCACCAGATCAATGTGCGTGTAGTTAGGCGTGCTGATGATCAGCCCATCCACTGCCGGATCGTTGCACGCGGCTGCCAGCGAATCGTATACCACCAGCTCGCCTTGCGGGACGAATTGCCGGTAGGTTTGCTGCGCACCGGCGACGCTGCCCGGATTGGGATCATAGACGCCATGGATGGCCGCGCGGCCTTCCAGCATGGTCACGCGAACATGCTCCTGCCCGTTCACGCCCGCGCCGATGACATTGAAGCGGTGGCGGGGCCGCTCTCGCGCCATCAGATACCGGTCGTGGTCGGGTAGATAACTGAAATGCGGATTCAACGTAAAGGCGCGACTGCGCAGTTCTTTTCCGATCATAGACGGATCTCCTTGTAGTTTTGAGCTTTGGCGTCAAGCCCACGGACGACGGGCGACAGGTTGCTGTGACCCGTCGTCCGTCATCGAAGTTACGCGCTGCGATACAGTTTGGTCAGCACGAACTCATTGTGCCGCAGGGCCTCGGCGGCGGTGAGCCGCCCGCAGATGGTGCGCTCCAGCATCGCCATCAGCTTGTCCGCGGCCTCGTCGAGGTTCATCTCGACGCGCACCAGTCCCGTGAGGTCTACGTCAATGTGCTCGGCCATCGTCGCAACCGTGAGCGGGTTGGCGCAGAGCTTGATGACGGGGATGATGGGGTTGCCGATGATGTTGCCCTGCCCGGTGGGGAAGAAGTGGACAACCGACCCGGCGGCGGCGCAGAGCGTGACCATTTCCGCAGCCGCGCTCGAAGAATCCATGAAGTGCAGCCCCGGCCCTTGCGGCTCGATGGCCGGATCGAGCACCGATTGCACCGTGCAGCGGCCCATCTTCTGGATGTTGCCCAGCGCCTTCTCCTCGATGGTGGTCAGCCCGCCGCGAATGTTCCCCTCGGTGGGTTGCGATCCCAGCAAGTCCACGCCCTGGCTCTCGATGAGCGCCTGGTAATCATCGAAGACGCGCTTGAATTCCGCAGCCACTTCCGGCGTGCGGCACTGGCTCATGATGATGTCCTCGCCGCCGGTCACTTCGGTCGTCTCGCCAAAGATGAGCGTCGCGCCGGCTTCCGCCAGTCGCTCGAAGACGCGCCCCACAGTGGGGTTCGCTGCCAACCCGGAGGTCGTGTCGGATTCGCCGCATTTGGTGCTCATCCACAGCTCGTTGATGGCGAACGGCTCGCGCTGGAGTTCGTTAGCCCACTGCACATACTCCATCGCCTTGCGCGCCGCCATCTCGATGGTCTTGAGATCACCGTAGCGCTCGATACTGAAGCCCGCCACCGGCTTGCCGGTCTCGGCGATGCTGTCCACAATCCGCTGCGTCCACTTCGGCTCGATGCCGATGACGATGACGGCGGCGACGTTGGGGTTGCGCCCCGCGCCCGCCAGCGTGCGGAACGTGAGCTCCAAATCCTCACCGAACTGCAAGCGCCCGTAGGGATGCGGCAGCGCCATCGTGCCGTGGATGAGCGACGCGACGCCCTCGGCGGCGGCGTTGGAGATGTCATCCACCGGCAAAATCAGCACGTGATTGCGAATGCCCACGCGCCCGTTCTCGCGGCGATAGCCCAGCAGTTTCAGCGTTTCCGGTTTGCGCCCGCCCAACGAGAGTCGCTCTGCCGGTTTGACCGTGATTTCGGGCTTCTCGGCCCCTTCCACGTCCCAGCGCATCGTCTTGAGATTGTGCGTGTGGACGTGCGCGCCCAGCGCGATGGCTTGCGTCGTCTTGCCGATGGGGCGCTCGTACTTGAGCAGCACATGTCCGGCGGGCATGTCGCGCATGGCGATCTTGTGCCCCAACGGGACGGCATCCACCGCCTTGAGCGTCGTCACAAATTCTCCTTCTAGCGTGACGACCCCTACCTCGTCGCCGGGGTTGAGGTCAACAACTGCGACGCCCACATCATCGTGGGCTGCGTGAACCAGAATACCGTGTGTCATCGAATGCTACTCCTTACTGTACTGAGATACTTGGTATTGCGTACTACGCACTACGTAATGCGTGACGAAACAGATTTTTCACGCATCACGCCTCACGTTTCACTCGTATGGCGTCTGATCCCAGAAATTTTGGAACCGCTGCAATCCCAGATGGGTGTACGGATGATCGAAGGCCTCCTGGTAGACGGCAAATCCCGCGGTGACGATGTCTGCGCCAGCGACGGCGCCATCCACGATCTGCCGCCCGTTGCGCACTGCCGCTACGAGGATTTCCGTATCGAAATCGAAGTTGTCGCGGATGGCGACGATGTCCTCGATCATGCTCAGCGTTTCCTCGGCGTTGGATTCCTTCCACCCGACAAAGGGCGAGACGTAGAACGCGCCCATGCGCATTGCGTGGAGCGCCTGCGCCGCCGAGAAGATCAGGGTGAGGTTACTGCGAATGCCCATGCCCTTGAGCACAGCAATGCTTTTGAAGCCGGCTTCTGTGGCAGGCAACTTGATGACAAAATTGGGGCTGAGCGCCGCGAGTTTCTCCGCTTCGGCTACCATGGCCTCGTAGTTTGTCAGGTGCGGATTCACTTCCACGGAGACGGTCTTCTCCGTCCCAGCAAATAACGCGGCGATCTCTCGGATCACCACCATGAATGGCTTGCCGGAAGCCTGTATGTGTTTGGGGTTGGTTGTCACCCCGTCCAGATTCCACATTTTGAGCGCGTGCTCGATTTCGTGAACGTGCGCGCTATCCAGAAAGAACTTCATTGTGTTATCTCCTTATAAAAATAGCGAATGGCGAATAGCGAATGGCGAATAGCGAATGGCGAATGGCGAATGGCGAATGGCGAATGGCGAATCCTGACTTAAATTCCCAACTCTGCCAGTTTTTCCGGCGTGGGGCGTCCTTCGGCATCCCAGCTGCGTAGGGCGTAATAGTCGCGCAGTTGCCGCGCCAGATCGGGGACTTTGCCCGCCGCTTCGCCGGAGGGGCGCGGCGTGAGCAGCCGCTTTGGCAATGTGTCATCGGCGGCGGTGACGCCCAGCCGGTTGTTGATCACGCGCTTGAGGTTGAAGAGCCGCTCGCCGATCTGTCGCAGTTCTTCCAGCGTGACATCCCAGCCGTTCGCCGCATTGATGAGGTCTGGCAGCCGTTCGTAAAGCGCGCCCACCTTTCCTGCGAATTTGCACAGCCCCAGAGGATTGTACAACCCTTCGTAATCCTGGAAAGCGATGGCTTGCGCCGCCGCTCCCTCATCGGCGAAGCGGTCATAGGGCGTAGGATACCAGGCATCGGGTGCGATGCTGTACATGGGCCAGTAGGTCAGCCCTTCCAGGTGACAGCCGCCCCGATTGGAGGTGGCATAGCTTACCGCCATGGAGAAGAACGCACGCGGATCATGGAAGGCCACTTCCAGACCCTTGACGTGTACAGCGTAGCTCTCGCTGCCGGCCCCGAACTGCATCGCTGCGGCGCGCACGCCTTGCGCAAGCAACGCGCCCACGCCGCGCTGCTCCAGAACGAGCTCCAGCACTTTGAACAACGCCGCAACGCTGCCCCACACCAGCGGCGCGCCGTCCACCTCTTCCGCGCCGATCAACCCCTGCTCATAGGCTTCGAAGGCAAAGGCAATGATCCCGCCCACGCTGATGGTGTCCACACCGGCGCGATTGCAGATCTCGTTGGCGCGGTTCACCGCCTCCAGATCATCAATCTCCAGCATCGAACCCAGGGCCGCGACGGTTTCGTATTCTGCCGCTTCGCCGCGCACGCCCGCATAAGGCCCCGCCTTGATTTCGATGAGTTTGCCGCAGCCGATGGGGCAGGCATAGCAGAACGTATCTTTGATGACGTACTTCTCCCGCAACACTTGACCCGAAAGCGCGTGCGCCCCCTCGGTGAACGTGCCGCCCGCCCAGTTGCGGATGGGCAGGTCGCCGCGCAGCTCCGTGCCCGTCATGCCGCCGGTGGTGCCGAAGCGCGAGGCCCCTGCCTGATGGGCTTTGATAGTCGGCGTGAGGGCTTTCACCACGCTTCGGAAGCCGTCCGCGTCGTGATAGATGGGCTTTTGCCCGCCGCGCGCCACAATTGCCTTGACCCGTTTGCTGCCGAGCACTGCACCCATCCCGCCGCGCGCCGCCGCGCGTGTGTGATCGCGCCCGCCCTGGAGAATCGCCGCGATGGGCAGCTGTGCTTCTCCTGCCGGGCCGATGACCGCTGCGCGTGCTTTCGCATCTGTCCGCGCCAACAGCGCATCGTAAGCCTCGAAAGTGTCCAAGCCCCAGATGTCCTCGGCATCGCGGATTTCCACTACCGGCCCATCGGAGCTGTTGTAGATATAGATGTATACGGGACGCTCTGCCTTACCCGTGAGCACCAACCCATCCACGCCCGCCGCGCGCAACTCCGCGCCGATGTGCCCACCTACGTTGGCTTCGTTCCAGACGCCGGTGAGCGGGCTGCGACCGCACCAGCTGGAGCGGCAGCCGGTAGGAGCGAAAGTGCCCGTGAGCAGCCCATTGAAGATGTAGAGCGGCGCGCGCGGGTCAAGCGGATCGAGGGCGGGGTCAAGTTCTTCGGCATAGAGTTTGGCCGCGTAACCGCTGCCGAGCAGGTACTTGCGCGCATCCGCTGCGGCGATGGGCTTGCGCGTCACTGCGCCCGTAGCGAGATCAATATGGAGGTAAACGCCAGCGTAAGAATGGGTCATGGAGAGCTCCCTTCACGAAATGGTCTTGCCCCCGGCCATGTTGATGACCAGCAACTTGCGCTCCGTCATCTCTTCGATGGCGTATTTGGGGCCTTCACGCCCGATGCCGGAGCTCTTCACCCCGCCATAGGGCATCTGATCCACGCGGAATGTTGAAACATCATTGACCTGGACGCCGCCGGTCTGTAGTTCCTCGAAAGCCAGCATGATGCGGTTGATGTCTTGAGTGAAGATGCCGGATTGCAGGCCGTAATCGGTGTCATTTGCCAGCGCCAGGGCCTCTTCCCACGTATCATAGGGCGCCACGGTGATAACCGGCGCGAAAATCTCCTCACGGTTCACTTTCATCTCCGGCGTGGCGTCTACCACAATGGTCGGCTCAAACACTGTGTCTTCACAGCGCCCGCCGAGGGCAATGCGCGCCCCCTGCGCTACCGCTGCTTGTACCGTGGCATAAGCTTTCTGCGCCGCCCAGACATCAATCATCGGGCCGACATCGGTGAGCGGATCACGGGGATCGCCCACCCGCAACGCGCCGACCCTTTCGATGAGTCGCGCCAGCACCTCGTCGTACACAGGGCGATGCGCCAGCACCCGTTGCACCGCGATGCAGTTCTGCCCGGCGTTGGTGAAGCCGCCCACGGCGATGCGCCGCACGGCGTAATCGAGATTGGCATCCTCGTGGATGATGGCGGCCGCGTTGCCGCCCAGCTCCAGGCTCACCCGCTTGCGCCCCGCGATAGCCTTGAGCCGCCAGCCCACCTCCGAGCTGCCAGTGAAGGTGAAGAACGCGATGCGTGGATCGGCGACCAGCTGCTCGGCGGCGGCGCCCCGGCACGGGACGACGCTCAGCGCCTCCGGCGGGAACCCCGCTGCCAGCACCATCTCCGCGAGCAGCAAGGCGGAAAGCGGCGTCGCCGACGCCGGCTTGAGGATGAAGGCGTTGCCCGCTGCGATGGCCGGCGCCAGCTTGTGGCAGGTCAGGTTCAGCGGATAGTTGAACGGGGCGATGCCGAGCACGATTCCCAGCGGGAAGTGCTTGACCACCGCGAAACGTCCCTCGCCGGCGGGTGTCCAATCTATCGGAACGATCTCGCCGCCCACACGTTTGGCTTCTTCAGCGGCCACGCGCACCGTCTCTTTCGCGCGAGCCGTCTCGCCCGCCGCCACCTGGCGCGTCTTGCCGCCTTCCAGAATCAGGGCTTCGATCAGGGCTTCCGTGCGTTGTTCCATCTGCTCCAGCAGATTGTAGAGGATTTGGGAACGGCGATGCGCGGGCAGTTTCCGGGTGATCTCAAAGCCGCGCTGCGCCGCCACAATCGCGGCTTCGAGGTCGTCCGCGCTTGCGGCATACACGCTGCCGATGATCTCGCCGGTATAGGGAAATTGCACCTCGATGGTGCTCGATCCCTGGCGCCACACGCCGCCTATCAGGAATTCTTTGGGTTCAGCCATAGCTACCTCCTGAAAAGGAAATATCTCTGTGCCTTCAAAATGTCACCAGCAGCCCCAGGCCAGTAATCGTGATGAAACTCATGGCCCCTACGACCAGGGCCGCCGCGAGTCCTACGATGAACGGCTTGAATCCCAGGCCCTTGAACGTCGCAAAGCGGGTGCTCAGGCCCACGCCGGCCAACGCCGCCACCAGGAAGTGTAACGCCCATGTGTTGGCGCTTTCGAGCAGCGCTTTCCAGCCGGCGGCGGACCACAAACCCAGCGCTTTGACGCCCGCGCTCAATCCGGCATCGCCTGCCGAGCGCGCAACCGCCAGCGCCAGGAAGCCGAGGATGAAGGCGGGCAGCAAGCTGCGCAGATCGGTTTTCTGGTGTGTGCACTGCGCCTCACGCCGACAGCGATAAGCCATCAGCGGGATGACGCCGACCATGAAGACATTCCGCACCAGTTTGGCGACGGTAGCGACGTTAAGCGCTGTGGGCGCATCGAAGAGCTCCGCATACACCAGGCCCGCGCCGGTCACTTGCGACGTATCGTGGATGGCCGTGCCCAGGAACAGCCCGGCGCGCGCTGCATCGCCGGCAAAGAGCAGATTGGCGAGATACGGATACAGCAGCGTGGCCGCAATGCCGAACACCGTGATCACCGCCACGGCATAGGCGACCTCTTCGTCTTCAGCCTCGATGGCGGGCGCCGCCGCGACGATGGCGCTCACACCGCAGATCGAAGTGCCTACAGCAATCAGCGCGCCGAGTCGTCGGGGCAGTTTGAGCCAGGCATTCACCCGACTGGTGAATACCAGGGCGCCGACGATGCCCAGCACCACGACGGGTAATCCTTGCAGCCCAAGTTTGAACACATCGAAGATGCTTAGCCGGATGCCGAGCAGAATGATCCCCACGCGCAGCAGTTTTTTGACCGCAAACCCCAATCCGGGCTTGAGGGCTGCGGGCAGGGCGATGAGGTTGCCCAGCAGCAGCCCTACAAGAATCGCCATCATCCCCGATGAGATGGGCGATCTGGCAAAGCCTAACAGTTGCACGCCGATAAAGTCGCTTAGCGCGATGCTGAGCCAGGCCAGCCCGGCTGTCACGACCAGGCCCGGCAGCAGGGTGGGCGTCTCGCGGTAGGGAATGCCTAGCAGGGCTTTTTCCCACGCGGCTGTTTGCACTGTGGACTTCGCTGTCACTTGCATGAATATCCCATCGTCGAAGCGGCGTGTGTGTACTTGCTCGTGGTTGTCATTTCATGCCGGTCGTGGCAATACCCGTGGTGATGTAGTCTTGCAAGAAGGCAAACACGACGCTGATGGGCAGCAGTGTGAGGACCGTCATCGCCAGGATGTATTGCCACTGCACATTGAGTTCGCCCTGGAAGGCATTGAGTCCAACCTGCAAGGTGAACAGCTCCGATCTGGTGACAACAATGAGGGGCCAGAGGAAGTCATTCCATCGCCACATCACCGAGAAGATTGCGAGCACCGCGAGCGCCGGCCCGGCTAAAGGCAGCACGATCTTCCAATAGATGCGCCACTCGCTCGCGCCATCAATCCGCGCCGATTCCAGCAGCTCATCCGGTATCGTAAGCATGTATTGCCGCAGCAGGAACACGCCCGTGGGCGTAGCCGCGCCGGGGATGATCAGGCCCCAGAGGTTGTTGCTCCACCCCACTTTGGCAATCACCAGGAACGCTGGAATGAGGATGACGGAGACGGGCACCATCAAAGTGCTCAGCATGACCATGAAGATGAAATCGCGCCCTTTGTATTGGTATTTGCTTAGCCCGAAGGCAGCCATGCTGTTGACTAGCAGGGTCACTATCGTTGCTGCGACCGTGACCACTACCGTATTCCGCAGGTAAGTGACAAAGGGGAAACGGTTAATCGCGCCGGTGTAGTTATCGAGGCTGAAAGCGACGGAGCGCACGGCCTCGCGCTGTTCGACGCGCACCTCGATGGTGCTGCCAGGTTGCGCTGGATCTATCATGCGGGCGACGAGTCCAACCCGCGAGACCTGCGCCAGACGCCGGGTGCTCCCATCCTCCAGCGTCACATCAAAGAGCGGCAAGGGATTGGCGTAGCCCTCCACTGTTACCGTATCCTGCCTGTAGGGTAGGAAAGTTGGCGGGAATTCGTACAAGGCTTCTACTGACTTGAATGAGGACATGATTAGCCAGAGCACCGGCCCGAACATGACGACCACCCCAGCGAGCAAATACAGATATGTAATCCCATCCACTAGCGAGAAGCGCTTGCTCCTGCGCCGTAGCAGGAAACCCATAAGCCCCTGGCGTTGATGTGTGTATTTCATGGCATCCTCCTACGCTACTTCGCTATTGCGGCCCAGCCGTAGCTGGCCGAATGTGAGCGCCATGAGCACTACCGCTAACACCAACGACGCCGCTGAGGCTAACCCGAAGCGTTGTTGGTCAAAGCCGGTGCGATAGATGTATTGGACGATATACAGCGTGGCTGTGCCAGGCCCGCCGTTGGTCAATACGAAGACCTGGTCGAAGACCTGCACGGCGCGAATCAATGCCAGGACGAGCACCACCACCATGGTGGGCATGAGCAGGGGCAGCGTGATTTTGAAAAAGCTTTGCCAGGTATTGGCGCCGTCAATAGCGGATGCTTCGTAGAGGGAAGAGGGAATGGATTGCAGACCCGCCAGCAAAATGAGGGTGAAGAAGCCCATTTGCGCCCAAACACTGACCAGAACGACCCAGAAACGCGCCCAATTTGCCTGTAGCAGGAAAGGAATCTTTTCCAGCCCTATGCCAACGAGCATGGCATTGAGTACGCCGAATTGATGTTGCAGAATCCATTTCCAGATCAGGGCGACCACTACTGGGGAGAGTAGCACCGGATAGAAGAACACGCCACGGAATAGCGAGCGGCCCTTAACCTTGCGATTCAGCGCGAGCGCCGTGATCAACGCCATGAGGATCATCAATAGGACCTGTCCGGCTACGAAGGTGGCCGTATTGGAGACTGCGCGCCAGAAAAGATCTTCTCGGCAGGTCTGCACGTTGAGGTAATCCTGACAGCTGAGCAACTGCTGTAGATTCTGCGTGCCTACCCACGTGCGGTTTTCGGGTAAAATTGATTGTCCGCTTGTGAAAGCATAGTAGAAGTTTAACAGCATGGGAAAGAGAATGAAAATGCCAAATATGAGGATGTTAGGCAGAACGAAAAAATATCCCATACGTTTGAAGCCTAGCAGCCGTTGAATGAAAGAGAAGGGTAAATCGAGAACACCGGCAAGCCATTCGACCGGCAGCCACACATACTTGCCTATAGAGCGCTGTTTGCGCTTGCGAATGTGGGAGCTTTTTGTCATTGCCATTGTTGCCTCCTGCGCGCCAATGGGGAGGCGCTGATTTTGCTGCGCAAGCGGCGATTCGCCTCTCGCCTCAACGCTTTTGCCGCCCGCAGATTCCTCACAGCATGACCGCTTTAAGGGTTATCCGCGTCGTTATGATGCCTGTGTGAGGGGCATTCTTGCGTTCGGCTCAGACCGGGATGCAAGAATGCCCCTTGTCTTTTGGACTATTTTCTACTGGTGTACGGATTCAGAACAGGCGCCGCACTTCTGTGCGACCCTACTTCTGTTCCGCGACCGCTTGATCCATCCGTTCCTGGATCTTTTGGATCGCTTCATCCAGAGTCAACTCGCCCACAATCACCTGGCTCAGGCGATCGCGAATTTCCGGGTTGAGCACGAAGGTGAGCGGATGATACTGCAACGCATAGGCCTCTGGCATGAGTTTAGGAATCTGGGCGGCGAAGGCGTTGAGGGCCTCTTTGTTGCTGACGTAATCTACGCCTTTCTGCGTCAATCCCAGGTGCCCAGGAATGAAGAGCGACTTGGCGGAGAACTCGCCGAGCACGTCCTCTTGGGTCAGGTACTCCACCAGCCGCGTTACCTGGGCCGGGTATTTGGTGGAGTTAAAGGTCACGAGCAGCGCGCCGCCGGGAATGCCCGTGCAACCGCAGTCGCCGCAGGGATTGGGGATGACCTCCCAGTCGAAGTTATCGCCGATGAGATTGGCGAACTGCCCTACCTGCCAGCTGCCCGACATGTAGAGCACCAATTGCCCGTTGACGAAGAACTCGTTGGCGGCTGCATAGCCGCCGCCGCTGCCTGCCCAGACCTCCAGGGGGGTAATGCCATCCTTGTGCCAGCCGATGATCATTTCCGCGGTGCTGCGGAAGCCCGGAGTATCAATGTTGAAGCCATCTTCGGTGATGTAGGTGGCGCATCGGCTCAGCGAGGGGCCCCAGAAGCGGTGCCCGGTGCGGTCAATGGCTACAGCATAGGGCGTCCCGGTCGCCGTAGCGACTTGCTTGGCTGCCTCAACCCAAGTCTCCCAAGTGACCCTATCAGAGGTGTCGCTCGGCACGGGGACGCCGGCTTGCTCGAAGAGGGTGCGGTTGATGAACGGCCCGGTCACGGTGAACTGTGTGGGGAAGCCGTGCAACCCCGTTGTGTTGCCGCTCTCGCGGAACGAGCCGAGCACCGCTGCCGGCCAATTCGCGGCCCACCCATCAGGATCGGTCATATACGGTCGCATGTCCAGGTAGAATTTCTTGAAGCGATTCACATCGGTGACGCGCGCCAGATCAGGCCCGGTCCCCGCTTCCACCTGCCCCTGGAGAATGGTGTGCAGGTCGGCGTAGGCGACGGTGTCCATGACCACGCGGATATCGGGATTGTCAGCTTCAAAGCGATCCAGGAGCTCGCGCATCACGTCTCCCTCGACGCCATCGTTGTACCACATCATCCGCAATTCAACGGTTTGCGCCGGCGGCGCCTGGGTCGGCGCCTGGGTCGGCGCTTCGGTCGGGGCTTCGGTTGGCGCCTGTGTGGCGGCTTGTGTGGGCGCCTGTGTGGGTACAGGCGTTCCCTTTGGCCCGCAGGCGGTCAAGATCATGCTCAAGATGAGCACCAGAGCTAAAGTCATTCGCAGTTTCATGGATCTCACTCTTTGCTTACTAATAGAATCAAAACACGCTACAAACCGACAAAACAAAAACCATAGATTGAATCGAATGCCGTTCACCTCCTTGATGGAATGCATGTGAACTAAGTCGCGCCTAACTGCAATACCGGGAGCGCTAACATTTCGGCTAATTTCAACAGCGGCGCCAGATGCTCCCCATACGTGAGGCAGATGTGATGATCCAGCCCCTCTTGCATGATGGTATCCAGCACTGCTTGCGCCGGGCGATCAAAGCGCAACACGCCAGAAGTGCCGGAGAAGCTGCGCGGCGCGCGGAGTATCTCGCCGCTGCCCACCACCAATCGCAGTTCACTGGATGGCCCCGCCTCGGTGAGCCGCGCCAACGTCACCCGCCCCGGCTTGAGGGGGAATTCCATCAGCAGCGGCAGCCGCCGATTCGAGTGGATGGTTCCCCGTGGGCGCACTTCGGGATCGGCCATTGCCAGGGGCGCCAGGCCGCAATGCCAGAGCACCGCCGTGTTCTCCGCTATGTCGAAGGCGACCATATCCGTGCCAAACGCCGGCTCGCCGCTGAGCCACTGGAGCAGCAGCTGCGTCACATTCCCGTTGATGTCGGCTTCGCAGCTGCACGGCACCTGCTCGTTGCTCAGTAGCGACATGGCACCGCAGGCGGCGCAGCCCAGTTCTGTGAAGAACTGGGGCCAACAGCGCACCGCCAATCCGTCAAGCTTCAATTGCGCAGCGAGCTCCCGCAACGTGAGATAGGTCGCCAACGTGCCGCGCAAGGCGGGCTGGTCGAGCGTGTCCAGATCATCGAGCTGCGAGCGCAAGTCCGTCAACGTCGCTTCGACTGCGGCGGGCGCAGTCTGGCGCACATCCGCGAAGACCTGCTCCAACGTGAGCTGCACGATCTCGATGCCCAGGCGCGCTTCCAGCGTGGGCCGATCCAACGCGCATGGCTCGAAGCCGTCGGGGTTTTCGCCTACCCGTCCGATGCGCGCCTGCTGCAGGAGCCGGCGTAGCCGCCCCGCTTGCGCCAGGACGCGCACTTTCTCCACCGCCGCGTCATCTTCCGGCAGCGCGTAGACGTACTCATAGCGGTGTCCGCGGCGTTTGAGGGCGAAAGCGCCCAGGTTGATGCCGCACAAGGAGTTGAGCCGTAGCCGTTCTCCGGTGAGCGCCTCTGGAAGCGCCCACAGCATCAGCGGCGCATCTACCGCCTCGACCAATGCCGTGAGCATCGTGCTGTCGGCGAAGGTGGCCTGGAATACTAGCAGCAGATCCACGGGCGTTGCGGCCAGCTGTTCCGCCGCCATCTGAATCTCCTCCAGGCTCGTCGCCAGCGACTCCGGCCCCACGAGCGTGAAGCCCGCTGCCTCCAGGCGCGTGCACATCTGTGTTGTCACCGTCTGCGCCAGCTCCATGTCGAAGGTCGTTCGCGCCAGCGCGACAAAACCCAGGGTCAGTTTCTGATTCAGCATTTCCCTCCGATTCAGAGCAGAAGTCACGAGTCAAGAGTCAGAAGTCAAGAGTCACGAGGCCCAGAAGATGGACAAATTCGGAAGCGTAAAGCTGACTCATGACTCATGGTCGTTGGTAAAAGAAAGTGTTCAGCGCCAGGGTTGCCGCGCCAATGACGCCGATGTGGTGTCCGAAGTGCGTGCTCTCTAGTTTCGCGCGCTCACCCAGCCCGGCGAAGGCCCGCGCGCGCATGGTGGCTTCGGCGGCAGGGACGAGCCACCGTTCTCCCTGGACAAACAACCCACCCAGCACGATCAGATCGGGATTGAGAACGTTGACAAGGTTGGCGAGCGCGATGCCCATATAGTGCGCGCGTTCCTCGAGCATGGCGCGGGTCGCGGCGTCGCCCTGGTCGGCGGCAAGAAAGATCCGTTCTATCGGCGGGCCTTCCGCTTCGCGCAATGCCGAAGCCAGAATGCTATCGGGCGCTTGCTGCGCCAGCATCTGCGCCCGACGCACGATAACTGGTTCGGAGATCAGCGTTTCCAGGCAGCCGATGTTGCCGCAGCGACAGGGTTCGCCGCCATTCGCCATCAGCGTGGTATGTCCGATTTCTCCGGCGCCGGCAACGCTGCCATGGTACAATTGCCCGTTGACCACAAACCCGGCGCCCACACCGATTCGCGCATAGACGAAAGCCAGCACGTTGACCGGCTGCTCGCGGTTGCCGAACATCGCTTCGGCGAGCGCCATTGCGCGCACGTTGTTATCCACCCATACCGGCAACCTCAGCGCATCGGCGAACCAATCGCGCAAGGGAACATTCCGCCAGCCCAGATTAGGCGCCAGGAGATTGACGCCGCGCTCTAAATCCACCAGGCCCGATGCTCCTACGCCCACACCGACGATGGCTTCGGGCCGAATGCCGCTCTGCGCGATGGCGTTCTGCACCAGGGGCAAGGTTTGGGCGAACACGTCTTCGGGTTTGCGCTCCAGCGGATGCTCCAGCGCCAGCGTGAGGAGCGGCTGCGCCAGCAAATCGGTAACGGCGACGCGCACACTGCCCACACCGATATGAACGCCAATGGCATAGCGGGCTTCCGGCACGAGCCGCAACGCCGTGCGCGGTCGCCCAACGCTGGGGTTATGCCGCGACCCTTCTGTACCGACCTCTTCCACGACATGCTCCGCCAGCAATCCGGTGATCAGATTGGTGATCGTCGTACTGGAAAGCCCCGTGATGCGCGCGAGGCGCACCCGTGAGACGGCGCGTTGCTGCAGCAACGTCAGCAACACGGCGCGAAGATTGTGCGACTTGATGTCGCTGCCGCTGGTACCGGTGAGTTCACGTTGAGAGGTCAAGGACTATACTCGCTTGCGGGTTTTCATCGAACTCCTCCCGTTATGACGGGATGAGTCGTGTTGTAATTCCTGAGCGTCCCATTCAATTGTATCCTCTCGCTGCCACGGTAATTAATTTAACAAGAGGATAAATTAATACACCTCCATTATATACGAGCCTTATTTCATTGTCAATCAGGAACAGGGTGATTTTGGGACTATTTGACAGGCCCAAAAGTCATGATTGGCGCTTTTAGCGGCTCTTTGTCGTGGTAAATGGGATCACGCTGCACAGCTATCCCGCAAAGATATAGAAGCGCATGATGGTATAATAGGCAGCGTGTGCGCCAGAGCTTTCAAAACGGCGCGCTGCGGGAGAGGATTGTGACGCTGCTGCACATGGCTGGAAATCTCGAAACCAGTGCCGTCCCCGCGCCCACCTTCTGGGTGCGCGGGCTGCCTGTCTATGGCGAGCTGGTGCTCGCGCCGCTGGCGGGCTTCACCGACCGCATCTATCGCGGCATCTGCCGGGCGCAGGGCGCGGCGATGGTCTTCACGGAACTGATCTCCGCCGATGGGCTGCTCTATGCAAACGAGCGCACCTGGGAGATGCTCGCTTTCGATGCGGCGGAACGTCCGCTTGGCATCCAGCTCTTCGGCCGCGATGCCACGGCAATCGTCGAAGCGGCCCAGCGGGTGGAGGCGCTCGGCCCCGATGTGATTGACCTCAACCTGGGCTGTTCGGTCCCCAAAGTGGCAAAGAAGGGCGCGGGCGCGGCGATGCTTGCCGATCCGGCGGCGCTGGGGCGGCTGATGGCGGCGCTCACGCGGACGCTTTCTGTGCCGGTGACGGCCAAGATCCGCCTGGGCCCGGAGCGCGAGGTGCGCAATTACCTGGAGGTGGCGCGGGCGCTGGAGGATAACGGCGCGGCGTTGATCACCGTTCACGGGCGCACGCGCGGGCAACGCTACGATGAGCCGGCCGATTGGGACGCCATCGCTGAGGTCAAGCAGGCGGTGCGCATTCCGGTGCTGGGCAACGGCGATGTGCGCGTCGTGGCGGATGTGGCCCGCATGCGCGCGCACACCGGCTGCGATGGGGTGATGGTGGGACGCGCGGCGTTGGGGCATCCGTGGTTCTTCGCCTACCGCGACCGCGGCGAAGTCTCCTGGGAGGAGCGCCGGGCGCTCATGCTCGCGCATCTGGAGCAGATGACGGCGCAGCTCGGCCCGCGCGATGGCGTCATCCAGTTCCGCAAACACGCGGTGAAGTACTTGCGCGGCTCGACCATCCCCAAAGCGGTGTATCCCCTCTTATTGGAGACCGTCGAGCCGGAGGAATTCCGGGCGTTGTTGGAATCTGTGGCGCCAACGCGCTGACGGCTGCTCATGGCAGCATTTCAATCAGGGAGTTGTTCATGCACACATCACGGCTAAATGAGCCTCGCATGTTGGCGGATGGTTTGCGTTTGCGTCGCGCCGCGCCGGAGGATGTGGAAGCAATCGCCGAGTTGCAGGCGCACGCGCAGAGCGATATCGGCTGGGATACGCCCGACGAGCGTCTACGGCTCTGGATCCGCGATCTGGTCGCGCGCCCGCATCCCACGTTCCGCCCGGAAGACTTCGTGGTGGTCGAGGATCCGCGCACGGGGGAGATCGTCTCCAGTATGTGCCTGATTTCGCAGACGTGGCGCTACGGGGATGCGCCATTCAAGGTGGGGCGTCCGGAGCTGGTCGCCACGCACCCCGATTATCGTCGGCGGGGCCTGGTGCGCGCGCAATTTGAGCTGATTCACGCGCTCAGCGCCGAGCGCGGCGAGCTGGTGCAAGTCATCACCGGCATTCCCTGGTATTACCGGCAGTTCGGCTATGAGATGGCGCTTGATCTCCACGGCGGACGAATGGGCTTCGCGCCGCACGTCCCCGCGCTCAAGGAGGGCGAAAGCGAGCCGTACCGGTTGCGCCCGGCGACGGTCGAGGATATTCCGTTCCTCATGACGGTGGAGGAAGGCGCGCGCGGGCGATCGCTGGTGGGTTGCATCCGCGATGCGGCATCGTGGCGCTACGAGCTGGAAGGGCGCACCGAGGGCGGCACGGAGCACCGGCTGCTGCGCCTCATCGAGACGGCGGGCGGCGGGCCGGTGGGCTATCTGATCCATCCGCCGATGTTGTGGTGGGATGCGATGATGGCGACGGGCTACGAATTGCGGGCGGGCGTCTCGTGGCTGGCGGTGACGCCGAGCGTGGTGCGCTACCTGTGGCAGTATGGCGAGCAGGCGCCATCGTACTTCACCAGCCACCATGAGGCGCGGCGCGTGTTCGGCTTCGAGTTGGGGCAAACCCATCCCGTCTACGAAGCCCTTGGCGACCGGCTGCCGCGCCAACGCCCCCCCTACGCCTGGTACATGCGAGTGCCAGACCTGCCTGCTTTTCTGCGCCGCATCGCGCCGGTGCTGGAAGCGCGGCTGGCGCAATCGGTCGCGGCGGGGCACACCGGCGCGCTGACCATCGGTTTCTATCGCAGCGGGTTGCGGCTGGTGTTCGAGCAGGGGCGGCTCGCGGAGGCGACGCCCTGGCAGCCGGAGGTGCAGAAGAACGGCGATGCGGCGTTCCCAGAGCTGACCTTTCTGCAGCTGCTCTTTGGCTACCGTTCGCTCGCGGAATTGCGCTATGCCTTTGTGGATTGCAGCGCCAACGCCGAAGCGACGGCGCTGCTCAATGCGCTGTTCCCGAAGCAGCCCTCTGTGGTGTGGGCGGTGTCGTGATGGGTGATTAGGGTGTTCCGTTCATGGAAATTCGATTGAGTACCGGATCAGCGGTGGCTTTGGGACTGGCGCAGGCGCAGATGGAGGCGGCGCCCACGACGCTCTACGCCATGATCGGCGAGACGTGCCTGGGGGCGTGCCGCTTTTGCGCGCAGGCCCGCGATAGCGCCGCCGACCGCAAGTTCCTTTCGCGAATCGCCTGGCCCGCCTATCCACTGGCGGAGGTGCTGGAAGCGCTGGCCCGGCCTCACGGTCTGCGACGCATCTGCTTTCAGACCTTGTTGACGCCGGAGCTGCTCCCCACATTGGAGGCGCTGGTCGCGCAGATCCATGCGGTTTCGCCGCTGCCGATTTCTGTGTGCATGAATCCGGTTTCACGCGCGTGGTTGGAACGGCTCAAGGCGGCGGGCGTTAGCCGGGTGGGCGCCGGGCTGGATTGCGCCACCGAGGCTGTTTTCGAGGAAGTCAAGCCGGGGTTCAGCTGGGAGCATTATCACCGTTTCATTGATGATATCGAAGCCGTATTTGGGCGCAGTTCGGTGCATCTGATCGTGGGGCTGGGCGAGGATGACGAATCGCTGTTGCGCAAAGTTCAGGCGCTCCACGATCGGGGTTCTTTTGTGGCGTTTTTCGCGTTCACGCCGGTGCGCGGCGCGCGCTTGAAGTCGCCGCCGCCGCCCATCGAGCGCTACCGCGCGCTGCAGCTGGCGCGTCAGCTGCTCGTCACGGGGCAAGCGCGGATCGAGAATCTGCGCTTCGAGGATGGGCGGCTGGTGCGCATCGAGGCGGCGCCGCCGGTGCTGGAAGCGGCGTTCGCTTCGGGACAGGCGTTCCGCACGAGCGGCTGCCTGGATTGCAACCGCCCGCTCTACAACGAGCGTCCCGGCGGCGTGATGTATAACTTTCCCCGCCCGTTGACCGATGCGGAGAAACGCGCGGCGCAGGAAGCGGTGGCGGCATATTTGCGGTTATAGTGCGCAGTGAGCAGTGAGCAGTGCGCAGTGAGCAGTGAGCAGTGCGCAGTTCGCCGCGCCCAAACTGCTCACCTCTCACTGCTCACCCATTACTATTTCGAAGGAGGACCCATGACTCAATCCTGGCGTTTGTTACTGCACGGCGCGCGCAGCGCCTTCGATAACATGGCGACGGACGAGGCCATCCTGCGTTGCGTCGCCGCAGGGGATTCGCCAAGCACGCTGCGCTTCTACACCTGGGACCCTTCTGCCGTCTCCATTGGCTACTTCCAGGGGCTTGAGCAGGAAGTGGATCTCGAAGCCTGCCGCCGCGAGGGTGTGGACGTGATCCGCCGGCTGACGGGCGGCGGCGCGGTGTTCCACGACTGCGATGGCGAGATTACCTATTCGCTGACGCTCAAGGCGAGCACGCCCGGCATTCCGCAGAACGTGTTGGAGGCTTACGGCGTGCTCTGTCGCGGGCTGGTGTTGGGGCTGCAAGCGCTGGGGCTGGAGGCAAGCTTTGCGCCCATCAACGATATTCTGGTCAACGGGCGCAAGATCTCCGGCAACGCGCAGACGCGGCGCTTCGGCGGCATCCTTCAGCATGGCACCATTTTGTGCGATGTGAACCCGGCGCTGATGTTCTCGCTGCTGCGCGTGCCTGATGTGAAGATCCGCGATAAGCTGATTCAGGCGGTGGAGCAGCGGGTGACTTCGATTCGGCGGGAGCTGGGCGAGGTGGATCACGCGGCGGTGGTCGAGGCGCTCAGCGCGGGCTTTGCGGCGGCGTTGGCGCTGGACTTGACGCCCGGCGCGCTCAGCGAGCAGGAGCTCGCGCTGGCGGAACAGATCAAGGTGGAACAGTATGCGCAACACGACTGGCTTTTTAAGCGCTGATACCAAGGCGCCGGGCGGCAAGCTGCTGCGCGTGCGGCTGCAAGTGGATGCCGATAGCCGCATCACGGCGCTCACGATTACGGGCGACTTCTTCATGCATCCAGAGGAAGCCCTGGAGACGTTGGAGCAGGCGTTGCTCGGCGCGCCCCTTTCGGCGGAGGCGCTGCGCCCGCGCATCGCGGCTTTCTTCGCGGGCGAGGTGCAGGTCATCGGCGCGGACGTGGACGATTTCGTCCAGCTGCTGCTGGCAGTGCAGTGATAAGATGCCACAGCTAAAAGTCTACTATCCCAATCAGCGCTTTCCGTCGCTGTCGCTTTCGGGGGGCGCGTGCGAGTTGCACTGCTTGCACTGCACGGCGACGTATCTCAAGGGGATGACGCCGGTTACTACACCAGAAGCGCTGCTCGCAGCGGGGCGCCGGTTAAAGGCGCAGGGCGCGCTTGGCGCACTGTTGAGCGGCGGTTCTACCCGCGAGGGGGGCATTCTCAATCTCAAACCGATGGTGGACGCGATTCGGCGTCTCAAGGCGGAGACCGGGCTGTTGCTCAATCTCCATCCTGGCTTGCTGGATACGGATACGGCGGCGGCGCTGGCGGGCGCGGTGGACTTCGCCTCGCTGGAGATTCCGGCCACGGAGACGGCGCAGCGCATCTTTGGCCTCGAAGCGACGGCGGCGGACTACTGCGCTGTCTACGAACGGTTACGCGCGGTGGGCATTCCGGTGATTCCCCACGTCACCGTGTACGATGGCGGCGAAGCCGCGTTGCTGGAAGGGCTGGCGCCGCCGGAGACGGTGGTGGTGATTGTGTTCTCGCCCACGTCCGGCACGCCAATGGCGACCACTCCGCCGCCCACTGCCGCGATGGTTGGCGCTGTTTTTGATCAACTGCGCGTCTTGTTCCCGAAAGCGGAGCTGGCGCTGGGTTGTATGCGCCCGCGCGCGCGGGCCTTGCGCGAGGCTATCGAGCAGGCGGCGCTCCACGCCGGCGCGACGCGCATCGAACTGCCGTCGCGGGCGGTGCTGGAGGCGGCGCATGTGCGGGGCGATACGATCCTCCGCTTCGATGCCTGCTGTGCGCTGCCGCGCCAATTCGAGGCGCAGCTCGTGTGAGAGAAAAGTTTTGAACGCAGATGCCGCAGATTTTGCGGATTGCGCAGATTTTTTGTCGCTTGTTTGATTCGTGGGTATCGGCATTGACTTGCTGATTTGAGATTTTCGTGGGAGTTTTTCATCCTTCCGCCTTCATCCTTCATAATTTTCAGGGGGCGCTTATGTCACAAGTCTGGTTTGCGCTGGGGTTGACGCTGTTCGCCGGTATGGCGACGGGCATCGGCAGCCTGATTGCCTTTTTTGCCAAACGCACCGATTATCGCTTTCTATCCATTTCCACGGGGTTTTCTGCCGGGGTGATGTTGTATGTGTCGTTCGTGGAAATCTTCTTCAAAGGCAGCGAATCCCTCGTTGCCGTTTACGGTGAAACCACCGGGCAGTGGATCAACGTGGCCTCGTTTTTTGCCGGGATTGCGCTGATCGCCTTGATTGATAATCTGATTCCGGCGGCGGATAATCCGCATGAGACCCATACGGAAGAGGAGACGGCTTGCCTGCAAATGCATCCGGTCGCGCCGCCGGATTTCGCCAACAACGATGGGGATCAGAAGCGGCTCATGCGGATGGGGCTGTTCACGGCGTTAGCTATCGCCATCCATAACTTCCCCGAAGGACTGGCGACGTTCCTGGCGGCGTTGCAGGATCCGGGTCTCGGTGTGGCGATTGCGATTGCCATCGCGCTGCACAACATCCCCGAAGGGATCAGCGTCTCCGTGCCCATCTACTACGCCACCGGCAGCCGGCGCAAGGCGCTGTTTTACTCGCTGCTCAGCGGCTTTTCGGAGCCGGTCGGCGCGGGGATCGCCTATCTGGGGTTGCGGCTGCTGGTGGGCGCCGACAATGGCGTGATCCCCTCGCAGGTGATGGGGATTCTCTTCGGCGGCGTCGCCGGCATCATGGTCTATATCAGCCTGGATGAATTGCTGCCCACGAGCCGGGCTTACGGCAAGGGCCACGATAGCCTGCTGGGCCTCATCGGCGGCATGGTGGTGATGGCGGTGAGCTTGCTGCTCATGTGAGCGTTATCAGTGCCGTTAAAGCCGCTTCTGGGATCGGCTGATGATCAAAGAAATCCAGGCCAAAGTTCTGTTAGCGCACATCAAACAGCCCGATTCATGGTTTGGCCTCAAATACAACATGAATCTGTATCGTGGCTGCTGCCACAGGTGCGTATACTGCGATAGCCGGAGTGAATGTTACCAGATCGAGAATTTCGACCGCGATGTGCTGGTGAAGGTCAACGCCATCGAATTGCTGCGGAAGGAATTAGCCAACAAGCGCGTCAAAGGCCCCATCGGCCTGGGTTCGATGAACGATCCCTTTATGCCCTTGCCCTCTGGCGTCAGCCTGACCGGACAGGCATTGGCGGTGATCGCCGAATTTGGCTTTCCGGTCCACATCATCACCAAGAGCGCTTTGGTTCTGGAGGAATTGGAGACGCTGCAGCGCATCAATCAGGTCTACGCCAGTATCAGTTTTACCATCACCACCGCTGATGATGCGCTCGCGGCGAAAATCGAGCCGGGTTCGTCGCGTCCCTCGGCGCGCTTTGCCGCGATGAAGACGCTGGCGGCGCGCGGCATTCAGACCGGGGTGACGATGATGCCGATTCTGCCCTTCATCGAAGATAATGCGGAGAATATCACGGCCATTGTGGAACAGGCTGCCGCGAATGGCGCCTCGTACATCATTCCGTGGATGGGCATGAGCCTGCGCGACCGTCAACGCGCCTATTATTACGAACAGTTGGACGCGCTTTTTCCCGGTGTGCGCGAAAAGTATGAGCGCACCTATGGCGATCGCTATTCCTGCGATGCGCCGAATGCCCCCCGGCTGTACCGGCTGTTCACTGCGCTGTGCGAGCAATATCGCATTGCTGCCAAACTGCCGCTGTATCAGCCGCTTGCGCCACGGCAACTGGGTCTGTGGCGGTGAATGGCGTGTAGTCTGGCAGCCTGTTTCCCGGCTACGCTCCCGCCCACTCCTTGCACAACACCTCAGCTTGCTCCAGCACCGTCTGCGTGGCCTGCTCCTGCTTATCCGGCGGGTAGCCGTGGCGGCGCAGGATGCGTTTGATCATCACGCGAATTCGCGCCCGCACGTTCTCGCGCAGGGTCCAATCAATGGTGACGCTGTTGCGCACGGCCTGGACGAGCTCTTGGGCGATGGCGCGCAACACCTCGTCGCCGAGGATTTTGACGGCGCTGTCGTTGACCTCAAGGGCGTCGTAGAAGGCGATCTCCTCTTCGCTCAGGCCGAGGCGCTCGCCGCGCTGATCCGCTGCGCGCATGGTCTGCGCCAGCGCGATCATCTCCTCGATGACGGCGGCGGCTTCGATGGCGCGGTTCTGATAGCGGCGGATGGCCTGCTCCAGCATCTCCGCGAAGGAGCGCGCCTGGACGACGTTCTTCTGCCGCCGCGTTCGGATTTCGCCTTCCAGCAGCTTGCGCAGGGTTTCCACAGCCAGGTTGCGCTGCGGCAAGCCGCGCACCTCGGCCAGAAATTCGTCGGAGAGGATGGAAATATCAGGCTTCTTGAGTCCGGCGGCGCTGAAGATATCCACCACCTCATCGGAGGCCACGGCGCGGGAGACGATCTGGCGGATGGCGTAGGATAGATCATCGGGTGCAGGCCCTTCGCCGGGCGCGCGCTTGGCAAGGACGGCTTTGACGGCCTGGAAGAAGGCGACGTCGTCGCGGATGGCGAGGGCTTGATCGTGCGGGACGGCCAGGGCGAAGGCTTTGGAGAGCGCCGTGACTGCCTCGATCAGGCGGCGTTTGCCGTCCTCCTGCGCCAGGATGTGCTCTTGCGCGGCGGGCAGCAGCGTGAGGCGCGCCGTCGCCGGGCCGGTGATCCAGGCGGCCCAATCAAAACCAAAGAAGAGTCCCCGGCAGATTTCGTATTTCTCCAGCATCGCGGCGACGGCCTCTTCCTGAGCGATGGCGGTCTGGCCCTGACCGCCGCTCTCGGTGTAGATGGCTAACGCCTCGCGCAGTTCGTTGGCGAGGCCGAGGTAATCCACCACCAGACCGCCCGGCTTATCTTTGAAAACGCGATTCACGCGGGCAATGGCCTGCATCAGGCCGTGGCTGCGCATCGGCTTATCTATGTACATGGTGTGCAGGCAGGGCGCGTCGAAGCCGGTGAGCCACATATCGCGGACGATGACGATTTGGAAGGGATCGGCAGGGTCTTTGAAGCGCCGCGCCAGCTCCTCGCGGGCGGCTTTGGTGCGAATGTGCGCTTGCCAATCCAGCGGATCGGCAGCCGAGCCGGTCATCACGATCTTGATGCGGCCCTCGTCGCGCCAGGCGGGGCGCAGGGCGACGAGCGCGTTGTAAAGCTCGACGCAGATGCGGCGGCTCATGGCGACGATCATGGCTTTGCCATCCAACGCCTCCAGCCGGTGCTCGAAGTGCTCCACCAGGTCTTGCGCCACCAGCGCGACGCGCTTCTCCGCGCCGACGATGGCTTCGAGCTGCGCCCATTTGGTCTTGAGCCGCTCCTTCTGCTCCACTTCCTCGCCCTCGGTGACAGCGTCGAAGTCGGGGTCTACTTTGGGCTTTTCGGCCTCGTCGAGGGCGAGTTTCGCCAGGCGGCCCTCGTAGTAGATGGGGACGGTCGCGCCATCATAGACGGCCTGCTGAATATCGTAGACGCTGATGTAGTCGCCGAAGACGGCGCGGGTGTTGCGGTCGGCCAGCTCGATGGGCGTGCCGGTAAAGGCGATGAATGAGGCGTTGGGCAGCGCGTCGCGCATGTGCCGGGCGAAGCCGTCAATGAAGTCGTACTGGCTGCGGTGGGCTTCGTCGGCGATGACGACGATGTTGCGCCGGTCGGAGAGCAGCGGGAAGCGATCCTCATCCGCGCCGGGGAAGAACTTGTGAACGGTGGTGAAGATGACGCCGCCGGAACTCGTCCGAAGCAGCTCGCGCAGATGCGGGCGGCTGCGGGCCTGCACCGGCGCCTGGCGCAGGAGTTCCTGGCATCGGCTGAAGGCGCCGAAGAGCTGGTCATCGAGGTCGTTGCGGTCGGTGATGACGACGAGGGTGGGATTCTGCATCGCCGGGTGCAGGGCGATGCGCCCGGCGTAGAAGACCATCGAGAGGCTCTTGCCCGATCCCTGCGTGTGCCAGATCACGCCGACGCGGCGGTCGCCAGGCTGCGCATCTCGCGGGGGACGCGCCAGGTAGGTGCCGGGTTTTTCCATCACGCCGGTGGATTGGGCATTCGGCGCACAGGCGCGCACGGTTTCGGCCACGGCCACGTTGACGGCGTGGTACTGGTGATACCCCGCCATCTTTTTGACCCGCGCGCCCCCGCGCCCCTTGTCTGCAAGGGCATCCTCAAAGACGATGAAGTGCGCCACAAGATCCAGGAAGCGGCGTTGATCGAAGACGCCTTGCAACATCACCTGCAATTCGGGCAGGGAGACTGGCGCGAGGCTTTCGCCGGCGATGGTGCGCCAGGGCAGGAACCACTCGCGGCCGGCGGTGAGCGCGCCGATGCGCGCCTGGACGCCATCGGAGATGACGAGCACTGCGTTGTAGACAAAGAGGGAAGGAATCTGCTGCTTGTAGGTTTGCAGCTGGTTGTGCGCGCGCCAGAGATCGGCGGCCTCGTCGGCGGGATTCTTGAGTTCGATGACGGCGAGCGGCAGCCCATTGACGAAGATGACGACATCGGGACGGCGCTCGCGGTGATTTTCGACCACGGTGAACTGATTGATCGCCAGGAACTCGTTGTTTTCCGGGTGGGCGTGATCGAGCACGCGGATGAGGTCGCCGAGGAACGAGCCATCGGGCTGCTGGATTTCGACAGGCACGCCCTCGACCAGATAGCGATGGAGGGCGGCGTTGTTGGCGATGAGGGAAGGCGAATCCGGGCGCGTGAGGCGGCGGAAGGCTTCTTCGAGGGCTGCCGCCGGGGCGGCGGGATTGAGGCGTTGCAACGCCTGGCGCAGCCGTCCGGCGAGGACGACCTGCCCGTAATCCTCGCGCTCGGCGAAAGGCTCGCCGGGGGCGATGTCCGGCCCGTGGAGGATGGTGTAGCCCAGGTCGGCCAGCCAATCCAGGGCGGCCTCTTCGACGACGGATTCGGTGAAGGTGCTCACGATGGCCTCCGAAGACGGTAGACGCCGGTCTTGCGCGCGCCGATAAACTCGATGAGTTGTTTTGACTCCAAATCAGCAATATCTCGCCAGGCCGTCCTCGCGGTGACTTGAAAGTGTTCAGCGATCTCTGGCGCGCTCACTGAACGTCCATAGCTGAGCTGCTCAATGAACCACCGTTGGCGGTCGTTTATACTGACATTTATACTGACATTTATACTGACATCGGATGTGTCGGCGACCGCATCTGGATGCGGTCGAAACACGACCCGCAACGCTGAACCTAACTCTTCCCATTCCGGCGTAGGGTAACCGCCGGCCTGGCAATCAGCCAACACGCGCCGGTAGCCGGTGCCCCACTCTTCAAGCAGGCCGAGTTCGCGCAGGACGCGGGCAATGACGCGGTTGCGGATGCGGCTGACGCCCGCTTTGAGGTCGTCGAGGGTCATACCGAAGGGAAGCATCCCTGGATTTTCGATCTCCATCCGGTCGGCATAGATGGCGACGCGGATGTACATGCCGGTGAGTGAATAATCGGCGTGGGCTACGGCGTTGACGAGGACTTCGCGCAAGGCGATGTCGGGGTATTCGAGGATGTCCTGGCGGCGCAGGGTGGTGATTCTGGCAGCCAGACGGGTGTTGCGACGGATGAATTTGACTGTTTCGTCTAAGGCTTCGAGGACGGTGTGATCAGCGAGGGTGAGGCGGTCGAGGAAGTCCACTTTGTCCGTGCCACGGAAACGGGCGCACTGGATGACGGCATCCGGGAAAACCTGGCGGCGCACAGCGTCGTGGCCGAAGAGAATCACGCCGCCATAAGAGGGAACCAGGCGTCCGGCGTATGGGGTGAGGATGCCCAGGGTTTCGAGGTGCTCTGGGCTGGATTGGCGTCCCGATTCATCGAAGAAGCGCTGTAACCGGGCGGAGTCGAGAGCGTCGGGCGTGAGGTCGGCGCATGGGAGTTGGTCGAAGGACAAACCGGCCAGCGAGCGCTGCAATTCGGCCAGAATCTCCGGGCCGGCCTGACGGTTGGTGGAACCGAGGCGCACGTAGACGCCGGCTTCGGGACCTTCGGCGCGGAGGTAGAAGGGGCCACGCCAGTGAGGGACGCGCACGAGCAGCAGGGCGACGCCAGCGTGCGAGACGATGGCGATCTCTGGGGTCATGGCCGGGGCAATGCCATCGGCGATGGCGTTGGCGAGGCGTTCTTCGGCGGCCAGAACGTTGGGCACGCCGACGAGGCTGCCGTCATCCGCGCGGCCGATGAGCAGGGCGCCGCCAGCGGTGTTGGCGAAGGCGACCAGGCTTTTCAGAATCGGCTTGAGGGAGGAGAGATCGCGTTTGAATTCGAGCGTCTTGCCTTCAGGTTGCGCCAGCAGGTCGCTAAGGTTCATAAGCGTTACCCCTTTTCAGAGTTGCCGTGCTCCGGTGTGGCTCTGGCAGTCATCGCGCTCGGCGAAAGGCTCGCCGGGGGCGATGTCCGGCCCGTGGAGGATGGTGTAGCCCAGGTCGGCCAGCCATTCGAGGGCGGCCTCTTCGACGACGGATTCGGTGAAGGTGCTCACGGTTCCTCCCGGAGGCGATAGACGCCGGTCTTGCGCGCGCCGATAGATGCGATGAGATGACCCCAAAACCGGCGCTGGCGGCTGTTTATACTGACATTTACACTGACATTGGAACAACTCATAGGGTAGTCTCCATGCAGAGAGCGCCGCACAGTTTTTTACAGGGACATTACAGGGACATTTATAGGGACATTCTTTTAGCCCGCAGCTTCCAGAAAAGTCAGGGTTGTTACTTGAACGCTTCCTCACAGAGCTGCCGGACGCGCGCATAGAGATTGCGCAGTGCGACATAACCGGGCGTCGAATGGTCGGGATACTCGTCGGGGTCTTGTAATGCCATTGCGATCACATCTTGCAGACATTCGAGATCCCAACGCCACAGGCCGATGGGCCGTTTGCCCTGATACGCGGCGATACGACTGTCGAGGCCAAACGACTCGGCCATGTTCCAGGTGTGGCGTTGCAGCTCTTCCAGTTCCAGGCCGGTGATGAGCAGGCTGTATTTGATGTCACGGCTGCCCGGCTTCATAGCCCGCCCTCCGTGCAGAGGCGCTCCGCATCCGGCACGCGCAGTTCGCCGGAGAGCAGTTTGGGCAGGAGCGTGTCGCGGAGGGCGGCGAGGGTGCGGGATTCTTCATATATTGTCTCAATACGAGCAGCAACTGGCGTAAAGAGCCTATCGAATTGTTCGATGAGCGCCTTAGGTGGTAAGACAAATTGGGGTTTCTGCATACCATCTGCTGGCAACATATTGACAGTCGTACCATTTGAATATCCAGCCACTATTTGATGGAAGTGTGATGTCCTCAATAACAAATAGAAGAACCATGGTGGAAGGTAGCTGTCTTTACGCGGTCGCAGTCGATAAATATGGTGACTAAAAAGCCCTTTGGGGCCGAAATGTTTGGGAACGATAGCCGCGTAACCAATCAAGAGAAACTCAAAGCCTTGCTCAGTGTTTGTTACAATCACATCACCCGGTTCAAGAAGATGTCTTTCCTTATATTCACCGCTATACCACTTCATGCCCTCAAACTTGTATCCACCGCCCTCGTAAACCGAGTTAAGATTGTGAAGCGGCAGCCCCTCTCCCTCATGACATAAATGCTCTCCTTTGTAACTCAGACCTTTTGCTGCGTTCACTTGTTTCCCTAGGTTTGTAACCCTCCACCCCCGCGGAATCTCCCCCAGCTCCGAATCCACCAGCGCATCCGGGAAGAGCGCGGCGATTTCATCCTTCATCCTTCTGCCTTCTGCCTTTGCCCGCACGGGATCGAAGTCCACGAACCAGGATTTGAACAGGGCGCGCGCGATGCCTTCGAGGGTGGCGTTCATGCGCCGGTTGAGCTCGATTTTGTCGTCGAGGGCGCCGAGGATGGCGGCGATGGCGCGTTGTTCGGAAATCTGCGGAGGAAAGTAGATCGGAACATTGCTCAGAATCGTTGTGTTCAGGGAGGGCATCGTGGCACCGACCGCAATCTTCCTGATGTGCTCCTTGAACCCAGGTAGTCCGAAGAACCACGAAAGGTAACCTGCATTGATCCGCTCAATATTGGGCCGGACACGCAGACACCGACCTGAGAACAGCCAACCATCTTCCTCTGGATGCACGATCGCTCGGCGATCCACCGATCCCACACGACTGAAGACTATGTCATCTGTCTTGAGAGCAAATTTCGCAAGACGGTCTCTGTCTTCCTCACTGACACAAGGCAAATCTCTGTGGATAATCCGGTTATCTCCCAAATGCTCTACGGTGATGATTGGTGTTCCGTACTCCATATAGTCACTCGAGTGTAGCTGGCTACCAAAGGGGCCTGTCTGCACACCGCCATCAGGAACGCACAGTTCACCAAGAGGCGCTACCTCGTAGTCACTAGCAATGGGACCATAGGGAGTATCTCTAAAGTCACTCGCCATACCCAATCCCCTCCAAATTCGTCCAGACGCGAGACGCGCCTGAATATTGACTTTTTTCCAAGAAAGTGCTATACTAGAAGCATACCCCCCCGGAGATAGCATCTCCGGGCCGACGCCCGCCCGCAAGGGCGGGTCGTCTCTTTGTTAGGGAAGAAAAGTTCCAATGCAGCGAGTCATTGCCTATGTAGACGGCTTTAACCTGTACTATGGCCTTCGCACCAAAGGGTGGCGATGGTTTTACTGGTTGAATATCCAGTCTATGGCCCGACGTCTGCTGAAACCCCATCAAACTCTGGTGAGCACCAGGTACTTTACCACCGTTGTGCAACACCCACCGGACAAACAGAAGCGGCAGGCCGTCTTCTTGGAAGCCCTGCGAACGCTGAATGACTTCCACATCTTTTACGGGCATTGGCTCTCGAACCCCGTCACATGTCACGAATGCGGCCATACCTACAATGCCTATCACGAGAAGATGACTGATGTGAATATTGCCGTCGAGTTGATGTGCGACGCCTTTCAGGATCGCCTGGACATGGCTTTGCTCATCTCAGCTGATAGCGACCTCGTTGGGCCGGTCAATGCGGTCCGGCGGCTTTTCCCTCAAAAGCGCGTGATTGTTGCTTTTCCACCGGCACGTTTCTCCAACGCGCTCAAAGCTGCTGCTCACGGTCACACCTTTATCGGTTCAGATGTGCTATCCGACAGTGTATTCCCCGATCAGGTGATCAAGCCGGACGGCTTCGTGCTCCACCGTCCAACCCAGTGGCGCTAATTGTCTTGTGCCCCCAGTAGCAATTGCAAGTTCTCGCGGATCACTGCTTCCAGCCTGGCGCTCTCTGCAAACTGCGCCTCCAACTGCGCCACCAACCGCTCCATCTTTTCCTCGAACGGTTCGCCGTCGTCCTCCACTTCCGCCGCGCCCACGTAGCGTCCCGGCGTGAGGATGTGCCCGTGCGCGCGAATCTCATCCAGGGTGGCGGCTTTGCAGAAGCCGGGAACGTCTGCGTAGGCCCGCTGGCTCTCCCCATCCCCGCGCCAGGCGTGGTAGGTGTCCGCGATGCTGGCGATGTCGGCGTCGGTCAGTTCGCGGTGGACGCGGTCAATCATCGTCCCCATGGCGCGGGCGTCTATGAACAACGTCTCGCCGCGCCGGTTGCGGAAACGGCCATTGCGCTTGTCGCGGGCGATGAACCACAGGCACACGGGAATCTGCGTGGAGTAGAACAACTGCCCCGGCAGCGCGACCATGCAATCCACCAGGTCGGCCTCGATGATGGCTTTGCGGATCTCGCCCTCGCCGGATTGATTGGAGGACATCGAGCCGTTCGCCAGGACGAAGCCCGCCATGCCGGTGGGCGCCAGGTGGTGAATGAAGTGCTGCACCCAGGCGTAGTTGGCATTGGAAGTCGGCGGGACGCCGAACTGCCAGCGGCGGTCATCCTTGAGCAGCTCGCCGCGCCAGTCGGAATCGTTGAAGGGCGGGTTGGCGAGCACGTAGTCGGCTTTGAGGTCGGGGTGCAGGTCGCGGTGGAAGCTGTCGGCGTGTTCGGGTCCGAGGTTGCCCTCGATGCCGCGAATCGCCAGATTCATCTTCGCCAGCCGCCAGGTGGTGTGGTTGGATTCCTGCCCGTAGATGGAGATGTCGCCGACGCGCCCGCCGTGCGCTTCCACGAAGCGCTCGGATTGGACGAACATCCCGCCGGAGCCGCAGCAGGGATCGTAGACGCGGCCTCTGTAGGGCGCGAGCATGGCGACGAGCACCTGCACGATGCAGCGGGGCGTGTAGAACTGCCCGCCCTTCTTGCCTTCTGCGCTGGCGAATTGGGAGAGGAAGTATTCGTAGACGCGGCCCAGAATGTCTCGGGAGCGGTTGGCGGCGTCGCCCAGGCCGATATCGGCGATGAGGTCAATGAGCTGGCCCAGGCGTTGCTTATCCAGGCGCGGATGGGCGTAGTCCTTGGGCAGCACACCCTTGAGCGTGGGATTGTCGCGCTCGATGGCGAGCATGGCCTCATCCACGAGCTTGCCGATGGTGGGCTGCCGGGCGTTGTTCTGCAAGTGCGACCAGCGCGCCTCTTTGGGCACCCAGAAGATGTTCACGGCGCGGTATTCGTCGGCATCCTCAGGATCGGCGCCCAGCGCGATTTCGGCGCTCAGCCGGGCGTGAACTTCCTCGAAAGCGTCGGAGATATACTTGAGGAAGATGAGGCCCAGGACGACGTGCTTGTATTCGGCGGCGTCCATGTTGGAGCGCAGCGCATCGGCGGCGCGCCAGAGTTCAGTCTCAAAGCCGAGGTTTGCGGCGCTGTGGTTGGGTTGGGGCATGGGTCCTCACATCCTCTTGGGTTTTATCGCATGTCCGCTGCGGCAGGAGCATCCCCATCAAACCAGAAGCCCGGATTGTAGATGCCGCAGCACGCTTTTTGTTTTGCGTAGAATAGTATAGGAGAAAACCGAAAAAGGGCAAGGCAGAAGGCGCCAGGCATTTGTAACCGCTCACTGAAATCCCTGGCGGGCTACAAAGGCGCGCTGTCCACGCCGCTGGGCCGGGTTCGGGGTTTTTGTCAAAGCAATCGGCAGCTCATGCGCTCGCGTTTCAGTCTCGAATCTGCACCAGGTGCTCATAGCGTGCCGCCAGCGCGCGCGCCTCTTGCTGCACGCGCGCGACCAGCTCCGGCGGTTCCAGCACGGTTGCCATCGTTCCCCAGCTCAGCACCCAGCCCAACGCCCATTCGAGGTTGTCCATTCCAAACCGCGCTGTGATGGCGCCATCTTCCCGTTCCGTGAGCGCCATCCAATGCCCGAAGCGCTCCCGCACGATCATTGCTACGGCAGCTTCGAGCCGCACCACGGCTGTTGTTCGCGCCTCGAATTGCATCGTGCGGAGCATGGTCTCCCGCGCCGAGAAATTACGCGGTGGATCGAAGCGCGCGCGCGCCAGCGAAATCTCTTGAATGCGATCCACACGAAAGGTGCGCAGCTCTTGGCGCAAGTGGCAGTAGCCGATGAGATACCAGAAGCCGCCGTAGAAGGAGAGCGCGTAGGGATCTACTTCGCGGGAGGTGATCTCTTGGGAGAAGCCCTGGTAGCGCAAGTGGACTCGTTGGCGGCGGTGGATGCTCTCGCGCAGCGTGTGCAAGGTCCCCTCCCAGGGCTGATAGTCGCGCGCGGTAAGCCCGCAAATCACCAATGTGTCCTGGGATTCGGCCACTTCCTGGCGGAGATCATCTGGCAGGACGTTGTTGAGCTTGGCGCGCACCGAGGTCACGGCATCCTGGTAGCTGCGCCCCCAGAGTTGCTGCACGAGATTCGCGCCCATGGTGAGCACGGTGGCTTCCTCGGCGGTGAAGATGAGAGGCGGCAATTTGTATCCGCGCAGCAGGGCAAAGCCGCCATAAGGCCCGCGCTCGGTATAGATGGGGATGCCCATTTCTTCCAGCTTCTCCATATACCGGTGTATGGTACGCTCTGAGACGCCCAACTCCTCTGCCAGATCCGAAGCTTTCCAAGAGGCCCGGGATTGTAGCAGCAGAATCAGCGAGAGCAGCCGCGTGGCAACGTTGCTCATGCCCATCCCTTTCACAGCACTTGCCGACTAACAGCCTTTATTATACGCCAAAATACGACGTTTTCTGTCATAATTAGCGGCGGCGACCCCACTCGCCAGAAATGGCGCAACGCTCTATAATGCACTTGTGTTGTTGTTTGTGAAGTGACTTTTCAGAGTCCTATTGCAAGGCATAGATTTCGGGCTGAAGCCCGTTAGAAGATGTGTTTTTCGCTGCCGCGCGCAGCGCGGCAGCGAAAAACACTCTATAATAAATCTGCGGCTTCAGCCGCTTTTTGTCGTGGCAAGCGGGATAACACTGAACAGTTGATTCGCCATTCGCTCATTTTCGATGGAGTGCTAGCAAACCTGCGGCACAGCCCCATGGATGAGAATAGTTCGTAGAGAGCAGTGAGCAGAACGCAATTCGCCGCGCTCAAACTGCTCACTGCTCACCCGTTACTATTTGAAGGAGGTTTCTATGCCCTACGCCTTGCTGGTGTTGATTCTGCTCAGCGCGATTCTGGAGATTCGCGGGGAATATCGCCCCACGCGGACGCGGGTCTACATCTTCAAACCCCTCACTACCGGGTTGATTTTGCTGCTCGCTGCCAGTCGCGGCGCGCCCGACTTCAATCGTTATACCCTGTGGGTGATGGGCGCGCTGGCATTCTCGCTATTAGGCGATGTGCTTCTGATGCTGCCTGCGGATCGTTTCATCTGGGGATTGCTCAGTTTTCTCACGGCGCATCTCTTCTACATTGCCGCCTTCACGACAGGACGCGGCTTTGGATTCACGCCCTGGCTGCTGGCGCTGTTTGCGGTCTGCGGCGTGAGCCTGTATCGCTATCTGTGGCCCACGTTGCGCGCGATGAAGTTGCCCGTGTTGGGCTACATCCTGGTGATTTTGACCATGGCATGGCAGGCGTGGGAACGCTATCTCATGGTAGGAGAGGCGCTGGCATTGGCGGCGGGGATTGGGGCGCTGTTCTTCACCCTTTCGGATTCGATTCTGGCGTGGCGGCGCTTTCGGCGGAATTTCACCAGCGCCCCGCTGCTGGTGATGACGACGTATTATGCCGCGCAATTGCTCTTTGCCCTTTCTGTGGGCAGATGAGGCGGCGCAAGCGGACTCGAGAAGTTGCGCCAACGTGTTTTCAATCAGCCCACATTGGCTGCTGACGCACCCATAAAAAACGCGGGCCGTTTTCAGAACGGCCCGCGTAATGCCCCCAACGGGA
>CAZDSF010000030.1:0-42588 GCA_964508025.1 uncultured Anaerolineales bacterium
CGAAAAACACTCCTTTTAGAGGGCTTCAGCCCGGAATTGACGCCCGGCGACGCAACTCTGAGCAGTTACTGGATTTCCGCATCGCCGGGATTGTGTTATACTGAAACGTTGACCATCCTGTCGGGTATCGCGCCTGCACGATGAGCATAGAGGTTATGACAAGCGCCAGCAACTCCCAACCGGGCAACAACACGCCCGCAATCGAACCATTCTTCTTTCCCGGCGGTGAGCCGGGCGTGCTGCTCATTCACGGCTTCCTCGCGGCGCCGGATGAAGTCCGCCCGCTCGGTGAAGCCCTCGCCGCCGCCGGCATGACCATCTCTGGCATCCGTCTGCGGGGACATGGGACGCACCCCGCGGATCTGGCTTCCGTGCATTGGCAGGACTGGGTTGCTGATGTGCGCGCTGGGCTGGCGGCGTTGCGCCAGCATTGCTGCCACCTTGGACTTGCCGGCATCTCATTGGGAGCGGCCCTGGCGCTCTACGTCGCAGCAGAAGAGCCGGTGGAACGGCTCGTCGCCTTCGCCGCGCCGAGCTGCGCAGCAACACGCGGGCTGCCGCGCACCTGGATCGTCCAGCTGGCCCGCATCCTACCCTACCTGCCCAAGATCGGCTCCGATATGCATGATGCGCAAGTTCGGCGCACGCGCCATCTCTATCAGCAAATCCCACTGCAAACAGCCGCAGAGGTCGCCGCGCTATTCGAAGCGACCGAGGCCCGCCTGCCCGCCGTGCGCACGCCCACCCTGCTCGTCCATGCCCAACATGACCGCGTCGTCCCGCCGCGCGCCGCCCGCGAGGTCGCCGCACGGCTCGGAGGGCCGCACGCCCTGCTCTGGCTGAAACGCGGCGGGCACACCGTCATCCTGGATTATGACCGCGAGCGCGCCTGGCAAGCAGCGCGAGACTGGTTCCTAGCAAAGACAACATGAAAAACCCCCCCATCGGTCTCTGGCTAATTCTGGCGGCATTCGTGAGCCTGGCGCTCGCGTGGAATGCCGCCATCCCCGCCTACGAAAATCTCGACGAGATCGAGCATACGGAGGTCATCCGCCACATCGCCGTTACCGGCCGGCTGCCCGTCCACGGCGATGCCGAAGCCGCCGGCTTCCACGTTCGCCAGGAAGCGTCACAACCGCCGCTGTACCACCTTCTCGGCGCTGCGTGGGTGCAGCTCTGGGGCCTGCCCCGCGATGCACCGGCAGCAACCCCCGTTCCGGGCACCTTCGTCGCCTGCGGCTCCGGCGACACGAGCTACAACCGCGTCACCTGGAATCGCGATCCTTACGCGCGGTTCCCGTGGGAAGGCCATCGCCGCACCACACACAGCCTGCGCCTGCTCTCCACGCTGCTCCAATGCGCTACCGTCGCCGGGACATGGGTGCTCGCGCGCCGAATCGCGCCGCGCGGTCCGGCGGCATTTCTCGCCGCCGCCATCGTCGCCTTCAACCCGCAATTTCTGCTCATCGCCGCCGGCGTGAACAACGACAACCTCGCCGCGCCGCTGGCAACCTGGGCGCTGCTCCTGCTGGTGGACGCCTGGCAACGCGGCCCAACGCCGGCGCGCCTGATCGGCTTTGGCGCACTGGCGGGATTGGCGGCCCTGAGCAAGCTCAGCGGCTTGGGGCTGCTGGGCCTGGGCGGGCTAACGTTCATGCTCTATGCGTGGCGGCAACGCGCGCCCTTCGCGCAACTCGCGCTTTGGGAATTGCTGCTCGGCGTCCCCGCGCTGGGCCTCGTTAGCCCGTGGCTGGCGCGAAACTGGCGGCTCTACGGCGATCCGACCGCCCTCGCCCCCATGCTCGAAGTCGTCGGGCGCACCGCAGTCCGGGTGGATTTCTGGGGCGCGTTCCAGCTGATGCTCCGCTCGTACTGGGGCCAGTTGCCCTGCGCCTTCTACCCGCGCGCGCTCTACTGGCCCTTCTTCGCGTTGCTCGGCGGCGGGCTTCTGGGATTGCTGGTGCGCCCCCGCGAATGCCGCCCGCGCGCCGAGCTGCTGATCCTGGGCGGCTGGTTCCTCATCATCACGGCGGCATGGGTGCGCTGGAACGCGCTCACACCCGCAACCGGCGGACGGCTCCTCTTCCCTGCTGCGCCCGCGCTGGCAATCTTGCTGGCTGTGGGATGGAAACAGCTCAGCGCAACCATCACGCGGGGATGGACGGTGCTTCTCCCGGCGCTGGCGCTCGCGACCTTGCTTGCCGGCGCTGCGCCGCTCTTCGCGCCGCCAGCCAGAATCAACGCGCTGCCCGCTGCGGCCATCCCCACCGCGTTCCGCTTTGGCGATGAGACGCCGCTAGACCTGCGCGGCTACGAATTGCGGCTGGCAGACCCGCGACCGGCATGTTGGCTCACCCAGCCCGGCGATTGCCGCCCTGCGCTGGAACTCACCCTCTACCTGCAAGCCGCCCACACGCCCAGCACGGATTGGGCGCTTGCCGTACAACTCGTTTCCGCACAACCTGGCAACGACACCCTCCGCCTGACCTACGACGCCTGGCCGGGACATGGCAATCTCCCCACCTCCGCCTGGCCCGCCGGCGTACTGCTGCGCGAACGCTTGCGACTGCCGCTGCCGGAGAGCGATCTTCCCACCCAGGCATGGATCGCGCAGCTGGCTTTCTACGATCCCACCACGCAGGTTCGTCTTCCAGTAAGTCTCGAAGACCACCCCATGGGCGACGCCGCCCGGCTGGACACCCTACGAATTCAGGGTAGCCAGCCTGCGTGTGAGACGCTGCCCGCGTTGGAAACACCCGCCCGGTTTGGCGAAGCTATCGCACTAACCCACGCCGCCGTCGAAGCCGGCCCCAACGTCTGGAGGGTGACACTCTGCTGGGAGAGCCTTGCTGTGGTGGACGGAGATACAGATTACACCGTCTTCGTCCACGCCTACGCCGCCGATGGCGCACTGCTGGGCGTCGGCGATGGCCCCCCGATGGCAAATGCTTTCCCCACCCGCTGGTGGCTTTCCGGCGACCGTATTCTCGACGCCCACGCGCTCACGCCCACTGAGCCGCCCGCTGCCATCGCTGTGGGCCTCTATCACCCGGAAACCGGCGAACGCTTGCCCGCCAGCCAACAGGGACAAGCATTGCCCAATTACGCCTTCATCGTCTGGAAAGCCGCTCCATGAACCGCATCCGGTGGAATCAGAGCTTACAGCTGGCGCTGCTGGGATTGGCTTTTGCCGTGCGCGTGTGGAATCTCGATGGGCCAAGCCTGTGGTACGACGAAGCCTATCTGTGGTGGACCACCACGCAGCTGCCCTTCGGCAGAATGTTGGCACTCGGTATGAACGAGCTCATACCACCGATGCACTACTTGACGTTGCGGCTCTGGTTGCCGCTTGCCGGCGTCAGCGAATTCGCCTTGCGCTTTCCCTCGGTCCTCTACGGCGTGCTCGCGGTCGCGGCGCTGGCCCGCATCGCCCGCCGTCTGACGGACAACCACGTCGCGGCATCCTGGGCGCTCTTCTTTGGCGCGCTCACCACCGTCTTGATCTGGGCCGCGCGGGAGACACGCATGTACGGCGCGTTCATCGCCTGGTCGTTGCTTGCCGGCATGGCGCTTCTCGAAACGCTACGCGCGACGCGCCCCGCCGCCCGCCGCCGCTGGGCCTGGCTGTGGGGCGGCGCGGTGCTCGGCGCCATCGCCTCACTGACGCTCTCCGCATTCTGGCTCATCGGACAAGGGCTATTCGCGCTGCTCGTGCTGGCGCGCCGTCCGTGGTCGGCGGTGCGCGCCTGGCTCGGCGCCATGCTTCCACCCACCCTATGCGCCGGGCTGATATTCCTGCCGTGGGCGCTGGGCGCACTGCCATCCCTGGGCGCGAACGCCACCTACTGGGAGGGACATCTTCCCATCGCGGCGTTTCTGCGGATCTCTCTCGCCGGGCTGACGGTTTCCGACTACCTGCCGCCGGAATGGAAAGTCGCCGCCGGAGGAGTAATCCTTCTGATTGCAGCGCTGGCCCTGCTCCTGACCCGCCGGCGACCTCATGCGGGCCTGTATCCGCTGCTGCAGCTGCTGCCGTTGGGCGTCATGGCGCTGATTTTCAGCAGCCTGCCGAAATGGGGGAGTCGTCATGCTTCGCCGTTTGCCCCATTGCCGCCGCTAATGCTGGCAATCGGTTGGGGCATGGCCGCGCAGCTACAAAGCCGCGCGCCGCGCGTCCTTGCCCGCGCGGCGCTGGGATTGGGCAGCCTTGTTGTCGTTGCCATTTCCATACACGCCAACGCCAATTTGCTCACCAATCCCGCTTACGCGCCGGAAGACTGGCGCAGCGTCGCCCGCTACGTCGCAGAGCGCCGGGCGCCAGGCGATGTCGTCATCGTAGAAACCGGGTCCGTGTTTCCTGCCTGGGCTTACTACGCCGGTTTCGAGGGCTTGCTGCCCCTGCCCGATGACGAGCTGCTCAACGTAAGAAATGTTCTTGACTACGCGAATGGCGCCCCCGCGCTCAATGCCGCCCTGCAAGAGCCGGGCAACGTCTGGCTGGTCGCCTGGCTGGAGCACATCACCGATCCGACCGGTATCATCCCTGCACTGCTGAGCACGCTAGGCCCAGAACTGCCCACACCGGAGTTTCACGGCTTGGGGCTGCGCCATTTCGCGCTCGAACGCGCCGCCGCCTTCCCCGCTGCGCCGGAACTCACCGCACAGCCGAGCGCGCCGACCCTACCCGACCTGATCCTGTGGGGCTACCGGCTACCCGAAACCCCGCAACCCGTAGGCAGCGCGTTGGACGTGTGGACGTTCTGGGTCACACAGAATCCCGCGACCCACGGCGAACGCTTCTATCAGATAGCGCTGCGCTTGCTCGACGCGCGCGGCGACGAATGGGCGCGCCACAACGATACCCCCGCGAGCGGCGATTTTCGCCCCTCGCGGTGGCCCGCTGAAGTCCCGGTGCTGGGCCGTTATCCGCTCACGCCCGATCCCTGGACGCCTCCCGGAACGTACACCCCCACCCTCACCGTGTACATCGCCGGGGAAGACGCGGCTACAGTGACGCTGAAACCGCTCGCGTTGCTGCCCGCCGCCGCGCCGCCCGCGCTTCCAGCGGACGTGGCGCCCGTGACGGTCATCGCGCAGAACGCCGACCTGCCGCTGCGACTGCTGGGCGTCTGGATTGGCAGGGACGCTGTGTTGCCTTGCGATCAGGTCGAGGGGTGGGCGTATTGGGAGACCACAAAGCCGTATGCGCCCACGGAGCGCCGCGACGCGCTGAACGTGGCGCTGGACGAGCACCGGTTGACGCTGCCCCTCTCCGTGTCGAACACGCCGTGGCCCGCCAGGACGCGCTTTGCCACGCAGTTCCGCCTCCCCATCCCCTGCCGTGCGCTGGATGTGCAAGCGCCATTGCGCCTGACGCTCATGGACGCAACAGGCGAGATTTCAGGGCAATGGAACGGGCCGGAAGTGCAGGTCGCCGCCGGGCGCGTGTTCAGCTTGCCGGCAGACGTGTTGCCCGTAAACGGCGACTTCGGTCCCGGCATCGCCGCGCTCGTGGGCTACCGCATCGAACCGGCGTTGCGCGCAGGACAAGCGTTCACCCTCACCCTTTACTGGCGCGCAGGCGAAACGGGCGAGACTCCTTACAATGTTTTCGTCCACGTCACGCCGCCCGACGCCCCCACCTTACTTGTGGCGCAGCATGATAGTTGGCCCGCATCAGGCAGGAAACCCACTCCCACCTGGGCGCCGGGTGAAATCATCGCCGACCCGCACCCGCTACCAGCATTACCTGCCGGATTCTACCACCTGCGCATGGGGCTGTACGATGCAGAGGGACGCTTACCTGTCAGCAGCAGCGTCGCAGCGTCACCGGAAGATGCCGTGGTTATTCCGATCACCGTGGAGCCGTAATGAAACGCCGCTACGCCGAACTTCACCCACTTGCCGTGTTGCTCATCGCCTTTGCCGCATTGACCCTGCTGCACGGTTGGGCAACGCCGCTCTTCGAGGCGCCCGATGAAGTCTGGCACTATGCTTACGTCCGCTGGCTCGCCGAAGGCAACGGCCTCCCCTCGATGACGGATAACGCGAGCGGCGCCAACCAGCAAGTCGCGCAACCACCGCTCTATTACGCAGTCGCCGCATTGTTAAAGCGGCCCTTCGCCGATGACGACCTGCAAACGCTGTTCTGGCACAACCCCAACTTTGGCTATCAAGCGCCGGGAACCACACCTGATAACAAAAACATGCTCATCCACACGCCACAGGAGCGCTTTCCTGGCAACGGCGCCGTGCTCGCCGTGCGCATGACGCGGCTCACCTCATTACTCTTCAGCTTATTGACGGTTATCTCTGCATGGGGACTGGGCCGCGAAGCCTTCAGCGACCGGCGCGCGGCGCTGCTCACCGCCGCGTTGGTGGCTTTCCACCCGCAATTCGTCTTCATCAGCAGCGTCGTCAGCAACGACAGCGCCGCCGCTGCACTCTCCACTGCGACACTGTGGGCGGCGGCGCGCTTCCTGCGTCGAGGCGTCACGCTGCGCCGCGCTGCCGTTGCGGGATTGCTGGCTGGATTGGCAACGCTGACCAAAACCAGCGCCCTGCTCCTCCTGCCGCTCGCAGGACTGTGCCTGCTCTGGCAAAGCTGGCGCCAGAGCCAAGAGCTCACAACAGCCGGGACATCCAGGTCTCGATGCTATCAGGATGCATTCCACGCCGCCCTCGCCTTTGGGCTGGCCGCGCTCCTCGCCGGCGCGTGGTGGTACGCGCGGAATCTATACCTCTACGGCGACCCGCTCGGCATTTCCAACCACATCAACACGCTCTGGGGGCGTCCTGCACCGGTCTCACTGCCGGCATTGATGCCAGAGTTCCCATTGCTGCTGCGCTCGTTTTGGGGCGCTTATGGCTGGGGCCACATCTGGTGGCCCGATTGGATCTATGCGCTGCTCACGTTGACCGCTTTGGGAGCACTGGCAAGCGGGCTATGGCGCATGGCGCGACAGGCGCGGGCCGCCAATACACCGCGCCCGGCGTCCCAACCTCTGCCAGCAACCACGGCCATCTATCTGCTCTGCGCTTTCTGGCTCCTGAGCATCTTCGCCGCGCTGCTTCACTGGATGCGCCAGGTCGAAGCGCCGCACGGACGGTTGCTCTTCCCCGCCATCGGCGCGTGGGCCTTGCTGCTGGCAACGGGACTGCACACCCAACGCAACGCCAGGAAGCTCGTGCTCCTGCTGCTCGCCATCACCGCCACATTGGCGCCGGGAACGCGGATTCTGGCGACGTTTGCGCCGCCCCGGCTGATGGCGCCCGCCGTCATCACAAACGACGGGCCGTTGCTGCATTACGGGGACGAGGCGCTGCTACTGCACGCGACGCTCGAAGGCGGGGCTGAGCGGCTGGCCCCCGGAGAGCGGTTCGCGGTGCGCGCCTGCTGGCAAGCCGCGCGCCCGATGACGCGAGACTACACCGTTTTCGTGCAGCTGCTTGGGCCGGAGAATGGCATCATCACGTCGCGGCGCACATATCCGGGCCTGGGCCGCTTTCCCACTTCGTTGTGGCCCACGGATCGCGCCTTCTGCGATGTGTACGGTCTGACCCTACCCGCCGATGTTGATGCGCCGCTCCGCGCGCTGCTAGAAGTGGGGCTTTTCAACGCCGCGACGGGCGAAAGACTGCCGGCGCGCGCCGGCGACATGGCCGTGGAGCCGCCTATCGTTGCCGCAGTGGTCGTGACCGCCCCAAATGCACCGACGCCGCAGCCCAAGCATCCACTATCCGTGCAATTCGGCGAGGCAATCCTGCTACGCGGTTACGATCTTGATCCGACGATTCGGGCAGGGCAAGCGCTCACCGTCACCTTACACTGGGAAGCGCGCGATGTCGTCAATGAGCCGCTCGTAGCCTTCGTGCATCTGTGGCAGCCCGGAGAAGCCACGGCTTACGCCCAACACGATGGCCCGCCCCGCAACGGCTGGTTCCCCACAACCGTCTGGCGCACCGGCGACGCCATCCCCGACACCCACATCCTCGCCATTCCCGCCGGGTTGCCGCCTGGCGACTATCCGTTATGGGCGGGCCTCTATCGCGCCGCCGATGGCATCCGCTTGCCGGCGACAGAAGATGGCGCGCCGTTGCGCCACGCGCTGGCGCCTCTGGGCTACGTGCGCATCATCGCAGACGACTGAAAACGGCGCCATAGCTGCAACCTTTTCCCTACTTCTGCGTAATTAGATTACGTGAAAGCAGAAAACGGAGAATCTGCTACCACGGGCATTTTCCAAAAGGATCAGGAGGCAAGCGATGATTGATACAACGAAAGTTCCGTGGTTTCTGTGGCCCTTCGCGGCGCTGTGGAATCTGGTGTGCTGGATTTTGGGCGTGACCGGGCGATTGGTCGCGGCAATTCTGGGATTGGTGCTGGTGATTGTCGGGATCATTCTGACGCTGACCGTCATCGGCGCGATTGTGGGCATTCCCTTCGCCATTCTGGGGGTGATGCTCATGATCCGCGCGATCTTTTAGCGCCGGGCCAATATGCAATGATTGATCCAGAAGCGGTTTTGAACGCAGATTTCGCAGATTTGCACGGATTTTTTGCTTCTGAGCAGCGAAAATCTGTGCCATCCGCGTTTATCAGCGTTCAGGTATATCTGGCGGTGTAAGTCCTGTGTAGCCGCGCGCGAAAAAGCGGGGCGTTGCCAACCTCAACATGACAACGCCCCGCTTTTATGGGTTCGTCGAATGGGAAACGCCCCCATTACGGGCCTTATTCCGCTACAAATGCCAGCCTGCCATCGCGCATATCCACACGGATTTGCGCCCCCTCGCCAAAACGGCCCTCCAGCACCGCCAGCGCCAGCGGGTCTTGCAGCTCCCGCTGAATAACGCGCTTGAGCGGACGCGCACCATACACGGGATCATAGCCCGCATCCGCCAGATAGCTCCGCGCGGCGTCGGTCAACGTCACCGTGATATGGCGCTCGGCGAGCAGAGTCTGCAAATGCCGCACCTGGATGTCCACAATCTGCGCCAAATCATCGCGGCTCAGGCTGCGGAAGAGAATCACCGCGTCAATCCGGTTCAGGAATTCGGGCCGGAACGCCTGATCGAGCTCCGCCATCACCTGCTGCCGGGCCTGCTCCACGCCCAGCTCTTTGATCCAGCGACTGCCCACGTTGCTAGTGAGAATCACGATAGTATTCTTGAAGTCCACCGTGCGCCCGTGCCCGTCGGTCAGGCGTCCATCATCCAGCAGTTGCAGCAGCACGTTGAAGACTTCGGGATGCGCCTTCTCGATCTCATCCAGCAGCAAGACGCTATACGGGCGGCGACGCACGGCTTCGGTCAGTTGCCCGCCCTCCTCGTAGCCCACGTAGCCCGGCGGCGCGCCGATGAGCCGCGAGACGGTGTGCTTCTCCTGGTACTCGCTCATGTCAATGCGGATGAGCGCATCCTCCGTATCGAAGAGAAACTCCGCCAGCGCGCGCGCCAGCTCGGTCTTGCCCACGCCAGTCGGCCCCAGGAACAGAAAAGAGCCGATGGGACGGTTGGGATCTTGCAACCCGGCGCGGGAACGCCGCACCGCATTGGAGACGGCGGCAACCGCCTCTTCTTGTCCCACCACTCGACGATGCAGACCCTCTTCCATGCGCAGCAGCTTGGCGCGTTCGCCTTCCAGCAGGCGGGAGACGGGAATGCCCGTCCACTCCGAGACCACGCGGGCGATTTCTTCCGGGCTAACTTCCAGGCGCAGCAAGGGGGATTCGCCTTGCACCTGCCGTAGACGTTCTTCCGCCGCTTCTTGCGCCTTTTGCAGCTCCAGGGCTTTGCCATAACGCAGCCGCGCCGCCCGCTCCAAGTCAAAGGCGCGCTCAGCCTGTTCAATCTCCACCTTGAGCGCCTCCATCGCCTGCTGAGCAGCTTGCAACTCCTGGATGAGCGACTTCTCCTGTTCCCAGCGCGCGCGCAGCGCCCGCCCGCGCTCCTGCAAATCGGCCAACTCCTGCTCCAACTTGCCCAGCCGTTGCCGGCTGGCGTCGTCTTTCTCCTTTTTCAACGCCTCGCGCTCGATTTCCAGCTGCATAACGCGGCGGTCGCTTTCATCCAACGCCTCCGGTTTGGAATCAATTTCCATTTTGAGGCGCGCCGCCGCCTCGTCTACCAGGTCAATTGCCTTATCGGGCAGTTGCCGGTCAGTGATGTAGCGCCGGCTCAGGGACGCCGCCGCAATGAGCGCCGGATCTTGAATGCGGACACCATGATGCGCCTCATAGCGCTCCTTGAGGCCGCGCAGGATGCTCACCGTATCCTCCGCGCTCGGCTCGCCGACGTAGACGGGCTGGAAGCGCCGCTCCAAGGCAGCATCTTTCTCGATGTACTTGCGATACTCGTCCAGCGTCGTCGCGCCGATAGTGTGCAGTTCGCCGCGCGCCAGCATCGGCTTAAGGATGTTCCCCGCATCCATAGCGCCTTCAGCCTTGCCCGCGCCAACAACCGTATGCAGCTCGTCAATGAAGAGCAGAATTTGCCCCTCGGCGCGGGCCACCTCGTTGAGCACCGCCTTGAGACGCTCCTCAAATTCACCGCGATACTTGGCGCCAGCGATGAGCGCGCCCATATCCAGCTGGAAGATGCGCTTGTTCTTCAAGCTTTCGGGCACATCGCCGCGCACGATGCGCTGCGCCAGCCCCTCAACGATGGCGGTCTTCCCCACGCCCGCTTCCCCGACCAGCACGGGGTTGTTCTTCGTCCGCCGGGAAAGGATCTGCATCACCCGGCGCACCTCGTCATCGCGTCCGATTACCGGATCAAGCTTGCCTTGCTGCGCGAGGACGGTGAGGTCGCGTCCGTAACGCTCCAACGCGGCGTAGGTGCCCTCAGGCGTTTGTGAGGTCACGCGCTGCCCACCGCGAATACCCTGCAACGCGCGTAACACTGCGTCACGGGTGACGCCAAACGTCGCCAGGAACCGCGAAAGATCGCCGGCGCTGGTATCCGCCATTGCCAGTAACAGATGCTCCGTGCTCACATAATCGTCGCGCAACCCCTCTGCCTCGCGTTCAGCCGCCTGCAACAGGCGCGCGGTCGCAGCAGAAAGCCCTACCTGCGCCGCACCGCCTCGCGCCTGCGGGCGACGTCCCAGCGCCTGCCGTAGATCGCCGGCAAGCCGCTGCGGATCGCTGCCCAGACGCAGAATCACCTGCGGTACAACGCCCTCAGCTTGCTCCAATAACGCCAGCAACACGTGCTCCGGCTCGATCTGGGGATGCCCATACTCGCCGGTCAACCCTTGCGCCCGCAACAAAGCCTCTTGTGCTTTTTCTGTATAACGATTCATGTCCATATAACTCACTCCTTATCTTTTCATTTCCACTATCTTTCATTATCCTACTAGCAGAATGTTAGAATGACATTAGATAAAGCCCTTTTGACCCCACCGCTAATGCTCGTATAATCAAACATAAGCAATGCGATCATCGCATTCCCTGCACTATTTCAGATTTGGGGATTTCATCAGGAGGCATTATGGCTGAACGGCTTAGCATTACACCGGTGGAAACAGCAGCAGACATCAAAGCCTTTGTGCATTTCCAATGGGAGGTCTACAAGGAGGATCCCTTGTGGGTGCCGCCGCTGCTCTCAGAACGCTTCGAGCTCATGGATCCGGCGCGGCATCCCTTCTATGAACATGCCACGGTCAAATCGTTCCTTGCACGGCGCGGAGACAAAATTGTCGGGCGCATTTCAGCGCTCATCAATCACCGCCATAACGAGTTCTGGAATGAAAAAATCGGGTTCTTCGGCCTTTACGAAGTGCTGGAAGATCCCGAAGCCTCGCAGGCGTTGCTGGCAACGGCGGAGGATTTCGTCAGATCGCAGGGGATGACAACCCTGCGCGGGCCGGCGAATTTCTCCACCAATGAGGAAGTCGGATTGCTGGTAGATGGCTGGAACGGCCCCCCAGTGGTGATGATGACCTACAATCCCCGGTATTACGTGGATTACATCGAAGCGGCAGGGTACACAAAAGCCATGGATTTATATGCCTATATCTTTGATCTCACCACCATGAGAGAAGATGGCACCGGAATCAATCCCAAGCTGCTGCGCGTGGCAGAACGAGTACGCGACCGACTCAACATCGTCATTCGCCCGATCAATATGCGCGCTTTCGAGGAAGAAAAACAGAAGGTGAAGAAGGTCTACAATGCAGCATGGGCCAAGAATTGGGGCTTCGTGCCGTTGACGGAACACGAGCTGGAGCATCTCGGCAAGGCGCTCAAGAGCCTCATTGACCCGAAGACCGTGTTCTTCGCCGAAAGGAATGGCGAGCCAATCGCCTTCATGTTGCCGTTCATTGACCTGTGCCAACCGCTGCTCAAAGCCTATCCCCGCCCTGGAGAGCCGGAATGGTGGACGATAGTGAAAATGGCTTACTGGTGGAAAATCCGCCGCAACATCACCACCATCCGCGGCGCCGTCGGCGGCGTCATCGAGGAATATCGGGGCCAGGGTGTGGATGCGTTGTTGTTTCTGGAGACGCTCAAGGCGGGGATACGCCAGGGGTACAAGCAATGCGAGATCTCGTGGGTGTTGGAATCCAACATTCCGATGCGGCAGACCGCCGCGAACTTCAATGGTGAGATCTATCGCACGTATCGAATGTACGACAAAGCGTTGTAGAGCGCTATAGCGCCGCTAGGGGAGATGCGGCGGAAGAAGACATGATGTGTGAGACGGGAAACGTGAGGACGGCCTCATGTTTCCCGTCTCAGGTTGCATCAAATTCAATACTTGCGCACGATAGCGCGATAGGCGCCAGGCTGCCGCGCCAGCATGATCTGCGATTCTTCGCGGCGGCGACGAATCTCATCCAGATCCAAGCGCGCTACAACATAGCCCTCAACGGGACCTTCCTCGCCCTCTTCGGGCGGCGCAATGCTGCCCAACAAATCCCCGCTCGGCCCCAAAATCGCCGATTCACCCGCAAAGGTATACGAGGGTTCCTCGCCAATGCGATTTGCGGCAGCTATGAAAATGTCATTCTCGTAGGCGCGCGCAACCAGCAAGGTGCGCCACATCGCCATGTTGCGGGATTCCCAGGCTGCGGGCAGCAACAGCACCTCAGCGCCATCGAGCACCAGGTTACGCGCCACTTCGGGGAACGCCAGATCCCAACCCAACATGATGCCGATCACACCGAATTCCGTTTCCACGGGCGCCAGCTTGTAACCGGGGCGGAAGACCAACCGCTCTTCTGCCTGCAAGTGCAGCTTGCGATATTCGCCCGCCGGCGCGCCATCAGGCCCGATGAGCACGGCGCTGTTGTAGAGCACGGTCTCCACCTTCTCCTTGACCGCCATCCCCACCAGCACATAGACGCCAAATTCGCTGGCGTGCTGCCCCAGAATGTTGGAGGCGGCGCCGGGAACCCGCTGCGCCATCTGCGCAAAACGCTGCCCACCCTCGTAACCGGTGACGGAGAGCTCTGGAAAGACAATCATATCCACAGGTTGGGCCGTGGCAATGATGCGGATCCAGTCCGCCATCTTGGCGATATTCGCCTCCATCTTGCCCAGTTCCGGCGCCATCTGCACAACTGCGACATTCAATTCACGCATGGTAACACCTCAATCAGGTAATTTTCGCAAACGAGTAACGACAGGGGTAATGCGCGACGCGAACGTTTAGCCCCGCTTGCGCCGCGCCATGAAATGCAACACGCCGTAAATATCAGCGGGCAGAGGCGAATCCAGATCCAAAGCCGCGCCCGTTTCGGGATGGATAAAGGTCAAGCCTGAAAGATGCAGGTACAGACGGGTGGCCCACTCCGGCTGGCGCGCCGAACCGTAGACGCGATCGCCGACTATCGGATAGCCATACCACGCCAGATGCACGCGGATCTGATGCAGGCGCGCTGATTCGGGTTGCACTTCCAAAAGGGTGTAGTGACGCCCCTCGTTGCGATAGTGATGCACCGGCCGGTACCGGGTACAAGCAGCGCGACCCTCGCGCGCCACATTCAGTTGCTCGCGCTCATGTTTGAGATTGCCAATCGGGGCGTCAATCTCGCCGGCGCCGGTCAAACGGCCCTCGACGAGCGCCAGGTATTGCCCCACCACGCGCTGCCGTTTGGCTTCGCGCTTCAACGCGCGATAGGCATCCTCGGTGCGCGCCGCCAGGAGCAACCCGGAGCAATCAGGATCGAGGCGTTGCAAAATACCGGCGCGCTCCACACCGCCCACATGCATCATTTCTGGATAGAGCTGTCCCAGCAAAGTAGATACTGCAACCTCAGACTTGCGCCGCGTCACGTGCGTTGGCATCCCCGCTGGTTTATCTACCACCACGATAGCAGCATCCCCGTAGACAATCTCCAGGCTCTCTGGATCGGTTGAGGGCAGCGCAACCGTATCCAGAACGGGCGCGACAACCTCCACCTGATCTCCTACCTGCACATACTGCCCGGCTTTGCGCGCCGGTTCTCCATTGATGCGCACCCGTCCCTGCTGCACCAGCTCACGGAGCGCCTGCCGCCCCAGTTCGGGCCAGGTCTGCACCAGGAACAGATCCAGACGCAGGGATTCATCAACTGCTAAGATTTTCAGCTCGTTCGACACGCGCAGCTTGCCTCTCTCGAATCCACACTACTAACAACAGCAACCCGACGCCAACGACAATGCTGGCATCAGCGATGTTGAACACGGCCCATGAACGAAAAGGCCAGAAATTGAGATCAATGAAATCAATCACATGCCCATGGAGCAAGCGATCAATCAAATTGCCGGTGGCGCCCCCAATCATAAGGCCCAACGCGCCGTGCGTGTACCAGTCTTCGGCATCCACAGTGCGATGAAAGGCAATAATGGCAGCGATTACTACCGCAGATAAGATGGTGAAAACACCGCCAAACTGGGGGAACAACCCAAAAGCGACACCCGTGTTAGACAGACGGGTAAAAGACAGCATGGGGGCCAACCAGGGGAAAACGTCAGTCGGCGTATACTCCGGCAGATACGCCACAACCCAGGCTTTGGAAAGTTGATCGGCGACAATGATGGATGCCGCAAGCACCCACAACAGCACACGGCTGGATCGCAACCACTTCATCGCTTGCTTTCGAGACGGGTCTGGCAAGTGACGCAGTACCGCGCTGAGGGCAAGGCTTCCAAGCGGGCAATATCCACCAATGCCCCGCAAGATTCACAAATGCCATACGTGGCATCCTCGAATTTCCCCAACGCCCGCTGCACGTCCTCATAAGAACGGCGCAATTGCTGTAATAGCGACACGTTGCGCGCTTGCTCGAAGACTTCGCTCGCCGCATCAGCGATATGGTTGCTATAGCCTACTCCGTCCTCGCGCACCTCGCTTTGGATGCTGCTCAATTGGCTTTGCAGCTGGCGTTCCTGTTTGATGAGTAGCTGCTGTAGTTCGGCGTATGTCATTGGCATGATGGTTATACTCCTCAACCCAACTCACAAATCAATCGTATGCTCTCCTCGTCATAGCTTGATTCTACCGTGCTTCTACAAAAAGACAAGGGCAGATCTCTCATGTCGCCCGCGGCGCCATGCATCCGTTTTACAGCTGGGCAAACGGATTTCCTTTCTGTAGACCGCAACCAGCAGTTCTGTAATCACTCTGTAACCGCATCGGAACATACCATCCCCTGCAACTAAAGTACAATAAAAATGTGGACGTTTGAATGGTTTGCATTCACAACTACACGCGAGTCAAGCTGATATTTCAGTGCGTACCATCATTGTAATCGTGGCAAAAGGAGGTAAACATGCGCAGGAAATGGTTACTTTTGTTAGCCCTGGTGGTACTGATTGGAGCGCTACCGACGCCCTCTCAGGCTGCCGGATGGACGATTCAGGGGTATCATGTCGTCCGCGTCGGCGAGACGTTGTATGCCATCGGACGCGCTTACGCAGCGCGCCCAGAAGCCATTGCTGCCGCCAACGGCATCGCTAATCCAAATCGCCTGTGGGTGGGAATGCGCCTGGCAATCCCTGTAGCGCCGTGGAGTCCGATTCCGCCTGGCCCGATCGCAACACCACAATTCGGCGGCAGCGAAGATCCAACGCCCGCGTGCCGGCATTATCATACCGTGCGCTACGGCGAAACGCTCACCCGCATCAGTTACCTGTACGGCGTGAGCATGTGGACTATTGCGGCAGCAAATCACATCTACAATCTCAATCTCATCTACGCAGGACAGGTGCTCTGCATCCCGTAGTTCCAAACTGAAAATTGGAGGCGGAGGGCACACATTCCTGGCCTTCCGCCTTCATGGCGGTGACGGCGCATTGCCCAATCGGTAATGGTAAAGGCTGACCAGCAGCAAATGGGCCTCTGCCAGCAAATTCCCGTGCTGATCGAGCCATGCCTTCACCAGCTCCCGCTCGTCCCACATCGAAGCCTCGGAGTAAATCAGCCACACCTGCCCGTATCCTTGGGTGAGCGCGCGGAGCTGCGCGTCAACATCCATCGGTGTGATGATAAAGTTGCCATCAGCGTCACGGAAATTGGTGAAGGGCGCCTCGGCCCATGGTTCGAGCGGCAATGGCAGGTAATAATCCACCATGACGCGATTGTAAGGGATCTGAAATAACAACAACGCATCCGGCAAACGCTGGCGACGCAAATGCGCGGTCGCCTCGCGGAATTGCGGCTTGAAGGGACGCGTCATCTGTATACTGATGTTGACGCCGGCAAGCAACAGCAAGCTCAATAACACACATCCTGGCAGCCAACGTCCCGGCAAGGCTGCCAACCCCACGCCCACCAGCACATAAAAAGCAGGCGCGACCCAGATCAAATAGCGATCGGTGAAGAGCGGCCCGCGCAGCGAAAGCCACCAGACCAACGTTAGCGGCATCAGAATCCATGCGCCATAGGTCGCTGCCACGCGCCAGCGACCACGCCAGAGCAAGGCCAGGCCGCCGAACAGCGCCAATCCGCCAAAAGCCCATGCACCAACGGCGCGCCCCCACCCCGGAACACCAGTGCTCCAACTCACCAGCAGATTGAGCGCCATTTCAAAAAACGTCAGGGGCGGGAACCCCGTCACACCGCGATCCTGCATGACCATGGGCCACTGCCAGGCAAGCAGCGGCAGATACGGCAAGGTCAACAGCGCCAGGGTTATCAGCATACCCATCCACGCCCGATGATGGCGGCGCGGGTGCAACAAGAACCACAACACAACAACGGGGATGCTCAGAGCGGCTAGAATATGGCTATACACCGCAAGAGAAATCCCCAGCAGCACCACCGCCCACCACCCCCAACGCGGGCGAACGCAAGCGCAATCGAGAGCGTACAGCGCCAGCAGCACGAGCAGCGGCGTCCAGGTGTACATCTTGACTTCCGCCGCATACCAAATGAGGTATGGAGAGAGCGCCGCAAGCAACGCCGCCCAGCCCGCCGCCCGCCGCGAGAAGTGGCGCCGCCCCAAAACATAAATCAATGGCACTTCCAGCACGCCCCACACTAATGAGAAAAAACGCATGGCAAAAGCTGTGCTCCCGGTCAGCGCCACCCAGCCGCGCAGGAGCAGAAAATATAACGGGCCGTTCCAGCCGACACGGGAAAAGTTGCCCAACAATTCGGCCCAGGGGGCCGTGGCGAAATGGAGCGCATCCACCTCGTCGCGCCAGAGACTCTGCGTATCGAGAAAGATAACGCGCAGCGCAAACGTCAGACCGAGCAAAATGATCAGCCAGCCCATCCGCGCCTTTGGCGATGAGGATATTCGATACAAGCGATTTGGATAATTCGACACTAGGGTTGCGTCCGTCATCCATTACACTATAATACGGAATAGCCGTATCACAACCCCGAAAGCGAACCTGATGAAAACAATGAGGAGGAACTAATGAAAGTATTGGCCTTCAACTCCCAAAAGTGTACCGGGGCGCGCGAGTGCGAGGTCGCCTGCGCTCAGACGTGGTTCAAGGTGAAAGACGCTGCCAAATCCAGCATCCGCATCAGCGCGAAGGACGACGGCTTCAGCGCTGCGTTCTGCATCCAATGCGGCAAGTGCATCGAGGTCTGCCCCACCGAGGCGCTCACCTACAACAAGCAGGGCGTCGTGCTGGTGAAGAAAGATCTGTGCGTGGGCTGTATGTCATGCGTGGGCTTCTGCCCTTATGACGTAATGTACTTCGCGCCGGAAGAGGCTATCGCCTTCAAGTGCGTCGCCTGCGGGCAGTGCGTCAAAGCGTGTCCCAACGGCGCGCTGAAGATCGTGGAGGTCGAAGCGGCGGCTACGGACGTGTGGGATATGCGATTTTAGATTGTAGATTTTTGATTTTGGAAAGACGGGCGAACAGAATCGTTGAGGGAGGGTGACGCTATGAACACAGCATCACTGGCGCAAATTTTGAGCTCGGTGCAGTTTACCGCGGCGCCAGATGGGCGACGGCTTGCAATTCTGGACGCCGACGACTGGCAAGGGCTACTGGAATGGCTGGAAGATGTGGAAGATCAACGGATTATTCAGGCAGCACTGAATCGTTTGCGTGTTGGGCCAGAAGCGGCTGGTGCTGTGTCATTGGATGAGAAACATTGCGATTTGCTGATTTGTTGATTTTTAGATTTTCACAGGGAGAAAACCTATGACCAAAAAAATTACCCGTAAGATCCTCGCGGAATTTCCTTATACAGCCCCCAAAGTGGAGCGCGGTTATGCCAATCAGACGTTGTACATCAACGTAGGGACGGGCGAGATCAAGGCAAAACCCGTCTCTGAGGAGATGAAGTTGCAGTTCACCGGCGGCAAGGGCTTCGATCTATGGCTGCTGTGGAACGCGGTACACGACGACACCAAGTGGGACTCGCCCGAAAATGAGATCGTCATCTCCAGCGGGCCATGCGGCGGGGTGACGCAGTACCCCGGCTCCGGCAAGTCACTTGTGACGACGATTTCCCCCACTACCGAGATTGTGACCGACTGCAACGCCGGCGGGCACTTCGGGCCGCTGCTCAAGTTCAGCGGGTGGGACGCCATCGAAGTGCAGGGTATCGCCGAGAAAGACGTGATTGTGGTAGTGGACGCCATCGCGGGCAAGATCACACTGGAAGAAATGCCCGATGCGCCGGATGACACGCATCTGTTGGGCGCGTGGCTCTATGACGCGCTCGCCGAGAAGCCCGCAGAAAAATACTACATCGCCGCCGTCACCGCTGGGAAAGGCGCGGAGCATTCACTGTTGGGCTGCCTCAACTTCAGCCTCTACGACCGCAAACGCCAAGACATCCGCTACAAGCAGGCGGCGCGCGGCGGCCCCGGCACGGTGCTGCGGCAGAAGCGCATCAAGGCGTTGGTGGTGCGCGCCAAGCCGTTCAAGGGCGATGCGAACCATCCCGCCGACCCGGAGCGCATCGCGCGCGTAGGCGCGGATATGCAGAAGGAGGTTGCTACCTGGGACCCCGTCCAGAACCGGATGCGCAATCGCGGCACGCCCTATCTGGTGGGCATTATGAGCGATTACGACCTGCTGCCGGTCAACAACTTCAAATTCGGCGCGCACCCCAAAGCGCACGACATCAACGGCGCGTATTGGGAATCGCGCCTCACCCAGGGCTTGCCCGATGGCTGCTGGTACGGCTGCACCGTCGCCTGCGCCCATGCGGTGGATGGCTTCGAGCTCCAGACCGGGCCATACAAGGGCCAGAAGGTCATCGTTGATGGGCCGGAGTACGAGACCGCCGGAGCGGTCGGCACCACCTGCGGCATCTTCGATGCGGACGCCATCCTGGAGCTGAACTTCTACTGCGATACCTACGGCATTGATACCATCTCCTACGGCAATACCGTCAGCTTCCTGATGGAATGCTATGAGGCGGGCATCCTGGATAAGGAGAAGACCGGCGGGCTAGAGCTGACCTTCGGCAACGCGGCAGCCTCGCTGGAGGTACTACATCAACTGGCGCGCGGCGAGGGTATGGGAAAACTGGCCGGGCTGGGCGTCCACAAGCTCAAGAGCATCATGGTGGAGCAGTACGGGGCTGATCCGCAGTTCATGCAGGATATCGGCATGGAGAACAAGGGCATGGAGTATTCCATGTACATGGCGAAGGAATCGCTGGCGCAGCAGGGCGGCTATGCGCTCACCAACAAAGGGCCGCAGCACGATGAAGCCTGGCTCATCTTCATGGACATGGTCAATAACCAGCTGCCCACCTTCGAGGACAAGGCCGAGGCGCTGCACTACTTCCCCATGTGGCGCACCTGGTTCGGGCTGTGCGGCTTCTGCAAGCTGCCGTGGAACGATGTGGTAGATCCCAAGAACTCCCAGAGCGCCGAACCCGCCAAAATCCCGCATCACGTCCAGAATTATGTGGATATTTTCTCCGCCGTGACCGGGCGCGAGATCACGATCAAGGACATTATCGCCATGTCGGAGCGGGTGTACAATCTCCAGCGCGTGTTCAACATCCGCCTGGGCAAGGGCTTGCGCGAGCACGATTACCCGCCCTATCGCGGGATGGGACCGGTGACGGAGGAGGAGTACGAATCGCGCCAGGAGCGCTACGACGGGCAGCTGCGCGAGTGGGGCCGCGATCCCGACGCGATGACGCTTCAGGAGAAGATGGCAGCGCACCGCGAACACCGCATGGAACGCTACGAACAGCTCATGGATGCAGTCTACGAGCGCCGCGGCTGGACGGAGAACGGTGTGCCGACGGTGGAGAAGCTCCGGGCATTGGGGATTGATTACCCAGATGTGCTGGCGGTGGTCGAAAAAGCGGCAAGCAGCAAGTAGCCAAGCCACAAGCAGCAAGCAGCAAGCGAGAAGAGAAAAGATGGGGCGGGATTTCAAAAGGATTGTGGCGTGGCAGAAAGCGGATGCGCTGGTGTTGGCAATCTATGCAGCGACGCGCACTTTCCCGGATACCGAACGCTACGGTCTTACCTCACAGATACGGCGCGCGGCACTCTCGGTTGCTGCCAATATCGCTGAAGGTTCAGGAAGAGGCACTGACCGCGAATTTCTACACTTCTTACACATTGCGCAAGGCTCGCTTTCGGAAGTGGAATACTTCATCTCGATCTCGCACCGCTTGGGCTACCTGGATGCAACAACCTTCGCCAACCTGGAAAACTGCCGCGCCGAAGCCGGGCGAGTCTTGCACGGGTTCATCGAATCCTTCAAGCCACAAGGTCACAAGCCGCAAGCGGCAAGCGGTAAATAACTTGAGGCTTGCGGCTTGCAACTTGAGGCTGAAATGATTACCATCAACAAACGTGAACAATTCGACTGGCATGAGGGCTTAACCGTCGCGGAACTGCTGGCGGCGAAGACCTACACCTATCCGCACATCATCGTCTCCATCAATGGGATGGTGGTGCCGCACGACGCCTACGCAGAGACGCACATTCCCGATGAGGCAGACGTGCGGGTGATCCATCTGATTGCGGGGGGATAACGCGAAAATGCCTCCTGCCCGCCCTGGCTGAATATCCTTGATATAGCACGGATGGCAAGTAGCTACAGCAAGCCGTGACGAGAGATTTCGTCACGGCTTGTCTTTTGAAAGATACAGAATCACAACGAGATAAAGAAGATTTTTATCTGCTCTATTGACAAACAAGCGCGTTTCATGTACACTAGAGGTCATAGCACGACCGAAGGAGGTGGACAATGACTGCTATCAGTGACACCCTGCAAGCCTATACCGACTTGCTCAAAGAGAAGAAAGCCTTCGCGCATTTGGTGACACTCATGGAGGATGGCAGCCCGCAGGTGACACCCGTGTGGTTCACCTTTGACGGCGCGCACATTATCGTAAACAGCGCGCGCGGACGGTTGAAGGATCGCAATATGCGCCGCGATGAGCGGGTAGCATTAGCGATCTCAGACCCCGAGAACCCCTATCGCTACCTGCAAATTCGAGGACGGGTGGTGAAGATCACAGAGGAAGGCGCAGATGAGATGATTGACAGCCTGGCGCAGAAATATATGGGCGTAGATCGTTACCCCTATCGCGGCGCTGATGAGGTGCGTGTCACATATATGATCTTGCCCGAATCTGTACAGGGCATGGGATAACAATAACTTTGCACCAAACCCATCCCCCTTTCCCTCAAAACCGGGGAAAAGGGGGATTGAAACCGTTGCCCATGCGCTCGCTCAACGCGCGCATGGCAGCGTAAAACCGAACTCGCACCCTCCCAAGGGGCCATTCGTCACATCCACTCCCCCACCAAGTTTCTCGACAATATGACGCACAATCGAAAGCCCCAACCCATCACCGGTAACAGAGTGTGTGGTCAAGCGCTTGAAAGGTTGAAACAGCTCGGCGCGTTGCGCTTCGGTGAGTCCCGGCCCGTTATCACGCACCCAGAACCGCACCTGACCGTTATCCAGCACACTCGCACCTAGCTGTATCACGGGGGGAACGCCGCCGTACTTGAGCGCGTTACTGATATAGTTAACCCAGACTTCTTCAATCCAGGGCGCGTAACCCACCACCAGGGGCCACTGCTCCGCTTTGAGCACCATAGCGGCCCGATCAACGATCATCGAAGCGAGACGTTCCAAAGCCGCATTGACGACCGTGTCCATATCAAAAGGCTGCAAAGTCACCGCTTGCTCTGCTGAACCGGCGAGTAACAGCAATTCCTGGATGATATTCCGCAGCATACGTTCACCACGGGCAATCTGGTCGAGGTAAGTGTAACGCTCCGCAGTCGAGAGCGCCGCTTCCTCACACAACATGATCTCAGCCGAGGCGCGAATGAGGGTCAACGGCCCTTTCAAACCATGCGCAACCGTTTTCGCAAAGGCTTCCAGGTCACGAATATGCTGTTCCTGCTCCACGAAAGCCCGTCGCCGTTCGGTGATGTCAGTCATCACCACAAAAACCATCCGGCAGTCGTCGCCACGACAATGCACAGCATAGCGCGCAAAGACCCAGCGCCGCTCGCCATCCTTGCGCGTACTCTCGAGTTCCAAGTCGCCAGTGGGCGTATCACAAACTGCATCCGCGCGTAATGCATCGAACAACGTGCGCAAACCAGGCCAGTCAGGGGGGAACACAGCCTCAGACGTTGTCACCAGCTCGGCAGGGGAATATCCCAACAGCTGACACAGCTGTTCATTGACGTAAGCCAGCCGGTCGCCGTTTGCCACCAGGACGCCATCCCACATTTCTTCCAGCATCGTCCGCCATGGATCAGGAAAGAAACTAGGCCACTGGGAAGCTAGACGCTCTCGGCGCGCCTTTGCACGGTGATGGTAGTATTGATACAACCTGGAGTCCTGAATCTACACTAATGAACCACAGTAAAAAGAGGCCCAACTCAACCTTATATAACTAAATTCTAACACAAAAACAGGTTTTGTCAATTGGCAATTCCCTGCTATAGTTAGCAAGCAGTGACAATCAGCGCACACAAGAAGGGATATAACGTATCATGGAAGCGGCATGGTTAGAATCCGGTATCAGATGGCTTATGCTTGCGGGCATGGTGATTGGACTTGTAGGTTTGATTGTGCCCATATTTCCAGGCATCACCGTGATTTGGGGGTTGGCTTTGCTATACGGCATCTACACCGGTTTCGGCGCCGGCGGGGGCTGGTGGTTCGCGTTGTTGACCGTGCTGGCAATCGCCGGATGGCTCTCGGACAATGTGTTGATGGGCGCCAAGGCGCGACAGAGCGGCGCACGGTGGACTTCCATCGCCATCGCATTAGCGGCGGGACTGATCTTGAGTGTAATGCTCACGCCGCTCGGCGGGATTGTCGCCTGTCTCGTGGCATTATTTGCCGCTGAATATGCCTATCGCCGCAACACGAGCGAGGCGTTCGCGGTGATGCGCGACATGTTCATCGGTTGGGGATGGGCTGTCCTGGCGCGGCTCAGCCTGGGCGCACTGATGATTATCGCCTGGAGCATCTGGGCCTGGTAGAGCGCAGCAAGCGAAGGCGCACCAGCCCCACACGAGGGAGATCATGGTGGATAGTGCGCCGCAAACCAATGATATAGCGCTTCAGGAGATGCGATGTCTAGCGGCGGATCCACCAACGAAGCCGGATAGATCAGGAAAGGTTCATCTTGCCCACCCCCAAGGCCGCCGTGTGTGGCGCGTTGCTCCTCAAACGTGACGACCTGACCGGTATCCAACAAGCGCCCCAAAAGCACCAGATCGCCAGAGGTAGGCAACTGCAACAAATGACGCAACTCGCGCAACACATAGTCATGATCCCGGAAAGCCGCCAGAGGATCAGAACCTTGCCACGCGACCTTATCTGCTGAAGCAGTCAGCACACCCCCCTTGCGCCCAAGTATCACAACCTGATCGCCATCTCTGCCAGCTACCAATTCAATTCCATCATGGCCCACAAGGTGTTGCATGAATTCGGCATAAAGCAGGGCCACCTCCGGCAACTCCATAGGGCGAGGCGTCACGCGGAAATAAACGTGCGCCAACGGCCCCGAAGCCTGCACCGCAACCGCGCCTTCCAGTTCCCAATTGTAAGTGGGTTCTTGCGAAGAAAGATAGTTAAGCAAAGGACGACGCGTGACCCGCAGCAGTCGTCGGCCCCATGGCGGGAGCCGGGTCTGGGAATCCTGCAGAGCCGCAGCAAGATAGCGTGTACGAAGCAGGCGCGCCGTAGCAGCATCGGCGTTGCCCGGATCAAAACCCACGTCGAGATGCACCGTCTCGGCAATGAAAGCCCCTAAGGTTTGCCCGTAGCGCTCGCTGAATGGAATTGCGGGCGCCATGCCGTGATCCGAAAGAATGAAAACATCATAGCTGCCGCCCGTCCCCTCATGCGCCAGCTTCTCAATCTCTGCCAGCCGCGAGTCAATCCAGCGCAAAACCCACAACGCCTCAGCGTGTAACACACCATGCGTATGCGCGACTTCATCATAGCCGTTGTAATTAGCATAAAGGCGCGGAACCCCGCGATACAAATCCAACAACACACCGAAAGTCATAAACTCGGTAAAGGTTGCATCCACCAGAGACTCAAAGAACGGGCGACTCAAAGGCAACGGCAAGAGCGCTATCTGAAAACGACGCAAATCGGCCCATAACCGCCGCCAAAAACGGGACAAGGTGTAATACAAGAGCCGCATCACCCGCCCAGGACGCGCCAGAAAGCTGAGCAAAACACCGGTACCTTCCAGATATCCCAAAAGGTGACGTCCGAAGATCCGCGAGACAGTGAACAAAGCATGATCGGCATCTCCACTGAGCAGGCTGGTATACACCCCCCCGCCCTTGAGTAAGCCCGGATTCTGGGCGCGCAATATCTCCTCAAGCACGCGCATCTGGTCTGGACGATGGGAGGTCACGGGACTGCCTCTGGCCTTATCGTACCAGCGGAAACCCGGCGCTTCGCGCGCGCCATAGAAGAGGCCGGCCTGAATCGCCGTGGTACAGGAAGGCAAGCCGCAACGCCAACCGGTGAGCCGATACTTGCCCTGGCGCAACAACCGCGCCAGGTGGGGCAAAGCCCCCTGTGCAAGCGCTTCTTGAAGCGTAGCCAATGATAGGGCGTCAATTTGCACCACAACAAATGCCCGCGATGCCGGGGATACAGCCCCCGCGCGATCCGCGATCCCGCGCCAACGCAGGCGCGCCACAAATCGTTTGCAATAAAGCCTGAAGTCATGGAAGGATTGTAACAGGTTCATAACGCACCATGCACGCAGTGAAAACGCGACAACAGCAACCCCCTTTTGAAATCACCGCATCACACACCTTGATTGTACACCAGAGTGACGGATGCCGCAGCGCCACGGTCCTGATTTGACAATCGGCCTGATAGCATTAAGATAAGCCACGATGGAAAACTACCGGGAATACGTTGGCAATCTTCATATCCATAGCCTCTACTCTGACGGCTCTGCGCGCCATGCAGAAATCGCCGAAGCTGCTGAAGCAGCCGGGCTGAACTTCATTATTGTCACAGACCACAATCTGCGCGTCGAAGGTTTGGAACGCTATTACGGACGCGTATTGGTGCTGATTGGGCAGGAAGTCCACAATAGCCGGCGACAGCCCCAAGCCAACCATCTCCTGGTCTATGGCGCGCAGCAGGAACTGACACCCTACGCTTTTGGAAGTACCCAGACGCTCATCCAAAAAGCCAATGAGTGCGGCGGCATTTGTTATATTGCGCACCCTGTTGAGCACGGAAGCGCACTCGGACTCGATTACCATGCCATTCCCTGGGTCGAGTGGCCTGTGGATGGGATCAGCGGGCTAGAGATCTGGAATTATATGTCAGAGTTCAAAGGCTTGCTGTGGTCGCGGCTGGCAGCGTTGATCTACGCCTTCCTGCCCGATTGGGGCATTCGCGGGCCATATCGCGCCACATTACGGCTGTGGGACGAGCAACTCAACAAGGGCGCCCGGCTGGCGGCATTGGGCGGCGCAGATGCTCATGCCAGCACCCATCAGATGCTCGGTATTCAGCGCACGATCTTTCCCTACGAATATCTGTTTCGATGCGTGAACACGCATCTCCTTACCGATGGACCGCTGACTGGCGAGGAGCTCCGCGACCGACGGCTGATCTACGAAGCGTTGCGCGCGGGACGGACATGGGTGGGCTACGATCTACCGCACAGCACGCGAGGCTTCCAATTCGTGGCCCGCAGCGGCGCAGCCCGGCGGACAGTTGGAGAAGAGCTCAAACGCCTGGGCGCTGTAACGTTAGAAATCTCCACACCGGCCAAAGGCGAAATCCATTTGCTGCGTGATGGGCGCCTCATCAGCAAAACCACCGGAACCAGCCTCAGCTACACTTCTGCCGAAGCAGGTATTTATCGCGTCGAAGTCTACCGCCGTTTCCGAGGGCTGCGCGTCGGCTGGATCTTCTCCAGCCCTATCTATATCAGCTAAAACGGCATCACGTTCAACGGATAAAACAAGACTGGTGGGTGCGCTATGCTCCCACCAGTCTTGCTGTTCAGAATAAAACCAAAGCGTTACTAGAGATCCGCACCCGGCCCACTCGCGTAGAACTCAGCATTCGCATCAATGTCATCCAGGTATTCCTCCGGCACATCCTCTTCCGGGAAGATTGCACCCGTTGGACATTCAGCAGCGCACGCGCCGCAATCAATGCACGTATCAGGGTTGATGTAATACGTGGGCCAATCCCCATCGTCATCCACGAAATGAATTGAATCGGTGGGGCAGATTGGGGCGCAAGCGCCCTGACGGGTACACATTCGAGTGATTACATAGGCCATGTTATTCCTCCTGTGATGGGGTAAGCTAAGACAAACATCTCACCCAGGGGCCAAAATGCCCCACGTCGCCCTCATTGTACAACAAAGCCCTGACCCTGTCAAGGAAATGCCCCATCGCGCCGCTGGGGTATCACGCGCGATGCCCCTCTTGCGGCGGCGAGAGCCGCGCCAATGCCGCCGCCACATCACTCAACAACCGCTCCTGGTTGAAGAGACCTTTCTGCAGCAATGCCTGCACCCGCGCTGTCAGATCCGCGCGTTCACTGGCCGTGAGCTCTTTGGCTGTCACCACCACCACAGGAATATTACGGGTCTCGGCGTGCGCTTTCATGCTTTCCAACACCGCAAACCCATCAATCTCCGGCATCATGAGATCCAACACCACCAAATCAGGCCGGGAGATGGTAAGCGCAGCAATCGCTTCCACACCATTAGTCGCAACCGATACCGTATATCCAGCATCCGTCAAAATCCGCTGGAGCAGATTTCGGTCATCAAGATTATCATCTACGACCAGAACCTTTGTTTGTGTGGGGTCATGCGTGATCCGCTCCAAAGCGGTGAGTAAGTCCTGCTCCAGAATGGGTTTGACCAGGTAATCTGCCACCCCCATACTAAGCCCTTTATCACGCTCAGCCATAATCGAACAGACGATAATGGGGATATTGCGCGTGGCTGGATCGGACTTGAGGTCCCGAATCACCTCCCAGCCGCTGCGGTCAGGCATCAAAATATCAAGTGTGATGGCATAAGGCCGAAGCCGTTTGGCTTCTTCGATGACCCGGTCGCCGCGTGTGAGTCCAACCACGCGATACCCCTGCGGTCCCAGATACCGGCGGAAGAGCGTAATAACTCCCGCATCATCATCCACTGTCAACACCAAACGACCTTTGGATTCCGCCCCCTCGCCGCGCGCCCCCCCCTTCGCGGTCTCCTCAGCGGGCTTCTCCGGCGGCGGCCCCGCAATCGGAAGCTTCACATAGAAGGTCGAGCCAACCCCAACCTCACTCTCGAACCAGATATCGCCGCCATGAGCCTCAACGAATTTCTTACTCACAGGAAGTCCCAATCCTGTGCCGCCAAAACGTCGTGAAGAGGAAGAATCCACCTGCTCGAATGCTGCAAACACCGAGCCATAGCGGTCCTTGGGAATACCCACGCCGGAGTCTTGCACGGCAATTGTCACCCACTCATTGTCGTAAGTGACTGACAGCGAGATGAAACCCTCTTCGGTGAACTTGGCCGCATTGCCAACCATGTTTAGCAAGACCTGCCGAATGCGTCGCGCATCCGCAACAATCGTAGGCAGCGACTCTGGCAGACGTTGTTGCAGCTCGATGGGCTTGTCTTTCACCAACGCCACCGAAGTGGACATGATGCCCCGCACAATCTCCATGAGATCCACCGGCTCGAACACGTACTCCATCTTGCCGGCTTCGATCTTGGAGTGATCGAGAATTTCATTAATCAATTCCAACAGATGGCGGCCGCTTTGATAAATGGCTTCCAGATCGGTCTTCTGCAAATCCGTGATCGGGCCATCAATCCCCTTGAGGATGACCCGCGAGAAACCGATGATGGAGTTGAGCGGCGTGCGCAACTCATGTGACATATTTGCCAAGAACTCGCTCTTCAGACGATCCACCTCTTTGAGCTTCTCAGCCGTCTCCTGAGCATCCTGATACAGTTGTGCGTTCTCCAGCGCCACACCGATGTTCACCGCCGCAGCGCGCAAAAAAGCGGTTTCGTTCTCGTCAATCGGCGGATGGTCACGCTGCTGTCCCAGAACCAGCACACCGAGCACTTCATCGCGGATGGTCACAGGCATGACCAGCGCCTCTTCCAGATCCAATTCGACGCGGAACGCATCGAAAGGGCCCCATCGCAACGATGCCGCGCCAAATTTCCAGCGATAATCGAGACGCGAAGCCACCGCTTCCGTCAATTCCGGCACATCCTCCAGGGCGAAGCCCGTTTCAGACTCCGATAGCAACGCCGAGCCATCGAAACGATAAACAGCGACCGGATACAGCATGGCCGCGCTATACTTCCAATAGAGCACCGGCATACCGAGCCGTTGCGCGATGAGTTGTGTAGTATCATGCACCAAATCATCGGGATCAAGACTTGCCGATGCAGTGCTCATAACCTCATTCAGCAACGCCCGACGTTCCGCTTCCTGACGGGTGGTCTCCAACAAGAATTGGTTTTCCAAGGCTACAGACGTGTTCTGCGCCATCGCAATATAAAAGCGCAATTCGTCGGTCTGGAACTCGTGCGGCTCGGTGGTATAGATGAGGATGGCCCCATACGCAGCGCCGCGCACGCGCAGTTGGAAGGCCGCCATGCCCCGCACTTTCAACCGGCGGAACATCGTCAGAACATCATCGCTGAACTGCGATGCTTGCTCCACATCGGCGCAGATGAAGCGGCCTTCATGTTCCAACGCAGTGTAAACCTTTTGCCAATACACAAGCGGATACGCGACATCAGTCTTTACCGGCGCTCCAGAGCGCGCCCAACCATCCAGAACCCGCAGATGGGTCGGATCGTTCAACGGCTCGAAGAACCCGGCAATCACCCGGTCCGGCTCAGGTCGTTTGCTGATGCCCTCAATCGCCGCCCGCAAAATCTCGGCGCTGCTGCGCGCTTCGGTGATCTGCTGCCCCACTTCATAGAGCGTAGTCGTCTCTGTAAGCACCGAGGAAGTCTGCTCAAAGAGCAGCCGGTTCTCCAACGCCAAACCAATCTGCTCGCGCACCGCCTGGATCAGCGCGAGATCATCCGCCGACCAGTAATGCTGCCATTCCAAATCCATAGCAGCTTCTTCAACAACAGGCGCATCCACACCGAGAAAACCCAGCGGCTCGCCCAGTGGAGAGGTGATGGGGGCGAGCACAAAAGCGCCGCGCTCATCCTGCTCCAGCACAGTTTCACCGCGCAGCAATTCGCCCGCCACCTCCAGTTCACGCTGTCGCCAAAGCGCGCCAGCCTCATCTACCGTTCCTGCGACGCTGTCCACAATCGGCGTCAAACCGGCAGTATCATAAGCATAACCCAGCACGGTATGCCCGCGTACAAACTGCGACCAGGCCGCGCCGGTCAATTCCCGTTGAATGCGCTGCAATTCCTCGAAACGCGCCTGGGCCTCAGCGAACAGCCACGCATTGGCAATAGCATTGGCGATCTGGTCAGCCACGGTCTGCAACACCAGAATATCGCTATCCGCGAAAGCCTGTACGCGCTCAGATTGAATCGTCAACGCGCCAATGACATCGCCGCGCGAGATCAAGGGCAACGCAATCTCAGAGTGGGTTTCGGGCAAAAACGGGTTCTCGAAACGTACCGCTTCCAGTCCGACATCAAAAGCGATGCGCGGTTCGCGCAACTGCATCGCAGTTCCCACCATAGAATGCCCGCCAATGCGCAACCGATGGTTTTCTTGCAACATCCGTTCCCCGGCAGCGCCGGTCCCAGCGCGCAACACCGCCCATGTACCGGTATCATCCTTAAGGAAAATACCCACATAGTAATACCCAAATTGTTCCCGAACCAGGTCTACGGCTTGGGGCAACAATTCCTCCAACCGCAATATCGAAGAGGTAGCGCGGGAGATGTCGGCGGCAGTCTGTAGCTGCTGAGTGCGCTGCTCCAGCGTCGCCAACAGTTGCTTGCGCGCGGTGATGTCATTCATCACGCCGACGATACCCGCGACCACACCTTGCGCGTCGAATACCGTGGCTTTACTGAAGGCGACCTCATGTTCAAGCCCATCCGCAAAACGCACACGGGTTTCGTAGAGCTGCATTCCCGGCTGCTTGATCAGCTCCATTTCAGACACATAGAACGTTTCGGCTGCATCTGGCGAGATAACTTCAGGCAATTCGTATACCGTCTTGCCCACTATCTGCGCCGCAGGAAGCCCCAACACCTCTTCAGCAAAAGCCCGGTTGACAATACGATAAGCGCCGTGGACATCCTTGTAAAACACAGGATTCGGAATCGCGTCAATCACCGATTGCAGGAGAATCTGATTCGACTCGAAATCCATCGCCGCGCGCCGCACCTGGGTGAACAACCGGGCATTCACGATGGCATTCGCAATCTGGTCCGCCATCGTCTGCAACATCAGAATATCATCATTGCTGAAGGCGCGCGGCCTTTCGGATTGAATGGTCATGGCGCCAATCGCCGCGCCACGCGAGATCAAAGGCAACGCCATTTCGGAGCGCGTCTGCGGCAGCGCAGGGTTATCGAAGCGAACCGCCTCAGCGCCCACATCAAGCGCGATACGCGCCTGGTGAGTTGCTACACACGCACCAATCATAGACTGCCCACCGATCTCCAGCCGATGGCCCGCAGCGAGCATTTGCTGCCCCGGCTCTCCCGTACCGGCGCGCAGCACGGCCCACTCACCGCTATCATCCACCAGGAAAATGCCCACGTAGTACAGGTCGAAACGCTCACGAATGAGCATCACCACCTGCGAGAGCAAAGCATCAATCTCCAAAATTGAATGCGCCGCGCGCGAGATCTCCGCGCCCGTGCTCAACAACATAGCGCGACGTTGGGTAGCTGCAAAAAGCTGCGCGTTGGCAATCGCCGCCGCCGCCTGGTTCACCATGCCCACCAGCAAATCGAGGTCATCTTCAGTGAAATCAGGCTCATCCGGCAGATTGATTGCGGTCATGGTACCCAATACCGCACCGCGATACTGGACCGGCGCGACCATAATCGCGCCACAATGCGTCTCTCGTCGCCGCTGTTGCGCCTCGGGCGACTCACGGGGATCCGGCTCCCCCTTGGGGGAGAGCAACGGTCGGCCTTCGCGCAACACCCAGCCGCTCAGACCATGCCAGAGCTCTTCAAAAGTCACCGCAAGGTCAATATGCTCCTGTCCGGGGCCGCCGCGCGCAAAATGCGTAACCCGTTGCGCTTCCACGTCAAAAGTGATCAATGAGACGCGGTTGGCAGGAAGGGTCTCCGCCACCTGCGCCGTGATTTCCTGGAACACTTCTTCCAGGTCTTTCAGCAACATCACCGCGCGCCCTACCTGGTAAAGCGCCTGCGTGCGCCGGAGCGCGCGCTGCACATCCTGGAACAGCTGCGCATTCGCAATCGCTGCCGCCGCCTGATTCGCCAACGCCAACATCAGATCCACATCGTTTTGGGCGAAATCAGGCCCATCCATGCTATTGAAAGCGGTCATCGTACCCAGCAGCTCGCCGCGATACAGCAAGGGAACGACAATGATCGCGCCGGTGCGGTTGCGGTGGCGACGCTCACGCGCCTCAAAACCCTCGCGTGGATCCTCGAAGCCTTTGGGGGAAAGCACGGGCTGTAATCCCTTCATCACCCAGCCACTCAGCCCTTGCTGCAATTCAGCAAACGTCGGCTGATGGGATTCCTGAAGCGCCCGTCCGCCTCGCGCCGTATGCGTGATCTGTTCTGTGCTCAAGTCAAAGGTGTAAAGCACCACCTGCTCCGCGCCCAGAGCCTCGGTCACGCCTTGCGCCACCGCGTGCAGCACCTCGTCAACCTGCTCCAACGTCATCACCAGGCGATTCGCACGGTAAAGCGCCTCCGTGCGCGCCAACGTCTGCTGGGTCTGGTGGAAAAGCTGCGCGTTCTGGATGAACACCGCCACCTGACTGGCGAGCAGTTGGGCCAGATATTGATCGTAAGGCGAGAAAGTGCGGCCCTCCCGATCATCGGTTGCGGCGAGCACCCCCACAACCTGATCTTGCCACAGTAAGGGAACCGCCATCGCCGCCTTGAAAGGCGCATCCGCGAAACTCGCAGGCCGCCCCTCCCATTCAGAATAGTCGTTAGAGACTTTGAGTTGCTTGGTGACATAGGCTTGTCCTACCAGCCCTTCGCCAGGAGCCACGCGCACCCCAATCTTGGCGTCATACTCACCTTGCAGAGACAGCGCCAACTCCAGCTGTTGATCTTCGCTACGCCAGAGCCAAATTCCGCCGCCGGTGGCATCCAGCAACAACATGATGCGCTGAGCAACGCTTTCCAGCATCGGTTCAAGCTCCCGCTGCTGCCTTGCCAGTTCCAGTGAAATCTCGTACATCGAGCTCATCGCCTGGTAGCGTTGCTGCAAAAGGCCGTAGTCTCTCTCCAGGTCTTGATACGCGGACATTTCGTCCAGAGCGCCGCCAACCCGCGACGCCAGCAATCCCAGAATCAGCGAATCGTTTTGAGCGAAACTCCGATCAGCCGTGACGTGTAGCGCGCACAACAATCCCAACCAGCGGCCATCGGCGCGCACTGGCGCCGCCAGAACTGCGTGCGGCGTCATTGGCAGCCCCAAACCGGCAATAGCAGCAGAAGCAGTACCATCTTCCCACAAAACCGGATGGGTCTCGACGCCATGCTGATCCAGAAGCGTTAGCGGCACTGGCGACAGCCGCTCCAGGAGTACCCCATGCGCCGCTCGTGGCAGGAATTGGGTGGGTCGTGCGGGATCTATTTCAAAGAATAGGGCATTCGGGCAAGAGAGCAAGCGGGCAGCCAGCGTTACAACCCGCGCTCCCAGCTGCGCGCGACTCAACGAGTGCAGCGAGAGTCCTGCCACCTCGTAGAGCGCCGTCGCCAGCGCGGGGCCGACGGCAACCTCCCCCGACAAACCGGCTGATTCAATGTGCGGTGCATCAGCATTCATACCCTAATTCTCCCCGTAGCGCAAAAGGCTTTGTTTGGACATCGTGAAGCGCAGCCGTTCATATCGGATTCGCCTTTCTATGCCGGCTTCTCATCCAGCGGCGAGGGCAGGTCGCCAGTAGGTTTCTTGCGGCGGCCCTCGCCTACGCCGCCCAGACGCACCACCGCGCGCGGCGCGCCCAGCGCGCGCCCTAACTCGCGCGTCGCCGTCTGCAAAACGCTCTGCACATCCGGCGCCGCCTGAATCTGCTCGCCAATCTCACGGATAAGTTGCTCACGTCGCGCACGCGCCGCTGTGGCATCCAGCTGATAGATATTCTGAATCGCAACCGCAGCCTGGCCTGTCAATGTTGTCAGACGGCGTTGCTCCTCGTCTGTGATGCGCGTGACGGCGCCATAAGCCGCCACAAAGGTACCAATCGTCTGACCACCAACCACCAAGGGGACAAAGACGATGGTGCGTCCCTGTAGCGCCGTACCCAGCACTGCCCGCGCCGGAGCAGCCGCATCGAGCTCATCTTCAACATCACTGATGATGTGAATGCGGTCGCGCGACAAATAAGGCTCCAAAACTGTCATCATGCCCAAACGCCCTAACAGCGAGACATCATACTCAGGGGCAGCGGCCCAGCGCGCCGCGAGAGAAAGCGCCAGCGGATGCTGCTTGTCGGTCCACGGGCGATCATACAACAACACGGCTGTCACATGAGCGCCTACGCCCAAAACGGTGTATTCACGCATCACGTCCAAAATCTGGGTATAGGTCTGCGCGGCATTCAATGCCCCGCCAGCCTCGTAGAGCATTTCCGTCTCCGCCAACGCGGCCTGCACTTCGCGGAAGAGCCGCTCGCGCGCCAACGTGCTGGAAAGCGCCGCAGATACGATCTGCACCGAAACGAGTTCTTCCGGTTTCCACACCCGTTCCTGATGCTTGTCGCCGAAGACCACAAAGTTTGGCGCAGAAGCTTCACTAGGTACAGCCACCAACAGCAACGAGCGGAATCCCAATGCCGTCAATGCCTGCTGTTCAGCCTCGGTAGCGCGGCTGAAGTCAATGCGAACGATACCCTGAGAACGCAATGCCGACAGCCAATCTGGGAAGGCATCCAGACGCCATTTGGAGGAGCCTGCAGCCGGGTGCGCCAGAGCCTCCTCAGACAAGACCCAGCGCACTGCGACCTCCCAATATATCCCTGGCCCTTCCGCGCGCAGCTCACAGTACAAGGTTTCTCCGGCGTTCAGCGTTTCGCCGAGCAATTCCAGCACCTTAGGCATAGCTTCAGTGCCGCGCTCAGCCAATTGCGTCGTCGCTTGCGCCACAGCGTCACGATACCGCGCTTGCATCTCCACAACCGCCAATGTCTGCTGCAACTGATCGAATTGCAGCGCGTTCTGCGCCGACGTTGCGAGCTGCGACCCCAAGAATTCCAACAGGTTGACCGATTCCTCGGTAAAGTAAGCCCGCTGGGTGCTATTAGCAAAGAGCGCACCGACGGTATTGGCGCCCAGGCGCAGCGGCACCGCCACTTGAGATATCAAACCCAAATCCCTTAGCTGCGCAGAGACGCGCGGATCACCGGAAGTATCAGGGATCAGCTGCGCTTTACCGGTATGGCGCACCTCATCGGTGAACCCTCCCGGTCGAGGCAAATTGAGGCTTTCTGGCGGCGCATATTCGGGCGAAGATGCCGCAAAAGCAGCCAGCGGCGTGGCATCTTCGCGGGGCCAGAAGAAGACCCGTACACGCTGCACATCCAACAAGCGCAAAGCCCAATCGGCGCCAGCATCGAGCACAGATTGCACCTCGCGCATCCCGATCATACTCAGACCGGCTTCATAGAGCTGCTGGAGGTCGCGCGCGCGGCGGGTGCTTTCTTGATAGAGCCGCGCGTTTTCCAACGCCACCGTGACCTGCGCCGTGAAGAGTTCCGCCAGCCGGCTGATAGTGTCATCAAACGGCGTCGCGCCCGGACGCCGCCCGATCAAGAGCACGCCGATGACACCACGGGCCGCCGTCAAAGGAAGCCCCAACATCGGCCCCACATCCAAATCCTCGACGCGCTGATCCCAGGTACGATAATCCTCAACCCGCACAACCTGACGCTCAACAAAAGCCCTTCCCGAAACACCCTCGCCAGGGCGCAGACGCAAATGCTGGTATGGCGCCAGTATTCCCACGCCAGAAACGAAACGCAACTGGGACTCTCTCTCAGAATAGAGCAAAAGCGCTGCGCCATCTGCCTCCAGCAGTTCTGGCGCTTGCTCGACTACCAGATTCTGCGTTTCAGCAACATCCAGCACCTTGCCGAAACGCAGTGAAACCTCATACAGGGCTTGCAATTCAGCAGAACGTCGTTGCGTTTCTTCCAGCAGATGCAGGTTTTCCAACACCACAGCGACCTGTCCTGCCAGATTCCGCGCAAGTGCGCGCGTATCGGGATCGAGCAACACATCCTGCTGTTGTCGCACCAGCGCCAAGAACCCCGCTCGCGCGGTTGCCGTGCGAATGGGGACGTAGAGCACGCGTTCCACATCATAATCCGCAACCAGCGCCGGCACATCGCCGAGCGGCAACAGTTTTCCCAATTCCGGCTCCGCCAACCCGTGGAAGAAGATCTGCAAGTCCACCGGCAGGCGATAGATTTGCCCGGCAGCCATCAATTTCTCGCCGTTGGAAAGGACGAAAGCCTGCAACCGCACTTCTTGCGAGAGCCCCGTAGTTGCCGTACGCGCCGCAAAGCGTGGGAAAGTGAAGACGCCAACCGCCATTGCCAGACCTTGCGCCAGAATGCCGGCGATTTCTTCCAAAGCCTGGTCGGGATCGAGAGTCACAGTCGCGGTCTGAAGCACCGCATTGAGCAATGTTTGTTGACGCGCAGAACGTTGCGTCTCTTCAAAAAGCCGCGCCGCTTCCAGAGCCGAAGCCACCTGATCGGTGACGCTCCGCACCAACGAGAGTTCCTCTTCTGTCCAGACCCGATCAGGAGCAGAAAGGGTCAGGAACCCGATCGTTTCATCCAAATAGCGCATCGGTTCCATGACCACCGAAGGCGTGTGCGTTGGCGACCAGCCGGCGCCTGAGGCGAAACTTGTTGGCGCGGGCAACGGCAATACCGGCTGCACCAGCACGCCATCGTATTCATACGCCTGCACCTGTCGGCGGTTCATCACGCGCGCCCACCCTTCCCGACGATAATCCTGTTGCACCGCCTGCAACTCTGCGACGGTTCCCTGTGTCTGCTCAATCAGCTGGGCATTGCGTAAAGCCACTGCAACCTGATCCGCCAGCAATTGCAGGATTTCGATATCGGGCGCAGAAAAAGCACTGACCTCAGTGCTCTGCACATCCAGCACGCCGATGACCCGATGCTCGACATCAAAAAGTGGCAAGGCAATCTCAGAGCGGGTCTCCGGCAAGAAAGGGTTGTCGAACCAGACCGCATCTTCGCCAACATCCAGCGCGATGCGAGGCTGTCCCAACGCGGCAACCGAGCCAACCAAGCCCTGCTGTCCCACCCGCAGCCGATGTCCCTGCGCCAACATCCGCCTGCCGCCTTCAGAAGAAGCCGCGCGCAACACCGCCCACTGCGCCGCCTGGTCAATCCAGAAAATACCAGCATGATAGTAACCAAACTGGCGCGAGATAGCATTGACAGCAGTTTCCAACAACAGCGACATATCCTGGATCGTCACGGTTTCACGGGCAACCAAAGACACTGCCTGCAATTGCCGGTTACGGCGCTCCAGATCTGCCGTCCGCATCTCTACTTGCTGTTCCAGCGTGCTCACCAATTGCCGCAGCCGTCCGCCCATGTCGTTGAAGGCCCGCGCTACAAAACCGATTTCATCACGGCGTTGTAAGTTAATTTCAAAAGCCAGATCGCCCGCGCCCACAATCGCGGCGGCCTCGGCGAGCCGATCCAACGGTTTGAGCAGGGCGCGCTGCACAAAGACCTGTAACAGCACAAGCAACAAGAAAGCCAGCATTATAGTTCCCACCACCGGCAACCAGGGAAGCCAGGGCGGGTCTACGATAGGACTGAACGCCCCAACCACAGCGTACAACTGCTGCCCCGTAATATCCGGGCGCGTCATACGCCGAATCACCAAGTGTATCCCACCGTACTGCGGCAACGTGACCTGCTGCACTTGCGTATCGGGAACGTTCAAATCCACTAGAACCTGCCCCACCATGCCGGGCGTCGAGTGCAAGATGATAATGCCATCCCCGCGCACCAAAGCCGCAAAAGCCAGCTCCGGTTGATCGCGAATGCTATCCCGCAGATAGCGATCCAAACCCGGCATGTCGCGCACAGAGGCCACGAAAGGCGCCACCACATCGAGGTGCTGCCGAAGTTGCTGGGTGATCATGTGGCCCTTGCCGAGCCGCGCCTCACGATATTCATCGCGAAACTCCGCGCCACCCACAAACAGCAACGGGGCCAGCAAGAGCAGCGGCAGAACCACGATAATGAGCACCATCTGCCAACGCAGGCTCAAACCTTTTCCGCGCATACCATTCTCTCCTCTATCATAGCCTCAGATGCCAGCAAACGCACGCGCCGCACGAAATCGGCTCAAGGAGCCGGAAAAATGCCCCCCAGACTGGCTGTAACCAACAACTCAAATGAAGGCTGCACTTGCCAATGCTCGGCAGCTGCGAGATTGAGCGCCAAAATGTTGCGCCCGGCGCGAACCGGCGCCAACACAGCCGGATCGGTCCCGTCCACAATTTGAAGCACGATCTGCGCCGCCGAGATGCCTTGCGCTTCTCCCGACAACACCAGTCCGCCCACAGCGCCATTCACCACCGTATCCTGCCACAAGCCAAACACCGGCGCCGCGGAGTTTAGCAACGTCCAACGCAGCACCTCAGCGGGAGGGATCGGCGCGCCAGAAGCATCCCGGATATGCGCGTATTTCCCCAAGATGATGAAATCCATAGCGCCAGCTTCGGCGACAAATGCCTGCCATTCCTCCCAGTCATCGGTCTGCCGCAAGACCGGCAACGTCGGATAGGGCGGATCTACAAGCACTGAATCGAAAATAGCCTTTGTCCCCAGCGCCCCTACAGAAGCGCGATCGCCTAATACCATGAACTGCTGAGAATCAGGAATCAGATTGGCAGCCAAACGCGCCGTCTGTATGGGATAGGGAATCTCCAACACCCCAGTTACCCCCGGACGATTCAAGGCGCTCGATAGTACATTGCCGCTGAAACTACAGAAAACAAACCGCTGTTCAGGATCTGGATAATCAGGAATCACCTGCCAGGCGGCCTGATTGCCTACCGTAACCACCACATCAGGCGCGAAATCACGAATCGCCGCCATGACCGCTGCGGCAATGAGCGCTTCCTCCGCGATAACATCCGGCGGCAGACGGTATTCGCTTAACAACAACGTCTCACCGAGGCGATAGTTGCCATCCCGCGCCAATGTCTCGATGATACCGGTGCGGATTTGTCCGGCCCAGATCTCCGACAGATCCGCGCTGTAGACAATAAAGAGGCGCAGGGTCGTTTCCGGTTGGCGCGGGGGCGTTGCAGGCTGCGGCAGAGGCGCCCGCATTGGAGCAGCTGCCATACAGGCCGTCAGAGAAAATAACAGCAGGATCCCCATCAGACCCGCGATCCGGCAGCGCCAAAGCCGCGCGTGCGAATTCCCCCGGCGCAGCACCCTCACTTTTGGCCTCCTGATTGCTCAGCGGTCCGAGGTGCAGGCGGCAGCAGCTGGATTCGCGCCGTCTCAACTTGAAGCGCCCGCCCCAATTCTTCGACAGCGCTCCGCAAAACAGCATCTATCTGCACCGAAGCGCGCACGCGCCCGACGATCTCACCGCGCGCGCGCTCGCGTTGCGCGCTCAAACGGGTATCCTCCAACAGCCGCGCATTCTCCAACGCCAGCCCCAACTGATCCACGACCGTGTCGGCTAACCGCCGCTGATCCTCAGTCCAGGGATACGGTGACTCGAAAGCCAGGGTGCCCACCAACTGCTGCTGCACCATCAGCGGCGCCAGCAGCCAATGCGCACCCTCGCGCTCCATCACACTCAGGGTTGTCGTCCCCCGCACCTCTTCCAACCAGCCGGTATCTTCGGGGATGCCTGGTTGCAACTCCACCCGATCATACGCATAATCCAAACGCTGATTGCGGCGCGCCAGAGCCAGCTGCCACCCGCGCACCGCCTCCTCTTCCTGATACCGTTCCAGGCGCGCAAGCGAGGCGCGCGTCTCATTCAACAGGCGCACATTCTCAATGGTCGAAGCCAGGTTGCTAGCCATGACATCCAGCGCTTCGCGCGCGGGCTGCTCGAGGGTCGCCGCCGTACTCAGAATGTCCAGCACGCCGATGATGCGCCCGGATGTTTTCAGCGGCAGCGCAATCTCAGAACAGATCTCCGGTCCCGCCGAAGCCGCCATCCAGTCTGCAAGCGCCGCCGCATCAGCCGTGAACTGGATGCGCCCGGTCGCCGCCGCGCTTTGGAGCAATCCAGAATGGTTCAGCCGCAGGTTTTGCCGCGCGGCGAAACGGCCTTCAGAGACCGCACCGCTGGAAGCAGCCCGCAAGCGCAGCCATTCCTGGGCATCATCAAGTAAATAGATGCCGACATCTGGATAGCCAAAGCGCGCGCCAACGAGATTAGCCGCGGTCTGTAGCAACTGCTGCAATTCTGTAACTCCCGTAAGCCCCTGCTCCACCTCGATACTCGCGCGGAATTGCGTGGCGCGGCGCTCCAGCGCTTCGGTGCGCTCGGCGACGCGCTGCTCCAGTTGTTGCTGCGAGCGCTCCAATTCCTGTGTGGTAGAAACAAGATTTCCTAAAGTAGTGTTCAAACTGCGCATGTTGAGATAGGTAAGCAGCCCCGCTGTCGTAATCAGTAACGCGATGATCAGCCCAAAGGTCTGGAAAGTCTGCGCCTGTTCCGGCAGTACAATCGGCGCGCTATAGATGCCCAACCACGAAGCACCCAACAACAACAGATAATACACCACCACAATCCCGGTCATAATCAGCGAATATCGAGGCGCGATCAGGGTGCCGGCGATGGTGATCGTCCAGAAGAACAACAACCAGGCCACCGAAGTTGACCCATCGAAAATAAAGACTGCCGCTGCAATGCCGATAAAGTTCAGCCACACATACGCCGGCACCAGGCGGCGCAGATACCCGCGCTTTGCCAGCACGATACAGGCGAGCGAAACCGGCACAAATGCCAGGGGAAAGGCCGCGGCGGTGATGGCGGTCGCACGGTCAAGATACCCCAGAAGATGGGTGATGACAAAAATAGCGGCAAGGTACAAAACCAGGCCAGTGCTAACCACCATAAGAATGTTGAAGATACGTCCCTGGCGCACGGTTTCGGAATCCGCAGATTCCACCCGAACGAAGCGCTCCCACCAACTCAAGCTTGCAGGGGTTGCTGCCGGTTTTGCTTCCATCACGCCTGCACCTCCCTCTCCGCCACAGGAATGAGCCGCACAACACCGCGTTCTGCCCCCAATGCTTGCGCCAGATCCGCCAGAGCTTGCTGCAACACCGCTTCGATTTCCACTTGCTGCCGGAAACGCGATGTCAGCTCGCCAGCTGTCTGCTCCAACACCGCAGAACGCCGGGTAGCTTCCAATAACCGCGCATTCTCCAACGCCAGTCCCAACTGCGCCGTGACCGATTCCACGAGCACCCGCTCTTCCTGCCGCCAGGGCTTGTCCGACTCAAACATCAATCGTCCCAGAGGACGCTCGCGCACATTGAGCGGTACCAGCAGCACATGCGCGCCATCGGGGCGCTCCACCGTCACCGACTGCTCCGTAGAGGATACCTCAGCCTCAAAGAGGCGCGCACCCTCCGCTGCATCCAAAGGACGTACTTGAATGCGGTCATACAGCAAGCCAATGCGCCCCTGGCGGCGTTCAAATACGCGCCGCCACTGCTCCAGGAATTCCTGCTCCTCATATTGGGATAAGCGCCCCAACAAAGTGCGCAGCTGCTCCAAATTGCGAGCATTGAGAATGGCAACCCCCAACACATTAGCCATGGCATTCAAAACTTCCATCGTTGTGCCAGTGAAAGTATCCCGCGCCGTGCTTTCCAGCGCCAACACGCCGATGATCTGCTCCTGCACAATAATGGGTATCGCTGCCGCAGACACTGAAGCCACAAGATCGGGGAACTGCTTATAGTAGGGATCAGCAGCGACATCATTGGTGACATAAGATTGTCCGGTCGCGGCGGCATAGCCCACGATCCCCTCCTGCCCCACCCGCAGCTGCACCACTTCCAGCGTCCCGGTTTCGAGCGAAGAGATCTGTTGAATTAGACGCTCGCCGCTCTCATCAATCAAGAACACCATCACCTGATACGCATCGAAGGCTTCCGACATCAATCGTACCGCGCGCCGTAACAGGTCATCCATATCCACAGCGAGAACGATGATCCGGTTGAGGGCCTGCAACACCTCCAGCTGTTGTGAGAAGCGCCCTGCCGCCTCAGTGCGCTCCTGCACCTGCACTTCCAGCGAGTCACGATAATGCTGCAAGGCCTGCGCAGCCTGCCGCAGTTCCGCTTGAGTAGAAGAGAAATGACTGAAAACATATCCCAACAACGAAATACACATAGAGAGAATCATCAACACAAATAGCGGAACATAACGCACTTGCACTTCAGCCGCAGTCATGAAGGGCGGGACATAGATTCCCGACTGCTCCCCGAAAAATAGCAG
>CAZDSF010000031.1:0-42047 GCA_964508025.1 uncultured Anaerolineales bacterium
GGATATTGTCTTCATCCTCAGAAACCTGGTGCCAGTGGTTATCGTCGCCGGGTTGATTGCCCTAGGGCTGTGGCGCATCCCTGATCAAATGACGCGCGGGTTCGACATCTTCGGCAAAGGCGTGGTCATTATGATCACCATCGGCCTGGCAGCAATTGTCTGGGAGACAATGACCGGCATCGTCATTATCCCCGGCATGGCACCGGTGTGGGATGGTGTCGGGATTGTTGGCGCAATTGCCATTGTGCTATGTGGCGCTTACCCGATGGTCAAAGTCATCGTTAAGGTGGCGGAAAAACCGCTCAAGGCAGTGGGCCGCTTGTTGGGCATGAACGACGTAGCAGCTGCCGGGATGGTAGCAACCCTCGCCAACAATATCCCCATGTTTGCGCTGATGAAAGATATGGATAACCGGGGCAAGGTGCTCAACGCGGCCTTTGCAGTGAGCGCGGCCTTCACCTTCGGCGACCACCTGGGCTTCACTGCGGGCAACGAACCGCAGCTGATCTTCGCGATGGTGGTTGGCAAGCTTGTCGCGGGTATCACCGCCGTCGCTGTGGCTACACTCGTAGCTCCCAAATCGGAGTTAGCGAAGTAGTATCAGTGGAAGGGAAGTTTTCATAACCACCCTTGCGAAGGTTCGATAAAGTCTGGCCTGTCAGATATAACAATAGGCGCGCAGCCATGCCAGGCACGATCTAGCCTAACCTTCGCAAGGGTTCGCAAATCACTATCTTTCTAAGGAGACACCTATGACCATACAGATGATCGCTCTCGGAATGATCGAGACCAAGGGGCTGGTCGGCGCCATCGAAGCTGCCGACGCCATGGTCAAGGCCGCCAATGTCAAGCTCATCGGCAAGGAATACATCGGCGGCGGCTATGTCACGGTGATGGTGCGCGGCGATGTGGGCGCGGTCAAAGCCGCGACGGATGCCGGCGCCGCCGCCGCACAGCGTATCGGTGAACTGATCAGCGTCCACGTCATTCCGCGCCCGCACGGCGACGTGGAGTTCATCCTCCCCAAGGCGCAGGAATAGCATAAGGACGCGATTTCATGCCACCGACCGGACGCGAATTGCTCAGCGTAGGGATTGACGTCGGCACGACAACGACGCAACTCGTCTTCTCCAAGCTCCAGGTGCAGGATGTGGCGCGCCTGGGACAGGTGCCGCGTCTCCAGGTCAACGCTAAAGCCGTGCTCTACCAAAGCCCGATAGCCTTCACGCCGCTGCTCACCCCTGAAGAGGTGGATGTGCCGGCGTTGACCGCGATCGTGCGCGAGGAATATCGGCGCGCGGGCTTTACCCCGAAGCAGATCGAAACCGGCGCTGTCATCGTCACCGGTGAGATCGCTCGCGCCAACAACGCCGATGCGATTCTCAAGGCGCTCTCAGACCTGGCAGGCGATTTCGTCGTCACGGTCGCCGGCCCCAATGTGGAATCGCAGATCGCGGGACGCGGCGCCGGCGTTGCGGCTTACTCGGCGGAGCATTACGCGCAGGTCACCAACGTGGATATCGGCGGGGGCACCGCCAATGCGGCCATCTTCCGGGGCGGGGAGCATCTCTCTTCCTCGGCGCTGGCTGTGGGCGGGCGGCAGCTGGTGATCGAGAAGACTTCCGGCATCGTGCGGCACGTCGCCCCGCCGGGACGGATCATTGTTGAGCGTCTCAGTTTGCCCATTCGGGAAGGTCAGCGCGTGGAGCTGGAGACGCTGGAACGGTTCTGCAACTGCATGGCCGATCTCACCGCCGATCTCGTCGAAGGCGAGCTCAGCGAGTTGGGAGAGCAGATCCAGCTCACGCCGCCCCTTCAGGGGGCCAAACAATCGTCCGTCGTCTTCTTCTCTGGCGGCGTGGGGACGTACTACTACGATCCCATCGAAATCCACGGGTTGGCCGATGTGCTGCTGCACAATGATGTCGGGCCGCTCTTTGCGCAATGCTTGCGCCTGCATCCGCGGATCCGCAAGCGCAATGTGCAACGTCCGGCAGAGACGCTGCGCGCCACCGTAATGGGCGCATCCAGCCAGACGATTACCCTCAGCGGCAGCACCATCTGGGTGGCGCGGGACTGGCTCCCGTTGCGCAATCTCCCGGTGGTGCGCCCACAGCTCGCGCCGGAAGAACTGGTACGCCCGGACCGGCTGGTCGAGGCGTTGCGCTATGCCGGGCAGCGTTGGGATGCGGAGGAAAGCCAGGGCATCCTGGCGCTGGCGCTCGATCTGCCGGCGCGCTTGAACCACGCCGGTCTCGTGGCGATTGCCGAAGGCGTGGTGCAGCACGCGGATGCGCGCAACGGACGCGCCCACGATGCGCCGCTGATCCTGGTGCTAGAGCGCGATTACGCGCAATCTCTGGGGCAAACGGTTCACGCGCTGCGCCCTGATCTGCCGCTGATCGTGATTGATCAGATCGGACTGAGTGAGGGTGATTTCATTGACATTGGGCTGCCGCTGCTCGGTGGGCGGGTGGTGCCGGTGTCGGTGAAAACGCTCATCTTTTACCATTAGCAACTTTCAGAAATCAATGCGTACAGCCCCACTCAAGGATGTAACAATCTTGAGGCGTTGAAATGCGAAGGCGCAATGATGTTTCATCCTTCCGCCTTCATCCTTCATAATTAACAGAGGAGGGCTTACATGCTCCTACGCACCAAGCTTTTTGGTCAGACTTACGAATTTGGCTGTATCAAGGAATTGCTCGCCAAAGCCAACGAGGAGAAATCCGGCGACCGGCAGGCCGGCATCGCTGCGGCGACGGTAGCCGAGCGGATGGCCGCCAAGCATGTGTTAGCTGAAGTCCCGTTGCAGGTGTTGCGCGAGAATCCCGTGGTGCCCTACGAAGAGGATGAAGTCACGCGCGTGATTCAGGACGCCGTGAATGAAACCGTCTACAACGAGATCAAGGGGTGGACGGTGGGCGAGTTCCGCGAGTGGCTGCTGGCCGACACGACTACCACAGCGATGATTCGGCGGGTGAGCAACGGCCTCACGGGGGAGATGGTCGCCGCTGTGACCAAGCTGATGTCGAACCTGGATCTCATATATGGCGCGAGCAAGATCCGCTTCACGGCGCATTGCAACAACACCATCGGCGGCAAGGGCACGCTCGCTTCGCGCAACCAGCCCAATCACCCCACCGATTCGGTGGACGGCATTCGCGCCACGATTTACGAGGGATTGGCTTTTGGCTCCGGTGACAGCGTCATCGGCATCAACCCGATGGATGATTCCGTGGATAGCGTGATGCGCTTGCTGGATATGACTTACGAGATCATCCAGAAGTGGGAGATCCCCACGCAGAACTGTGTACTGGCGCACGTCACCACCCAGATGGAGGCGCTCCGCCGTGGCGCGCCCATGGGGCTGATGTTCCAGAGCCTCGCCGGCTCGCAGAAGGCCAATGAGGCGTTCGGCGTCACCGTGGAGATGATGGACGAGGCGTATGCGCTGGCGCAAAAGTATTGTGTCTCTGCCGGGCCTAACTACATGTACTTTGAGACCGGGCAGGGCACGGCGCTCTCCGCCGACGCGCACTACGGCGCCGACCAGCTGACGATGGAGGCGCGCATCTACGGCCTGGCAAAGCGCTACAAGCCCTTCCAGGTCAACACGGTTGTTGGCTTTATCGGCCCGGAGTACCTCTACGATACCGTCCAAATCACCCGCGCCGGCCTGGAAGATCACTTCATGGGCAAGCTGACCGGTATCTCGATGGGCTGCGATGCCTGCTACACCAATCACGCGCGCGCTACCCAGAATGACATCGAGAACCTGGCGGTGCTGTTGACCGCCGCCGGCTGCAACTACTTCATGGGGGTGCCGATGGGCGATGACGCGATGCTGAGCTATCAATGCACCAGCTATCACGACACGGCCGCGTTGCGCCAGTTGTTGGGACTCCGTCCGCTGCCCGAATTTGAGGCGTGGATGGAAAAGATCGGCCTGATGGAAAACGGTGTGTTGACCGCTAAGGCCGGGGATGCCTCTTTCTTCTTGCAGCGATAAGGAGTTGAACTATGGATCAAGTGACAGTAGATATCGAAGCCATTGTGCAAGCAGTGGTAACGGAGCTGCGCAAGCAAGGCGGCGCCCCCGCTGCTGCCGGAGCGCCCGCCGTCAAGGCCGCGCCCGGCGAATTGGTCATTGACCTGCCTGATCCCACGTTGCCGGAATACCGGCGCGCCATTGGAGTGCAGAACCCCTATGACCTGGAGGGCCTGCGCAATCTCTGCGCCACGACCACCGCGCGCCTCGGCGTGGGCCGGGCCGGCCCGCGTCCCCGCACCCGCAGCTTGCTGCTCTTCCAATCCGATCACGGCGTCACGCAAGATGCCATCTACGGCGAAGTGGATGAAGCAGTCAAGGAGAAATTCGGCCTCTTCACCGTGCAGACACAGGTGGCCGACCGGGGCGAGTACCTGCTGCGCCCCGATCTGGGCCGCAAGCTCTCCGATGAGGCGAAGAAGATCATTGCCGAGCGTTGTGTGAAGAAGCCGCAGGTGCAGATCGTCATCGGCGATGGCTTGAGCGCTGCCGCCGTCAACAACAACGTGCCGGAGATCTATCCCGTGATCGAGCAGGGTCTCAAGAGCGCCGGCATCAGCGTCGGGACGCCGTTCTTCATCCAGAATGCCCGCGTGGGCGTCATCAACGATGTAAACGAGATCATCGGCGCGGATGTGGTGATTATTCTGCTGGGTGAACGCCCCGGTCTGGGCGTAGCCGACGCACTCAGCGCTTACATGGGTTACAAACCCGGCTCTGGCAAGACCGATGCCGAACGCGATGTGGTCTGCATGATCACTTATCACGGCGGCACCAACCCGCTGGAAGCGGGCGCCTACGTGGTGGAGTTGATCAAGAAGACGCTCAAGTACCAGGCCAGCGGCGTCGAGCTCAAGCTCAAGGCTCCCAGTGGGGAGTAGCAGTTGGTGTGTGTCGTTACTCGCGAATCTAAAATCCGTACATCCATAGGAGGGATTTAATGGCTGTTCTCGATCCCGTTAAACCACATATTCTGGCGGCGCGTTTGATTCCCAACGTGCATCCCGATTACGCGGCGCAGTTGGGTCTGCGCCCCGATCAGCGGAGTTTGGCGCTCATCACCTGCGATATTGATGACGCGCTGTACGTCTCGCTCGATGAGGCCACGAAGATGGCGGAAGTGGAAGTGGTCTACGCACAGAGCTTCTACGCCGGCTCGAACTACCCTTCTGGCCCACTCTCCGGCGAGATCATTGGCATTTTGGCGGGGCCAAATCCGGCAGAAGCGCGCGCGGGCCTCAACGCCTGCATCGCCTACGCCGAAGAGCAGGCCTGGTTCTATTCGGCCAATGAGGATGGCACCCAGGTCTTCTTCCCGCACACCATCTCCCGCTCCGGCAGTTACCTGAGCAAGGCGGCGGATGTGCCCGAAGGCACGCCCCTGGCGTATCTGATCGCGCCGCCTATCGAGGCCACCTTCGCCATTGATGCGGCGCTCAAGGCCGCCGAGGTGACGATGCGGGTCTGGTGGAAGCCGCCCTCAGAGACCAACTTCGCGGGCGCGCTGCTCTCCGGCAGCCAGAGCGCCTGCCGTGCGGCCTGCATGGCCTTCCAGGATGCCGTTCTCGACGTGGCCCGCGATCCGCACAAGTTCTAAAGTCGGGAGTAGGTAGGAGGGAGTAGGAAGTAACAGGGAATGGGTAATGGGTGATCCAGCACTCAATCACCCCATCTCCTCAGCTCCCTAGCTCCTCTGCTCCCCTGCTCAAAAGGAGGGCTTATGCCTGAAGCATACGACCTGGATCTGCAATCTATCCAAGAGGCGCGGCGTTTGGCGACGGCGTGCCGGGAAGCCCAACGACAGTGGGCGTTGGCGGATCAGGCCACCGTGGATCGCGTCTGCGCGGCGATGGCGGATGCGGCTTTTGCCGCTGCCGCACGTCTGGGACAGATGGCGCACGAGGAGACCGGCTACGGTGTGCCGCTCCACAAGCGGCTCAAGAATGAATTTGCCAGCCGTCAGGTCTGGGATTCCATCAAAGATGTCAAAACGGTTGGCGTTATCGGGCGGGATGACCGGCGCAAGGTCGTCGAGATCGCCTGGCCCGTGGGTGTCATCGCGGCGTTGACGCCTTCGACCAATCCCACGTCTACCGTCATCTACAAGATCCTGATCTCGGTCAAGGCGCGGAATGGCGTCGTTGTGGCGCCGCATCCGCTGGCGAAGCAGTGCAGTTACGAAGCCGCTCGCATCATGGCCGAAGCCGGCGAAGCCGTCGGAATGCCGCCGGGATTGGTGAGCTGTATGCAGCACATCACCCTCGATGGCACGCAGGCGCTCATGCATCATTATGCCGTCTCGCTGATTCTGGCGACGGGCGGCGGGCCAATGGTGCGCGCCGCGCACAGCGTCGGCAAGCCGGCGATTGGCGTGGGGCCGGGTAATGTGCCCGTCTACGTGGATCGCAGCGCTGATGTGCCCAAGGCTGCCGCCGACATCGTCAACAGCAAAGCTTTCGACTGCTCTGTCATCTGCGCCACCGAGCAATCGGTAGTGGCGGATAAGCCCATCGCCGCGCAGCTGCGCGCGGAAATGGAAAAGCACGGCGCAACCTGGGTCAACGCGGAGCAAAAGGCCGCGTTGGAGCGCGCGCTCTTCTTTCCCGATGGCGGCATCAATCCGCGCAGTGTGGGGAAGACGCCGCAGCAGCTGGCCCAGCTGGCCGGCATCACCGTGCCCGGTTCGGCGCGGGTGCTCGTGGCCGATCTTGAAGGTGTGGGCAAGGAGCATCCGCTCAGCCGGGAGAAGCTCACCACGGTGCTCGGTTTCTACGTGGAAGATGGCTGGCACGCCGGTTGCGAACGCTGCATCCAGCTGCTCAAATTCGGCGGCGATGGACACTCGCAAGTGATCCACGCCAAAGATGAGACGGTCATCATGGCCTTTGGGCTGGAGAAGCCCGCGTTCCGCATCATCGTCAACTCGTGGGGCACGATGGGCGCCATCGGCGCGAGTACGGGCGTGGCCCCGGCAATGACGCTGGCGCCCGGCGGGCTGGGCGGCGCGATTTCCAGCGACAACATCACCGTGACGCATCTGCTCAACATCAAGCGGTTGGCGTATGAACTCCTTCCACCCCCAGAACTGGCGCGGACGCCGGCTCCCGATGTCACCGGACACGCGGCCCCGGCGGCGCCCTTGCCCCAAGATGATGTGGCGCTCGAGGAAATCGTGCGCCGCGTGTTGGCCCGGCTGAACACGGAGAGGTGAACCGATGACCGAGCAACGGCTCTGTAAGGCGGTCACCCAAAGCGGCAAACTCTGCCGCAATCGCGCGTTGGAAGGCTCGGACTACTGCCGCTTGCCGGCGCATCAAGCGTTGGCGTTGGCGGAACAGGCCGAGGTCGAGGCCCCGCCTCCTGCACCGGAACCCGGTGTAGAAATGCTTGCTATTCCCGACGCGGCGTTGCCGGTACCCCCGCCGCCTGCGCCGGAGAAACCACAAAAAAAGGAGCCTGGTATGGCAAACGTACAGTTGATCGCATTGGGGATGATCGAAACTAAAGGGCTGGTCGGCGCGATTGAAGCTGCCGATGCCATGGTCAAAGCGGCCAACGTCAAGTTGATCGGCAAGGAGTACATCGGCGGCGGTTACGTCACGGTGATGGTGCGCGGCGACGTGGGCGCGGTCAAGGCGGCGACAGATGCCGGCGCGGCTGCCGCGCAGCGCATCGGCGAACTTGTCAGCGTCCATGTGATCCCCCGCCCCCACGGCGACGTGGAGTTCATCCTGCCCAAAGTGACGGAAGAATAATCGTCTGTGTGGCGCGCAGGATGCCGGGGATTTCGACTGTATGTTTTGGAAGGTTGTACTCGAACGCGCCTCGGCATCCTGGCAGATAGCCTGAAAGGAGCCGCACGATGAAAAAACGTCTGATTACTGCGACCGATATTCGGCGCTTCAAAGAAACAGGCGAGCTGCGCGTTGTGGTTGCCAAGGGGGACCTGGTTACTCCGTTGGCGCTCGATGCGGCGCGGGAGTTAGAGGTGGAGCTCTGCTACGAGGCTAACGCCGCTGCTGATCTGCCCGTTTGGAGTGGGGCAGCGCAGCGCGCGCGCCGTGAGGCAGCGCAAACTGCGGCGGCTTCAAGCGCCGTGGCGCCGCCGCCTCCCGCTCCGGCGCCGGCCCCGCCGCCCGATGCGCTGGAGGCTCGCGTGCGCGAAATCGTCACCGCGATGGTGGCGAAGTGCCATACGCCGGCGCCGGTCACGCCGGTGCGGCATGTAATGGGGCGGGGGCTGCAATTGCCGCCGTTCCCCTTCGATGTGGGCCGCCCAGAGATGGATGTTCGGTTGTTGGATGTCGTGACCAGCGCGCATGGTTCGCCCATGGCGGGCGGGATCATGTCTTTCCGCGCGGGCAGTTTCCCCTGGACGCTGGATTATGACGAGATTGATTACGTCATTGAAGGAGAATTGCACATCGGGACGCCGCAGGGCACGGTGATCGGTCTGCCGGGGGATGTGCTCTATATCCCCAAAGGCTCCAGCATCACCTTTGGGACGCCCGAATGGACCAAGTTCTTCTACGTGACGTTCCCGGCAGAGTGGGGCGGGTGACGCCATGGCGATCATGACGGAGTCCGAACTTCGGGAGTTGCTCCGCCAGCCGCAGCCGGGGTTGACGCTGACGGTGCCGCCGGGGACGCGCTTTTCTCCGGCGGCCCAGGACTTTATCAAACACTGGCAACTGGATGTGGTCTTCAGTGAGGGCGCGTCGGCAGCTCCAGCGGGGAATGCCGCGAGCGGCGCGCAGCGTCCGGCATGGGATCGGGCGGCCGAGTTTCCCGTCAAGATGGAAGGGGCGTTGCCCACTTGCGCTACGTGTGGAATGCCGGTTGTGTCCAAGCCGGAGCATCTCACCCAGGTGAGTGCTGAGCACTTCGCGCCGAAAAACATTCCCAGGATCCGCTTTCGTGGGAAAATGGATACGCTGCACGGGATGATTCTGCTCGTGGGCGCACAGGCGCGGGCGGCAAACCGCCTGGATCTCGCCGGGCATCTCGACACGCTGGCGGCCTACTGCCGGGAGATCATGAGCGCGGAGTACAACGAGCGTCCAGCAGCGCCGCTGACGCTCGCTGGGGTGGATGAGGAAGCGCTGCACAAGGCAACCCATCATCCAGAGGAGACCTTGGGGATTTCCCACATTCTGCCGGGATCCGGCGATTCGCCGTTGTTGCTCTGGCTCAACTATCTGCGGTGCCAGGCTCGTGAGACCGAGCTGACGGCATTGGATGCCTTTGCTGCCGGCCCGGAGTATCGGGTGACGCATCCCACTCTGGTTAAGGCGGTGAACCGCTTGAGCAGCGCCATCTACTATCTGGAATTGCTGCTGGTGAAGGGCGGCTGATCCTGGAAACATCTTTCATCTCAAGGTAACAATGTGAATCCTGAACTTGCTGCTTATCTGGCCGCCGCTGATGAAGCGCTCAAGCGGCCCTCGATCAATGGCTATCGCGGCCCGGTTCACGTCGGCGTGGACTTGGGCACGGCGTATACCACGCTGTTTGTGTTGGATGCGGACTACCAGCCGCTCATCGGTACCTATCGCTTTGCGCAGGTGGTGCGCGATGGGTTGGTGGTGGATTTCGTCGGCGCGACGAAACTGCTGCGGGAGCTCAAACGGGAGGTGGAGGGGCGGCTCGGCTTCGAGCTGACTTCTGCCGCCACCACGTATCCGCCGGGCGTCCCGCTGGCTGAAGTGCGCGCTACCCGCTATGTCGTGGAATCCGCCGGTTTGGAATGTACCGGCGTGGTGGATGAGCCGACCGCCGCCAATGCCGTGCTCCAAGTGGAGAACGGCGCGGTGATAGACATCGGCGGTGGCACCACCGGCATTGCCGTCATCAAAGATGGCGAGGTGGTCTACACGGCTGATGAGGCCACGGGTGGAACGCATTTCACGCTGGTATTGGCCGGCGCGCATCGGATCTCTTTCGAGGAGGCCGAGGCGCTTAAGACCGATCCCAAAGCGCAAGGCCGGCTGTTACCCATCGTCCGCCCGGTGATGGAGAAGGTGGCGACGATCATCGCCCGCCATATCGCCGACCATCCGGTGGAGACGCTGTACCTGGTGGGCGGCACCAGCGCCTTCAAGGGCATTGATGAGGTGATCGCCTCCATGACGGGCGTGCGCACGTTTGTGCCTACGAATCCGCTTTTTGTTACCCCGCTGGGAGTAGCGAAGCATAACTGATGTTAAGGAGTGTCCATGGCTGATGAATTTCAACTACGCGCCTATTGTTATTTAGACCGAATGCAGCCACAGTACGCGGCTTTTGTCGGCACGATCACGCAGGGCGACCTGCCGGTGGAGGGGATGGCAAGTCTCTATGTGGAGATGGCGCCGGGCAACTGGGTCTTCCGCGTGGTGGATATTGCCGTCAAGGCCACCGATGCCAAGCCGGGAGCGCAGATCGTGGAGCGCGAGTTCGGTATGTTCGAGATCCATTCGCTTTCGCAGGAGGATGTGATTCAGGCTGGGCAGATGGTGCTGGAGCAGTTGGGGTTGAAGGAGACTGACCGCAAGAAGCCGGAGATCGCCTCGCTGCAGGTCATCACCAATGTCAATCCCTATCAGGCGCAATTGCTCAACCGCTTCTCGCGGGGTATGATGCTGGTGCCGGGGCAGACATTGTTTGTGATGGAATGCGCGCCGGCTGCGTACATCAATCTTGCTGCCAATGAGGCAGAGAAAGCTGCCGCTGTCAGCCTGATGCACATCAGCTCGGTGGGACGCTTTGGGCGGCTGTGGATGGCGGGCACCGAGGCGGACATCCTGGCCGCGCGCGATGCTGCCGTGAACGCGCTCCACGAGGTAGAAGGGCAGCCGTAGGGAGTGCAAGGGCTGGGGAGCAGAGGGGCAGAGGAGCAGGGGAGATGGTTGTTACTCGTGACGCATTACCCGTTTCCATTGCCCGTTACCCATGACTCCCCGAATGAGGAGGCAGGTATGGCAAAGCGATTCCTGACCGAACGCGACATCAATCAGTTCGCGGCGCAGGGGGTGAAAGAGCTGGTGCTGGAACCCGGTACCGTCGTCACCGACCTGGGCAAAGAGCGCGCTCGCGCTGCCGGCATCAAGCTGGTGCAGGAGATCTGCGGCGCGCATCCGGCAAGCCCTTCACCCACGCCTGCCGCCAGCGATGATGCGCGGGCCAAAGTTCGCGCCGCCGTCATCGCGCGTCTGGGCGGCACACCCGAAGGGCTGGACGCGATCATCGCCCGCATCTTTGGGGAAATGAAGTTGTAGTTTGATGATCGGGTAGTTGCAGCGGCACAAAACGCCGCTGCAATTACCCGTTTTGCTTTCTATATCTCCGGCAGACAGGCCAGGCTCTCCGCCAGTTTCTCCTCAGTGTGATTGTAGTCCACCAGGTCCCCCGCCAGGTAGGTCTGGTAGGATGCCATGTCCATGAACCCGTGCCCGCTGAAGTTGAAGAGGATCACGCGCTCCTCGCCTCTGGCTTTGGCGTCGAGCGCCTCGTCAATGGCGGCGCGGATCGCGTGCGAGGTTTCCGGCGCGGGGACGATGCCCTCGTTCCGCGTGAAGAGCATCGCTGCCTCGAAGACGCTGATCTGCGGGTAAGCGCGCGGCTCGATGAAGCCCAGGTCTACCGCCTGGGAGATGAGCGGCGCCATGCCGTGATAGCGCAAGCCGCCCGCGTGGATGCCCGCCGGCATGAAAGTGTGTCCCAGCGTGTGCATCTTGACCAGCGGCGTGAGTTTCGCCGTATCGCCATAGTCGTAGGCGTACTTGCCCAGGGTGAGCGTAGGGCATGCCGCCGGTTCGACTGCGACGAAGCGGGTGTTGCGTCCGTTGCGCAGCCGCTCGCCGAGAAACGGGAAGGCGATGCCGCCGAAGTTGCTTCCGCCGCCTACACAGCCGATAACGACATCTGGGTATGCGCCAGCCTCGTCCATCTGCTGCAACGCTTCCTCGCCGATGACGGTCTGGTGCAGGAGCACGTGGTTGAGCACGCTGCCCAACGAATACTTGGCGCGGGGGTCCTTGACGGCGGCTTCGACGGCTTCGCTGATGGCGATGCCGAGGCTGCCGTTGGTCTCCGGATCCTGCGCTAGAATCGCGCGCCCGGATTCGGTTTCCTCGCTGGGGCTGGGCGTCACCCGCGCGCCGAAAGTCTCCATCAGCACGCGGCGATAGGGCTTTTGGTAGTAGCTCACCTTCACCATATAGACCTGTATGTCAATTCCCAGGAACGCGCCCGCCATTGCCAGGGCGCTACCCCATTGCCCCGCGCCTGTCTCCGTGGTGAGGCGTGTGATGCCCTCCTGACGGTTGTAGTACGCTTGCGCCACGGCGGTGTTTGGCTTGTGGCTGCCCACGGGACTTGCGCCTTCGTACTTGTAGTAGATCTTCGCAGGCGTTCCCAGGGCCTTCTCGAGGCGCACGGCGCGGCGCAGCGGGGTGGGGCGCCAGAGCTTGTAGACCTCGCGCACCTCATCGGGGATGGCGATGTAGCGGTCGCTGGCGACTTCCTGCTCGATGCAGGCCATCGGGAAGAGCGCCGCCAGATCATCCGGCGTCAATGGCTGGTGCGTGGCTGGATGCAGCGCCGGCGGCGGGGGCGTCGGCAGGTCAGCGATCAGATTGTACCAACGGGTGGGTAAATATTGCTCGGACATGGAACCTCTCCTCTTCTTCTATATAGATTTGTTTGTTAGCGTGTTAGCGTGTTAGCGTGTTAGCAGATTAGCAAGAAATCGGTGTTCAGTCTTTCAATCGAAAGGGCAGATCGCTTTCCAACGCGCGGCGAAGTCGCGCGCCGGGCATCCCCATTGCATCGTAGACGCGCTCCAGCGTGAGGCGAGCTTCGGCTTGCATTTTGCGCGTGCCTGCGATCAGCACGTCCTCGACGAGACCGGGGCGAGCTTCATAAGCGGCGCGCCGCTCCCGGATGGGATCGAGGAAGGCGTTGATGGCGCGGGCCAGTTTGCGCTTCACTTCCACGTCGCCCACCTTGCCCCGGCGGTAGCGCTCCTTGAGGTCGTTGACCTCGTCCACATCGGGATTGAAGGCATCGTGGTAGATGAAAACAGGGTTGCCCTCCACTTTTCCGGGGATGTCGGCGCGCACGCGGTTGGGATCGGTGTACATGCCGCGCACTTTCTCTTCCACGGTTTTGGCGTCATCGGAGAGCATGATGGCGTTGCCGAGGGATTTGCTCATCTTCGCCTGTCCATCGGTGCCGATGAGGGTGGGCACCTCGCCGATCATCACATCGGGGATGGGGAAGACTTCGGCATCGTAGAGGCGGTTGAACCGGCGGGCGATCTCGCGGGTGATCTCGACGTGCGCCTCGTTATCCTTGCCTACGGGGACCAGGTGTGCGCGCGGCAGCAGAATATCCGCCGCCTGTAGCACTGGGTAACCGATGAGGCCAAAGGGCACGGTTTCGTCATCCATGTTGGCGGCGCGGGCCATATCCTTGATGCTGGGCAGGCGGCTGAGGCGGGGCAGCGTCACCAGATTGCCGAACAACAGCGCCAGCTCGAAGGTCTCGCGGACGGCGGATTGCAGGAAGATGGTGCTGCGTTCGGGATCAATGCCCACGGCGAGGTAGTCGAGCACCACATCGTAGATATTTTGTGCGAGCCCGGTCACGTGCTCCTTTTCCGGGCGGGTGGTGAGCGTGTGCAGATCGGCGATGATGAAGTAGCACTCGTAGGCATCCTGCAAGGCCACGCGGTTTTTCATGCTGCCTACGTAGTGCCCCAGGTGCAACTTCCCTGTGGGACGATCTCCGGTCAAAATGCGTTTACGTTGGGTGTTCATAAGCTCCTCCTTATGTGAATTGAAAACAAAAAACGCCCATCCCTTGCCAGGGACGAGCGTTTTGCCCGTGGTGCCACCCTTATTGAGCTTGCTTATAAAAAAATACGCGCTTGTGATGCGCGTTTTGAAAGCCAGCTCCACTCTTTCCGGGTACGGCCTTGATGGCGATACCCTGCGCTCTGATAACGGTAGCGCTTCCGGCTCGGACTACTGGGGGCGACGGCCCTGTTCGGCGAGCGGCTCCTGGGTCCATTCAACATCGGCGCTGGTACCGGGCTTCCACCTTGCCCCGGCTCTCTGGAACCTCGCTGCGACGCTTACTCTTCCCGATCACAGCCTCTAACAAGCCTATTTATAGCACGGAATACGGTTGCTGTCAAGCCCTAAAAAAGTGTGAAGGCGGAAGGATGAAAACCGTTCCTTCATGGGACTTACTTGGTGGTTTCGACGCGCTGCCACAGTTCCGTGAACTGCATCTTCTTGATGCGCACGTTGAGAAGCACCAACAGCCACAGGTGCAGCCGCGCGAGAAAGAGCAGCAATGTCCACCAGAACTCGTGCGCGCTGCGGGGATATTTCAATGCTAACGCCGTGCCGTGACGGATTTCCAGCCATGCGGAGCGCATCTGCACGGTCGAGCGGCGCACGTAATCCTGTGCGTAGCCGCCCGCGGAACGCACTTTCTGGCGCAGCCAATCGCTGTAGGTGCTAGGATATTTGACGCGCACCCGCGCTTCTGGCGCGTAGCCGATGCGATAGCCCTGCTCGGCAATGCGATGTGAGATGACGGCATCCTCTGAGAGCGCGTCTGCCGGAACGGGCGCCAGCGTCGAGCGCCGCACGGCGAAGAGATAGCCGGAGCAGACGAGGAAGCCGCCTGTTGTTGCGCGCGCCAAGCGCACCGCATGGGCGCTATCCGTGAGGAGGTGGGACCAGTAGCCTAACACGGTGTCCCGCGCATTGGCGCTGATGGGTCGCCCACTTACCGCGCCGATTTGCGGATCCTCGAAGGGGCGCAGCAGCGCCGCCACAGCGCCCGCTTCCACGGTGACATCCCCATCGCTGAAGATGATGATCTCGCCGCGCGCGGCTTGCAGCCCAAAGTTCAGCGCTGTGGGTTTGCCGCGCTGCGGATCGAGGACGTGCTGCACCACGGGATAACGCGCGGCGTATCCCTGCACCACCGCGGTTGTTTCGGGATCGGGCGTCACCACCAACAGCTCCGCCTCCGTGGGCAACTGCTCCAGGAAGGCTTCGATGGCTTTGCCGATGGTTGCTGGTTCTCGATAGGCGGTGATGAGGATACTGATCATGGGGTTTTCAGGGCCATCGCAATGGCGCGGATGTGCGCTGGGGTGCTGCCGCAGCAGCCGCCGAAGATTTGAATGCCGATCTCTTCAACGAAGCGCACGGCATATTCCGCCATCACTTCCGGCGTGACATCATAAACCAGGGCGTCGCCCTCTGTGTGGGGCAGGCCCGCATTGGGCTTTGCCATCAGCAGCGCTTCTGGGGCGGCTGCACGCATCTTTTTCACCGCTTCCAACGTTTCGCTTAACGTCCGCCCGCAGTTGGCGCCGATGACATCCACGCCGAGCGCCAGCAGCGCCTTGACCGCTTGCTCCGGCTTGACGCCAAACATTGTGCGACCTTTGGTATCAAAGCTCAACGTCGCCAGCACCGGCAACGCGCTGACGGAGCGAATGCCCTCAACCGCAGCGCGGGTCTCTTCCAGATCGCTCATCGTCTCGATGATGAAAGCGTCTACGCCGCCCTCCGCAAGCGCGGCTGCCTGCTCGGCGAAGACGGCAACCGCTTCGGCGAAGCTGCGCGTTCCCAGCGGCGCGAGCATCTCCCCGGTAGGGCCGATATCGCCGCAGACGAACCGCCCTTCAAATTCTGCCGCCACGCTGCGCGCCAGCTGCGCTCCGGCGAGGTTGATCTCCCGTACTTGCTCGCCCAGGCCCTCGCGGTTGAGGCGAATCCGCGTGCCGCCGAAGGTGTTGGTGTAGATGATGTCCGCGCCGGCTTCGTAGTAACGGCGGTGCAGGGTTTTCACCGCATCGGGATGGGTGAGATTCCAGGCGTCGGGGGCGCTGCCGGGCGTGAGGCCCAGCTGCTGGAACATGGTGCCCGCGGCGCCGTCGGCGATGAGGACGCCCGGCTGTGTGAGGCGGGCGATGAATGGCAATGTGTTCATAGATGTGCGCTCTCCTGTGACATGGGGGTGTGAACGTGAAAGTAATACAATGCGTAATGCGTAATGCGTAATACGTAATGCGTAATACGTAATGCGTAATGCGTGATACCGCGTTACGCATTACTCGTTACGCATTACTCGTTCCTTCTTGCGCTCCAAATACGCCGCCAACTGCTTGAGCTTGCCCCAATCGCCGCGCAGCGCGTAGACGATTGCCAGGTGGGTGAACCAACGCGGCGGACAGTCGGGCGCAGCGGCGAGCGTTTCGAAGACTCTGACGGCTGCGTCATCTGTGCGGCGCGCTCTGGCAAACTCGACGGCGGTGTGTTCGAGCAGCTCCCGCCGCGATGGCTGAGCTGCTGTTGCTGTCGCGGTCGCGGCTGCGATTTTGGCCCGGTTTGCCAGCGCCGCTTTCCGCGCCTTCTCCAGAATGCCCAAAACATGTTCGGCGGTGAAGGGCTTGAGCAGGTACGCCGCCACGCCTGCTTCGACCGCTTGTTTGAGCGTGACGGCGTCTTTCTCGGCAGAGATAATGATGTTCACCTGCTCCGGGCAGCGCGCGCGCATCTGCCGGATCGCCTCCAGCCCATCCATTTCCGGCATGTTTACATCCACAAAGGCGATGTCGGGACGCTGCGCCAGCGCCAGTTCGACGGCTTCGCGCCCGTTGCACGCTGCCGCAACAATCTCGACGTTGGGCGCGAGCGACAGGATGAGCTGCATACTGCGCCGGGTTTCCGCGGCGTCGTCGGCGATCAGTACCCGCAGCACTTCTGTTGCGGCGGGTGGCCTGGCTTTAGCGTTGAGCATGTCGGTTCCAACTCGCAGGCAGGAATGCCCGCGCTACATGGCCCTGATTCGCGGACAAGAATGTCCGCGCCACGTGGCCCTAACTCGCGGACAAGAATGTCCGCGCCACATTATTTCAGCATCGGCATCCAAATTCCCTTGGCGTTGGCGCACGCGATGGCTTCTTCGTAGCCGGCATCGGCGTGACGCACTACGCCCATCCCCGGATCGGTGGTGAGGACGCGCTGCAAGCGTCGCGCCGCCGCCTCTGTGCCATCCGCGACGATGACGACGCCCGCGTGTTGCGAGTAGCCAATGCCCACGCCGCCGCCGTGATGGAAGCTCACCCACGTCGCGCCGCCGGCGGTGTTGATGAGCGCGTTGAGGATGGGCCAATCCGAAATGGCGTCGGAGCCGTCTTTCATGGCTTCGGTCTCACGGTTGGGGCTGGCGACGGACCCGGCATCCAGGTGGTCGCGGCCGATGGCGATGGGCGCGCTGATGCGACCCTCGGCGATGGCCTGGTTGAAGGCCAATCCCGCCTTGGCCCGGTCGCCGTAGCCCAGCCAGCAGATCCGCGACGGCAATCCCTGGAATGCGACCTGTTCCTGCGCCATTTTGATCCAGCGCGTGAGATGCGCATCCTCCGGGAAGAGCTCCAGGATGATGCGGTCGGTCTCGTAGATGTCGTTGGGATCGCCGGAAAGCGCCACCCAGCGGAAGGGGCCTTTGCCTTCGCAGAACAGCGGGCGGATGTAGGCGGGCACGAAGCCGGGATAGCTGAAGGCGTCCGTGAGGCCGTTGTCGAAGGCGCGCTGGCGTAGATTGTTGCCGTAGTCGAAGACCACGGCGCCGCGCCGCTGCATTTCGACCATCGCGGCACAGTGCTCCGTCATCGTGCGGATGGCTTCTCGCTGGTAGCGTTGGGGATCCGCCTTGCGGAGCGCCACAGCCTCTTCGAAGCTCATGCCGTTGGGCACGTAGCTCGAGGGATCGTGCGCTGAGGTCTGGTCTGTGACCATATCGGGCAGGATGCCGCGCCGCAGCAGTTCGGGGAAGATGTCGCCCGCGTTGCCGATGAGGCCGATGGAACGGGCTTCGCCGCGCGCGGTGTATTCCGCCACACGGCGCAGCGCGTCATCCAGATTGTCGGTGATCTCGTGGAGATAGCGGTGGTTGAGCCGCCGCTCGGCGCGCCAGGGATCCACTTCTACGCAGAGGCCCACGCCTTCGTTCATGGTGATCGCCAGCGGTTGCGCGCCGCCCATCTCGCCCAGGCCCGCCGTGAGGATGAATTTCCCTCTGAGCGAGGCGTCCGGGCCGTAATGCTGCTGCGCCGCCGCGCCGAAAGTCTCGTAGGTGCCTTGCAGGATGCCCTGCGTGCCGATGTAGATCCACGAGCCGGCGGTCATCTGCCCGTACATGATGAGGCCCGCCTGTTCCCATTTGTCGAAGTTCTCTTGCGTGGCCCACGCGGGAACGATATTGGAGTTGGCGAGCAGCACGCGGGGCGCATCTTCGTGCGTCTTGAATACGGCGACGGGCTTGCCCGATTGGATGAGCAGTGTGTCATCCACGTCCATGCGTTGCAGCGTTTCCAGGATAGCGTCGAAGCATTCCCAGTTGCGGGCCGCCTTGCCCCGCCCGCCATAGACGATGAGTTTATCTGGCTCGCCCGCTACTTCCGGGTCGAGGTTGTGCTGAATCATGCGGAAGGGGGCTTCGAGAAGCCAGTTTTTACAGTGCAATTGCGTTCCCCGTGGGGGGTGGATGATACGTTGGGTCATGCGTTTCACCTCCTCGTGTAGATTATGAAGGCTGAAGACGGAAGGCTGAAGCCTGCTGTTCCTTTGCGGCTCAGTCCCTCAGCCGTGAGTTCTGAGTTGAATCTTGACTCCTGACTCATGACGCCTTTCCGCCTTCCCGTTTTCTCTCTCAGTATAGCACGAAAGTGATTGACAGAAAACAGTTCGCTTCTACAATGCGGGTGAGGAGCAACGCATGACTTTTGATGTGGAAAAAGCAGCAGAACGGGGCAATCCCTCTTTTGTGTGGCGCGCGGGGCAGGAGCGTCGGCTGGCGTTGTTGCAGCGTTACGTGAACCTGGAAAGCGCTCGCGTGCTGGATGTGGGCTGCGGTGTGGGGATGTATACCTCGGCGTTTCGGCGCAGCACGCAGCAAGTCTTCGGCATCGAAGTGGAACTCGCGCGCGCCGTGGAAGCGCGTGAACGGGCGCAGGGCGTCGCGCAGGCGGTGGGCGAGCAGCTGCCCTTTGCCGATGCCAGCTTCGATGTGGTCTTCTCGCATGAGGTCTTGGAGCACGTTACCGATGATAGGCTCTGTGCGCGGGAGATGGTGCGCGTGACGCAGCCTGGTGGACGCATCGCTATCTTCGTTCCCAATCGGCTCTATCCCTTCGAGACGCACGGCATCTACTGGCGCAGCCAATACCGCTTTGGCAATATCCCCCTGGTGAACTGGTTGCCCGACCCATTGCGGAACCGGCTGGCGCCGCATGTGCGGGCGTACACCGCGCAGGGCTTGCGCCGATTGTTTGCGGGGCTGCCCGCACGGGTGCTGATCCACACGGTGATTTTCCCCGGTTACGATAACATCGTGGCGCGCAAACCGGCGCTGGGGCGGCTGTTGCAGCGCGGCACTTACACTTTGGAGCAAACGCCGCTCCGCATTTGGGGTCTCTCGCACTTCCTGGTGCTGGAGCGCTTGCCCTAAAAGCCTTTGATAGATAGTTCGTAGAGAGCTGGCAGAGGAGCGGAGGTTTTCTTTTTCATCCTTCCGCCTTCATCCTTCACCCCTCATAATTTTTAGAGGAGCCGTCACCCGTGCAATCAATTTTCACACCTGTGCCTGTTTTAGCGCCGGATGCGCCGCGCATCATGGCGGCGGTGCGCGATGAGAGCGACTTGCGCGGCCTGTTTCTTGTGGCATGCGCCCTGGCCCGTTCAGGCCAGGGGATGATCTATCTGCTGACGGTTTCCGAAAGCGGCAAGCCGCCGACCTGGCTCAAGCTGCCCGCCGGTTGCGAGGATGTGCCCATCGAGATCGTCATCCGTTCGGGGCGCAACACTGCCGCGATTATCCTGGAAGAGGTCCGCCGCCTGTCGCCCGCGATGCTTCTGCTGGGGTGGCACGGCAACCTGGGACGGGGACGCTATCTCATGGGGCACACGCTGGATCCGGTGGTGCAGAGCGCGCCCTGTGATGTCTTGCTGCTTCAGGATCGGGAGGCGCTGGAGATTCGGCGGGTGCTGATTCCTGTGGCGGGAGGGCCGAACGCCCCATACGCCTTCGAGATCGCGCGCCGACTGGCCCCAGAAGCGGAAATCACGGCGTTGACAGTGGTGAATGCGCATCTGGGTGAGGCCGCGCGGGTGGCGGCGCAGGAGCGCCTGGAGTTGCTGTTGCAAGAGCACAAGGTGAGCTCCGAAATCCGTTCGCGGGTGGTAGAAGCCGTGACGCCGGTTGAGGGCATTCTGGCTGAAGCCGCTAAGGGCTACGATTTGCTCATCCTCGGCGCAGGAAATGAGGGCATGATTGGGCGCTTTCTCTTTGGTGATGTGCCGCAGGCCATGATGCTCAAGGCGCCCATTCCAGTGATGATCTTTCGCCGCCGTATTACACCGTTGAACTCTTTCTCGCGGCGGCTGTGGACAAAGGTTTTCGGCCTGCTGCCCGCCCTCTCCGTTCAGGAGCAGGCAGAGATCTACCGCACGATGCGACGCGGTTCACGTCCCAGCGCGGATTTTTTAGTGATGATTACCCTGGCGGCGGCGATTGCCAGTTTCGGGTTGCTGCTCAACAGCCCGGCGGTGATTATCGGCGCGATGTTGGTGGCGCCGCTGATGACAGCGATTCTGGGGATGGGGTTGAGCATCGTGCTAGGGGATACGCGCTTTTTCTGGAGCGCGCTCGGCACGACGGCGCGGGGAGTGCTGCTGGCGGTGAGTATGGGCTTTTTTACCGCATTGATTGTGCCCGGCACCCAGATCACCCAGGAGATTCTGAGCCGGGGCAATCCCAGCTTGCTCGATCTGGGCGTCGCGCTGATTTCCGGCGCGGCGGCGGCTTATGCGATCAGTCGAAAGAATGTCTCCGCTGCGTTGGCCGGAGTGGCGATTGCAGCGGCGCTCGCGCCCCCCCTGGCTTCGGTGGGCATCGGCCTGCAAGCGCGGGAATGGGGTATCGCGGGCGGCGCGCTGCTGCTCTTCCTCACCAACATGGTCTCTATCGTCACTTCTGGCGGGCTAACGTTTTCGTTGTTAGGTTTTCGCCCAGAATTGGGGCGCACTAAAATCTTCCATCGCGGAATGCGCGGCGTGATGTTGTTGTTGCTCCTGGTGATTTTGCCGTTGTGGGTGTTGACGGCGCGTTCCCTGCAGCAGGTGAATCTCAACCGGCAGATTGCAACGGTATTGCAGGCCGAAATCCGACAGATCCCGGATTCGCAGCTGATGCGGTGGGAATTACTGGCGATAGGGGATGATGGCGCGCTGCAACTTGAGGTAAGCCTCACCGTGCCGCATGAGCTGGCGCACGGCGAGGCCCGCGCGTTGCAGGAGCGCCTTGCCGCGCAGCTGAACCGCCCGGTCGCCCTATCGCTGAGCACGCTGCCCACTACCCGTCTGCGCGCCTACGTCCCCCCGACGCCGACCCCGACCCTGGCGCCCACGCCTACCGGGATGCCCACTGCCACCCCCACGGCGACGCCTACCACCACGCCTACCGCCACGGCAACGCCAACCCGTACCCCAACACCCACTTCGACGCCTACCATCACTCCCACGCCAACCGCAACACCCTTCATTCTAATAGTCAGCGATGTGGGCCGAGCGGGATTGCGCGTGCGCTATTCGCCTAACGGCCTGGAAGTAAGCCGGCTGGCAGAAGGGACAGCAGTGCTGGTGCTGGATGGCCCGACGATGGTGGAAGGCGAGCGCTGGTATCGCGTGCAAACGCTGGACGCGACGCTGGTCGGTTGGGTGAGCGGGGCATACCTCGCGGCGCCGTAGTTAGTGGGGAGATGGGGGGAGATAGGGAGATGGGAAAATGGGGAGATGAGGAGATGGGGCAGCGCACGCTAATCCGCTATTGCGCTACTACGCTACTACGCTATTACGCTAACACGCTAATCCGCTTTTCGGAGGCTACGATGCAGGCTTATGGCAAGGGCTTTGCCCAGATCTACAATTTGCGGTGGGGTAGTTTTGCCGAGACGTTGGCGCCGCTGATTCGCGCGTTCTACGAGGAGACGGAAACGGGCCGCGCTAACCGCATGTTACTGGATGTGTGTTGCGGCGCGGGGCATCTGGCGCGGCACTTTCTGGAACATGGCTATCACGTGCTTGGGGTGGATCTCTCTGCTGCCATGCTGCGCCACGCGCGCGAAAACACGGCAGCTTATGTGGAACAGGGATTAGCGCAGTTCATCCAGGCCGATGCCGCCAGTTTTGCGCTCGAACCGCGCTTTGGGTTGGCCGTTTCCACTTTCGACGCGCTGAATCATCTGCCGGACCTCAAGGCGTTGCAGGGCTGCTTCCGCTCGGCGTTTGGGGCGCTTGCGCCGGGCGGCTGGTTCGTCTTCGATCTCAACACGCGCGCCGGTTTGCAGCGCTGGTCGGGGATGAGCGTCAGCGATACGCCGGAGCTGTTATTGATCACCCGTGGCGTGTTGGCGGAGGTGGATGCGCGCGCCTACACACAGATCACGGCTTTTGTGCGGCGCGAGGATGGCCTCTGGGAGCGGGTTGATGAGACGGCTTACAATACGATTTTCGATCTGAGCGCCGTCGAAGCCGCGTTGCGTGAGGTGGGATTTGCCTCCATCCACTTTGCGCGCTCCCAGGCCCTCGCCGCGCCGTTGCCCGAACCCGAAGCCGAACCGCGTGTGTTCATCGTGGCGCAGAGAAGTAAGGATGAAGGATGAAGGCGGAAGGATGAAGGCGGAAGGATGAAGGCAAATCTGCGTTATCTGTAGCATCTGCGAAATCTGCGTTTCAGAAATGACTCGTGGATGGACACAGATGCCTCTCGTTAGAAACATCTGAAGTAGGAAGGAAACTGGAATGGTACTGAAACGTGGAGCCTATCTGTTGCTGTTGGCTGCCCTTCTGCTCACTTTGTTGCCGGGGCCGGTGCAAGCCGATGTTGCTGGCACTGTGGCGCTGGCGCAGGTGATTTTCGATGGGCCGTTGGATGCGCTGGGCCTGCCTGTTATGGCGCACTGGCAGAGCGCCGCCGGGTCGGAGGTGGTGCTGGTCATCGCGCCGCTGGCGGAGCTGGAAAGCGCCGGCGTTCCCTTCCGCGTGCTCGATGCCGACGCGCAGCCCGGCGCGTACTATCTGGCGCATCGCCGCCCGGAGCGCACGGGCGCGTTGCGGCCCGGCATGTTTGATATCGGGCGCGTGTTGTGGGTAGATGGATCGCGGTTGTTGGTGCGCGCGACGCAGGCGCAGGCCGAACGGCTGATCCCGCTGGGCTTTGAGTTGCAGTGGCTCGGCGACCAGCCGCTGGTGTTGACCGCGCCGCGCGCGGCCCCAACGGCGGCGCTGGCGCACGATGAGTCGCTGGTGGGCGAAATCCTCGCGCAGGTGACGGAGCGCACGCTGCGCAACTCCGTCAGTGGGTTGAGCGGCGAGACCGCCGTAATCGTTGGCGGCGCGCCCTATACGATTACCACACGCTTTACCAATTCTGGGACTTCCATTGCCAAGGCCACCCAGTACACTTACGAGCAATTTGCGGCGCTGGGACTGGGTGTCGGTTATCACTATTGGACGCGTTCTGGCTACAGCAACCGCAATGTGATCGGTGTCATCACCGGCACGACGCAACCCCAGGAGATCGTGCTCATCACTGCGCACTTGGATTCTGTCTCCAATCGTGATACGCCCAGCAACAATCCCGCTCCCGGCGCGGATGACAACGCCAGCGGCTCGGCGGCAGTGTTGCTCGCGGCAGATATCCTTAGCCGCTACTATCTGGATCGCACGGTGCGTTTTGTGTTGTTCACCGGCGAGGAGCAAGGGCTGCTCGGCAGCTATGAATACGCCAATATGGTAGCGAATGCAGGCGACAACATCGTTGCGGTTTACAACATGGATATGCTCGCCTGGGATGCGATAGGCGGGCCAGATCTCGATCTTTTCACCCGCACTACCTCCAATCCGGGGTATGCCGGTGATATAGCCATTGCCAACACTTTTGTCAGCATTGTGAACACCTACGATTTGCCCCTGACGCCCAATATCCGCCGCACGGGCATGGGGTCCAGCGATCACTATCCGTTCTGGGGGCGCGGTTTTCCTGCGATTCTGGCGATTGAGGATTACACTGGTGGAGATTTCAACACGTACTATCACCGTTCAACGGATCGGCTGCAACACTTCAACATGCCGTACTACGTCAACTTCGTCAAAGCTTCGATGGGGACGGCGGCGCGGCTGGCGGGCGTGACCCGGCGCTATCCCTTCACTGTGACCACCACGGCTGAGCCGGCGACGGTGCTGACGGAAGAGACGCTCACCTATACCGTGACGCTCACCAACACCGCCCTCGCGCCAACGACGGGCATGGTGGTCAGCGCCGCGCTGCCTGCCGGGACCAGCTTCCTCGGCGCGAGTGCTGGCGGCGTGCTGGAAGGCGACAAGGTCTACTGGCGCGAGCACACGCTGACGCCGGGCGCAACCGCGACGCTGACCTACCAGGTGCAGGTCGGCTGTGCGCCCTCAGGGACGCTGCTCGTGGGCGGCGCGACGCACGCTGCGGCTTCGGGCTGGCCCATTGCGGCGTCTGGCGCGCCCGCGACAACGACGGTGACGGCGCGGCTGCCGGAAGCCGCCTTCGACCTGACGCAGCCGGTGATCCGTGCATACCCGGCGCTTTTCAGCAACGCCAGCAGCCATGCAGCGATTTATCTTTGGGATTTTGGCGATGGCGTGACGAGCACCCTCGCCGCGCCGACGCACACGTACACGACGACCGGCGCTTTCACGACCACGCTCACGGCGAGCAATGCTTGCTTCACGGATGTGGCTTCCCGGCAGGTAATGGTTGACGATTATGCTGTGGCGTTGACGCTTATATCCGCAGAAGGCGCCATAATGCCGGGCGCTGCTATCACATACACGCTCCGGTTGACCAATACCGGTACGCTGAGCGACAGTTTTGCGTTACAGGCTTCGGATAACGGGTGGCTGACCACGCTCTCCACCTCGAGCGTTGGGCCGCTGGCGCCAGGCGCCGGCGCGGTCTTTTCCGCGACGGTGACGGCGCCGCCGGATGCGACGCCGGGCAGCACGCATCTCGTGACTGTGACCGCGATCTCGATGGCGGATCCGCGTCCGCTGCCTGCGAGTGCGACGGCGCAGCTGCGCACGCTCGCTTTGCGGGTGCTCTATTTGCCGTTGCTGCTGCTGGAATTTGGCGGCGCGCCTTGAGGTTGGGGATTGAACCTTTCATAGATGCCGTGCGACTATATACATAGATTTGGTATGTCTACAGTTAAATATTCGTGGTTGGCGTGTTGGTGGCGCTGCGCGGTATGAACGCGCTTTACGAAAGGGGGTGATGCTGACGCGGATTTCAGACTGAGGGGTTTGATGAGCACCGGATGGATTTCTTTAGATCTATTGAGAGGAGAGCGACATTTATGTATAAGCGGACTTTGTTCAACCTGCTGGTCGTCCTGACCATGCTCTTGGGGGTATTCTCGACGCCTGTGACAGCGCGCCCCGCGCTCGCGGTTGCAGAACCGGCGCCCCCGCCTCCCGCCGATGCCAAGGCTACGCCTGAACAGGCCAAGCCGGTGGAACGCGCGGCCCGCGATCTGACGGCGCTGGAAGGCCCCGCCAAGGGCGAGGAAGCGCCGGCAACCTGCGGTGCAGGCGTGAATGCCGCCTGGCCCGGCCCGGATGGGTTTGGTTATGCCGGTCGGGTGGTGACTTACAACTGGGTGGATATCTCCAGCACGGGCACGGCAATCACCGGTCTGGGCGATGATAACTTCCAGGGGCCATTCAACATCGGCTTCACTTTCCCCTTCTATGGGGCGGATTGGACGCAGTTCTATGTTGGCTCGAACGGTCTGGTCACGTTCGGCGCGGGGTCTACGTCGTTGAGCAATCAGTGCCCGCTGCCCAACAGCTCTACGCCCAACAACCTCCTCGCGCTGTTGTGGGATGATCTCAACTTCAACGTCAGCGGCAACGCCTACTATCAGAACTTTGCTACTTGCCCGGTGGGTAACAGCATTGGGTGTACCGTGATCTCCTACCACAATGTGGCGCACTACGGCGGCGCGGCGGGTTCGGCGGGCACCTGGCAGGCGATCCTCTACGCCGATGGTGTGATTCGGATGCAATTCCTCGACAGCGGTGTGGAAATGGGCTCCGGCTCGACCACCGGTATCGAGGGGAACGACTTCGCGGCGGGCCATGGACTTACCTTCGCTTGTGACCTGGGCAATTCAGTCGCCGATGAACTGGCGATTGAATTTGCCGTCTCCGATGTGGTACTCATGGTGAGCAAGCAGGCGCCGGGCGCAGTGGCCGATGGCGTGATTCCTTACACCATCGTGATCAAGAACGCCGGCAGCAGTACCGCTGAAGAAGTTTCGATGGAGGACCCGATTCCTGCGGGAACGATCTATGTGCCTGGCAGCGTTTCGGCCACCAGCGGCGTGGCGACTTACGATGATGTGGATGACGCCATCTACTGGTATGGCGATCTGGGCGCTAACGAAGAAGTGATGGTCACGTTCTCCGTGACGCTCGACGATGCTACTTGCGGCGGCGAGGTGACGAACACGGCGACCGTCTTCTACGGCGACGACGAACTCACCGCGACAGCCACTACGACGATCTGGGAATACGAGGCTTATGCCTCCGACTTCGAGGCGAACAACGGCGGCTTCAGCGGGCAAGGTTCCTGGGCCTGGGGTGTGGTGGGGCCTTACGGCGGCACGCGCCCTGAGTTCCCGGCGGGCGCCCATTCCGGCGATAAGGCGTGGGCCACCAATCTGACCGGCGACTATGGCAACAGCGAGAATATCGCGTTGACCTCACCGCTCATTGATCTCAGCCCGTTGCAGGGCACGACCGAGCTCAGCTGGTGGCAGTGGCTGCGCACCGAGGGGAGCTACGACTTCGCTTCGGTGCAGGTGCGCGGCGGCGGCACAGACTGGACCACGATCTACGGGCCGGTCAGTGGCGCCATCAACTTGCAGTGGACGCGCTATGCTTACGATCTCTCTGCCTTCGCCGGCGCGAGCGATTTCCAGGTGCGCTTCCTCTTTACGTCTGATAGCTCGGTCACTTATCCCGGCTGGTACGTGGATGATGTGGCGATCTACAGCTGCGCTCCCGAACCCGGTCTCTATCTCGGCCCGAATGTGCTGGAGGCTTCCGGCTGCAACGGCGAAGAGCAGATCCACACGCTCACGCTGGCGAACTGGACCGGCGAGCCGGGCGACTTCGATCTGAGCTACGAGATTGATCCTGTCTTCGGCACGCTCACCGGGCCCGCGAGCCTGACCCTGAATGAGGGCCAGACGCAGGCTTTCGATGTGATTTTGACCCCGGCGTTGTGTCTGCCCAACCAGGTCTTGCTCGAAGCCTCGGTGACGGCGGAAGGGAATGGCTATAGCGATACCTCTTACATCGAGAAGCGCATCGTCACCGGTGCGTACTGGGCTTTCAAGGCTGCGATGACTGCGCCCGGCCTGTATGACCACGCGGTGGTGGATGGCGGCGATGGCGGCATCTATGCCCTGGGCGGCAATGGCATCGGCACGAGCCGCAACTTCCGCTATGATATTGCGACCAACACCTGGGCGGCGCGCGCCAATATCCCCGGTGATATGCGCATCATTGACGCCGGACAGATCGGCGGCGTGATCTATATCCCTGGTGGCTACGATGGTGCGGCTTTTGCGACCACGCATCGGGCGTACAACACGGCGACCGATACCTGGAGCACTGGCGCTGCTGCGCCGCGCCCGGTGGCCGGTTATGGCGTGGCCGTCTGCGACAATAAACTGTATCGCGTGGGCGGTACAGAACTTGCGACCTGGCCCAACGGCTCGACGGGTGCGGAGGTTTACGATCCGGCGACCAATGCCTGGACGACCTTGGCGTCCATGACCACTGGTCGCACCTGGCCCATCGTGGGCTGCATCGCCAACAAGCTCTACGTGGCGGGCGGTCTGGATGCGGGCGGCAACGACACGAACAAGGCCGAAGTTTATGACATCGCTACCAATACCTGGAGCGATGCCGCGATGGCGGATCTGCCGGCGACCTGGTGGGGCGCGGGCTTCTTCGTCGGAGATGGGCTGCTCTATGTGGCGGGCGGCATCCGCAATGGCGAGAGCACGGCGCAGGTCGTGGTTTACAATCCCGCGACCGATACCTGGGGCGCGGGGCCAGATCTCCAGGATGTGCGCTTCCGGATGAAGGCTGCCAGCGGTTACGTGATCGGCGGCATGGAGCCGGTGTGGACCGGGCATCCGACCAATGAGTATCTGGATGGCTGCCCGGTGTGTAATGCGCTGGGCACGTTGCAGGGCCACGTCTACGACTATGACGGCGCGATGACGCCCTGCCAGGATGCGACCGTGTCCATTCAGCCGGGCAATATCCAGGCGCCGGTGGATGGCAGCGGCTTCTACACAGTGGACCTGGTGCCCTTCGACTACGAGGTGAGCGCCTCGGCGACGGCGTATCCCGAAGCGGCGATGGCGGCTGTGACCATTGTGGAAGGGCAGACGCTGACCCAGGACTTTGTGCTCACGCGCCCGGATATCGAGGTTAGCCCGATGAGCTTCAGCGAGAGTCTGATCGCTCCGAGCAGTGTGACCCGGCAGCTCAATATCGGCAACCTGGGCACGTACCCGCTTTCTTATGAGATCTTCGAGGTGGACCTGACCCGAAGCGGCGTGAATCAAGCGCCTCCCTATGTGATTCTGGAACGCAAGGGTGCGGTGGAAGTGGATCCGCAGGCGCTGGCGGAGCTCGACGCGGAGGGGACGACTGACTTCTTCGTCCAACTGCGGGCGGAAGCGGACCTGAGCGCGGCGTACACCATCAAAGACTGGACTGAGCGCGGTTGGTACGTTTACAATGCGCTCCAGGCGGCGGCGAAGGCGCAGGCGCCCATCATCGCTTTTGCGCAGGAGCGCGGCCTCACGTACCAGACTTTCGCTATCAACAACTCGGTGTTGCTCTACAACGCCACGCTGGATGATCTGAATCAGCTGGCGGCGCGCGGCGATGTTTATCGGATTCGGGCCAATCGCGTTCACGTGATTGAGGAGAATACGCCCGAAGAGGATGAGCCGCGTACCGTGTACTGGAATATGGATCAGCTGGATCCCAATGCCGGGTTCTTCGGCATGGCGGCGCGGCAGGTGTGGGAGCAGTTCGATATTCGCGGCGAAGGGATTGTCGTCGCCAATATTGATACGGGCGCGTTCTACCAGCACGTGGGGCTTGACCGCCAGTACCGGGGCAACCTCACTGGCAATATCGGCGGCCCGTATAACCACGATTACAACTGGTACATGCCCACTTCTGGCTGCGGCGATGGCACTTATCCGTGCGACAACAACGGGCACGGTTCGGGCACCATCGGGATCATGGTGGGCGAGACGCCCGACATGGTCGAGCAGGTCGGCGCGGCGCCGGCAGCGCAGTGGATCGCTTGTAAGGGGTGTGAGGTCAATACTTGCTCCGATGCAGCGCTCACCGGCTGCGCGAACTGGATGGTGGCGCCTACCCGCATCGGCGGCGCGGATCCCGATCCCGCTATGCGCCCGCACATCGTCAACAACTCCTGGGGCGGCGATGGCTGCGATAACTGGTATCAGAGCTACATCAATGCCTGGCGTGCGGCGGGGATCTTCCCGGCGTTCTCGGCGGGCAACACCACGGCTTGTAGCGCTGTCGGCTCACCGGGCGATAATCCCGGCGCTTTCGGCACAGCGGCGCACAGCTCCGCCGGTTTGAACCAGTATGCGGGTGGGCCGAGCTGCTACTATCCGAACCCTAGCTGCGATCCTGACGCGCACGAAGTTGACCCGCACCTCAATGCGCCGACTTTCGGACGCACAACGGGCAGCTCGCAAGGCGCCTACTACAACCTGAGCGGCACCTCGGGCGCCAGCCCGCACACCGCTGGTTGTGTGGCGCTGATGTGGGCGGCGAATCCCAGCCTGATCGGCGATATGGATACCACCTTCCGCGTGCTTGAACAGACCGCTGACCGCACCTGGACGGATCCGCGCAACCAGGGGAACTGCGGCAAACCGGCCTGCGCTGGCAGCGACCCGTATCCTAACTACGAATACGGATGGGGTTACCTGGATTGTCTCGCGGCGGTGGAAGCGGTCTACAGCCCGGATGTGCCGTGGCTCTCGGTCTCGCCCATCACCGGGACTGTCAGCAGCGGCGGTTCGCATCTGGTGGATATGACCTTTACCTGCACGATCACCGACGCGCAGCAGGCGCAGCCGCTCATGGCGCAGCTGCAGATCCGCAGCAATGACCCTTGCGAGTCGCGCGTTAACGTCGAGGTGGAGCTGTACTGCACCGGGCAAGATCCCTTCCCCACCTGGGATAAGGAAGTCGCTATCAATGGTATGCCTGCCAGCCCCGTGGTTGGCCCGCACACCATCCGCCCCGGCGACATCGTGGTGGTGACGGATTATGTTGGCGCGGCGTTCTCCGAGAATATCACGGCGACGCTGACTGAGACCTGGGGCGACGCTCTGACGCTGGTCAGCTATGATATCGGCGGCGTCGGCGCGGCGACAGTCGGCGCCAACTCGTTGACCTGGACGTTGACGGATGTGGCGCCCAACACGATGTATCCCATCGTCAAGACCTTCGAGGTGTTGTACGGCGTGTGGACGACGGAGCAGATCGTGGAAAGCTACACGGTGGAGGGCGAGGCGATCCATCTGAACGATGTCATCGTGGCTTTCAACCGCTATCAGCCGGCGATGACGGTGGATAAGAGCGCGCCGGCTGGCGCGTACAGCGGCGATACGGTGCCGATCCAGATCGTCATCCACTCCAGCGGCAGCTTCCGCGGCGAGGCGCATCTCACTGATGCGCTGCCTACCGGCATGACCTACGTGCCTGGCACGCTGGTCGCGGATTACGGGCACGCCTGGGAGGATGCGAATGTCATCCACTGGACGAATATCACGCCGACGCGCGGGTTGAACGCCGACATCATGGTGGGTGTGCTCTCGCCGGACAGCGACGCCATGGCTGACTTCGTTGCCATGATCAACGGTTTTGCGGGCATCAGCGCGCAGCGCATCCCCGGCGATCTGGGCACGATGACGCTGGCGCAGTTGTTGCCTTACGATGTCATCGTCACCAGCAACAATAATCAATGGGCTGCCGGGGGTGGCAATCCCAACATCGGCAATATCCTGGCGGATTATGTGGACGCGGGCGGCAAGATCGCCATGTCGCAGTTCGCCTGGGATAACGAGGGTTGGGAGCTGACCGGACGCTTGATGAGCCAGGGGTACACGCCCTTCGGCTATGCGACCGGCGCGGGCGGCGCGGCGACGCTGGGTACCTTCGATAACGGCCATCCCATCATGCAGGGCGTGACCAGCCTTGCCGTCAGCGGCACCTACGGTCACATGATCGTTCCGACGACGGCGGGCGCGCAGTGGGTGGCTAGCTGGAGCACCGGCCGGCCGTTGATCTACACGCAGGGCAATGCCGTGGTGGGCTTCAACTTCCTGTATGAGTGGACCGATGCGGGTTATCCCTGGACTGGCGACGGCGCGCGTATTCTGGAGAACAGCATCAACTGGCTGGTCTCGCAGATGTCCGAGCCGATGCCGGCGGAGATCACCATCACCTTCAATGCCGTCGTCACCGGCGCGCCGGGCGATATCATTGAGAACGTCGCGCACCTCGACTGGGGCGCCGATTGGACGGATGACATGGCCGCCATCCTGATCCTGGAGCCTTCGGCGGTGACGGTGTTGGGCTTTGGCGCCAATGCGCCGTTGCTTGTGGGCCTGGCGGCTCTGAGCGCGTTGGCGTTGGGTGTGTTCTGGGGACGGCGCAAGCGGCGCGCATAGTCGCATCCGCGCGTAGCCGTTTCAGGCGTTTGTAAGATCCGTGCGCCCCGAAAGTTCGGGGCGCACGGTTGTTGAGTGACTGTTCAAAGCCGCCAGCGGACATTGTCCCAATGCCTGGTATGGCGGATCAACGCAACACCCATCTTTCGGCTTCGCTGGTGGAGTGGGTGGCGCAACACTGTGGCGCAGTGCAGGATTTGGGTAAAAAAGGCGTCACGGGGCTGCTGCACTCCCAAGCGACCCGGCGGGCATATCTCAAAGACCCGCGCCACTGCATCCGCTTCGTCTACACGCCGAAACACGCGTCGTGGCTCAACCAGGTAGAAATCGGGTTTAGTATTCTGTATCGGCGGCTGCTCAAATGCGGCAACTTTACGGCTACCGCCGACTTGCGGCAGTAAATCCTGGCCTTCATTGACTACTTCAATCAACTGCTGGCTAAACCTTTTCGGTGGACTTATGCGGGCAAGCCGCTTACCGCATGAGCTGGGGAGAGATTTCTGCCGCGCGGTATTAGTCGCATTCGGTGCTCAGGGCTGACGGCGTTGCCCGCGCCACAACTGGTAGAGCGAGATGCAGATGAGCACGCCCGCGAGCAGAAACAGCGCCAGGAAGATCGGCGCTTCACGGCGGAATGTCGGCGCCCCTTCGACGGCGCGGCGTTCTGGGATGGCTGCCGGTTGTGCAATGGGGACGCTCGATTGTGCCCTGTTTCCTTCTGGTGATGCGGGCTGCTGCTGTAGCATTGCCGTTTCCACATTTGCTGGACGCGGCGTCGGCGTCGGCGTCGGCAGTTTGATGGGGGTGACGGTTGGCGGCAGGGTGGCGGTGGGGGTGAGCGTGGCGGTAGGCGTGGGTTCGGGCGTCTCAGTGGGAGGCGGCAGTGTGGGCGTAGGCTCCGGTTCGGGCGTGGCGGTGGGCGGCTCCGGTGTGGCGGTGGGTTCTGGCGGCGCTGTCTGGCGATATTGCTGGATCAGCTCGCGCGTCAGATTGAGATACGTGTCGCCGTAGACTTGTGAAGGCTCGATATGGGTGCCTTCCAGCCATTCGTTGAAGCTGGTGATGACAACCCAGTCGGCGTTGCTTCGAGCGGCGCCATCCCAGGTGGCGCGGTAGTACGCGCCATCAGCGCGGGGCCGCACAAAAGCGTCGCTGCGCCCGGTCACCAGATCATTGTAGCCGGGCATCACCGTGGCGACCCAGTAACGGCGCGCTCCTAGATTCTGTCCCCACTGGCGCACCTCGTTGCCCCACCGCACCAATACCGAGGCTGGGTCCGCCGACCAGGCCACGCTGTACAGATACAGGCCATCGAAGACTTGCAGCGCTTCGGGGTGGATTCCTTCTGCGATCCACAACATGGTGTTGTTGGGGTCAATCTGTTGCCGTAAGGCGCGCCAGGTATCCATAGCGTAATAGTTTTGACGCCAGAAGAAGACTACGGGTTTTCCTTCCAGGCGCAGGAAGGCGGCATGAGGGGCGTGCTGATCCCGCACGACCAGCAGCGCATTGGTCAGCGCATTCACATTGTTTGCGCCGATGAACGGCCCGGCGATATCCACCGTCAGGCTGGCCTGCAGCCCGTGGACAGCAGCTTTATCCAGCAGGATGCGGAAGTTGGTCTCGGTCTGGTTATTCTCCACTTGCGGCCCGTACCAGTCGAGGACTAGCGCGTCAATGCCGGCTTGTTTCGCCAATAGCACATGATTTTCGATGACCAACGGATCGGCGGAGATGTAAGGCGCGCGCGGTTGATCGGGCAAGGGCATCATCCAGGTGTTGGCATCGAACCAGGCGTAGTAGAAAGCCAGCACCGGGCGTTGTGTTTGCGCCTGGAGCGGCATTACAGCCGGTGTACCGGGCAGCGGCGTGAGCATCAGAAGAAAGGTGATGAGCAGTATTGGGATTATTCTACGGATGCGCATGGCTACCTCTTTTTGGGCGCTTGGATGGACAAGCATCGCGCCGATTTGTGATTCTGGATATTAGCTTCTCAAGTATAACGCAGTGCTCCGAGACGGCAACTGTCGGCCGTATCGGCGGTAGGATTTCTCTGGACATGCGCCCTGTCCTCAAGTATAATGAGAGCACGATCAAGGAGCGGCGGCAGCTCTGGGATAGCTGCCGCCGTGATTCGCAGATTTGCTGATTTTTCAGGAGCATAGAATGTCGGAAGTGGTTCAATTTCTAACAGAAGGCGCCGGGGCGATCTTGGGTTTCCTGGTCGCCATGGTGCCGTTGATCGCCTTACATGAGATAGGGCATCTGTTTACCGCTAAGGCGATGGGCGTGTGGGTGCGTGAGTTCGGCATTGGCTTCCCGCCGCGCATCAAGAAGCTGTTTCAATGGCAGGAGACGGAATTTACGCTGAACTGGATTCCGTTAGGGGGCTTTGCCCGCATGGAAGGCGAAGTTACCTTCGCCGAAGATGAGCCTGAGACGGAGGAGAAATCGCCGGAGCAGCTGACGCAAGAAGCCGAGGCGCGACGGCACAGCTTGTACGCGCAACCCCCGCATCGGCGGCTGCCTATCTTCTTCGGCGGCCCGCTGATGAACTTGCTGACGGCGTGGGTGTTGGCAATCGTGATGCTGATCCCCGGTATGCCCGTCGCTGATGTGGTGCAGGTGCGGATCACTGCTGTTGCGCCCGGTTCGCCGGCGGAACTCGCGGGCATTCAGCCAGGCGATGTGGTGATTGCCATTGATGGGCGGCCGGCAGTGGATACGGAGCTCGTCATCGAGCGCACCCGCGCCAACGCCGGCAGCGAAATGCCGTTGACGGTGCGACGTGATGGCGCCGAGCTGGAGCTGCGGGTGACGCCGCGCCTGAATCCGCCGCCGGGCGAGGGCGCCATGGGCATTGGCCTGGGCGATGAGCCGTTGTCCGTGCGGCTGGAGCCGTTGCCTTTTTCGCAAGCCGTTTCTATGGGCACGCGAAATTTCTTCGCTCTGACGAGTCTGGTGCTGCGGATGCCGGTAGACATCATTCGGGGGATTCTGCCTCTGGAAGTAGCGCGCCCGGTGGGCATCGTCAATATCAGCCGCATGAGCTACCAGACGATTCAGCAGAGTGTGACCACCGGCATGTGGTATCCCCTCTTCAATCTGCTGATGATGGTCAGCGTGAGCCTGGGGGTGTTCAACCTGTTGCCGATCCCCGCGCTGGATGGCGGACGGATTCTCTTCTCCGTGGTTGAGATCGTGCGGCGCAAACCCCTGACCCCGGCATTGGAAGAACGCATTCATCAGGTTGCGCTGCTGTTGCTGGTGGCGGTCTTTATCGCGGTCACGGTGATGGATTTTCTCTTTCCGGTGAATCTGTTCACGCCCTGAGTGGGTTGAGTATAGATGATGAGCACGCGACGGACTGTAAAGAACACTGAGGCGCTTTGGCGCACCTTGGAGCAGGAGCAGCTCATGCCCCGCGCGGTTGATCTGGCTTACCTTTCCGGGTTGGACATGCAGGAACTTTCGCGTTTCGAGCGCGCCTGGCCCGGTCTGCCGGTGGGCGAGCGGCGCAAGCTGCTGCAAACCCTGGTACAGCTCGCGGAAGATGATTTCGAGATGGACTTCGGCGTGATCTTCCGGCTGGCGTTGCACGACAGCGACGCGGAAGTGCGCGTTGCGGGCATCGAGGGATTGTGGGAAGATGACGATGTGCGGCTGATCCCGGAGCTGTTGCAGTTGCTCCTATCGGATGGGGCGCTTGAGGTGCGTATTGCTGCGGTGCAATGTCTGGCGCATTTTGTCCTGCTCGGTGAATTGCAGAAGCTTCGTCCTCAGCCTTTCGAGCAGTTGTGCCGGGCGTTGTTTCTCGTCCATCAGAACCCCGCCGAGACGCTCGAATTGCGGCGGCGCGCGTTGGAGTCGCTGGCTTACGCCAGCCTGAAGGTGCTTCCCGGGTTGATCCAGGCGGCGCACGCGCATCCTGAAGAGGCCATGCAGATCAGCGCGGTCTTTGCGATGGGACGCAGCGCCGATCCGCGCTGGAAAGAGACCGTGGCCCGGCAGTTGCACCATCCCAGCCCGGCGATGCGCTATGAGGCGGCGCGCGCTTGCGGCGAGCTCGGCGCGCGCGAGGCGGTGCGCGATCTGGTCGAGCTGACCGAGGATGTGGACATCGAAGTGCAAGAAGCCGCGCTGTGGGCGTTGGGCCAGATTGGCGGCGACCTGGCGCGGCTTACCCTGGAGCGGTATCTCAAGGCTGAAAGCGAGGCGCTGCGCTCCGCTGCAAATGAGGCCATGCAGGAGTTTGACTTCTTGCACGGCAATCTGGATACCTTTTTCGGTCCGCCGGAAGACTTTGTCTCTGAGAGCGATGTGCCATGGGACCTCAAGACACGCCGCTGGGCGGCGCGCAGCGGCGGCGACATTTTCGCCGCTGATTCCACGGCGGATGATGAGGCTGAGGACGCCGCCGTGGATGACGACGTGGATGACGCGGCATTCTTCTTTGAGGATGACGACGATTTCGAAGATGATGACGTTGACGACTACGACGACGATTACGATGACGACGATGACGACGATGCGTATGATGATGACTAACCGAACGCCTCGACAGGGCTGGCAGCGCCGTTTGCTGCTCGGCTTGAGCCTGGGATTGCTGCTTGCTATGCTGCTGCCGCGCTTGTTGCGCGCTCAGGCTGAGGGACAGCCGGCGCATACCTACACCTACGGGCAGACGGCGCGCATCATGGCGACCTTTCCTGAGAGCAGCGCCGTTACTGAGGCGCGTTTGTTCCTTCGCGTGCCGCGTCCTTCGATTCTGGATACGGAGATCTATGTGCTGCCGGTGAACGAAGGGGTGGCACTCTACGAGCGAGATCTGCGCACCCATCCGTTCCCTCCCTTTGCGGAACTGACCTATTGGTGGACTTACGTGGATGGAATGGGACTCACCCAACAGACAGAGCCGGTTAGTTTTCTGTATGAGGACAATCGTTTTCTCTGGGAAGAACTCCAGGATGGGCCGTTTACGGTGCGGTGGGTGGCGGGGGCGCCTGAGCGTATGATCGCGGCTCTGGATATCGCGCGCGTGGCGACGGCTGAGATCACGTCGCAGCTGCGTGCATCTGATCCCGGCCCGGTGTTGTTCTACGTGTATCCTTCGACGACGGACCTGCAAGTGGCGCTGCGACTCACCGGCAATGAGTGGGTGGAGGGTATGGCATTGCCAGAAGTGGGGGTGATCCTGCTGGCAATCCCGCCCACCGACGCGGCGATTACCAAAATGCGCGCTGATATTCCTCACGAGCTCACCCATCAAATCCTTTACTGGCATTTTGGAGACGCCGGCTATAAAGCGCTGCCTGTCTGGCTCGTTGAGGGGCTGGCAACCTATTTCGAGCAGCGCGCCGATGCTGCGCGACCGGCGATCTTGCAGGCCGCAAAGCAAGAAGGACAGCTGTTGCCGCTGATAGATCTATGCGTGCCCTTCTATGCCAGGCCCGCGGAGCAGGTGTTGTTAGCTTATGCTCAGAGTCACAGCGCTGTGACTTACTTGCAACGCACCTATGGTTGGTCTGGCGTGCGGGGATTGTTGGAGGCTTATGCCGATGGGCGCGATTGTTCTGCCGGTATGAAGCACGCGCTGGGGCTAGAGCTGTACGCCTTCGAGCGTCTGTGGCGTGTGTGGTTGGAGCAGGACGGGCGTCCCGCCGAAGGGTTGCAGCAACGTTGGGCTGCGGCGCGCCTTGTACTGCGCGATCTGGCGCCCTGGTTGGTGCTGGTGCTGGCGTTGGTGTTGCCGGGTGTTCTCGCATGGGTGCAACGCCGCACTACCAGGGCTGCGTTTTCGGGATAGGCGCGTGTAAATTCAGGCGATTGGCTGCGTCGCCCACAGCTGTGCGAGATGGATGCATAGCGCTACCGCGCGCGCCATGTCTTGCAGGCTGATCCACTCCAATGGGCCGTGGCTGTTTTCCATGCCGGTGAACAGATTCGGCGTGGGAATCCCCTTGGCCGTTAGTCCTGAGCCATCGGTGCCGCCGCGCACCGGACGGACTAGCGGCTCCAGTCCTAGCGGTTTCAGCGCCGCTAACGCTAATTCCACCGGGCGCATGTCTTTCTCCAGCCCGTAGCGCATGTTCCGGTACTGCGGCGTGATGGTACAGGTGATACGCGCGCGCGGCTCTTCCTCTTGTAATGTTTTGGCGATGTTATGCAGGCGTTCACCGTGCGCTTGCAACCCCTCCATCTCAAAATCCCGCAGTACGAACGAGAGCGTCGCCTCTGCTGAGGTTCCCTGTATTCGGTACGGATGGATGTAGCCCTCGCGGCCTTCGGTTATCTCTGGGCTTAATTCGGGCGGCAGCGCGGCGAGGAAGCGTCCTGCCAGCCGCAGCGCATTGACGAGCTTGCCTTTGGCGCTGCCCGGATGCACAGCAATGCCGGTGATGGTGACGACGGCTTTATCCGCCGAGAAGGTCTCGTAGATGATCTCGCCGGCTTCGCCGCCGTCAAGCGTGTAGGCAACGGCGGCCCCAAGATCTTCTGGCTTCAGATGCTCTACCCCGCGTCCGATTTCCTCATCGGGCGTGAAGCAGATGCGGATCGGCCCGTGAGGGATTTCAGGATGGCGCAGCAGAAAGGCCGCCAAGGTCATGATAATGGCAACGCCGGCTTTGTCATCTGCTCCGAGCAAGGTCGCGCCACTCGCGGTGATGATGTCCTCGCCGATTTTGGCCGCGAGGCGGGGGTGCGCTGCGGGATCGAGGATTGGGTTTGGTGCATCGGGAAGGACGATGGGCGCGCCGTCGTAATGCCGGTGGACAAGCGGTTTGACATCCGCGCCGCTGAAATCTGGCGCTGTATCCACGTGAGCGAGAAAGGCGATGGTAGGCGCCGGGTCAGCGACCGTTGCGGGCAGCGTGGCAAACAGGCAACTGTAATCGCTGATGACGGTATCCGTCGCGCCTAACTCGCGTAACTCCGTCGCCAGTTGTTCGAGCAAGCGGCGTTGCCCCGGCGTGCTTGGAACGGTGCTCGCGCTTTCGTCGCTCTGGGTCTCATATTGCACGTAGCGCAGAAAACGCGCTTCCAAGGCTTGCAAGTCGGCGGGTTCAAGTGCAGGATAGGTCATCGGGTTTCCTTTCGGCATTGCCAGGTTTACGGTTTCGTCTCCGGCGTTTTGTGCTCGCTCTGTGATGTCTGCAAGGGGAGCGCGATGTAGAACGTTGAGCCTTTGTTGATCTCGCTCTCTATCCACACGCGCCCTTGATGCCGCTCGACGATGGATTTCACCAACGCCAGGCCCAATCCGGTGCCAGCGATGTCTGTGGTTTCGCGCCGCTTGATGCGGTAGAATTTCTCGAACAGGCGCACTTGATTTTCCGGCGCGATACCAATGCCGGTGTCGGTCACGCGCACTACGGCGACTTGTTCATTCAAGTCCATGCCGACCGTGACTAGCCCGCCGGAGGGGGTGTACTTGATGGCATTGTCCACGAGATTGCCAATCGCCTGGCGGAGTAGCGTGCGGTCGCCCAGTACGATGCCGGAGCTGCGCTGCATGAACGCGCTGCTGCTCTCGGCGGTTGGCCCAAGCTCGCCGGCGACTTTCTCATGGGGCAACAATCCCCGCCCGGAGGCGCTGACTTCTGCTGCGGCGATGGGGCGCGATGGCTCCAGCTTCAAGGCGACGCCCTTGGCTGCGGCGCGCGCGCGCATCGCATCTACGGCTTCGAGCAGGATCATGGCGAGCCGGCAAGGCTCCTGGCGAATGCCCAGCCCGGCTTCGATCCGCCGCAGGTTGAGCAAATCATCAATGAGCGCGCTCATCTGTTCCACACCTTCGAGGATGCGCTCTTGATATTCGTGTTGCTTGTCGTTCAGCTCGCCCACCATGGTCAACATGCTGACGTACCCGCGCATGAAGGTAAGCGGCGCGCGCAGATCATGGGAGACGGTGGAGACGAATTCGGTCTTCATCTCATCCAGTTCTTTGAAGTGCGTCACATCGCGCATCACGGCAACCCAGCCTGCCGCCGGGGTTTCGTTGTTCTGGCGCGTTTTGGCTGTCGCCAACCCCTTGATCGGCGCGATGCTGGTGTAGAAGGTGCGCCCATCCGACAGCGAGAACTCGACGGTTGGCGGGGTGTGTGTGGTATCATCCCTCAGCTGGGTGAGCGCCTGTACCAGGGTTTCGGGCAGGTTGAGCGCATTGATGGGCCGCCCATAAGCCGATTCATCCACGTTGAGGACGTTCTGTGTTGCCGGATTGACGAGCAGCAGCCGCCGTTCGTTATCAATGACCACGATCGCGTCGGTTGTGCTCGCCAGAATGGCCGCGAGACGCTGGCGTCCGCCTTCGGCAGCTTCGAAGAGGCGGGTGTTTTCCACCAGCACCGCTGCCTGGCTTGCCAACGTGCTCAGAAAGCGGATGCGGGCGTCATCGAAGGCGTGGGGCTTCAGGGCGCCCACCCAGAGGACGGCAACGTTGCGCTTTTGGAGGCGCACAGGGAAGGCCGCGACGCTGTGTAATGGGGTGGAAATGGCGGCGATGCTGCTGGGCGTTAGGTCTTGTTCGATAAAAGGCTCGCGTCTTCGATATACGGCTGAAGCGAAGAGGCGATCCATTTCTGGGAAAGTCCGCGCCGTGATTCCGGTGGAGAAAACGCGCCATTGTTCATCGCCTTCCAGAAGGATGAAGCGCGCCACAGCCGCTCCGGTCTCTTCGAGGACGCCTTCCAGGATCAGCGGCACGCCATCCTCCAGCTCCAGGGTGGCGGAGACGGATTGTGAAATGCGCAACAATAGCGAGAGATCGTTGAGCCGATCCTTCAGGCGCACGCGCATTTGTTCAAACGCTGAGCCTAACTGTGCCACTTCATCTTCCCCAGAGATGCGGACTGGGATTTCCAGATTGCCTTCGGCGATTTGATCGGTGGCAATAGCCAGTGTGTGTAGGGGTTGGGTGATGCGCGCGACTAAGAACGGCACTACCAGCAGTAACAACAGGCCAATGGGTACCTGGGCAAAGAGCAAGGGGCGGAAGATGGTGCTGGACATCTCGAATACCACCGCGGCCGGCAGTTGCATGACCACGGTGAAGGGTGTCCCTACCACCCGGCGCAGGTAGACGAAAATGGAGTCGTTGTTTGGCGGAATAACGTCTCGATAAACGCGCCCCTGTCCCACTTCCCAGGGTTGCGCGGTGGGATTGGCACTCCAGGGGCGCAATATGGCGCTGGATTCTGGGTGCAACATGATCAGGCCGCGATCATCTACCACGAAGCCCTCGCCATCGCCATGGGAAGATTGCAGCGCCTTGAGAATCCGTGTCGTCTCAGGGTTGATGTCCAGTTGCACGCGCCCCAGCAGGACGCCCGAAGCCAGCTCGCTCTCGTCGTTGAGGAGCGGCTGGATGAAGGTCAGCCGGGCGGCGCCGGAAGGGAGGACCGTCAGCGGCGCGGATTGGGCCATGCCAAACTCCAGGGCTTGCGTCACCAGGCGCGCTTCTTCGGGCGTGAGTCCGGCGTCTGGCGCATCCCACGGAACGATGGCTACCACTTCGCCCTGAGCATCGGTGAGTAACAATTCCTGGAAGAAGGGCACGACCTCGCGGTTGGCTTCCAGCGTGCTTTGGCGCAGCGTTGGTTCGAGCAGTTGGGGGTTGGTGGAGAATTTTTCCAGCAAGTTGAAGCCCGAATAGAAGAAGTAAGTGATGCCATTGCCGGCAATGGCAGCGCTGCGGTCGAGTTCGGCAAGTGCCTGTTCTCGCGCCAGTTGCATGGCGCGATTGGTGACGGTCAACACGGAGAGCAGCACGCTGCAGAGCAGCAGCGGAATCAGCACGATTAGAAAGTGCATTCGCAGCGAGCGGCTTACCAGGGGAATCACATCATCGCGGGATGCCGGACGCAGGTGAGGCGCTGCGAGCTGCAAGAGCGTGAAAGCGATTCCCAGCCCTGCCCCACAACCGAGCCACAGCAGCCAGGCCGTGTTGACCGGCACCAACATGTGTTCCAGGGCGCCCAGTCCTAGCGGCGGGATTGAATCTGCCAGGCGGTTCAAACCCAGCAAGATGAGTATGACGCATCCTGCTGTGGCGACCGCTATAAGCGGCAGGCGGATAAT
>CAZDSF010000032.1:0-5230 GCA_964508025.1 uncultured Anaerolineales bacterium
GGGGCGCGGTGGCGATCATGGGGGGCTTGGCCCGCGGGCAAGGGATGCCCAGCAGAATAGTGGAGACCGTCCGGGTGCAGGGTGTTTAGCGTAAGTTTTGGGCATCTACCCCTATGTTTGCACAAAACTTACGCTAAGCGCCAAAGTTTTGAGCTGTAGCGATCTGATCCGCGCGCTACTTTCTGGAAGACGCTCTTCGCAAAGATAGGAGAAGGAACCATGAGCTATCAAGAAGCGGCTTTATACGGCGACCTGGTGCTGTTTCTGCGCGACCGCGCGGCGGAACTGCTGGCGGCGGATGGCGATGTGGAGGCGCAACGTCAGCAACTCGATCTTATCATCCGCGATTGGTTTTTCACGCCGCAGGAGGATTTGCACGGTTGCGCGCCGCGCGATTTGATCTGGGCCGAGCGCAGGGAGGAACCCAATCCCCTGCCGGTGGAGCGACTGGATGAGTTCTTCTTCGATGATTGCCCCATCTGCCAGCACACGCGCGATGAGATCATTGCTGATCTTGAAGCCGGGGTAGATCCCTGCTTCCACTGGCACTATGATGACGGCGGCTATCCTCTTATTGCGCAATACGATCCCGAAGGCTGGGATGCGTGTTATGCTGAAATGGATGCCTCAATGGGCAAGGGCAATGAAGCTGTCTTTGACGAGATCAATCGGCTGTTGGATGAGGATGAATGGCACGAGGCTGCCGAACTGGCATATCAGGCATTGGTGCATGACCCGGATCGTTCCCGCGCTGCCAATGCGTTATTGCGCTGTTACCTCCACCGCGACGCGCTGCGCGAGATGGAGCGCGTGCAGTTCCGCCTGTTTCATCCCGAAGACCCCGACTATGACGCGCCCCATCAGCAGCGCCGGCGACGGGTCTATACTTATCGCTGCCTGAGTCGGGCGTCGGCGTGGATGGATTGGATTGGCGGCGATCATATACCGTTAGAGCTGGCCGATGTGGCCGACAAGTTGCATGAGGGCTATGCCGCGCTCAATGCCGCGTATTGTGTGGGCGAGCACGGCGCTTATGAGCGCGCTCGCGCGGCTTTTGCCGAGGCGGAGGCTGCTTGCGCCGAACGTCGGGCGCTCACCTGGTATCTCGCGCGGCTCTACGCGGATCATGGTTTCTTTGCTGAGTGCCTCGAAACGCTGGAACAGCTCAAAGTGCTGGACGAGGCGGGGTTCTCTTCGGCGGCATACCAACTTTGGATCGAAGTCTCGTGGTGGCATACCTATGGCTGGCAAGTTCCCTGGCTGCACTAGCGCGCCTTTTGCGCCCAGAGGCAAAATACCTTTAACGAAAGGATTCCTCCCATGAAAACCTACCGCAAAGAACTCTGGTTCAATATCCCCACCCGCCGGGCCTTCATCAACATCACCCCGGAGATTGATGCCTGCCTCCGTGAGAGCGGCATCCGTGAGGGGTTACTGCTCTGTAATTCAATGCACATTACCAGCAGCGTTTTTATAAACGACGACGAATCCGGCCTCCACCAAGACTATGACGACTGGCTGGAGCGCCTGGCCCCGCACGCACCCATCAGCCAGTACCGCCACAACCGCACCGGCGAGGATAACGGCGATGCCCACCTCAAGCGGCAGGTGATGGGCCGGGAGGTCGTTGTCGCCGTCACCAACGGGCGGCTCGACTTCGGCCCGTGGGAGCAGATCTTCTACGGCGAGTTCGATGGCGGGCGACGGAAGCGGGTGCTGGTGAAGATCATCGGGGAGTGACGGCTCGCCAGCACTCCCCGATGGGGAAATTGCGGGGACTATGAACGGCGCGGACAGGAATGTCCGCGCCACGCATTTTTACTGCCGTTCGACTTCCACGCTGCCGCCGCAGTAGGGGCATTTGTGGATAGGCGTCTTGACGCTGAAGTTGTTGCCGCAATAGGGGCAGCGGCGCACCACCACGCTCGGCAGCAAGCCGGGGAAGACGTAGACCTCACGCTCGTTGCGGAATTCGCGGTAGGCTTCGCCTCGCTCCTGCAGCAGATCGAGCGCGGCAAGCGCCGCATCGTGGGGCGCGCCCAGATCGGCGATGGTCTGCGCCAGCGTGATCTCCGCATCGGAGACGCGCGCTTGGGCAGTGATGCGCTCCGCGAGCCGCGCCGGGCTGAGCGCCCGTTCCCGCGCCAATGTGCGCCCGCTAAAAAATGCCAGCGCGCCCCCGCCGGCGAGCAGCAGCAGGCTCAACGGCAGCCGCTTTGGCTCCTGAATCGCCGCGCACAGGAATAGCATCCCCAACGCGGCCATCAATCCGCCGATGATGAGCAGTACGGGCGGTAGAAATTTCCTCATACATGACCTCCAAATGTGTTGCGAGTTATGTGTTGCGAGTTGTGAGTTTGGGTTGTAAGCGTGCAGCGTTTTGCACTCAAAAATCCAAAATCAAAAATCTAAAATCGAAAGGGTTATTTCCACTGGGTCTCGGTGGCGCTCGTGAGCGCCGCGCCGAGGGACTCAAAGGCGATGCGGATGGTGTCGTCGCTGAGCGCCGCAATGAAGCCCTGCGCCCGTTGGGCAAAGAGCACGGGATCCTCGGCAAAGCCCCGCGTGGAAGCGAAGGTCTTGCGCAGCGCTGCCAGCGTGCTGAAGAAGTCCAGGCTCGCTTGTGGCACCGTGATCCGCAGCGGTTTGAGATACGCGCTGTACTGCTTCTGCTGCCGAATCATCTTCTGTATACCGCCGCCGAAGGCTTCCACGCCCTGCAACAGGCCGTTTGCCAGCCCCTCCAGATGGGCGGCTTTGTTGATCCCTTCCTGATAGCGGTCGCGGATGACGTTGAGTTCCGCTAACTCGGCGAGCGCTTTCTCCAGATCGGGCAAGGGGCAGGCTACAGGCTCGCGCAACTCGTCAATGACGTGGCGCGCCGCGCGTTGATGGGCCAGGGCGGCGCGGCGTTCCGCGTCATCCAGATAATCGAATTCGGCTTGTAGCCGCGCTTGCTCCAACAGCCGCGCCTGCGTTTCCTCCTGGTAGCTGGCTTGCGCGGCGCTTTCCTTCTGCCGCGCGTCTTGCCAGTCCCGGCGCAACTGCTCAAGTTGGTGGTGCAGATGCCCCACTTCTTTGAAGGTTTTGTTCCGCGCGCGGACGAGTTTGTTCACTGCGAAGAAGCGCCAGAACACGCCCAGCCACCGCGATTTGGCTTTGACCTCGGCGTTCAGGCGGGCCAACTCTGCCTCGCCTGCCGCGATGCTGGCTTGCAAGCTCTGCTCGCGTTGCGCCGCCTGCGTGTTCGCCAGATGATGGCGCCGGCGGCTCGTCTGGCTGCGTTGCACCAGGGCCGCGATATCTGCTTCCAGCGCGGGCAGAATTTTGTCGCGCAGTTCTTTGTGCCGCGCCTCGGCAGACTCCTCTTCCAGGGGCAGCCACGCCAGCACGTTGCCATGAAGCGCTGGCCCGGCATCCGCGTCTGCTTCGATGAGCCGATCCACGGCGGGGCCGATGGCGAGCTGGTAGCGCAACTCGTGCTCGCCGTAGACTTCGGTGTACCGGGTCTTGAGCGCCTGGAATACCGGCGCGACGGCGCGCAAATCTCCCACGCGGGCGCTCAACGTCTGATCCAAATCTTGCAGGCTTGCAACTGTTGCCATACTCACCTCACTCCCACACCCTGCACTTGTCCCTGATAACGGCGCTTGACGCGCCACACGAAGCGCGATAGCGCGCTGCTAGACTGATTTTCGAGTTCCGCAAAGCCGCCCTGCTCATCCCAATAGAGCGGACACGCGCCGCAACACAGGTCGGCGTGTTCGCACTCACGGCAGCCTGGCGGCAGGAATTCCTTCTCGCGCCAGTATCGCGCCGCGCGCCGGTTCCAGATCATGTCGAAATCCTCGTGCAGCAGGTTCCCGATCCCCTGCTCGAAGCTGGAGCACGGCAGTACATCTCCGTTGGGCGCCACCGAGAGTAGCCCATCGGCGGCGGCGCACGATTTGCCTCCCAGCCCGTGCGCCACGGGATTGAAGAGGCACATCGGCGTGGGCGAATACCACACAAAGCGCATTCCGCGCGCCTCGGTGTGCGCCTTGAGCGCCAGAATGATCGGCCCAATCTCGGTATAGCTGATGTCCGGCACGCCCACAGAATCGCCCGTGCGGATGAGCATATTCATCGAGAGGTACTCCTGCCCCATGTCCGCCAGCAGATCAATCATGGCGGGCAGCGCGGCGAGATTCTGCCGGTTGACGGTGGTGTTCGTGTGCGTGTGGATGCCCGCTGCCTTGAGATTGTCCACTGCGCGCACGGTCTGCTCGAAGGCGCCGGGACGGCCCACCACGGCGTCGTGCGTCGCGGCGTCGCCGGCTTCGAGGCTCACCTGCGCCGAGTGCAGGCCTGCCGCCGCCAGTTCCGCCACATAAGCGGGGTCGCCGCAGCGGATGCCGTTGGTGATGAGATTGGTGCGCATGTCGCGGCTCACGGCGTGCGCGATGAACTCCGGCAGATCGGGGCGCAGGGTCGGCTCGCCGCCGGTGAAGGAAATCATCGGCGCGCGCGCCTGATCCATGATCTTGTCAATGACGGTTTTGACCTCATCGGTGCGCATCTCCGGCGTCTGGCGGCCCCGGTCGGGTGCGCTGGCGTAGCAGAAGAAGCAGCGATTCTGGCAGCGATAGGTGAGCGCAATCTCCGAGATGATGGGGAATTTGCGCTGGTGGCTGCCGAAGGTGGTGCGCGCGATGGCGGGCGCATCCCCAGGGCGGTTTTGCAGCAGCGTTTCGAGCGTGCGCAGCAGCGCCTCTACATCGGCGATGATGCGTTCCTCCGGCACGGCATAGCGCGCCGCAAATTGCGTCACCACTGCCGCCACGTCCACATCCGCCGGGCGATAGAGCGCGTCGAGTAGCTCCGTCGCGGTGGCGTTGAGGTACTGCACGCGGTTAGGGCGCAGAATCAGCACGCCATCTTCGGGGCGCACGAAGATCAAGTCGCGCGTCGCCGCGATGAAGGAAGCCGTTTGATCTAGGAAAGCCTGGTTCATGGAAAAAGTACGTAACCCGTAATTCGTAATGCGTAATTAGTAATACGTAATTCGTAATGCGTAATGCACGAACTGTGTCTTACGTATTACGTAGTACGTATTACGTTTAGAATTTACTCACACACGCCGAGTGGCACGCGCTATGGCAGGCGTCGTGGACGCAGGCGGAGTGGCACGCGCTATGACAGGCGTCGTGGACACAGGCGGAGTGGCAGGCGTCGTGGACGCAGGCGGAGT
>CAZDSF010000032.1:5330-32364 GCA_964508025.1 uncultured Anaerolineales bacterium
TGACAGGCGTCGTGGACACAGGCGGAGTGGCAGGCGTCGTGGACGCAGGCGGAGTGGCACGCGCTGTGGCAGGCATCGTAGCCGGCGGGCGCCTTGCCCGTGATCTGATCCACCACCTGCGCCGCCGAAGCCGCCAACCCTTCCGCCTTACGGGTGAGATCGCCGGCGACGCCCTCCATCAAGCCCGCCATCATCCCTGCCGTGCGCACGGGCGTGGATTCGCGCACGCTGTCCCACATCGAACGCGACGTTCCTTCCGCCGCCATGCCCGGCACGGCCTTGCCCGCGCTTTCGGAAGTAACCGGCATGGGGCGGTAGCTCCGGGAAAGCATAGACCAGCCCCACAGCGGATCCGTCATCACGATGGGGCGCGTAGCGGGGCGCCCTTCGAGCATCCCGCCCCACTCGCTCCAGGCGTCATCGGCCCGTTGCTGGTAGGCGCGGCGGGTTGCCTGACTATCGGCGTTCCAGAGCTTGGATTGCAACCGTGCGCTGAGCAGCTTGAGCACGTGATCCACCGCCGATTGGCTCAGGGTGCCATCGTCGGCGATGCCGTCCACCAACGCGCGCTCATAATCCTCCAGCGGCGCGTCCGTTGCGTGGACTTCTAGCTGCAGCGGCTTGTGGTTCAGCACGGAGACCACATCCCGGTCTACCAGCTGCATAAGAATGAGTGTAATCACCTTCGTTGAGTCGCCGATGTACAGCGCCGCCTCGATCATGCTCAGGTCGGGCACGGTTCCCGGTTGCTCGAAGGTTTCGATCTCGATGGCGGGCGCCTGGTACACGGGCTTGGGCTGCTTGGGGCGCGTCCAGCGGAAGGCGAAGAAGCCAATCAGCGCGATCAGTCCCAATCCGGGGCAGCCGAAGCAGATCGCGGTGACAGCGAGGTCTTCGCCGGTGGGCTTCTCTGGCGCGGGCGTGGGAAGGATGGCCCCGCCTGGCCCCACATCTGGCGGGCTGACAGGCGCCAATGTCAGATAACGTTCGGGAATGTAGAGCTTGGGCGTGAAATCTGCCTGGGGCGCGAGATTTTTCTTGGAGACGTAGACGGAGAGCCAGACCTTGCCGCTCGTTTCATCGGGCGTGGGATAGTAGACCCAGCGGTCGAAGCGCGCCACGACGCTGTCATCTACCACCAGCCCGGCGGCGTTCACCAATCCATCGGTCACTTGCTCCGGCTGGGTGATGTCGGCGGGCAATTCGATGGGCAGAATGTAGGTGACGATCTGCTCGCCGATGGGCAGCGCCCACTGGATAGGCGCCCAGGCGAGCGCGCGGTAGGCTTCGCCCTGATACGTGGTGGCGTCGAGCGCGGCGGGCGCGGTGAACCGCACCTGCACGGTGTAATCCTCGCCGGCCCGTGTGCTGAAGCCGAAATCCACGCTGTACTCATTGCGGCCCTTGCTGTTGAGTTGGATGGGCGTGATCTCGCCGCCATGTTCGATGTGGGCGTCTATGATGCGATGTCCGGCATCGAGCGGCCCCAGCGTGGTGATCCCGCGCCGGGAATCCACCTCGCGGAAGCTGAGCCGGTAGCGGATGGAGAGGCTGCCATCGCTCTGTACCGCGACTTGGGATTCGACGGTGGTGATGAGGGGCGGCTCCTGCGCATAAGCGGGCGCTGTCCACCCCAAAAGCAACGTCCATAGTAATACCAACAACGCCAGTGAGCGCCAAATTCTGTCCATTGAATCTTCTCCCGCAATAACTGCCTCAGCGAAGCCGCAACCTATCGGCGTCGCGCGATCCGTTTGCATCGCCATATAACCCCATTGTAATACGAATTTCCCCTGTCGGAAGTTGTGATAAACGCAGGCATGATGGGGCCTCTTGTCTAAAATCCGGGCTGACATAGAATCAGGTAAATGCGTTTCGGGTGTGTCGCGGAGATGCTGAGGCGTGAAACATTTCCTTGATGGAGGTGCGGTGATGTGGGCGTTGAAAATCTATCTGGCAGGATTGGCGGTGCTGGCGGGAGCAATTGCGCTCAACCTGTTGGCTGGCGTTCTGAACCTCGCCACGTGGTACAGCTTCCTGAACGCACTGCGGGATTTGGGTGTGAGTGAAGCGCTGAAGAGCCTGAATATCGTGGATGTGGTGTTCTTGCTGCGGCTCTACCCGGCAGCGTTGGGGGCTTGCGCGTATCTTGTGTTGCGGCGCTGAAGGGACTGGGTCTTCCAGGTTCACGCGCGGAGATGAGTAGCTCATCTCCGCGCGTGCTTTGTTGCTGCTGCCTACTTTCCCAGCAGCGCCTTGGCTTCGGTGATGACGTGCGCGGTGGTGAGGCCGTATTGCTCCGCCAGCACTTTGTACGGCGCGGAAGCTCCGAAGCGATCCACGCCGATGCTCGCGCCCGCCGCGCCCACATACCGCTGCCAGCCGGTGGTGACGCCGGCTTCGATGGAGAGGCGCCGGGTTACGGCCGCCGGCAACACGGATTCGCGGTAGGCGGCAGGCTGCGCCTCGAAACGCTCCCATGAGGGCAGGCTGACGACTCGCGCTCCGATGCCCTCTTGCGCCAACGCCTGCTGCGCCTCGACGGCCAGATGCACCTCGGAGCCGGTAGCGATGAGCAGTAGATCCAGCGTCTCCAGCGGCGAATCGCGCAGTACGTAACCGCCGCGCGCGACCCCCTCCATGGCTTGCTCGAAGCGGCTGAGCGTGGGCAGGTTCTGCCGCGTCAACGCCAGGGCCACGGGACCCGTGCGGTGCTCGAGGGCGAATTTCCATGCCGCTGCGGTCTCGTTGGCATCGGCGGGGCGGATCACGGTCATGTTGGGGATCAGCCGGAGCGACATCACCTGCTCCACCGGCTCGTGGGTGGGGCCATCTTCGCCGACGAAAATCGAGTCGTGCGTCCAGACGTAGATGACGGGCAGGCCCATCAGCGCCGCCAGCCGCACTGCCGGGCGCATGAAGTCGGAGAAGACCAGGAATGTGCCGCCGTAGACGCGCAATCCTGGATAGGTTGCCAGGCCGTTGAGCAGCCCGGCCATTCCCAGTTCTCGCACGCCAAAGCGGAAGTTGCGTCCGGCGTACTGGTTTTTCTGGAAGTCGCCATAGCCCTTGAGATACGTCTTGTTAGAAGGTTCGAGATCGGCTGAGCCGCCGAGGAGTTCTGGAATGATGGGGGCCAGAGCCGTGAGGACTTTCCCGGAGGCGGCGCGGGTGGCTACGGACTCGCCCTCGGCGGACATGGGCAGCGCTTGTTCCCAGCCGGCGGGCAATGTTCCGGCAAGCAAGCGTTGGAGCTCCGCCGCCTCTGCCGGGAAAGCGGCGGTGTACTGTTGCACCAGCGCTTGCCAGGCGGCTTCGGCGGCCTGACCGCGTTCCACGGCCTGGCGGTAGAAGGCAAGCACCTCCTCCGGCACGTAGAAAGGCTCCTGGGAAGGCCAGCCGAGCGCTTCTTTGGTCAGCCGCACTTCCTCCACACCCAGCGGCTCACCGTGCGCCTTTTCGCTGCCCTGTTTGTTGGGGCTGCCGTAGGCGATGTGCGTGTGACAGACGATAAGATGCGGCTGCCCGGCGGCGGTCTGCGCGGCCTGGAGGGCGGCGTCAATAGCATCGAGGTCGTGTCCGTCAATTTCCTGCACCTGCCAGCCGTAGGCGCGGAAGCGCGCGGGCACATCTTCCGTGAAGGTGATGTCTGTCGAACCTTCGATGGAGATCTCATTATCATCGTAGAGATAGATGAGGTTATCCAGCCCGAGATGCCCCGCCAGCGATGCCGCCTCGTGCGTGGCGCCTTCCATCATCTCGCCATCGGAGACAAGGGCGTAGATCTTATGCTCGAAGATGGGGAAACCGGGTTTATCGAAGCGCGCGGCAAGGTGTTTCTGCGCTATCGCCATGCCCACGCCGTTGGTGAAGCCCTGTCCCAGCGGCCCGGTGGTCGTCTCGATGCCGAGGTGCGGCTCGTATTCGGGATGTCCCGGCGTCTTGCTACCCCACTGCCGGAACTGTTGCAGGTCTTCCATGCTGAGCGGAAAGCCGGTGAGATAGAGCAAGCCGTAGAGCAGCATCGAGCCGTGGCCGGCGGAGAGAATGAAGCGGTCGCGGTTGGGCCACGTGGGGTGCGCGGGATTGACCCGCAGATAGCGCGTCCAGAGCACGTAGGCGACATCCGCCATGCCCATTGGCATCCCCGGATGGCCGGAATTGGCTTTTTGCACGGCGTCCATCGCCAGTACCCGTAACGCATTGACACACAGTTGATCGAAAGCAGTTTTTGGCATTCAGTAACCTCCCTTGAAATAGTAATGGATGAGCAGTGAGCAGTTTACGTGTGGCGAATTGCATCCTGCTCACGATTCACTACACATATTTTTCTGCTGGATGGTGTGGACGCGGCAGTGTCTACAAAATCACATAGCGGCTCGGCGGTGGCGCGCCTTCCAGGGTATGCCGCTCGTTGAAGAGGCAGATGGCGCCGCCGCCACGGTAGAAATCAATGATCGAAACTGAGGCGTTATCGGCCCAGAACGGCGTGTGGCGACGCAGATCGCCGCCCGCGATGAGGGTGAACATCCCTTTGATGACGCCGCCATGGGTCACGGCGGCGACGGTCTTGCCGCGATGCGCCTGCTGGATGTGCTCCCAGAACGCTACGATCCGCGCCGCCAGATCGGTTTCATCTTCCATGCCGGGAATGCGCGGGCGCGTCATGGGTGAATCCCAGCCCACGTTGAGCCAGACCTGGAGCTCTTGATACAACGCCGGGTATCGCTGCGCCAGCTCGTCCAGATTGCAATCGGACACGATCCCGAAATCAAATTCGATGATATCGTGATTGCATTGCGGCTCCAGGCCGATATAGCTGCCGATGATGGTCGCGGTTTCGTGGGCGCGTGTGAGCGGGCTGGTGTAGAGCACATCAATGGCGTAGCGGTCACGGAGCCATGCGCCGGCGCGATGGGCTTGCTCGCGCCCGTGCTCGTCGAGCGGAATTTCCGTGCGCCCCTGAATGCGCCCGCTGGCGTTGTGGTTGGTGCGTCCGTGCCGCACCAAAATCAGACGGGTCAGGTCGGTAGGTATTGTTTCAAAAAGGCCTGGCATCAAGATGTCCTTGTATCGTTGAAGTCGTCACGCACCAAGTTTACCGTATTTTGAGCCAGCCGCCAATGTGGAAATGGCGCAACTTGCGGAGCGTGGTATAGTTCTTGGAGATGTGTGCCTCGAAGTTCGTAGCATTTTCTGGAGGGGACCTACATGAACAAGCCTGTTGTGCGTCAACTTGTCAATGTGCTGATAACCCTGGCGGTGATCGTGATCAATACGCTCGCCAATGCCTTGCCGCTGAACGGTTTGAACACGGGCGAGATCTCCGATCGCTTTGCCATCTTCTTTGTGCCGGCGGGGTATGTCTTTTCCATCTGGGGGCTGATCTATTTGGGGCTGCTGGCTTTCGCCATTTACCAGGCCTTGCCCGCGCAGCGTGAGAATCCTCACACCGCGCGGATTGGCTATGCTTATGCGCTGAGCGGCATCGCCAACATCGCCTGGATCTTCTTCTGGCACTATGAACGTTTCGCCTTGACCCTACCCGCTATGCTGGTCATTCTCGGCAGCCTCATCTTCATCTTTTTACGGCTTTGGCAGGGGCGCGCCGAAATGCGCTCCGCTGACCGTTGGGCCATTGCGCTGCCCTTCAACATCTACCTGGGATGGATCAGTGTTGCCACCGTTGCCAATGTTACCCAACTCCTCTACTACCTGGGCTGGGACGGCTGGGGTATCGCGCCGGAGGTCTGGGCGCTGGTGATGCTAATCGTGGCGGCTGGGATTGCCATCGCCATGAGCGTGCGCCATCAGAACGTAGCCTACGCGGGGGTTTTCGTGTGGGCTTACATCGGCATTGCCGTCAAACACGCGGATACGGCGCTTGTAGGAGCGCCTGCCGGCATTCTGGCGGCTGTGATTGGCGCGGCGCTGCTCGCTAGCGGCCCGTTGCGCCGTGTAGTTCAGCGTCCGCACGCTTGAGTTTTATCATAGCGCAGCCTCTCAATCGTGCATCTTGGTGCAGACGTGTTTTTCGCTTCCGTGCGCAGCGCGACAGCGAAAAACACGCTTCGATTTGCAGCTTTAGCCGTTCTTTGTTGTGGCAAACGGGAAAACGCCGAACAGTGCCGCGTAACTCTCGTTGGTATTTCGCTCACGTTGTGCTATACTGGCTATACCTGATTGAGAATCGGGGCATAATAATGTGAGAAAGGATTGGGAAGTGAGTCAAAATGGATCCTCACCGCCTGTATCGCCTGCCGTTCGTCGCTGCATCGAAAATCTCGAAAGTCCTAACCCTCGCCAACGTTCACAAGCCGCTGGAGAACTAGGGGAAAGCCGCGTTGTCGAAGCGGTCCCCGCGCTGATCCGGGTCCTTGATGAAGATGTCAATACGTATGTTCGTACTGCCGCCGCCGAGGCGCTCGGTCACATTGGCGATCCCCAGGCCATTTTTCCCCTGGTGGACGCGATGCGTGATCCCAGCTCCTTTGTCCGTCGCGCCGCCGCCATCGCGCTAGGTCAGCTGGAAGCCAAAGAGGCGCAAGTCGCGCTCATTCATGCCTTGGATGACCCCAATCTCTACGTCCGGCGCGCCGCCATCAATGCCATCGGCAAGTTGGGGATCAACGATCTGGGGAAGGTGCTGCTCGCTCGCCTGGACACGAATGACCCGCGTATGCGCCGCACCATTATCACCGCGCTGCGCCGGCTCAAGACCCGTGACGCGGTTCCCGCAATGGTCGCCATGCTGGAAACTTACATGAATGAGCCAGGCCCGCGCGACTTGCCGGTGGTCAAGACGCTGGTGATTGCGTTGGGCGATTTGCGCGCCAAGGAAGCCGTGCCGGTTTTGATCACCGCCTTACGCGGTTATGTGGGTGCGCGGTCGCTGGCGGCGGCTTCGTTGGGACAGATTGGCGATCCCCAGGCTTGCTCCGCGTTGGTAGAGGCGTTAGCCGATCCGAGCGCCAGCCTGCGCTTGGCGGCGCTTCGCAGTCTGGGACGTCTCGGATGCCCGAAGACCGCGCCCGTCGTGCGAGAATTTCTCTCATCCGCAGATCCGCGCTTGCGTCGGGTTGCCGCCATTACTCTGGGGCACCTGCGCGACCGGGATTCCATTCCCACGTTGATTGCGATGGCGCGCGAGGATGCCAGCCCGCTGGTGCGCCCCGTGGCGGTGGAAGCGCTGGGCCTCATCGGCGACCCGTGTGTGCTGGAGCATTTGCTGCCGTTGGCGAAAGATACCAACGCCTATGTGCGCGCGGCGCTTTCGCAGGCCCTTTGCGCGTTGGATGATGGCTCTCCCGCGGTGGAACAGGCGCTCAAGAAGCTCCTCGGTGATGATGTGCGGCACGTGGCTTCTGCCGCGCAGCAAGCCCAGGAGACGCGCCACGAACAATCCCGCGAGGAAATTGCCGCCGCTTGCACGACGGATAAGAAAAGCTCCTGGCTGCGACGGCTTCTGCATTTGGGCTGAGCCGCAACTGCGCAACCGAGATTCCAGATTCCAGCGGGCGCGAAGATCATCTTCGCGCCCGCTGTAGTAGCCTGCTGGAAGTTTAGTACGGCGTGAGTTCCACCAACCGCACCCCGTTTTGCCAAATTTCCAACACCCAGCCGCCGCCGCTGCCGCTGATGAATTGTCGGAATGGCGCATCTGGTCCGACTTGCGCCGGGAACACGCCGCGCGGCTCGTTGTTCTGTTTGACGACCAGGTCCACGGTCAATGGCCGGGGCGCGTATAGCCCCACCGAGACGCCTTCCGCCGTCTGTTTGAAGCCCGCCGCCATCTCGGCGTTGGCCCACGCCAGCCCGCCGATGCCATGGATGGCGTACCAGCGTTCCTCCCAGGTGAGCGCCTGTCCTGCTGGCAGTTGCAGATAATCCTCCGGGAAGAAACTGCGATTCAGCCCACCCCACAGCTCAAAGTAGCGGCTGCCATCTTCGGTGAAAATATCGGCGGGCAGATCGCCCAGACAGAAGAGCTTCACCCCTTGCGCAATCGTCGGTGGATAGGTGCGCACGACGCCGAGCTCTGCTGCCTCGTCATACGCGCCCATTGCGCCCGACGTCTGTGCAGCGAATAGCCCCAGGTAATACTGCCAGGCGCTATAGCGGCTGAAGTCCCGGTTGTTGTGAACGGGCCAGCTGATGGGGGTGTACGGCTCCAGCCCAAAACCGTCGCCCGCCGAATGTACAATCATGTGCGATGTGGGTACCCAGAAGCGCAGCGCCGGCGAGGGGCTGTTGCTGCCGGAAAGCGTGAGCATTGCGTTGATCCAGAACATCAGTGGTTGGGTCTTGTCGGTTGGATTGGTGATGCGCGGCGTGATCGAGAGGGCATTGTCGCCTTCGTACAGCCGCAACGTGATCTCGATGATCATGCCGGTGCGATCATCCGTATCCCAAACGCGCACGCCGCGCCAGCTATCGCCGGAGAGCAGCTGGTGCCGCCACGGACGGTACTCGTTGAGGCCATGTTCATCCACTGGGAAAGCCCATTCCAGACCGCCGGTCGCCAGCCACCAGCCGCGATAGCCCCAATTGGCGTAGACGGGCATGATGACGGGGTTCTCGTAGGTGAGTTTCTTCCCCGTGATGCGATCTTCCCAGCGCAGAATGCGCCCTCCGATGGCGGGCAAGACGGTGATGCGGGTGAAGCTGTTCTCCAGGATCACCGCCGTGTAGGTGCGGGGCGTCAGCGGCCCCATCAAGTCGCGGTTGAAGTCGGGATACGGGTGGTATGGCGCGCCGGGATCAGAAGGGACGAGCGCCTGCTCCCAGCCATAGCTCATCAACGTGATGGGCGTCTCGTAAACGGCGAGCGCCCAATCTTTCATCACCGTGGGCAAGTAAACTTCTGGAGTGATAGTGGTGGTGGGCGTGAGCACCGCTGCGGCGACTGTGCTTGTGGTTGTGGGTGTTTTCGGGGCCGCCAGCGTCGAGGTGGTCGCCGGCAGGGGCGTCGCGGTGGGCGGGAGGGGCGCGGCGGTCGCGGTTGCCGGCGCCGGCAATGTTGCTGTGGGTGAAGGAGAGGGGATCGGCTCGGCGACGCTGTTCAATGCGGTGCAGGCGGTGAGCAATAGCGCCAGAGCCAGCCAGGGCCAATGGAATCGCCAATCAGTTTTCATCACCATGACCTCCCTGGGAATTCCACAAATCAGCACATCTCACCAATTTGCCGGCTTTCATGCCGCCCTCTAATGCGCAAACGACGTGACCTCCGCGCAGAAGGTCACGTCGTCGCCAGGTGAACGGATGGCGCGCAGCTAATTCAACAGGTTGAGCGCCCAGTCGCCAACGAGCCAGTAGCGGAAATCCTCGCCGTTGTTGCACTGAATCGCGGCGATAATGCCATAGACCACCGCAATGAGGGGGAACGCCGCCAGCACAATGGTGGCGATCACGGCGAAGGGCACCAGCAGGAGGCCCACCAACACGGCAATGAGCACCCCTACGATGGCCCACACCAGCACGATCAGCAACCCGCCGCCAGCCCAGAAAATCAACTGGAAGATCAGGGCTTGCAGGGCTTGGTAAGCCACATAGCGGGAGCGGTCGCGGTAGACCAGATAGATGATCAGCGCCGCGGCGACGCCCAAAAAGCCAGTCACCAGATTGAGCAGCACACTGAGGTGCGCCAGCATTGCCCATAGGCGTTCATCGGCCGGGGAGAGCGGTGCGGGCGGTTGCATGGGTGGCGCAACCGGAGCCGGGCGCGCGGGTGGGGTCGGCATTTCATAGACTTCATTTTTAGTTTCCATCATTTCATCTCCTTTAACATGATCTCGACGTGTCTCTATGAGTAATACGTGGAGACCTGTTAAAGGTTGCGCCCCAGCCTCAACCCGCTCCCCTTATGGCTTTTCCTCCATGAATTTCTCCACCTGATACAGGCTGATTTTGACATCGGGCCAACGCCAGGCATTCGCCGGCAGCCCGGCTTTCTGGCACAGATGGCCCAGAAATTGCTCTGGTTCAGGCAGCTGCTCCCACACCTGGGGCAGGAAGGTGGCGCGATTCCAACCGCGTTCCAGGACCACGCCATCTACTCCGGGGCGCAGCTTTTGCAGCAAGTCCTGCGGATCGGTGTAGGCCACTGGCTGCGGTTCGGAGAGCACCGAGATCTCAATGCGCAGGTGGGGAAATTCCGAATCCATCAACGGTGGGAAGCGCGGATCGTCAAAGGCGGCGTCCACCGCGTGCCGTTGCACATCTGCTGCCAACGGGCGATGCGCCTGCAGCGACCCAATGCACCCCCGCAACTGCCCATCCAACGTGAGGGTAACAAATGCGGCGCCTTTGGCTTGTAAACGCGGCGGCAGCTGCTCGAGCGCCAGCTCGGGCGCGGCGGCGTCGCTCAACGCCTCGCGGATGGCTTCCCGCGCCAGCGTCAACAGGATTTGTCTTTCTTCGGCGGTCAAGAGTTGCATTTCCATCGTTGATTCTCCTGAACAGAAGCCTTCATGCCAGATTCGTTTGGGTCTGGTTTGTGTGATCAGGACGGTCTCGCGTTACAGCGCCGCATCCGAGCTGGTGTAGGCGATGGCGGCGTAGCCCACGACTTGCCGGCGATCTCCTGCTGTGTCGCCAGAGTTCCGGTAGTCCAGTAGCTGCGGCTGCCAGTTTCGCCGCGCCGCCAGAGACATCACGGTGAGAATGGGCGTTTGTCCGCAAGCTTCGCCGTGCGCTACTGCGGCTTGATCGCCGCTGCGCACCGCTTCGATGAAAGCTGTGTCCCGGCGCGCCGCATCGGCATAGCTGTGATAATGGCTCAGATCGGAGCTGACGACGATCATATCTTCCGGCGCCAATAGCGCATCGAGCACGCGCCCTACCACTTCGGGGTTGACATCACCGAACAGCAAGGGGACGATGGGGACGCCCGGCAGCACGTATTGCAGGAACGGCACTTGTACTTCCAGGCAGTGTTCCCCCTGGTGCGCCTGGGGTAAGCGCTGGAACCAGGGATCGCGTTCTGCCAGTTGCGCCAGCGTTTCCCGGTCTACGGGCGTTTGTCCCAACGGCGTGGCGAAACTTTCATAATCCCCCAAAGCCACACCCTGAAACCAGGCGCGATGCGCCGGGCCCAGCAGGTAGATGCGGCTTGGCGCGGCAGGCTGCGCTGCCAGCAGGCGGTAGGCAAAGCCCGCGATCGGCCCAGAGTAGACATAACCGGCATGGGGCGCGATCACGGCGCGGACGGCGGCGAGCGGCGGCGGTGTGGCTGCCGCCACGTAATCCTCTATAGCTTGTTTCAAGACCTTGGGGTCATCGGGATAAAACATTCCGGCGACTGCCGGACGGCGAATACTGGCCTGGTAGCGACTTTCCTCTTCCATTGGCATAGCTCCTTACTGCCAGACACCTGGAATGATGGCCTCGCATTGGTGACAGATTCCCGGCGTTTGCCACAGGGGCCGCACGCGATAGCCGGCGCGCGCGATCAGCAGGGCGTTGCAATGCGGGCAATACGTCCCTTCGCGGCTGGGATCAACCAGGTTGCCGACATAGACGAAATTCAGCCCGGCGGCTTTGCCCAGCTCGTAGGCGCGGATCAGCATCTCCGGCGGGGTGCGCGGACGGTCTTGCATGTGATATGTGGGATAGAAGGCGGAGACGTGCCAGGGAATGTTAGGGTCAATTTCCGCCAGCCATCCTGCCGCCGCGCGCAGTTCTGCATCGGTGTCATTGAGTCCGGGAATCTACTGCGTTGTCACGTCGATCCAGGTGAGCCCGGTGCGCGCGTTCGCGGCGATGTTGCGCTTCACCGGCTCCAAGCGCGCGCCCGTGTACGTGCGATAGAGTTCCTCAGTGAAGCCTTTCAGATCTACGTTGATGCCATCGAGTACCGGCGTGAGCGCCTCTAACGTCTCGGTGGACATGAACCCGTTAGAGACGTAGACGTTTTTGATCCCCTGCGCCTGAGCCAGCACTGCGGTATCATAGGTGTACTCGAAAAATACCGTCGGCTCGTTGTAGGTGTAGGCGATGACGGCGCTGTGCTCTTGCTGCGCGAGCGCGACCAGCTGTTGCGGTGACACGGAGCGCGTTGCCATCTCCGGTTGCATTTGCTGTACCTGGGAGAGTTGCCAGTTCTGGCACCACGCGCAACGCAGATTACAACCATAGGTGCCCACCGAAAGCGCCGTCGAGCCGGGCAAGAAATGATAGAGCGGCTTTTTTTCGATTGGGTCCACGTGTAGCGCCGCTGCTTGCCCGTAGACTGCGAGCTGCACCTGCCCATCGCGGTTGACCCGCACCCCGCACTTGCCCCAAGCGCCGGGCGGCAACGCGCAGAATTGCTCGCAGACCCGGCATTGCAGCGTGTCTGCGGTCAGCGAACGGAATAACTGTGGCGCTTTGGACATGCGATGACTTCTCCATTCAGCTGCGAAACAAAACGGCCCCGCCTGCAAGAGCCGGGGCCGTGGTCGTCTGGTAATGGCAGCGTGCGATGAAGAACGGCCCGGACCGGCCCGACTTTGAAGGTCGCTGCCCAACACCTGCGAATCTACGAGGCTGTGTTGGGCTGTATTATTGTTTCTGGCGCCTCTGCCGATGGCGTTAGCGTGACGGCAGTCGTTTGATCTGGCGTTGCTTCTGTCGCGGTGTCGGGAGTGGCAGCCTTAAGGCTGAAGGCTATCCGGCGCGCCTTGGGGCGCAGCGAGAGAATCCGCGCGGGCTTGACCATGCCTATCTGCACGACTTCATCAGCGCGCAACACCGGTTGGTCGCATAGTTCCGAAAGATGGATCAGCCCTTCGACTTCGGGAATATCTACCGGGCAGGCGAACGCGCCAAACGAAACCAGATTGACGATCTTGACTTCAACGAGTTGCCCCTCAGCGTAGCGTTCCGCCATCAATGCCCAGGGATCGGGGGTCAGCCGCTTGAGGCTCAGACTGAGCCGGTGGCGCTCCAGATCCACATCGAGCACATACACATCGAGTTCGTCGCCCACGTGCAGCGTTTGTGAGGGGTGGTTGATGCGCTGCCACGAGATCTCAGAGATGTGCAGCAGCCCATCTATTCCCTTGACATTCACAAAGGCGCCGAAGTCCACGATGTTGTTGACCACGCCGTGTTGCACCGTCCCCACTTTCAGCTCTTCCAGTACATTGTGGCGCTGTGGTTTTTCGCCCATGACCCCGCGCTCAGAGAAGATGAGCCGATTGCGGTTGGAGGTCACTTCGATGACGCGGAGCTTCAAGCGTTGCCCCAGCAATGCCGCCCAACGATTTTCGGTATCTTCGGCATTTTGGAGCGTGCGCCAGCTCGGCGAGAGCTGTGAGGCGGGCACAAAGCCCCGCAGCTGCCCCAGATGAACAATCACGCCGCCTTTATTGTGATCCACAACCTCAAGCTCGACCGCTGCGCCGCTTTCCAGCAATTCCTGGGCTTTGGCCCAGTCGCCTTGCTGATCGGCCTTGCTCAATGAGACCAGAATCACGTTTTCGTTGTCATTGGAGTCAATCACGTAAGCGTGGACGGTCTGACCGGGATGCAGTTTTGCCAGATCTTCGGCGCTCATCAGCTCCATTTCCCGTGGATGCACAACCGCATCACACTTGTTCCCGATGTCAATGAGGATTAGTTTGGGGTTGACCCGTACAATGACACCTTTGACAACATCGCCGCGCCGGCAGGGAGCGGGGGGGGTGTACTCATCGAGCATGGCGCTCAGCATATCCCGCTCGGAGTGTGGCCCAAGATCTAAGGCTTGTTTCATCGCTGCGTCTCCTGAGTAAGGCTTCTATGGAACATTATAGTGCGTTTTTCAAAACCAGGCAATTCGATGAAGATACGAAGAAGTTGTCATCTTTGGGCCTGGGTTTATACTGCATGATAGTCTTGCTATAGGTTGAGCTGCTGGAGGGAACTATGAAGTGGTGGATCCGCCGTGGCGTGGTATTCGGCGTGTTGATGTTGGTTTTGTGGGGCTGTACCTTGCGCGGACCGGCAGCTGCGCCCCAGACGCCCGCGGATAGCGGCTTGATCCTCACCCCGCGCCCTTCACCGACGCTCTCGGCGCCGACGCCAACAACCGCGCTGCCCACGCCAACCCCTGATCCCTGCCCCGCGTTGCGCGCGGTGAGCGCGCCCGCACGCCCGGCGAATTTTGGCGATGACTTTGTGCTGGCATTGCGTGATTATCTTTCCGCCGGCGGCGATCCGGGGATGTTGGCAGGATTGTTGCAGGGCTGGGAGGCGCTGGCCCCCGATGGCGGGTTGCCCGTTCAACATGACTTCACCGGCGACGGCATCCCTGAAATCGCCGTCACTTTCATCAATCCCCTGGCGGAGACTTTTCCACCAGCGGGGATGATGGCGGTCTTCACCTGTCGCGCGGGGCGTTATGAGACGCTTTACGTCTATGCGCCGGGTGAGTGGTACAACGTCGCGCTCGTGGGCGGCGAGGATCTCACCGGCGACGGCGTGGCTGAGCTGGTCTTTGCGGATGTGACCTGCGGCGCGCACACCTGCTGGCACACGCTGCATGTCTGGTCGTGGGACGGGCGCGATTTCCGCGAGCAGACAGCGGGCGATCCATCATTGCCGTATCCCACATTCATGCTCGTGGATGGCGCGGTGCTGGCGCGCAGCGTCGGCATCGGCTCGGTGGGCGCCGGGCCGCAGCGCGTCTTCACCGAGACCTGGGCCTGGAATGGCAGTGTCATCACGCGCACCGCCGAGCAGCTAGGCCCGGCAGAATTCCGCTATCACGCCTTCCGCGATGGCGACGACGCTTTCCGCGCCGGGCGCTACGCGGATGCGTTTGACGCTTACTTGCGGGTGCTCAACGACGAGACGCTCGATCCGTGGGCCGGTTTCTACGGGGCGCCGGAGGAGCGGCTCTGGTTCACGGCCCTGGCGCGCTGGCGCTTGCTCCTGCTGGGAAAGCGGCTGGGCAACACGCCCGACGCCGAGATGCAGTATCGCCGGTTGCAGAGCGATTTTACGCCAGAGACGCCCGGCTATCCTGTGGCGCAGCTGGCGCGCCGCTTTTGGGATGCCTATCAGCGCTTGGGTCTCCTCTCCGGCGCCTGCACGGAGATCATCGCCGCGCCTGAAGTTCCCGCCGTGCTGGATTTTCTCAACAGTTTCGGCTATGCCAATCCCACCTATGCAGCGGAAGAACTATGCCCATTGACCATGCCCTGATTTCTGGCAGCTTCGAGCAGCAGTTGCGCGAGTTGCCCGCCTTCCGCGCCCTGCTGCGGGCAGTGGAAGCGCGCTTCTACGCCGACCTGCCACTGCGCCGTCCCGTGCTCGATCTCGGCTGCGGGGATGGGCACTTTGCATCGGCGGCGTTCCCTGGCGGGCTGGATGTGGGTCTCGATCCGTGGCGGGGTCCGTTGCAGGAGGCGCGCGCTCGCGGACATTACACGTCGCTCACCCATGCCCTCGGCGCGGCAATGCCTTTTGCTGAGGCGAGCTTTGCCACGGTCATCAGCAATTCGGTATTGGAGCACATTCCCAATGTGCAGCCCGTGCTCGGCGAGGTGGCTCGCGTGCTGCAACCCGGCGGCAGCTTCTACTTCTGCGTGCCGGGGCCGAATTTCCGCCGCTTCCTCTCTGTGGCGCGCGTCTTGGAGGCGCTCGGCTGGCGTGGGGGCGCGGAGAGGTATCGCCGCCTCTTCGACCGCATCTCCCGGCATCACACTTATGATGATGCGCCTGGCTGGCAGCGCCGGCTCGCAGCGGCGGGGCTGATGCTAGAACGCTGGTGGGCGTACTTCTCGCCAGGTGCAACCGCCGCTCTGGAATGGGGGCATCCGTTGGGGCTGCCATGTGTGTTAGCGAAGGCGCTTACCGGGCGCTGGTTGCTGGTCCCCACACGCTGGAATCTGGCGCTCACGGCGGCGTTCCTGCGACGTTTCGATCAGGAACCGTTGCCCGCCGAAGGCGCTTATCTCTTCTTCGTGGCGCGCAAGCCCCAAACGGATGGCAGTTGATGCGCGGCGGTTACTTTTCACGCCGCGACAATTCCGATTATCACTTCTCGGATTGGGCGCCCTGGGGTACAATACAGCCGTGATGAAACGACGCCGTGCTTTGCTGTGGCTCTTTCTTGCTGTGGGGTTAGCCAACCTGATCCGCGCGGCTCTGGCGCCCCAAGTGATACCGGCGTTGGCAGGCTGGTCGCTGGCGTTGCCGTTGTATTGGCTGGCGGTGTTATATTTGGTTTGGGGCGTGGTGTTTGTCGGTGCGGCTTTCGCTATCGGGAAAGCCGCGCGTCAAAATCAGAGCTGGCGCGGCGCGCTGCCCCTGGCGCTGGGATACCAGCTTGCGTTGTGGGCGTTGGCGCTGAGCGCGTACCGCGCCAGCTACGCCCGCTCCCTCTGGGGCCGAGATTTGGTATTAACGGCAGCGTTTCTGGCAACGGTTGCTTTCCTGGCGCGTGACGAAGCCTGAACTTGTCATTCGCCATTCGCGTAATTCGCAATTCTTACAGGAGGTTTTGCATGGCGTTTGAGCAACAACGTTGGAGTCTGGATGATTTGATGGCGCGTCCCGGTTCTCCTGAAGCGGAGGGCTTTCTACAGCGGATTGAGACGCAGACACAGGAACTCGAAGGGTGGCGTGAGCGGCTGGCGGCGGATCTGCCTGAGACTGATTTTACGGACTTGCTGCAACGCTATGAGCAGCTCCACGCGGACGTGTCGGCGCTGTACGCCTATGCGCAGTTGTGGTTTGCCGAGGATACAGCGCAGCAGGAGGCGCTGTCTTTCCGCGCCAAAGTGCAGCAGCTGGTAGCCGATATTACCAACCGCACCCTGTTCTTCTCTCTGTGGTGGAAAGGGCTTGATGTCGAGAACGCGGCGCGCCTGCTGGCGGTCAGCGGTGATTGTCGCTATCACCTGGAATCGCTGCGCCTGTTCACGCCGCATACGCTTTCGGAGCCGGAAGAGCGCGTCATCAACATCAAGGATGTGAATGGCATTCAGGCGTTGACGATGCTCTATGATATGATGACGACCCGTTTCACGTACAAGCTGACCGTAGATGGCGAAGTCAAAGAGCTCACACGCGGACAGCTGATGGCCTATGCCTACAGCCCCGATCCCGCGATGCGGGAAGCCGCCTACAAGGAGCTCTACCGGCATTACGATGAGCACGCCGATGTGCTGGCGCAGGTCTATGCGGCGCGGGTGCGCGACTGGCGCGAGGAGAATGTCCGGTTGCGGCATTTCGCCAGCCCGATCAGCGTCCGCAATCTGGCAAATGACATCCCTGATCCTGTTACCGAGACGCTGCTGCGGGTCATCCGCAAGAACGCGCCGTTATTCCAACGCTATTTTCGCTTCAAGGCGGCGGCGTTGGGATTGCCCAAGTTGCGCCGCTACGATATTTACGCGCCGTTGAGCGACGCCGACAAGACGTACACTTTCGATGAGGCGGTGCAGATGGTGGATGCCGCCTATCGCGCCTTCTCGCCCCGGCTTGCGGATCTGGCAATGCAGGCGCTCCATGAACAACACCTCGATAGCGAAATCCGCCCGCGTAAGATGGATGGCGCCTTCTGTTACGGCGTGCTGCCGGGGGTGACGCCGTGGGTGTTGGTGAACTACGCCGGCACGATCAACGATGTTTCCACGCTGGCGCATGAGCTGGGGCACTCCGTCCACGCGCTGATGGCGGCGGAGCATTCGCCGCTCACGTTCCATTCGGCGTTGCCCATGGCAGAGACCGCCTCGGTCTTTGGCGAGATGCTGCTCACGGATAAGCTGCTGCGTGAGGAGACCGATGTGGCTGTGCGGCGCACGTTGCTCAATACCTTCATCGCTGATGCTTATGCCACGGTGATGCGCCAGGCTTACTTTGTGCTCTTCGAGAATCAGGCGCATGCCATGCTCAAAGATGATGCCACCCCCGACGCACTGCAAGCCGCCTATCTGGATAACCTGCGGGAGCAATTCGGCGATGCGGTGGACGTGAGCGAGGAATTCCGGCTGGAATGGCTCAGCATTCCGCACATCTATCACACGCCCTTCTACTGTTACGCCTACTCCTTCGGGCAGCTGCTCGTCCTGGCGCTGTACCGCAAGTACAAAGCTATCGGACGCGACGCCTTCGAGCCGCAATACCTGCGTATCCTGGCTTACGGCGGCTCCGCCAGCCCCGATCACATCCTCAGCGAAGCGGGCTTCGATATGGCTTCGGAGGATTTCTGGCAGGGCGGCTTCGATGTGCTGGCGGAAATGCTCGACGAGCTCGAGCAGCTGGGGTGATGATGGCGGACGACCGAAGACCGGCGACGGATGCCCGGCAGGTTAATGCTCGCTACAAAAGCACGAAAAATCACAGTGAGACCGATTTTTCGATTTGAGATTTGCAGATTTCTGTAAGGAGGAGCGATGACTGCTGAAACCGAGAAATTGCAGGCTGAACAACAGCGTTGGCGTGAGGGCAGCTATCAGAAAGTGACGCGGCGCTTTCCAGAGCGCCAACCAGACTTCACGACGCCGTCTGGGATTCCTGTTGAACCGGCGTTGACGCCGTTGGATGCGCCCGTGGATTATCTCGCCGACCTGGGTTTTCCCGGCGAATATCCCTTCACCCGTGGCATTCAGCCCACCATGTACCGGGGACGCTTTTGGACGATGCGCCAATACGCGGGCTTCGCCAGCGCCGAGGAATCCAACGCCCGCTATCGCTATCTGCTGGAGCAGGGGCAGACGGGCCTCTCTGTGGCCTTCGACCTGCCCACGCAGCTGGGCTACGATGCCGATGATGATATGGCCCTCGGCGAGGTGGGTAAGGTCGGCGTTTCCATCAGCTGTCTGGAGGACATGCGCACGCTATTCCGGGAGATTCCTCTGGAAAAGGTCAGCACCTCTATGACCATCAACGCGCCGGCAGCGGTGCTGTGGGCCATGTATATCGCTGTGGCGCAGGAGCAGGGCGCGGATACTCGCCAGCTCAACGGCACAATCCAGAACGATATTCTCAAGGAATACGTGGCGCGCGGCACGTATATCTTCCCGCCGCGCCCTTCGATGCGGCTGATTACGGATACCTTCCGCTTCGGCGCCAGCGACGTGCCCAAGTGGAATCCCATCAGCATCAGCGGCTACCATATCCGTGAGGCGGGCAGCACCGCCGTCCAGGAAATCGCCTTCACGCTTGCGGATGGCATCGCCTACGTGCAGGCGGCTCTGGATGCGGGTCTGAGCGTGGACGACTTCGCGCCTCGGCTCTCGTTCTTCTTCAACGCGCACAACAATTTCCTGGAAGAGATCGCCAAATTCCGTGCGGCGCGGCGGCTCTGGGCGCGCATCATGCGCGAACGCTTTGGCGCGCAGGATCCCAAATCGTGGATGCTGCGTTTCCACACGCAGACAGCCGGTTCCACGCTCACCGCGCAGCAGCCGATGAATAACGTCGTGCGGGTGACGCTGCAAGCGTTGGCGGCGGTGCTGGGCGGCACCCAATCGCTGCACACCAACTCCATGGATGAGGCGCTCTGGTTGCCCACCGAGGAGAGTGTCCGTGTGGCGCTGCGCACACAGCAGATCATCGCGTATGAGTCGGGCGTCGCCGATACGATTGATCCGCTTGCCGGCTCGTATTACATTGAGTATCTCACCGATGAGATCGAAAAACGCGCTTCCGCCTACATTCAAACGATTGATGAGCTGGGCGGGGCGACCGCTGCTATCGAGCAGGGGTACATGCAGGCTGAGATCGCCGACGCGGCTTACCGCGCGCAGCAGGCGGTGGAAAAGGGCGAGCAGGTGATCGTTGGCGTCAACAAATTCCAGATCGAAGAGGAGCGTGTAGGGTTGGCGCAGCTCCGCGTGGATCCGGCTATCGAGGCGCAGCAACGGGCGCATCTCGCCGAAGTGCGCGCTGTCCGCGATAGCGCGCGCGCCTCAGCGATGCTCGACCGCATCGAAGCGGCGGCGAAGACGCCGGATGCCCCGCTCATGCCGCTGTTCATCGCAGCCGTGAGCGTCGGCTGCACGTTGGGCGAAGTCTGCGGCGTGCTGCGGCGCGTGTGGGGAGAATATCAGCCCAAGGTGATGCTGTAGTGAAGGCTGAGTAACGGGTAATCGGTGATCGGTGAAGCGTGAGAGCTAGCTCTCACGCTTCTTGTTTTGATTGACAGGGGCGTGATTTTCCCTTATACTACCGTTGATCAATTGATTAATTGATGGATGAATAGCGCTTAGGGGTTGGTTGGGGGTTGGTTGTAAATTGAGGCGCATTATGGAGGTGTGTCATGGAGAAAACAATCAGCGCTACAGAGGCCCGCATCCACTTTGGGGAACTGATCCGCCGGGTGAAAGAGGAAAACCAGGCATACATCGTCGAACGCGGCGGCGAGCCTTACGTCGTCGTGCTCTCCGCAGAGGAGTATGAGCGGCTGACTGTTGCACGTACTGGGGAGGAATGGAACTACCCAATGCGTTTGGCGGAAGAATCCAGGCGGCGCGCCCGCGCTGAATTACAAGGGCGTTTGTTGCCGCCCATTGAAGAGACCGTTCGTGAGATGCGGGAGGAACGTGATGCACAGTTCGATGAAGCGCTTGACGTGCATTGATAACAGCGTTGTGATTCCGTTTCTGGTGGATCACCCTTTGAGTGTGGCAGCGCAGGCGCTTTGGGGATTGTGGCGCCAAGAACAGCGTAAACTGGTTGCGCCGATATTGTTACGGTATGAGATAACAAACGTGCTCTATCGCTACTTTCTCAAGGGATTGTTGAGCGAAGAAACAGCGCGATTCGCGCTGCATTCAGGGTTAGTATTGCCAATTACCTTCTATCAGGATGAGCTATTGCACACGCAAGCATATACGATTGCTGGGCAGTTCGCCCTCCCCGCCGCCTACGATGCGCACTACCTGGCGCTGGCGCAGCGGCTCGACGCCGATTTCTGGACCGCAGATCGCCGGCTCTTCAGCGCTGTCCACGAGGCGCTGCCCTGGGTCCATCTTCTTCAGTAAAGTAATGGGGCTTGGCTTCCCATAGATTCTGGCGGATTGTCACTTACCGCCAGCACACTGACGCGGCTATAATGATTCGAGTCGCTATGCACTCAGAAGCGATTGGCCCTGACCGATAAGTGGATACCCTACTCAATGCGCCTGTTGGGGTATCCGTCCTCGGTCCCCGGTCATCCGTCAGTGGGTATTCAAAGTGTTCCCGCAACCATCAGCTTAAGCAATGCGAGGGATTTCATGGCGCGATTGCACGAGTACCAGGGAAAACAACAGCTGGCCCAGGCCGGCATCGCTACGCCGCGCGGCGCGGTCGCAACCACTCCAGAAGCCGCACACACGATTGCCGCCGAAATCGGATGTCCGGTGATGGTCAAGGCCCAGGTGTGGGTTACGGGCCGCGCGGGCATCGGGGCTATCCGCAAAGCCGCTACGCCCGAAGAAGCCGCGCTCGCCGCAGAGGCGCTCCTGGGGCAGCGGATCAAGACTCTCACCGTGACCGAGGTGCTGGTTGAAGAGCAGATTCACATTGTTCGGGAGTTCTACGCGGGCGTCATTGTGGATGACCGCGCGCAGGCACCCCTCGTGCTCTTCTCTAGCGTTGGCGGCACCGGCATCGAAGAGATTGCCGCCGCGCATCCCGATAAAGTCGCCAGCATCCACGTGGATATTGAGCGGGGCCTGCTGGATTACCAGGCGCGCGATCTCGTCCGCCGCACCGGCATTGAGGGGAAGCTGCAAAGCGATCTGGGCGACCTGCTCGTGCGGCTCTATCAGGTTGCCCGCACCTGCGAGGCGCGCTCGGCGGAGATCAATCCACTGGCGCTCACGGCGGAGGGGAAGCTCGTCGCGGCGGATTGCCGCATCACTGTGGATGATTACGCCGTCTTCCGCCGCCCGGAACTGGGCATCGAAATCGCCCGCGAGTACGACCGTCCGCCCACTGCTCTGGAAAAGATCGCTTATGCGGTCGAGGCGCAGGATTATCGCGGCACCTTCTACTTCATCCAGATGGCGGAAAACTTTCGGCGCGGCGAGGGCTACGTGGGCTTCCACGGCGCGGGCGGCGGCGGTTCGATGATGAGCATGGATGCGCTGCTGCGTCAGGGCTTCAAGGTGGCGACGTTTGTGGATACCAGCGGCAATCCGCCCGCGAGCAAGGTCTATCGCGCCGCGAAAATCGTCCTCGCCGTTGGCCCGATTGACGGCTACTTCGGTTCCGGCTCCGGCGTCGCCAGCCAGGAGCAGTTCTACTCCGCGCGCGGGCTGTTCAAAGCCTTCCTCGAAGCGCAGGTGGAAGTCCCTATCGTGGTGCGGCTTGGCGGCAACGGGGAGGATCGCGCCGTGGAGATCCTGGAGGGCCTGAACGGACGCATTCCCGCGCCGGTGGAGGGCTACAAGAAAGACGACTCGCCCGACTTCTGCGCGCAACGGCTGGCGGCGTTGATTGACGAAATGGCGAAAAGGCGAGAAAGCGAAAAAGCGAGTCAGCGAGAAAGCGAGTCAGGCGTTACAGATTACGCATTACGCAGTACGTATTACGTTTTCCCCAGTCCCACCGGTACGGTGATGTTGGATCACGCGGTCTGTGCAACGTGCGTGAGCAAGGTCTGCATCGAGGTGTGCGCGCGGCAGATTCTCTCGCTCAACGCTGAGGGGTTGCCCGTGCTCAACATCGCACCAGAAGAAGCGCGGCGCGGACGCTGCGTCGAATGCCTGGGCTGTGAGGTGGATTGCCTGCTCTACGGCGCGGGCGGCGGGCATGTGGAGTTGCCTATCGAAGGTTGCTCGTTGCTCGTTGCTCGTTGCTAGTTACTTGTTTTCTTTCAGCCACCAGCAACCAGCAACCAGTTTCCAGCAACCAGTTTCTTGATATTAAGGGGAACTTTATGGCAATACTCATTGATCAGACCAAGCGCGTGCTCGTGCAGGGCATCACCGGACGGGAGGGGATGGCCCGCGCGAAGTTGATGACGGAATACGGGACGCAGGTTGTGGCGGGCGTGACGCCGGGACGGGGCGGCGAGCGCGTCGAAGGCGTCCCGGTGTACGACACGGTGCTGGAAGCCTGGGAGCAGGTCGGGCCGCTTGATGTGAGCGTGCTCTTCATCCCCGCGCCGCTGGTGAAAAGCGCCGCGCTGGAAGCGATAGACGCGGGGGTGAAGCTGCTCGTCATCGTGCCGGATCGTGTGCCGATCTACGACGTGTTGAGCATTGCCGCGCGGGCCAAAGCGGTCGGCGCGCGCTTCATCGGGCCGAACACGCTCGGCGTGCTCAGCCCCGGCAAGGCCGTGCTGGGCATGATGGGTGGGCGGGCCGCTTCCGCCAAATCGTGGTTCATCCCCGGCCCGGTAGGGATTTCCTCGCGCAGCGGCGGCATCACGTCTTCCATGGCCTACTACCTGGCGCGCGAGGGCATCGGCGCGACGACGCTCGTCCACGTGGGGGGAGACGCCGTGGTGGGCCTGCCCCATCCCGATGTGATGCTGGAATTCGAACGCGATCCAGAGACCAAAGCCGTTGTCATGTTCGGCGAGATCGGCACGAGCCAGGAGGAGCGCGTTGCGGATCTCATCGAGGCGGGGGCGTTCACCAAGCCGCTGATCGCCTACATCGGCGGGAAGGCGGCAAAACAGGGCACGCGCTTTTCCCACGCCGGCGCCATCGTCGAAGGCGGACGCGGCACATATCAGGGCAAGGTCGAACGACTGCGGGCAGTCGGCGCGACGGTGGTGGAGTCCTTCATGGAGCTGCCCCAGGCGACGAAGGAAGTGCTGGCGAGAATCAGTTGAAGGTTGCGAGTTAAAAGTTGAAAGTTGATCGTTTTACGAAGACGAACTTTCAACCTGTAACTTGTAACTAGCTAAGGAGTACACATGGTAGAAGAAGCCTGGAGTCAACCGATCACGAAAATCGAGCCGAATTTGATTGCGGTGCGGGGCTATCGCATCGAGGAGCTGATGGGCCGCGTGCCTTTTTCTCACATGGTGTACCTGGCGCTCAAGGGCGAGCTGCCCACCGAGGCGCAGGGACGCATCATGGATGCGTTGCTCGTCTCCAGCGTGGATCACGGCGCGACGCCGCCCTCGGCGCTGGCGGCGCGGACGGTGGTATCGGGCGGGGCGCCGCTCACCACTGCGGTTGCGGCGGGCATTATGACCATCAACCGGCATCACGGCGGCGCCATCGAAGGTTGTATGCGCGTGTTGCTCGATGGCGTGGCGCGTCAACGCGAGACGGGACAATCCACGCCGGAAGCGGCGCGCGCGATTGTGGCTGAGGCGCGGGCTGCCGGCAAGCGTCTGCCCGGCTACGGGCATCGGCTCCACACCGCTGATCCTCGCACGGCGCGGCTGCTCGCGCTCGCGGCTGAAGAGGGGCTGGCGGGCGACTACATCGCGCTGGCGCAGGCCATCGCTGCCGCCAGCGCCGAAGCTTCTGGCAAGGCGTTGCCCCTCAATGTGGATGGCGCTATCGCGGCGGTGCTCTGCGAGCTCGATTTCCCGCCGGAGATGGGCAACGGCTTCTTCGCCATCGCGCGCACCGTGGGCTTGACCGCGCACGTCTTCGACGAGCTTACCCGTCAGCGGCCTATGCGCGCCATTGCGCCCACATCGGGCTATGATGGCCCGGCCCTGCGCGAATTGGAGAACGCATAGCAGCGGCGTGGGGGAGAAGGGCGAGGGGGAGGTTGGGGGATGGGGTGATGGGGAGCAGGTTGCTTGCGATTTTTAGATTGTTAAGCGAAATTGTAATGCGGAGATTTTCATCCTTCCGCCTTCATCCTTCATAATTTCTTAGAGGAGATTCCCATGCGTGACACATTGTTGCAGTTGTTACCTGAATTTGACTTGATCGAGGACGCCGACTTGCGAGAGAAGGCGTTGCAGTGCTGGGAGCTGGCGCTGGCAGAAGGCGGTTGGACGCCGGAGGCGCTGTTGGAGATGCCGTTCACGCTGCTCATCAATCCCTGCCCGGCAAATTTCATCGAGCATGTGCGCGGGGTGACGTTGACCGCGTTGCGCGCGGCGGACATCTTCGCGCAGATCTACGGCGAGCGGTTGCCGGTCAACCGGAATGTGCTCATCGCGGGCGGCCTGTTGCACGATGTCGGCAAGCCGCTGGAATATACCCGCAATGCCGAGGGCAAGGTCGTCCAGAGCCGCGGCGGCAAGCTGTTGCGCCATCCCTTCAGCGGCGCGGCGCTTGCTGCCCGCGCGGGATTGCCCATCGAAGTGCAGCACATCATCGCTACGCACGCTGGCGAGGGGGATAAGGGCCATCGCAGCACCGAAGCCACGCTTATCAATCACGCCGATTTTATGCACTTCCACAGCTTTCTGCGGCAGGCGGGGGGATAGCAGTCAGGAGTCAAGAGTCAGGACGGGACATCATGGGCAGAACGATGATTCAGAAGATTTTTGCTGCGCACACGGCGCCGGGCGCGTTGGTAGCGCCGGGCGACATCATCTGGCTCGATCTGGATGTGCGCACGGCGCGGGATTTCGGCGGGGCGAATGTGGTGCAGAACTACCGCGAGCATTACGGCGACGCCCCTGTTGCGGATCCAGCGCGGACGTTCTTCACCTTTGATCTGGTCGCGCCGCCGAGCAACATCCCCTACGCCAACAATCAGCAGCTCTGCCGCGAATGGGCGCGCAGCCAGGGCATCAAGGTCTACGATGTGAACGCCGGCATTGGCTCGCACGTTGCTATCGAAGAGGAGCTGGTGCAGCCCGGCGGCACTTTCGTGGGTACCGACAGCCATCTCAACATCCTCGGCGCGATTGGCGCCTTTGGGCAGGGGATGGGCGATCAGGATATCGCCTTTGCTTTCAAGACGGGGCGCACCTGGTTTGAGGTCCCGCCTACGATGAAAGTCATTCACCAGGGCGAGTTGCGCTCGCCCTGCACCGCCAGCGATCTGACGCTGGCGGTGCTGCAACGGCTCGGCTCCGATGGGGCGTTGGGTCGCGCTGTGGAATTCTTTGGCCCCGCCATCGAAGCGCTCGACCTGGCGGGACGCATCACCCTCGCCAGCCAGATCACGGAGATGGGCGGCATCATCGGCTTCCCCATTGGCGAGTTCCTACTCCCTACTCCCTACTCCTTACTTCCAGATGATGACGCCGAGTACGTTGAAACGCTCACCATTGACATCACCAACCTGGAACCCCTCATCGCCTGCCCGCCCAATCCCGCCAACGTGCATCCCGTCCGGGAGGTTGCCGGGCGGCGGATTGATAGCGTCTTCCTCGGCTCCTGCACCAACGGCCGCTTCGAGGACTTCGCTGCTGTCGCGGAGATCGTCAAAGGCCAGCGGATTGCGCCGCAAGTCATGGCGACCGTTGTGCCGGCGACGCGGCGCGTCTACGCGCAGCTGCTCGCCTCTGGCGTGTTGGAAACGCTGTTCGAGGCGGGTTTCATCATCAGCAATCCGGGCTGCGGCGGCTGCGCCTCCGGGCATCTGGGGATGACGGGCAAAGGCGAGGTGCAGGTGAGCACCAGCAACCGCAACTTCCCTGGCAAACAGGGCGCGGGACAGACCTACCTGGCAAGCCCCGTCACCGCGGCGTGGAGCGCGCTGGCGGGGGAGATTACCGTGCCGGAGGTGGAAGCATGAAACCCACACAAGTTACCGGGCGATTATGGGTGTTGCGCGACGCGACCGGTGCTCTATATAAGGATATAGACACCGATATGATTTTCCACAATCGCTATCTGCACATCACTGATGTGGGGCAGATGGGGCAGTACACCTTCGATAACCTCAAGGGCTGGGAGGACTTCGCGCGCCGCGCGCAGCCTGGTGACATCATCATGGCTGGCGGCAATTTCGGGTCGGGCTCGTCGCGGCAGCAGGCGGTGGATTGCTTCCGCGCGTTGGGGATTGCAGCGATCATCGCGGAGAGCTTCGGCGCCATCTATAAGCGCAACGCGATCAACAGCGGTTTGCCCATCGTCGCTTTCCCGAATCTGGCGGAAGTCGCGCATCGCTTCGAGAATGGCGACAGCGTGACGGTGGATTTCGTCGCCGGCGCGCTGACTCGGAACGGCGTGGAGCATTTTCAGGCGCAGCCGTT
>CAZDSF010000032.1:32464-41262 GCA_964508025.1 uncultured Anaerolineales bacterium
AAAGTCTTGGCGCAAAAGGCCGGTCTGGAGCGGACGGTGGCCGGCCAGATTGTGACGGTGAAGCCCGACCGCTTGCTCACCCACGATAACACCTCGGCGATTGCGGCGACGTTCCGCAAAATCGGTGTGACGCGCGTCGCCGACCCCGCGATGCACGTGATCGTGCTGGATCACGTCGTTCCAGCGGCGAACGAGACTTACGCCGCGAGCCATCAGGCGACCCGCGCGTTTGTGACGGAGCAGGGCATCACGGCGTTTTACGATATCGGCGAGGGGATCTGCCATCAGGTGTTGCCGGAGAAGGGGCATGTCTGGCCCGGCGCGGTGATTGTGGGCAGCGACTCACACACGCCCACGGCGGGCGCGTTCGGCGCCTTCGCGGCGGGAATCGGGCGCACCGAAGCTGCCGCCGTGATGGCGACGGGCGGAATCTGGCTGCGCGTGCCCGAATCCATCCGCGTGCTCGTTCACGGCGCGCTGCCGCCGCGCGTTTCCGCCAAAGATCTGATCCTGCATCTCATCGGTCTGCTGCGGGCCGATGGCGCGGATTATTGTTCTGTGGAATTCGCGGGCGAAGCCATCGCCGCCATGAGCGTGAGCGAGCGCATGACCCTGACGAACATGTCCGCCGAGATGGGCGCAAAAAACGCCGTCGTGGAGCCGGATGAGAAGACGCTGGCATGGCTGGCGGGGCGGGTGACGCAGCCGTTTACGCCGGTCTACGCCGACGCCGACGCCGTCTACGCGCGGGTGATTGCGCTGGACGCGGGCGCGCTCGCGCCGCAGATCGCCCGTCCGCACACGGTGGATAACGTCGTCCCCGTGATGGAGGTCGCCGGTACGCGGATTGATCAGGTGCTGCTCGGCGCCTGCACCAACGGGCGGCTGGAGGACTTGCGCGCTGCGGCGGAGATTCTGCGCGGCAAGCACATCGCGCCGGGCGTGCGAATGTTGGTGCTGCCTGCCTCACGGGAGGTGTTGCAGGCAGCGCTGGCGGAGGGCGTGGTCGCCGATCTGATCGCTGCCGGGGCGACGCTGCTCAATCCGGGTTGTGGGCCGTGTCTGGGCGCGCACCAGGGCTGCATGGCGCCGGGCGAGGCGACGCTTTCCACCTCCAACCGCAATTTCAGAGGGCGGATGGGATCAAAGGACGCCGCGATCTACCTGGGCAGCCCGGCAACAGCGGCGGCTTCTGCGCTCACGGGCGTCATCACGGATCCGCGCGAGCTGTAATGTGCCCGACGCTGCTTTAACCTGGGCTTTTGTGGACGAAAGCGGCGATGTGGGCAGTGCTCCAGCATCATCCCGCTATCTGATCATCGCTGCGGTGTTGACGACTCAGCCCGAATGGCTCAGAAAAGCAGTGTTCAAAACGCGCAAATCCCTAGGAAAGCGTTTGCAGGATATTCCCGAATTCAAGGCACAGCGCACACCGCGAAAGATTGTGCTTCGGTTATTGAGTCATGTTGCTGCTCTTGATGTGGAAATCGTCGCGGCGGTGGTGGAAAAATCGGCGATTCAACGCATGACGTTCTCTGAAGACTTATATCGCTTTGCTTGTGCGGAGCTCGTTGCACATTGTTACTGGCATCACCCCAGACTGAAATTGGTCTGCGACCGGCGATATACGAACCCGCAGCTGCGAGGTCAATTGGAGCAGCATGTTTTGGAACGCTTGACCGCAACTTTGGCAACGGGAGAAGGCGTAATTGAAATCGTGCATCTGGATTCAGCACAGGAGGCGGGCTTGCAGGTTGCTGATGCCATCGCTTGGGGGCTGGCGCAACGCTATGAACATGGCGATGCGGAGTTTTACGAGCGCATTCAGCGCATCATGGGTGCGGAGTTACTGGTGAGACAAAGCAAAAACGGGCTCTCCCTGGAGGCCGATTCTCACCGTTGAAAACGGAGTAGCACCGACTTACATCGGAGCAGCCTGTTCCAGGACTTACGAGTCCCGCTTTCACTTTGATTATATGTGTAATTATGAAATGTGTCAAGGAGCGTCTATGGAAACAAAGATCACCGGTCGGGTGTGGAAGTACGGGGACGATGTGAATACGGATGTTATCTTCCCCGGCAAATACACGTACAGCATCACGGATCCCAAGGAAATGGCGCCGCATGCGCTGGAGGATCTCGATTCCGGCTTTGCGGCGGCGGTGCGCCCCGGCGACATCATCGTCGCGGGGAAAAACTGGGGTTGCGGGAGCTCGCGGGAACAGGCGGTGATCTGCCTCAAAGAGGCGGGCGTCGCGGCGATTGTGGCGCGCAGTTTCGCCCGTATCTACTTCCGCAACGCCATCAACCAGGCGTTGCCTATCGTCACTTGCGATGCCGTGGACGGCGTCGAAAATGGCGCCGAGATCACCATTGACTTTACGGCTGGTGTGGTCACAACGCCGCACGGTGTGTTCACTTTCCCCCCACTGCCGCCGGAAGTGCTGGCGATCATCGAGGATGGCGGGCTGATTCCTCACGTCCGCAAGCAGCTTGGCGAGTGAGCGAAAAGGCAAGAAAGCGAAAAAGCGATGAAATGAGCCGCTTCCAGGCAGGTTTGTGACCTTTCACGCATCACGTATTACGCATTACGCATTATGTTTTGCCATATTTTACACAAAGGAGTGCACGGATGGCTAAGTATCGTATCGCGCTCATGCCCGGTGATGGCATCGGCAATGATGTCATGGACGCGGCGAAGATCGTGTTGGACAAGATCGCGCTCGACGCGGAGTACATCCCCGCTGACATCGGCTGGGAGTTCTGGCGCCGCGAAGGCGAGGCGTTGCCGCAACGCACCATTGATCTGCTCAGAACTTGCACCTGCGCGCTCTTCGGGGCTATCACCTCGATGCCCAAGGAGGAAGCAGAGGCAGACCTCATCCCCGAATTGCAGGGGAAGGGCCTGGTGTATCGCAGCCCCATCGTCCGCCTGCGCCAGACCTTTGATCTGTACACGAACCTGCGCCCGTGCAGGGCTTATCCCGGCAACCCGCTCAACTACCGCGATGACATTGACATGGTCGTCTTCCGCGAGAACACGCAGGGGCTGTACGTGGGCGTTGAATTCCATCCGCTGCCGGAGGACCTTCGCGCCAAGTTGGAGGAACGCAGCCCGAATATGAAGGCCTTCAAGGGCGTCGCATCGGAGGATATTGCGGTCTCCTGCCGCATCTTCACCCGCGAGGGCTGCCGGCGCATCGTCCGTTCGGCGTTTGAGTATGCCAAGAAATTCGGCTATCCCACGGTGACGTTGGTGGAGAAGCCCAACGTCATCCGCGAGACCTCCGGGCTGATGGTGCGCGAGGCGCGCAAGGTGGCGGCGGAGTATCCCGGCATTGAGCTGTGGGAGACGAACGTAGACGCCATGGTGATGTGGATGGTCAAGAATCCGCAGACCTACGGCGTGATGGTTTCCAGCAACATGTTCGGCGACATCATCTCCGATCTGGCGGCGCAGCTGGTGGGTGGATTGGGCTTTGCGGCGAGCGGCAACATCGGCGATGGCTTCGCCGTCTTCGAGCCGACGCACGGTTCCGCGCCCAAGTACGCCGGGCAGTACAAAGTCAATCCCATGGCGATGCTGCTCACGGTGAAGCTGATGCTCGATTGGCTCGGTGAACTGGATAGCGCCAAGGCGCTCGAAGCCGCCATCGCTGCCGTCATCGCCGAGGGCAAAGTCCGCACCTACGACATGGGCGGCAGCAGCACTACGTTGGAGGTGGCGCAGGCCGTGGCTGCCAAAATGTGATTGTATGAGGTGCAAAGATGACCCGTAAGGCCGTGTTCGTCGTGTCGTTTGTTGTTTTGGCCGTTGCTCTGGCCTGTTCCGGGCTGTCTGCCTCTGCGCCGGAACCCACAGTCCAGAAACTGGATCCAGAGGCAGAGCTAACGATAACGCCGTCGGCTACTGTGACGCTACCGGGAACGGATTCAGACCCAGCCCCCATGCCAACAGCCACCGAGTCGGCGTCATCTCCACGGCTTGGCGATACCTGGACCCGTTCCACCGATGGGATGGTGATGGTCTACGTGCCGGCAGGCGAGTTCCGGATGGGCAGTGACAGAGATTTCCCCGACAGACCGGTGTACCCGGTAGAGTTGGATGGGTTTTGGATTGACCGGACCGAGGTGACGAATGCCCAGTATGCCCTCTGCGTGGCTGCGGGATCATGCACGCTACCGATAAATACCCGTGGTTTAGATGGCTATCCGTACTATGACGATCCGGCTTTTGCTGGCTATCCGGTGGCGCGCGTGTCGTGGGAGCAGGCAGAGGCCTATGCCGACTGGGCCGGGGGGCGGCTGCCGACGGAGGCGGAATGGGAATATGCAGCGCGGGGACCGCAAGAGTTGCTTTATCCCTGGGGGGATGAGTTCGATGGGACACGGTTGAACTACTGCGACACCAATTGCTACGAACAAGATTGGGCCGATCATACCTTCGACGACGGATATGTTTTCGCTTCGCCGGTGGGGAGCTATCCGGAGGGAGCGAGCTGGGTCGGAGCCTTGGATATGGCGGGCAACGTGGCGGAGCGGGTGTCAGATTGGTTTGGGTCGTATCCCGCTGGGCGGCAGGTAAACCCCACCGGCCCGTCAACGGGCGAGAAGCGGATTTTACGCGGAGGCTCGTACCTGAGTCATGTGACAAATCTGCGTCTGACCATGCGTTTCCCTAGCGATTTGGGCTGCGCCGATGCGTTTGTCGGCTTTCGGTTGGTGGTTCCTGCCGTCCCATAAGTCTTGCTTCGACACCCAAGGCAGACGCCAGGTACCTGGTTTAGTGAAAGGCCTTACTATTATCACGACAAAGCCGCCATCCCTTGTGGATGGCGGCTGCTTTCAAAAAGGCTTTAGTGCCCGCAGCTGCTACATGAGCCGCCGCTGCATCCGCTGCATCCACCGCCGCCCCCGCCGGCGCTGAAGTCGCTGCCGCTGGCGCCGCCGCTCCCCATCACCATGAAGCGCGACAGCCCGCGTTTGGCGTGCATCCCGCCGCATTTGGGGCAGGCGATGGGCATGTCGGCGTCTGCCATCGAGCGGCGTGCGTCGAAATGCGCCTGGCAATCCTGACAAGTATATTCGTAAATGGGCATAGCTCACCTCACGATGTTAGTGAAGCGCATTGTACTGCGTTTGCCCGTGCGGTCAAGGCTTTCATGCGCTTTTCGGGCGGGCTGTCATCTGGCTCGCAGCGGCGATGGCGCTTTCCCGTTCTTCCCGCCACGCTCGCTGCGCCGCGAGCTGCGCCTGGCGTGCGGCGATCAGCCGACGCATTTCCGGTTCCGCCGCGCCGCCGATGTGCTGCCGTCGCGCAAGGCACGCTGCCGGATCGAGCGCGGCGAGCAGCGCCTCCTGGCTCAGGGCAATCTCCGCGCCCGTTTCGGCTTCTACCGCGGCGCTGAGTTGCGCCGCGTCCAGCTCGTGCAGCCGTTGCCCCGCTTCGATGGCGCGATCCACCGTCTTACCCACAGCGGTGTACACGGCGCGGTAGGGCAGCCGGTAGGTCTGCGCCAGGTAATCCGCCAGGTCGGTCGCCAGCGAATAGTTGGCGAGCACCGCCTCAAGCATCCGCGCGTGGTTTACCTCCAGGGTTGTCAGGACGCCCACCAGCGCTTCGAGACCTGCCAGCGTCCGGTTCAGCCCCTCGGTGACGGTGGCCTTGCTCTCGCGTGAATCCCGATTGTAGCCGAAGGGCAGGCTGCGCAGCACCTCCAGCGTCTCGAAGAGCCGCGCGTAGACGGCGCTGGCGTTCGCCCGCAGCAGCTCCAGTACGTCGGGGTTCTTCTTCTGCGGCATGATGGAGCTGCCCGTGACTTTGCCCATGCGCTGCGCCACATTGCCGCCCAGCGTGACCATGCCGAACTCGAAGGTGTTGAACAACAGCAAGTCTTGCGCCAGCTTGCTCAGATGCAGGTTGATGAACGCCAGGTCGCTCAGCACTTCGGCTTCGTGTTCGCCGCGACTGGCGATGGCGTCCAGCGGCAGCTCCTGCACGCTGTCGAAGCCCAACAGCGTCGCCGTCAGCGCCCGGTCGAGCGGCCACGAGGTGCCGTAGCTCTCCGCCGCGCCCAGCGGACAGCGGTTGTGACGCGCAAAGCTCTCCTGAAGTCGCTCGGCGTCGCGGAAGAACATATCCGCGTAAGCCAGGCACCATTGCCCGAAGGTGGTGGGTTTGGCGGGCTGGGTGTGCGTGTAGCCGGGCATCACGGTGTGAATGTGCGCTTCCGCCAGCGTGAGCAACGCCTCGATAGTGCGGCACAGCGCGGCGTGCGCCGCCAGCGTCCGGTCGCGGAGCCAGAGCCGCTGGGCCGTCGTGACCTGATCGTTGCGGCTGCGGCCCGTGTGAACCTTGCCGCCGATGGCTTTTCCCGCCAGCTGTGTGATCTCGCGCTCCAGGGTGAGCTGCGCGCCGAGAGCCGGGTCAATGGCGTAGCGGCCTTCCGCCAGCCGCGCCTCGAGCGTGTCCAGCGCTGCAAGTATCGCCGCCAGCTCGTGCGGTTGCACTACGCCGATATGCGCCAGCATGATGACGTGCGCGCGCGTCCCCCACATATCGTAGGGCGCCATTTCCAGATCGAGCCGTCGCTGCTCTTCGGTGACAATGTAAGAATCGCTCATAGGTATCCTGTAGGCTTGTTACGCATTACGCGGTACGCATTACGATAGAATGGCCGTCAGCAGCGCCATCTGCGCCCACATGCGGTTCTCTGCTTGCTGTACCACGATGGAGGCAGGGCTATCCAGCACATCGTCGGTCACGACAATGTTGCGCCGCACGGGAAGGCAGTGCATGAACACGGCGTTGTGCGTGCGCGCCATCTTCTCGCTGTCCACAATCCAGTGTTTCAACCCGTCGCGCAGCTGCTTCTCGGCGTCCCAATCGCCATAGTGCGCCAGCGCGCCCCAGCTCTTGGCGCAGATGACGTGCGCGCCGTCGAAAGCCTCCGCTTGATGATGCGAGACGCTCAACGAACCGCCTGCCGTCGCCGTGCGCGCCGCCGCCGTCGCCATGACCTCGGCGTCGAGCTCCCAGCCTTCGGGATGCGCCACCACCACGTCCATGCCCAGATCGCAGGCGGCGAGCATCTGTGAGTGCGGCGTCGCCATGGGTAGCGCCTTGGGGTGATACGCCCAGGTGAGGACGTACTTTTTGCGCTGCGGATTGCCGAGCGTCTCCTTGAGGGTCAGCGCGTCGCCCAATCCCTGGCAGGGATGGTAGACGTTGGATTCCATGTTGATGACGGGGACGGTGGCGTATTTGGCGAAGCCGCGCACCACGGTATCCTGCTTGCTCACCGCCCACGCGCCCACGTCCACGCTCTTCGCGGCGGTTGTCACGAGCTCGCTGCTGCGGATGGCGAGGGCGTCGCAGTAGCGCGAGAGCACCGGCGCGGCCTCCTTCACGTGCTCCACTGTGGCGCCGTCCATGACCACCCCTTCCTGGAACTCGAAAGTCCATGCGCCGGAACCCGGCGCCAGTTCGATCGCCTGTCCGCCCAACTTGAGCATTCCCGCCGCAAAGGACATCCGCGTTCGCACCGAGGGGTTGAAGAACACGGTGGCCAGGATTTTGCCCGGCAGCTGTGGCGCGGCTGCGCCTCTCTTGATCGCCAGGCCGAATTCCACCAACGCCTGAATCTGCTCCAGGCTGAAATCCGCCGTATTGATAAAATGCTTACCTTCCATGCCGAACATAGCTCATGCTCCTTTCACTATTCTCTACTCTCTGCCCACTATCTCACTTTCGTACCGCGCCTTTTCTGCCGCGCCCACAATCATCGTGCCGTGACCGGCGTTGGTGAAGACCTCCGCGAGCAGGGCGGTGGGATCTGCGCCGTTGATGAGCGAGACCCGTTTCGCGCCGCCGCGAATGGCCTGGATGCAGCTCTGCAGCTTGGGGATCATGCCCTTCTGCACGCCGCCGCTTTTGAGCAACGCCTCCGCTTCCTCCACATCGAGGTATGAGATGAAGGAGCGCTCGTCGTTGCGGTCGCGGTATAGCCCGCGCACATCGGTCACGTTAATGAAGCGCTCCGCTTGCAGCGCGGCGGCGATGTTGCCCGCCACCGTATCCGCGTTGATGTTGAAGATGTTGCCCTCTCGATCCGCGCCCAGGCAGGCGATGACGGGGATGTAGCCGCCGCTGAGCAATTGCCGCAAAACGCCCACATTGACCGAGACGATGTCGCCCACGTAACCGTAATCTACCGCTTCTTCCAGGCCGGTTTCGCGGTTGAGCACCTGCACCACGGGGCGTTTCTGCGCCACGATGAGATCGGCATCCACGCCGGAGAGGCCCACCGCCAGCGCGCCGAAGCTGCGCAGCGCTGAGAGAATCTCCAGGTTGACCTTGCCGCCGTAGACCATTTTGGCGGCTTCGAGCGATTTCTCATCCGTGACGCGCCGCCCGTTCACGAAGCGGCTTTCGTGGTGCAGGTCGCGCAGCAATTGCGTGGCCTGATCCCCGCCGCCGTGAATCACGACGACGCGGATCCCAACGCTGTGGAGCAGCGTCAAATCCTGCGCCAGCGTCCGCAAGCTGAGCGGATCTTCAACCAGCCGTCCGCCCACCTTGATGACGAAGATCGCATCCTTGTACTTTTGGATATAAGGCAGCGCCTCGCGCAGTAATGTCATATCTTGCATCATGTAGCTCCATAGTTAGCCGTGAGCTGTGATGGGAAATGAGTGATGGGGGCAGCAATGTGGAGCGCCCATCACTTCTTACGCATCACCTGTTACGCATCACTCGTTACGCATTACGATAGCACTTCCCCCAACGCTGTGACCAG
>CAZDSF010000033.1:0-2774 GCA_964508025.1 uncultured Anaerolineales bacterium
TCATCTCCCAACACAGTACAATATGATTTGGGAGTCCGTGGCAATCTGGAAGGCACGTATCGGCTGAGCCAATGTACGGGTTATGCCGGTTGGTACGCTGGCTACAATGATGTGGCGCCTTCTGACAGCGCCCGGTGCTGCACCCCGCCTTGAGCGTTATTTTAAGAGTAACTGTTTAGTCTCCTATCGCAAAGTGTAAATTTCGGGCGGAAGCCATTAGAAGGAGTGTTTTCGCTGCCGTGCTGCGCGCGGCAGCGAAAACACTCTAAACTTTTGAACTTGCAACTTGCAACTATTTGCTCAGGAGCTTTACCAATGACGCTTTTCCATAACGCCCACGCCTTGCTCGTCGCCATTCCCGATTACCGGCGCGTGCGCCCGTTGCCGGAGGCGGTGCGCTGCGACGCCCGCGACCTCCGCGACGCGCTCTGCGACCCGGCGCTCTGCGCCTACCCCCCCGCCAACGTGACCCTGCTGGAGCGCGACGCTGACGCCGATGCGCTGCGCGCGGCCTTTGGCGCGCTCGCTGCCCGCTGCGGCGCCGACAGCAGCGCCTTCGTGTACCTTTCGTGCCACGGCGGGCGCATCGAGCGCGGCCCGCACGCGGGCGAATACCTGCTGCCCGTCGAGGCCGATCCCGCCAGCGACGCGGCCCTCGCAGCGAGCAGCATCTCCGGCGCGGAGTTCACCGCCCTGCTGCGCGCCATCCCCGCCCGCAAGCTCGTCGTCGCGCTCGATTGTTGCCACGCGGGCGGCATCGGTCAGCCCAAAGACGCCGCCGCGCCCATCCTCAAATCCGGCCTGCCCGAAGCCTACCTCGACGCGCTCAAGGCGGGCCGGGGCCGGGTGATTTTGGCTTCCTCGCGGCCCACCGAGTTATCATGGATTCTTCCCGGCGCGCGCAACAGCCTCTTCACCCATCACCTGCTCGCGGGGCTGCGCGGCGGGGCCAATGGCGCGGGCGGCGTCATCCGCATCTTCGATCTTTTCGATTACGTCCAGCCCCGCGTCACCGCCGACGCGCCCCAGCAACATCCGCTCTTCAAAGCCGAGATCGAGGAGAACTTCCCCGTGGCGCTCTACCTCGGCGGCAGCAAGGGCGCGCCCCCCACCGCGCCGGCCCCGGCGGATGGCTACGCCTACGACGCCTTCATCAGCCACAGCGAGGCCAAAGCCGACCGGCTCTGGGTGCGGGAGACGCTCGCGCCCGCGTTGGAGGCCGCCGGCCTGCGGCTGCTCACCCCCGACCGCGCGCCGCTGGGAATGCCCAAGATCCGCTTCGCCGAGCGGGCGGTGCAGGAGAGCCGCTACACCGTGCTGATCCTCTCCGAGGCGTACCTGGCGAGCGGCTACGGCGACTTCGAGGGGCTGCTGGCCCAACACCTGGGCCTGGAGGAGAGCGCCTACCGCGTACTGCCCGTGCTGCGGGAGGATTGCACCCCGCGCCTGGGCCTGCGCATTCTGCCCCTGCTCGACCTGAGCGCGGACGAGTTCGATTGGAACATCGCCCGGCTCATCGCGCAGCTGGGCTCCCCGCCGGCGGTGTGACGCTTGAGGTATTACAACCGTTGATTTCTAAGGCTTTCCGGTGTAAGATAGGCATATCCTAACCGTCGTGTCTTTTCACTGCTCACCCGTTTACCATATTTTGAAGGGGGTACACGATGACCACCGAACTCAAAGGCCGCATTCTGTTCGCCAACAACAAGCCCGCCGAGAACGTTGAGGTGCGCGTCTTCGATGAGGACGCGCCCGGACGCGGCGATGACGATCTCACCGTGACGCCCGGACTCTCCGACCGCGACGGGCGTTTCACCGTGGTCTACGATCCGGGACGCTTCCTCGATGACCCGGCGCTCGCCCCCTCCAAAGGGCTGGCGCTGCTCACGCGCCTGCGCCGCCTTTCGGGTCGCCCACATGAGACGGAGGAGGTGGACCTCTACCTGCCCTATTTGGAATTTCGCTACACGTATCTAGGCAAACCCTACCGCCACACCACGCCGCTGCTTCCCCTGGTGACGGAGTATCGCCTGCCCACGTTGTTCTCGCCCATCGCCAAATTCCGGCCCGCCGAACATGGTTTCCACTTCATCAACAATTTCCCCGGCTATCCGCTGCCCTTCAAACTGCCCAAGCTGCCCGGCGTGGATGAGGTCTCCGCGTTCTACGGCCTCTGCGGCGGCATGTCCTCAGCGGCTTGCGATTTCTATTACGCCGAGAAGCCCGTCCCCGCGCTGACCAAAGCGCCGGAGCGCGGCACGCCCTTCTACCAGTATCTCTACAACCGGCAGCTGGATACCTTCGGCGCGGCAGGGCATTACATCCTCCGCTTTGCGGAGTGGATGGCGCTGCCCGAAGACAGTCGCAACGGCACCTGCGCCCGCACGCTCAAGGAATTCGGCATGGCGAAGCGCCGCCTCGACGCGCGCGTGCCCGTCATTCTGGGCCTGGTCTACGTGGGCTTCAAGGATACGGCGCGCCTGTGGGACAACCATCAAGTGCTCGCGCACGCCTGCACCGAGGTATCGCCAAACATCTTCGAGATCGCCATCTACGATCCCAATTACCCCCACCGCGACGACGTCGTCATTCGCGCGGAGAAAACCACCGTGGGCAGCGCCTTCGTGTGGGGCGTCCCGCCGCGCTCCGAGCCGGTGGAGGGTCTCAAGTGCGCGCAGCTCGTGCCGGGAGAGCGCGAAAAATCCGTGCGCGGTTTCTTCGTCATGCCCTACATGCCGAGCGTCCCGCCGGAGCTGTAGGGAGATGGGGGGGGG
>CAZDSF010000033.1:2784-6915 GCA_964508025.1 uncultured Anaerolineales bacterium
ACCGGGCCTCCGCCCCGTGGTTGGTGGGGGTGGGGGGGGGGGGGGGGGTTGGGGGGGGGGGGGGTGGGGGGGGGGCGGGTCGGGGGGGGGGGGGGGCGACCCGCCCGTCACCCATTCATTGCCCGTTAGCCATCATACTCCCATAATCCCCTACTTCCCTACTCTCCTACTCCCCTACTCCCTTACTTCCCTACTCCCACACTTTCCGCTAACACGCTACTACGCTACTACGCTACTACGCTAACACGCTAACACGCTCATACGCTATTTGGAGGTGCCCATGATCACGAACTCGCCGCAAGCAGCGCCGGATTGGGAGACCTTGCACCGCGATGCCACGCTCGTGGATCTGCACATCCATCCCTCGCTCAAGGTCTCGCTGTTCCACCGGGTGCTCACCACCCGGCTCTATTCCCCCCGCGCCTTCGACCCCTTCAGCCTGCGCTCGGATTTCACACGGCTGCGGGATGGCAGCGTGGATGTCATCCTCTCGTGCATCTACGCCCCGGAGCACGGCATTCTCGAAGAGTGCCCCCCGCTAAACCTGCTTCGCTTCGTGACGCCCCGCGTCTGGCGCAAGGTGTTCCGGCAGACGCCCTTCGCCGTCACGCTGCAAATGCTCGATGAGATGGAAAAAGCCGTGGCGCAATCGCACGAAGCCGAGAGTCACAGCCCGCAAGCGCGGGTCGTGCGCTCGGTGACGGAGCTCGACGCGCTGCTGGCGCAGGAAGATCACCCCATCGCCGTCGTCCACGCCGTAGAGGGCGGTCACAGCCTCGATGGCGAGCTGCGCAACCTCGATACGCTCTTCGAGCGGGGCGTCGCCTACCTCACGCTGGCGCATTTCTTCGAGAACGAGATCGGCTATCCCTGCTATCCCTGGCCCGAAAGCATCCAGCACTTCAACTGGTTCCAGGGGAAACGTAACATCGCGCTGGGACTCAAGCCCTTTGGCGAGGACGTTGTCGAGCGGATGGTGGAGCTGGGCATGTTGATTGACATCTCGCACTGCACGCCCGCCGCCCGCGCCCGCATCTACGACATCGTCGGCGACCGCGCGCCGCTGGTGGCTTCGCACGTGGGCGTCTACGACATCAACCCCGATCCCTACAATCTCAAGGATTGGGAGATTCGGCGCATCGCGGAGGGCGGCGGCGTCATCGGCGTGATCTTCATGAATTTCTGGCTCATGCCTCGTGAGAGCGCGCGCGGCCTCAACTTCATCATCCGCACGCTGGCGCACTGCGTCAATGTGGGCGGCGTCGAGTGCGCGGGTCTGGGCAGCGATTTCGACGGCTTCACCGATCCGCCGGACGATCTCAAAGATGCGGCCAAGATGCCCCGGCTCACACAACGCTTGCTCGCCGAAGGCTACAGCCGCGACGCCATCCACAAAATCCTTGGCGGCAACGCGCTCCGCGTCCTGCGAGAAGGCTGGGGTCGAAAATAGGTCACTTGCGGCAACGGCGGCTCGTGCTACACTTCGGGGCGGAGGATACCATGTCACAGTTACTCACCCGCCGCCAGATGCTCAAGCTGATCGTTGCCGCCGCGACCACGGCGACGCTTGCCCCCGCGCTACACGCGCGCGCGCACTACCCCGCCCAGATGCTCCCGCCCGGCGCGGACTTCGATCCCCGCCGCGAGGTGGAGCCGTGGGTGTGGATGGGCCGCGCCATCCACACCGTCGCCTTCTACGAGGAACCCAAGACCTCTTCGGCGCGCCTGGATACGCGCGCGCGGGATCAGGCGGTGGAATTGCTGGAAGAGGTGCGCGCGCCTTTCAGCGCCCACAACGATCTGTGGTATCGCACGCCGCTGGGCTACGTCCATTCGGCGTGGATGCTGCCCATGCGCATCTATCCGCCGCAGCCGTTTATCAAGGATGTGGGCAGCTGGGGGTTCTGGGGGGAGATCTCCCAGGTTTTCACAGAGGGGCGCGCGGAGCCATCGCCCAACGCGCCTCGGAAATATCGCTTTTACGGCAGCAACGTCTTTCGCGTGCTCGAATCCTATCAGGATGCGCAGGGCGTGGGCTGGTACAAGGTCTTCGATGACTATCCGCCCCGGCAGCGCACCAATCATCAGTGGGTGCTGGCAAAGGACGTGCGGCGGATTCCCCGGCAGGAGATGGCGCCCATCCGCCCTTTCGTGGGCCGCAAACGCATCGAGGTGGATCTCACAGCGCAGCGGCTGGTGTGCTACGAAGGGAATACGCCCGTGTTCAGCACGCTGACGGCTTCGGGGCAGGGCGAATTTGCCACGCCTGCGGGAGAACGTTACGTCATCCTCAAGCAGGCCTCGCGCCACATGAGCAACGTCCCCTATGAAGGCGGCCCGGAACCTGCCGATCCCAACGACATCTTCGACCTGCCCGGCATCCCGTGGGTCACGTTCTTCGACCTGCAAGGGCGCGCCATCCACGGCGTCTACTGGCACAACGATTTCGGCATCCGCCGCAGTCACGGCTGCGTCAACGTGGCGAGCGAGGCGGCGCGCTTCATCTATCGCTGGACGCATCCCATCGGCGGCTTTGAGGACGACTATATCCAGGGCGATCATCGCGTGGGCACGCCGATTCTGTTCTACTGAGCAGCAACGCCTGATGCGTGCATCTGCGTGGTGGCGCGCGCGAGAGGCCGCCGGTAGCAGGCGCGCCGGTTTTCCACAAACCCTTGTTGCATGACCTATCCTCAATTTCAGGAGCTCACCGTGTCATACTTGCCCCATTTTCTCACTATCGAAGTCGGTTCCACCATCACCAAAGCCAACGCCTTCATCCTGAGCGATGGCGGCTTTGTGCATCAGGCGCAGGGCTTCGCGCCCACGAGCATCGCTGCCGGGGATGTGGGCCTCGGCGTGGAGCAGGCCATCGCCGATCTGGAGGCGCACTTTGGCCCGTTGCCCGCCGAGCGCGAGATCTTCGTGAACAGCTCGGCGGCGGGCGGCCTACGGATGACCGTCCACGGGCTGACATACAACATGACCGCCCGCGCTGCCCGCGAGGCGGCGCTGGGCGCGGGAGCAATCATCAAACAGGTGACGGCGGGCGCGCTCGGCCCCTACGATCTGGACGAGACCCGCGAGATCCAGCCCAACATCATCCTGCTGGCGGGCGGCGTGGACTACGGCGAGAAGGCGACAGTCCTGCAAAACGCCGAGCGGCTTGCCGCGCTGCGCTTGCCCGCGCCGGTGGTCTACGCGGGCAACATCGCCATTCGCAAGCACATCCAGCGCATCTTTGCCGAGGCCGGTGTGGAGCTGCTCCTGGCCGATAATGTCTTTCCCGATGTGGACGTGCTCAACGTCGAGCCGTTGCGCCGGGTGATCCATGAGGTCTTCAACCGGCACATCATCCACGCGCCGGGGATGGCCCGCCTGGGCGAACTCACGCATTGGGGCATCCTCCCCACGCCGGGCGCGGTGCTGCGCGGCGCGGAGCTCTTCGCCGAGGCGTTGGGCGATTGCCTCGTCTTCGACGTGGGCGGCGCGACGACGGATGTGCACAGCGTGAGCGATGGCAGCCCGGAATGGATGCCGCGCCTCACTGAGCCAGAGCCGCGCGCCAAGCGCACCGTCGAGGGCGACCTGGGCGTCTACGTCAACGCGCGCAACATCGTAGAGATGCAAAACGACCCAGAGTGGGAAGCCCGTCTCACTGAGCTGCAAGCCATCCCTACCACCGAGCGCGAGAAAGAGCTGACGCGCTGGCTTTGCACTCAGGCTGTCGAGATGGGCGCGCGGCGGCACGCAGGCGTGGTGAGCGATCTTTACACGCCCACCGGCAAGCGGCAGATCGTCAAGGGCAAGGACCTCACAGCGGTCAAGTGGGTCATCGGCACGGGCGGCGCGCTCACCCGTGTGGAAGGCGGTGACGTGATCCTGCGGCGTGTATGCACCGGGCCGGGCAAATACCTGCTACCGCGCCCCGATGCGCAGCTGCTCATGGATCGGGACTATCGCTTCTCCGCGCTCGGCACCCTCGCTCAGGCGTACCCGGAGGAGGTCAAGCGCACGTTCAGCAGATGGGTGGCGCACGAACTGGCCGGAGGTCGGCCTGCGACTTTGCTGTGCTCGCCGCGCGCGCGATAAATTGTGCCTATTGCTTGACTTCGTGTGTACCGTGTGTAT
>CAZDSF010000033.1:7015-23136 GCA_964508025.1 uncultured Anaerolineales bacterium
GAAAGCGCCTATGGCGTGACCGTGCCGGATTTGCCCGGTTGCTTTAGCGCGGGTGACACACTCGACGAAGCCCTGAGTGAAGTGGTCGAAGCTATCGAGTGCCATCTCGAAGGGCTGTTGTTGGATGGCGAGCCGCTCCCCATGCCCGGCAACCTGGAAGCGCACCGGCACAACCCCGATTACGCCGATGGGGTGTGGGCGTATGTTGCCGTAGACCTGGCGCAGCTATCCGGCAAGACCCGGCGGGTCAACATCACCTTGCCGGAGCGCGTATTGTCGCTAATGGATAAATACGCCGCCGAACACGGCGCGACCCGCTCAGGACTGATCGCTGAGGCGGCGCTGGCCTACATCGCATCGCGTGAGAACACCTCAGCATAGCACAGATCACCTCTCACTGCTAACCCGTTACTGTTTCAGAGTGAATGTTCAGCCGGTGGGTGGCGGGTGAAACGCATATCGTGGATTATCATTAGCGAGGTGAACCATGACTGAATTACTGGCCCCGATTCATCCGGGTGAAGTGTTGCTGGAGGAGTTCCTGAAACCGATGGGTATCAGCCAGAACCAGCTGGCGCTGAAAATGAGCGTGCCGGCGCGGCGCATCAATGAGATTGTACTGGGCAAGCGGCGCATCACGGCGGATACGGCTTTGCGTCTGGCAAAGGTCTTCGGCACATCCGCGAAGTTCTGGCTTGGCTTGCAGATGGATTACGATCTCGATGTAGCCGCTGATGCATTGGGCGCGCGTCTCGACCGTGAAGTGATGGCGTTTGCCAGTGTAGGATGATCATTCTCATCCCACCGTCTTCGGAAACGCGCGCCTATCTCGTTGACCGCTTGAGTCAAGGAGCACCGCTTTCCCAGCACATTCTCGCAGATCGAGATGAGACCGCATGAACAGGTTTCATCCTTTCGCCTTCATCCTTCATCCTTCATCCTTTTTGAGGAGACCCTATGCCCAATTTCACCCCTCGACTCGAAATCTACCCGCAGCGCATCGCGGAGAACGCGCGCGCGATTCTGGCACTCTGCCACAGTCACGGTATCCGGGTGGCGGCTGTAACCAAAGTGACCTGTGCGCATCCGGCGGTGGCGCAGACGCTCGCTGAGGCCGGCGCGGATATGCTGGCCGATTCGCGCATCGAGAACCTGCAAGCCCTCCGGCGGATGGGCATCGCGCTCCCGCTGATGCTGCTCCGCATCCCCGCGCCCAGCCAGGCCGCTGATGTGGTGCGCTGGAGCGATGTCTCGCTCAACTCCTCCGCCGCCACGCTGCGACTGCTCTCGCAGGCCGCCGCCTTTCACGGCGTCACGCATCAGGTCATTCTCATGGTGGATTTGGGCGATTTGCGCGAGGGGATCTGGCCCGACCGCGCCGTGGACGCGCTCCGCGAGGCGGCGACGCTGCCCCACCTGGAGATCATCGGCCTCGGCTGCAACCTCGCTTGCTACGGCGGTGTGATTCCCACCACCGCGAAGATGCAGCAGCTTATTGACCTGCGCGACGCCTGCCGCGCGGCTACAGGACTGGAACTGCCCGTGCTCTGCGGCGGCAACAGCGCCAACCTGCCCCTGCTTGCCGCCGGGGGGATGCCGCCGGAGATCAACCTGCTGCGCATCGGCGAGACGCTGCTGCTGGGCTGCAGCGTGATTGATCGCTCGCCCTGGCCCGGCGCGCGGCAGGATACCTTCCGCGTGGTGGGCGAGGTGGTGGAGCTGGAGCGCAAGCCCTCCGTCCCCATCGGCGAGCGCGGGCAGGACGCTTTCGGCGGGAAGCCGGAATTCGTGGATCGCGGCGTGCGCTGGCGCGCCATCTGCAACCTGGGGCGGCAGGACGTGGTGGTGGATAACCTCACGCCCGAAGACCCCGGCATCCTCGTGCTAGGCGGCAGCAGCGATCACCTCATCCTCGACGTGGAAGATGCGCAGCAGCCCGTCGCCCTCGGCGCGGAAATCGCCTTCACCCCCGGCTACGGCGCGTTGCTCGCGGCCAGTACCTCGGCGTATGTGCAGAAAATGGTAGTAGGGAAGTAGGAAGTAGGGAAGTAGACGTTTTCTACTACCTACTCCCTTACTACCCCTGTTCCCTACTTCCATCCCCCAGGAGGACACCATGCTTTACCAAACCCACGCGCGCATTCACTTACCGAACATTCGCTTCAACATCGAAGGCATCCGGCAGGCGATTGGGCTGGAGCGGAAAATCCTCATCGCGGTGAAGGCGAATGCCTACGGCCACGGCGCGGTGGAAGTCTCCCGGATGGCCGAGCAGATCGGCGTGGCGTGGCTGGGCGTCGCCACCGTGCCGGAGGGCCTGCAACTGCGCGCCGCCGGGATTCGGCTGCCCATCCTCAAGCTGAGCCACGCCTTCCCGGAGGAGATGGCGGCGGCGGTGGAGCATGACCTCACGTTGACGGTGTGCGACCGCGCCAACGCTGACGCGCTCGAAGGCGTCTGCCGGGCGGTGGGCCGCGCGGCGACCGTGCATCTGAAGGTGGATACCGGCATGGGGCGGATCGGTGTGGCGGCGGCGGATGCGCCCGCGTTGGCGGAGCACATCGAACGCGCCTGCCCTCACCTGCGGCTGGAGGGCGTGTTCACGCACCTGCCGGTGAGCGACGCCGCCGATCCCGCGTATACCCGCGCCCAGATCGCCCGCTTCCAGGCGACGGTAGATGCCATCCACGCGGCGCTGGGCCGCCGGGTGGCGCTCGTCCACTGCGCCAACTCCGGCGCGGTGCTGGCCCATCCCCAGGGCTGGCTCGACATGGTGCGGCCTGGCATCATGATCTATGGCTTCCGCCCGGATGCGGAGACGCCCGCCACGATCCCGCTCAAGCCGGGGCTGAGCTTCCTCACGCGGATTTCGTTCCTTAAGCAGGTGGAGGCCGGGACGAGCATCGGCTATGGGCGAACGTGGGTCGCGCCGGAGCGGACGTGGATCGCCACGATTCCGGCGGGTTACGCCGATGGCTTCAACCGGCTGTTTTCCAATCGTGGGCGCGTGTTGATCGGCGGACGCAGCTACCCCATCGTGGGGCGCGTGTGCATGGATCAGAGCATGGTCAATCTAGGGCCGGAGACGGATGCCCGCGTGGGCGACGAGGTGGTGCTCATCGGGCGCAGCGGCGATGAGGAGATCACCGTCTACGAGTGGGCGGAGCAGCTGGGGACGATCACCTACGAGGTGACGTGCCAGATCAACGCCCGCGTGCCGCGCATCTACGAGGCTTATTGAGAAATTTAGGCGCGCTGGCATAAGGCGTTTTTTGCCCCAACGCCCTCGGAGGGTGTGAGGGTTTTTGTTGCTGCGCATTGTGCGGCAAAGAGCTTGACAAAATCCGTTATGGAAGTATAATATTAAAGGATAATAATTATCTATAAGGATTTGGATTCCGTGACTGACGCCGATGTTCGTTTTGAGGAGCTGCTTTCCCGGCTGCGAGCGCGCGAGTGTCGCATCACGCCTCAGCGCATAGCCTTACTGCGGCTGTTGACCCAAAGCGCGGAGCATCCCAGCGCCGTGCAGCTGTACGAGCAACTGCGCGTGCAGTATCCCACGATGAGCCTGGCAACGGTCTACAAAACGTTGAACCTTCTCAAAGAGATGGGCGAGGTCCTGGAGTTGCGCTTCGGCGCCGAGGATAATCGCTATGATCCGCATGTGAGCACGCCGCACTTGCATGTCATCTGTGTGCGCTGCCATAAAGTTGTGGATTCGGAAGGGATGGCGTTCACCGATTTGGCCGCAGAAGTGGCCGACAGTACAGGCTATCGCATCATCAGCCAGCGTCTGGATTTCTACGGGGTATGCCCGGCATGTCAGGCGCAGGAGGTGGGCGCTAACTAAGGTTCAGTTCGAGGCTTCCGTCTGGAAACCCCTGGCGGGGAATTCTGGGCCGAAGTTAAGTTTCTTTTGTACACCCATTATCCATAGCATAGGAGGATGAGATATGAGCATGCCGTTGATTGGAGACAAATTCCCAGAAATGACCGTGACTACGACGCACGGAACGATGCACCTGCCTGACGATATGAAGGGCAAGTGGTTTATCCTCTTCAGCCATCCGGCGGATTTCACCCCGGTCTGCACGACGGAGTTCCACGCTTTCCAGCAGCTCTATCCGCAGTTCCGCGAGCTCAACACTGAGTTGATCGGCTTGAGCATTGACCAGGTCTTTAGCCATATCAAATGGCTCGAGTGGATTGATGAGCATCTCAACACCAAGATCGAGTTCCCGCTGATTGCCGATCATGGGCAGGTGGCGGAGAAGTTGGGGCTGGTGCATCCTGGCGCCGGTTCCAGCACCGTGCGCGCGGTCTTCTTCGTGGATCCTGAGGCAACCATCCGCGCCATTCTCTATTACCCGGCGGAACTGGGGCGCAACTTCGATGAGATTTTGCGGATGATGAAGGGCTTCCAGCTGGCGGATAAGGAAAAGGTCGCCATTCCGGCGAACTGGCCCAACAACGCGCTTTTCGGCAGCGACGTGATCATTCCGCCCGCCCGCAGCATGAAGGACGCTGAGGCTCGCAAGGGCAAGGAAGGCTGTCTGGATTGGTGGCTCTGTCACCGCCAGATCTAAGCCGTCATTTCAGTTCGAGCGCACCGGCGGATGCAGGTTTCCTTGCATCCGCCGGTGTTTGTTGATTCGATACTGACGAAATCCACCCTCAGCTGGCGGCGCGGCGCAGCGCCTGCTCCAGATCGGCCACAATATCCTCCACCGCCTCGATGCCCACGGCGAGCCGCACCAGCCCGTCGCTCAGTCCGGCGGCGAGCCTTGCCTCTCGCGGGACGCTGTGATGCGTGGTGCTGGCAGCGTGCGTGATGAGCGTGCGGGTATCCCCCAGGCTCACGGTGCGCGTGCAGAGCTGCACCGCATCGAGCAGGCGCGCGCCTGCCGCTGCGCCTCCTGCCACCTCGAAGACGACGACGCCCCCCCCGCCGCCCGGCATCTGCGCGCGCGCCAGCGCGTACTGTGGATGCGAGGTATGCCAGGGATAGCGCACCCAGGCGACGCCCGGCTGTTCTGCGAGCCATGTCGCCACGCGCAGGGCGTTCTCGTTGTGGCGCGCCATTCGCAGCGGGAAGGTATGGATGCCCCGCGCAATCAGCCACGCATTGAAGGGGCTGATGCAGCCGCCGAACGTGCGCAGCGGCCCCTTGAGCGCGCGTTCGATAAAGTCCGGCGCGCCCACGATCACTCCGCCGAGCGCGTCGCCGTGCCCGCAGAAGAACTTGGTGGCGGAGTGCAGCGCCACATCCACCCCCAGTTCTAGTGGACGTTGGTTGTAGGGTGTGGCGAAAGTGTTGTCTATCAGGGTGACGAGGCCGCGCTCATGCGCCAGGGCGGCGATGGCGGCGATGTCATTGAGCGCGAGCGTGGGATTGCCGGGCGATTCGAGATAGATGGCGCGGGTGTTTGGGCGCAGCGCGGCGGCGAAGGCGTCGGGATCGTTCGCCTCGGCCAGCGTCGTCTCGATGCCGAAGCGGGGCAGGTCGCGCATGAGCAGGCTATATGTGCCGCTGTACAGGCCGGTGGTAGCGATCAGGTGGTCGCCGGCTTGCAACGCGGTGAGCAACGCCGTGCTGATGGCCGCCATGCCGGAGGCGGCGGCGAGGGCTGCCTCACCCCCCTCCAACGCGGCGACTTTGGCCTCGAGCATGGCGATGGTGGGATTCCCCCAGCGCGTGTAGATGGGCTGGCCCTCGGTCTCGAAGGCGTGGGCGGCCTCGGCGGCGCTGCCATAGCGGAACGTGCTTGCCAGGCGCAGCGGCGCAGCGACATCGGGGAGGCTTTCGTCCTCCTCTCCGGCGTGGATAGCCAGGGTGTGAAGATCGTTATTCATTGGCTGTTTAGTCGCTGGGAAGTTTGCCCAACAGTCCCCAGACCCAACGATGGAGTCTGTGCATGAATCCCACGGGTTTGGCGAACATCAGGATGCACTCGCCATGAATGACATTGATCCCGCGCTCCTCACACAAGCGCAGCGCCTCTGGGGATTCTGAGCCTTGTTGCAGCCACAGCCGTGAAATGCCTGCTGCGGCGGCGTCACGGATGGCGGCTTCGGCAGCCGCAGGAGAGACAACCACGATGGCGCCGCCGACTGACTCTGGCAAATCTTTCAGGCTTGGATAGCAGGGATCGCCGAGAATTTCGGTCGCATTGGGGTTGATCGCAAATACGCGGTAGCCCTTCTGCTTGAGCTCTGTGTACACCATCGTGCCGAATTTCGCTTTGCTGCGCGAAACTCCGACTATGGCGAGGCTCTTTTGTGCGACAAATGCTTCAACGTCCGCTTTGCTAGTCATGTTTTTTCTCCTCAAAATGGCGAATGGCGAATCTCAAATGGGGGGTTTTACGCTTTGAACAACTGCGCCGGTAGACGCGCGGCCCAGGCTTCGATGGCGGGCCAGTTGCGCCGATCTCCCGGCGTGGCCTGGATGATGAGGCTCACGAATAGCGCCTGAAAGGGATTGAGCTGGTACAGCGCCAGTTTCCCGCCGAAAAAGGCGATACTCGCCGGCTTGAGGTGCGGCGCGGCTCGCAACACCGGGCGCAGGTAATTGGATTGAGTAGCATAGCGCTCTTTGAAGCTCAGCCGCTCCGCGCGCGCGGGTGGTTTTGCCAGTTCGGGGTCAACAAAAACAGGGAAAGCGGATGTTTCAGCAGTGCGGGTGAGGCTCAAGGCGGTGAAGAACAACGCTGTTGGCATCTGGCTCAGGGCTTGCCGGTGGCGTTTGAGAAACTTGATGGCGGCGCGATGCCAGCCCAGAATCATGGGCGCGCCGATGATGACGGCGGCGTAACGCTCCAGATTCGTTACTTCCTCGATCTTGCGTACATCTGTCGCCATCCCCGATGTGACGAGTGTCTTTCCAATAGCTTGCGCAATCTCCTCTGTGGAGCCGCAGTTGGTGGCATAGGCGACCAGAGCGCGCGCTTTTGTGCTTTGTTCGAGCATGAGATCCCCCAAAACCGTGTTTTCGTTTTCGAGCGCATTATATATCACACTCGAAAATTGGGTAAGGGGGGGCGATGCGCATGATGGAAGTCGGGTTATGTTTGCACTGTGTATCCCAACGCCGCGACCGCCGCCGTGATTTGCGCCGCGCTCACCTGCGTTTCATCGTACTCCACCTCGAGCGGTTGCCTGCGATAGCTCGCAGCAATGCGCGGAATGCCCGGCAGAGCATTCTTGAGATCTTGCGCGGATTCGAAAGTTGTCCTGCTCTTGAAATTGTAGTATAACGTGGTTAGACGAGTGGGTTAGTAATTCCCAAAGGATCCTGTGATGAGCACATTTATGCTCCGGCTGATGTTTCGGCGTTGGCCCCGGCCGGCCTTGATGGGGCTGGGCCTGGCGTTGGTCACGACCAGTATCCTCCTCACCGCTGCGCTCTCTCGTTCAGCCATCGTCGTGGTGGAAGAGGATATCTCCCAATTCTGGCGCACCACGTATGATATTCTGGTTCGCCCGCCCGGCGCCCGCAACTCTGTGGAGGAGGACTATGGTCTGGTGGAGGCCAACTTCACTTCCGGCTTGCGCGGCGGCATCTCTATAGAGCAGGTCCAGACTATCCGTGAGATTCCAGATGTGGAGGTAGCCGCGCCCATCGCGGTGCTGGGATATATTCCCATAGGACTCGATGCCACTTATCAGATAGCGCCTGCGCCAGGGGTGTATCTCATGGAGAGATCCCTGGTGGTGGATGAGGGGCCAACCTTGTGGGAGGATGCCTTTGGAATCTATGTGTACAGCGGGCTGGTCCCGCCCGATGTCTCACCCATACGGGAACATCTGGAGGGCTTCTTTTACTCGGAAAGCGGCACATATCGCAATTCCCACCCTGCGGTTTCCCTTCTGCTGGCGGCGATAGACCCTGAACAAGAGGCGGCGCTGGTCAACCTTGATCGGGCGCTGCTTGAGGGGGAGTATCTGACCAGCGAGGAACAATTGCTCATCAGACGTGAAGACACCAGCAACTGGCCCCCAGAGCTACGGGTCGCCAATCCCCTAACGCTGGTCACGAATGTGCCTGTGCTGATCAACGCCACGCCTTATGTCCATTTTACATCCACTATTCGGATCACACATGTGATTTTGCCGTCAGAAGCGCAGGATCTAAAAAGCATCCTGGAGCGCGGTGGGGCAAGGTATCTGGATACGCTCACGGAGCGGGAAATGCTGGAGGAGCATACTCTGGACAGCCAGACCGCTTATGCCCGCATGGTAGCACAGCTGCTGTCCCCCGCCTCCGCGAGTACGGTGCATTTTCACACTCTGAACGAGTACCGTCGGCCTGGCCCGCGCATATACCGGGAAATTGCGCCGCCATTCTCGCATCCGGCGCCGGTCCTGGAGGTGACGCTTCCAGAGCCGTGGGAAGGAAACCGAAACACACTCACCGCAGTTCAGTTTGCCCTGGCGCCCAAGGGAGTCTTTGCCGTGACCGGCATTCCGCGCCCGGCAAATATCGGCCAGGTTCCGTTGGAGACCTATTTCCCGCCGGAGGCCATCACGCGCTATGACGACGACGGGCAACCGCTTTCACCAACGCCGGTGCGGCCCACCTTCAATCCAGACAGGTACATGCTCAGTCCGCCGCTGCTGCTGACGACCATAGAGGCTGCGCGCATCCTGGAGGGGGATGATTGCATCGGCGCCATCCGCGTGCGGGTGCGTGGAATTGATCAGCTTACCTCAGAGGCCCAGCAGAAAATCACCGCCGTCGCCTCCGAGATTTCCCGCCGCACTGGGCTGGAAGTGGATATCATGGTTGGCTCGTCGCCAGCGCGCATTCTGGTTCATGTCCCCGGTTTGGGGTATGTGGAGGAACCATGGGTGCGTAAGGGCGTGGCTTTCGCCTACCAGCAGCGCGTGCATAGCGGGCATCTGGTGCTGCTAGGCTCGCTGCTGGTGATCGGCGGGGTTTTTGTCCTGGACATGTCCTGGACTAATTTCCTGGCTCGTCGCCGGACCGTGGCGCTGCAAAAGGCGCTAGGCTGGCGCTCTGCCGCAATCTTGAAACAGATGTTGCTCCAGAGCCTGTTGGTGGGGTTGGGGGGAGCGGGGCTGGGAGCGTTGTGGGGCTGGGGGCTGATCGCTTTGCTGGGGTGGGATATGCCAGACTGGCAAGTTTTTGGGGTTGTCCCCAGTATTGCCGTAACGCTGAGCCTGTTGGGAAATCTGTATCCGGCATGGGCAGCGGCGCGGTTGCCGCCTGACCTGCTGCTACGAGACCGGGAGGCGCCGCTGACCGGCCGGCTTCCGCTCCGCGTGCAGGGGTTGGCCCGGTATGCTGCGCACAGCCTGGTGCGCCGCCGGACGCGCACCTTGCTCAGCCTTCTGGCCGCCGCGCTCTCCACGGCGCTCTTGGTGATCCTTTTGGGGGTGCTGGTGGACCGCCACAGTTACCTTTCGGGGACGCTGCTAGGCGAATACATTCTGGTACAGGTGGAAGGGTATCATTATGCCTTGCTGGGCATTGGTTTCACTCTGGCTGCCTTTGCCTTTGCCGAGCACTTGCTGGCCGGCGTGCTGGAACGACAACGGGAAATCGGGACTCTGAAAGCGCTGGGCTGGCAAACTCTCACCATCGCAGAACTTTTTCTTCTGGAAGGTGGCGGGCTGGGGTTAATGGGGGGCGCGGTCGGAAGTGTTCTGGGGTTACTGGCCTTTTGGGGACTTTATCGGACGATCTCCCTGAAGTTGTTGGGCATCGCATTGCTGGGGAGCGGGCTTTCTGGAATGATCGGCATTGTTGCCGCAGCCTACCCGGCGCGCGTGGCGGCGGCGGTTTCTCCGGCGGCGGTGATGCGGGGGGAATAACTGGAAAGTACACAACAGATCGGGCGCAGCAAAGAAGGCTAAATTCGGTCGCCCGCTGGCTTTATGCTTGGTCCTACTGCGAGGCAGAAAGATGATTGCGACAAAGGATCTAACCAAAATCTACACAGCTGGCGCGCCAGTGCGGGCCCTCGATGGGATCACGTTGGAAATAACCGCTGGGGAATTCGTCGCCATCACCGGGCCCTCTGGCAGCGGTAAGTCCACCCTGCTCAATCTGCTCGGCGCGCTAGATCGGCCCACTTCCGGGCAGCTGGTGGTGGACGGGGTAGAGGTGAGCACGCTGCGGGGTAATGCGCTGGCGGACTTCCGGCGGGCGCGGCTGGGGTTCGTCTTCCAGATGTTCCACCTGGTCCCGGAGCTGACCGCGCTGGAAAATGTGATGCTCCCGTTGGTTCCCTACCGGCGCAAACTGCCATTCCGGCTGGAGCAGCGGGCGCAGGAGTTGCTGGCAGCAGTGAGCTTGCAGAACCGAATGCATCACTTGCCGGGACAGCTCTCTGGCGGTGAGCAACAGCGCGTCGCCATCGCGCGCGCCCTGATCAACACGCCCAGAATCCTGCTTGCCGATGAGCCAACGGGGAATCTGGATAGCCAGGCTGGGGTGGAAATTGTCACTCTGTTGCGGCAACTGAACAAAGAGCAAGGCGTGACCATCCTGCTCACGACGCACAATGAGGCCATCGCGTCAACAGCCGATCGGAACATTCAGTTGCTAGATGGACGGTTAGTGTAACGTATGGCGATGATGCCAGGCTTCTGCGCGCTTGCCCTCTGGCTGCGACGAAGACAGCGCGGCTAGGGGGTGATTGTGTATCCCAACGCTGCGACTGCCGCCGTGATTTGCGCCGCGCTCACCAGCGTTTCATCGTACTCCACCTCGAGCTGCTGCTTGCGATAGCTCGCGGCGATGCGCCGAATGCCCGGCAGGGTATCTTCGAGGCCCTCAAGCGTCATCACACACATAGGGCAGTGCATATCGGGGACGCGAAAGGTTTGTTTCATGGGTTGGCTCCTGTTGATTTTGACCACGGACGACAGACCACAGACCACTTGTTTTGCCGTCTTCTGTCGTCCGTCGGCCGTCGGCGCATTTACTGGTCGAACACAATCTCCCCCGTATACATCCCCATCGAGCAACTGTAGCGCAGCACCTTGCCCGCCGGTTGCGGGGGAATCTCGATGGTGACTTCCCCGGTGGTGGGCAACATCTGCTCGATGCGCAATTCTGGGATGACGAGCGCGAGCGAGCACGAGAAGACGTTGTCGGTGACGAAGGTGATCTCGGTGGGAATACCGGCGCGCGCGCTCAACCGGCGCGGCGCGTAGCCGGTGTTCAAGACATCAATCCGCAAATCATTTTCCATTGGCGCGGTTTCGATCGTGTCTGTTGACGTGGTGGTTGCTATAGGGGAAACGCTGGCGGCTTGTGTCAAACGCGCAAACAAGAATGGCGCGCCCATCAGATTCAGGCCCGAATCCACCGAAACGAGGCCCAGCACCAGTAGCACCACCGCCACCGCCCGCGCGAAGTTGCGCTCCAGCAGCGACCCCAGCCGGGCGGCGAGGTAGGCCACCACAAAGAACACAATGCTGCTGCCGAAGGTAAAGGCCGCCATCAGCCCCGCCGCCTGGAGCGCGTTGCCCGTCCCCATTGCCAGGGCCATCATGGCTTGGGTCACGCCGCATGGAATCAGCACCGTGAGCGCACCCAGCGTCAACGGTGTGACCGCGTCCGCATCCGCTTTGGCCTTACGGCGGAGGTAGCGCGTCACCGCAGCGGGCGGCTCGAAGACGAAGTAACGGAAGATCGGATGCACGTTCAACATCCGCAGGCCGTTGCCCACCATGAAGATACCGATAGCGATGAACAACACGGCGCGGGTGAACGCCGTCAGTTGCAGCATCGAGCCGAGCGCGCCGAGCAGTAGCCCCAGCAGGGTGTAGGCGACCAGCTTCGCTGCCAGGAATAGCAGAATCGGTGCCGCCTGTGGTGCTGTGGCAGGCGCTTGGGGCGTAGTTTGCGCTGGCTTGCGCTTGCCGCTTTTGCGCGTCGGCGTCGCCGGTGGGGGCGTTTGCGGCACTAGCGAACTTGCCAGTAAGCCGCCCTGCACAGCCAGACAGCTCAAGCCGCCGGTGGTCAGACCGGTGATGAAGGCGATCATTAATGGATTCATAGGGTACTCCTAGAGGGGTAATGGGTGATGAGAAATGGGTACGACGAGTGATGGTCTATACCCATCACCCATCGCCCACAACTCATTACCGCTTGCCGCCGTCCCACACCACGAAAGGCATGTTGATGACCACGCCCGGCGTTTCGAGCGTGACCGCGCCGGTTGCGGCAGCATCAAGCACGTCCGCAGCGGATTTGAGCTGGCGCGAGGCTGCCGGATCGGCCCATGTCACCAGCACTAAGCGGCGCAGCGGCGTATAGCCGGGCGTTCCGGGCGGATTGTCGAACACATCCTCCGCAAAGCCCAACGGCCCCATACCCTTGATGCCGTTGGTGAACACATACACATTCGCCAGCGCGCTATCGGGAACCTCGGCCAGCGAAGGGACATGCAACACGGGCGAATCCATCATATCGGTCAACAACTGCGCCACATCTGCATCCGAAGCCTCGGTGTGCATGAAGTAAATCTCGCGCCCTTCAGCATACGCCGCGCCGGCCGGCATAAGCGCCGTCGTCCCCATTTGCTGCTTGGGCATACACGCGGACAGCAGCAGCACAATCACCATCACGACAAGACTTTTCTTTAACATAGATCCCTCGCTGTTAGTTTATGGAGTAAGGTAGTAGGGGAGTAGGGGAGTAGGGGAGTAGGCAGAACCCGACTACTTCCTACTACTCTACTTCCTACTTCCCTAGCCAAGATTCGCCTTCTTCAACCGCAGGCTATTCGTCACCACGAACACGCTGCTGAACGACATCGCGCCAGCCGCGAGCATGGGGTTGAGCAGACCCAGCGCCGCTGCCGGGATGAGCAGGACGTTGTAGAAGAAGGCCCAGAACAGGTTTTGCTTGATGGTGCGCAGGGTCTTGCGCGAGAGCGCGACCGCCCGCACCACACCGCGCAGGTCGCCGGACATGAGCGTGACCGGCGCGGCGGCGATGGCGACATCCGTGCCTGTGCCGATAGCGATGCCCACGTCGGCCTGGGCCAGCGCGGGGGCGTCGTTCACGCCGTCGCCCACCATCGCTACAACGGCAAGCTTGCCGTTGCGGCTGGCAGTTTGCAGCTGCTTGATCTCGGCGGCTTTGCCCTCCGGCAGCACTTCGGCCAGCACGCGCGTGATGCCCACCTGCCGGGCAATCGCCTCGGCGGTCTTGCGGTTGTCGCCCGTAATCATGGCAACCTCCAACCCCATCCGCCGCAAATCGGCGATGGCCTCGACCGAGCCATCCTTGAGCGTATCGGCGACGGCAATCACGCCGCGCACTTCGCCATCAATGGCTACGAGCATGGCCGTCTTCGCCTCGCTTTGCAAGCGCTCCACTTCCGGCAGCAGCCCGTTGAACGGATACCCGTGCGCTTCCATCATGCGGACATTGCCCACCGCCACCGCGCGCCCATCCACCTCCGCGCTCACGCCGCGCCCGGCCTCGGCCTGGAAGCCCGTCGGCTCGGAGAGCGTTAGCCCCCGCGTCGTCGCCTCAGCCCAGATCGCTTCGCCGAGGGGATGTTCGGAGCCTTTCTCTACTGAGGCTGCAAGCTGCAACAAAGTGTCTTCAGAAATTTTTACTGTGTACTGCGTACTGCGTAAGTTGTCTTCTGCCGATTCGCCATTCGCCATTCGCTGATTTGCTGATTTGCTGATTTGCTGATTTATCACGATGTCCGTCACCGCCGGCTGTCCCTTCGTGATCGTGCCGGTCTTATCCAGCACCACCACCGAGATGCGGCCGGCGCGTTCCAGGGCCTCGCCGTTTTTGAGCAGTACGCCCAGCTCCGCGCCCTTGCCCGTGCCCACCATGACCGCCGTAGGCGTCGCCAGGCCCATCGCGCACGGGCAGGCGATCACCAGCACCGCCACCATGTTGATGAGCGCGCGCGTGAAGGCGTTGATGTCCGCGTTCACCGGCAGCGGGGGGCCAAAGAAATACCAACCCAGGAAGGTGAGCGCGGCGATCCCAATCACAATCGGCACGAACACCGCCGAAATCTGATCCGCCAGCTGCTGGATGGGGGCTTTGCTGCCCTGGGCCTCTTCCACCAGGCGGATGATCTGCGCAAGCGCGGTCTCGCGGCCCACCTTCGTCGCCTCGAACTTGAGCAGGCCCTGCTTGTTGAGCGTCGCGCCGATGACGGGGTCGCCAGGGCCTTTGGCTACCGGCAGGGATTCGCCCGTGAGCATGGATTCATCCACCGCCGAGCGGCCCTCGACGACGACGCCATCCACCGGGATTTTCTCGCCGGGGCGCACCAGCACCACGTCGCCGACGCGCACATCATCTACCGGCACGGCCAGCTCCACGCCATCGCGGATCACCTGCGCCGTCTTCGCCCGCAAGCCCAGCAGCTTCTTGATGGCCTCGGAGGCGCCGCCCTTCGCGCGCGCTTCCAGCAGCTTGCCCAGGCGGACGAGTGTGATGATGACCGCCGAGGTTTCCAGGTAGACGTGCCCATCGAGCCAGCCGAAGACGATGGGGAGGGAGTAGACGTAGGCCGCCGTCGTGCCGAGCGCGATCAACACCTCCATGTTGGCTGCGCCGTTGCGGAGCGCTTTATACGCGCCCACATAATACTGCGCGCCGACGTAAAACTGCACCGGCGTGGCCAAGGCCAGCATCAGCCAATGCACCCAATCGGCGTGCGCCCACATCCCGAACAGGCCGAAGTCGCGCGCCATCGAGAAGACGAACAGCGGCACGGTGAAAAGCAGGCCGATGATGAGCATCCGCGTCTGGTGGGCGATTTCGGCGGCGCGGGCTTTGGCTTCGGCGTCGTCGGCGTCGCCGCCCAGTTCGAGCGCCTCGAAGCCCGCTTGTGACACAGCCTTGCGGAGCTCAGCCTGGCTCACGAGGGTGGGGATGTAGCGCACGCGCGCCTTCTCGGTCGCCAGCGCGACCTGCGCTTCCAGCACGCCTTCGAGTTGCAGTAGGGCCTTCTCCAGCCGCCGGGCGTCGTTGGCGTCGGCCAGCCGCTTGATGATAAGCTCCGCCTCGCCCGCAGCGATGCCGTACCCGGCGCGCTCGATGCGCGCGGCGAGGGCGGCGAGATCCACGAGCGCCGGGTCGAAGGTCACGGTGGCGCGCTCCGACGAGAGATTCACCACCGCTTCTTGCACGCCCGCCTGCTTCTTCAGGCCGCGCTCGACCGTCGCCGCACAATTGGCGCACGTCATGCCGGTGATGGGGAGGGTTAGGTGTTTGGGTTCAGTCATAATGCTATCCCGTACTGCGTAATGCGTACTGCGTAAAAAATCCGGATTACGCAGTACGTATTACGGATTAGACTGCCGGATAATTGATCTCCGCTAACAGCGTCTTGATGGCGTCCTCCGTCGCTGGGGCGGCGAAGACGATCTCGACAGATTTCGTGGTGACGTCAGCCTTCACAGACTGGACGCCTTCCAGCTCCGCCACTTCATTCTGAATGGTGCGGACGCAGTGCCCGCAAGAGATAGAAGGAATGGTATAGGTTACGGTCGTCATTATGTTTTCTCCTTGCTTTAGTGTAAAATCGGCCAGGCGCGGGTCTTCTCGGCCCACCACTCGCCAAGTCCAAGTGTATGCCCGGCTTTGACCAGCGGCAGCAGGGCTAATATCATTGCATAAATGAGATGATTATCCATGAAGGGGTTGGTCGCGGGCGGCAGTTGCGCCGACCACATCAGCACCATCAGCAGGGGGCCGGTGATACCGGCGACTTTCAAGCCGATGCCGAGCAACAACGCCAATCCCAGGCCGAGCAAGCCCACCATGAACAGCACATCCACCAGCGGATTGCCCGCCATACTGTTGTGCAATCCAGCGAACGGCCCGCGCGCGGCAAAGCTGAGGAACCCGGCTGTGGGCGAACCGCCCGCCAGCCACGCCGCCTCCGGCGCAGTCGAGCGTCCCAATCCGAAGAGCTTATCGAGAAACGCCCAGAGAAAAACCCACCCCAAACTGATCCGAATCGCCGCCAATAGATACCGTGCCGTTTTGTTCACCTCAAGCCTCCTGTTGAAAATCTGCAAATCAAAAAATCAGCAAATCTCAAAAAATCAGCAAATCTCAAAAAATCAGCAAATCTCAAAAAATCAGCAAATCT
>CAZDSF010000033.1:23236-40668 GCA_964508025.1 uncultured Anaerolineales bacterium
AGCAAATCTCAAAAAATCAGCAAATCTCAAAAAATCAGCAAATCTCAAAAAATCATGGTAATTCGCTGATTCGCTTTTTCGCTTTCTCGCTTTTTCGCTCACATCTTCGTCACGGCTGCGAACACATCGCTGATTTCGCGCAGCACGCGCTCGCGCTCCTGCGGATCCTCGCCGCGCACCGCCGTGATGACGCACGAGTTGAGATGCTCCTCAAGGATCTGCACGCTGATTTTGTGCAACGCTGCCTGCACCGCCTGAATCTGGCGAATGACATCAATGCAGTAGGCGTCCTCTTCCAGCATCCGCTGGATGCCACGCAGGTGGCCCTCGGTGGTCTTGAGCCGCCGCAGGGCCTCTTCGTGGTGTGCGCCGTGGCGCGCATGGGTCGTATGATCGTGTTCGTGCATTTGCTACTCCTTTTGTACCCCCCCCCAGGGGGGAGGGGTACAATTATTATACACCGCCAGCAAGTCTTGTCAAGAGGTCACGTTGGCGAAAAAGCGTTTTGGCAACAAGGTTAATCATGTTACACTTAGGAACATCTTGGCTTTGAAGCAAAAACTCGGCGTGTTGTGTGTATTCTGCGATTGGATTGGCGCATTTCAGGCGCTAAAGGCGATCCCCCTTGTCTGTACGCGATTTCTTTTCATGGAGGAAAGCTATGACACTAGAACAAGGTATTGTTTATGCGATCATTCTGTTAACCCTGGCGCTGCCGATGTTGGGCGTTTGGCGTTACGATCTGGTAGCGTTGCTGGGGCTGCTGCTGCTTTCACTTCTGGGGATTGTCCCGGCAAACGCAGCCTTTTCAGGTTACGGACATCCCGCAATTGTGACGGTAGCTGCAGTGCTGGTGGTGAGCCGGGGATTGCAAAACGCCGGGGTGGTGGATGTCCTGGCGCGCTGGCTTGGCAATGTTGGTAATCATCTCGTCGTGCAGCTCGCGGCGTTGTGTGGGCTAGTGGCGCTCGCCTCAGCTTTTATGAACAATGTCGGCGCGCTGGCGATTCTGATGCCCGTTGCCATCCGCATGGCGCACAAAAGCGGGCGCTCGCCGGCACTCTATCTGATGCCGCTGGCCTTCAGCGCGCACTTCGGCGGCATGATGACGCTCATCGGCACCCCGCCCAACATCATCATGTCCAGTTTCCGCGAGCAGTACGGCGGCGCGCCGTTCCGGATGTTCGATTTCGCTCCGTTGGGGTTAGGGATTACGTTTTTCAGCGTGGCCTTCATTGCGCTGGTGGGCTGGCGGCTCATTCCCCAACGCCGCGGCGGCGCAACCACGCGCTCACTGTTCGAGATTGAAAATTACCTGACCGAAGTACGGATTCCCCCCAACTCTCCCCTGGATGGCCGCCCTGTCCGCGATCTGCGGACGATTACTGAGGCCGATGTCTTGATCGTGCGCATCAAACGCGGCGAACAACGCCTGCCCGCCCCTTCGAGCTTCGAGGTGCTGTACGCCGAAGACATCCTCATGGTGCGCGCCGATGCGGATAGTCTCAGCGCCTTCATCAGCGATGCGGGGCTGGAGCTGGCCGAGTCTAAACCACTCAGCGAGGAGGCGCTGCAATCTGGCGAAGTGACGCTTATCGAGGTAATCGTTACTGCTGAATCGCCCCTGGTGCGGCGGACGGCGCGCAATCTGAACCTGCGCTGGCGCTACGGTGTGAATTTACTGGCTGTCTCACGGCGCGGCGCGCGCTTGAAGGCCGAGCTCAGCGCCATTCAACTGGCAATTGGTGATATTTTGTTGTTGCAAGTACCACGCGAGACGTTGCAAGAGACGCTGCAAAGCCTGGGTTGTTTACCACTTGCCGGGCGCGAGCTACACTTGGGTCGTCCCCGGCGCGTCCTGCTCTCGACCGGCATCTTTGCGACGGCGATGCTCGCCGCGGCCATCGGCCTGTTACCCGTGCAAATCGCCATGACCCTGGCGGCGTGTGCGATGTTAGTTGCCAAGCTGCTGACCCTACGCGAAGCCTATGCCAGTATTGATTGGCCCATCATCATTCTCTTGGGAGCGATGTTACCCTTGGGCCACGCGATGGAGACCACTGGCGGGGCGCAACTCATTGCTAATCAGATTTTGCGCTTCTCCGATGTGCCTCCGGCTTGGTTGTTGGTCATCATTCTGTTGGTGACGATGTTCCTCTCAGATCTGGTGAACAACACTGCGGCGGTGGTGCTCATGGCCCCTATCGCCATCGGTGTGGCGCAGGGCATGGGCTTTTCGATAGATCCCTTCCTCATCGCCGTCACCATTGGCGGCTCGTGCGCCTTCCTCACCCCCATCGGGCATCAATCCAACGTGCTGGTGCTGGAGCCGGGTGGCTACAAGTTCGGCGACTACTGGCGACTGGGATTGCCGATTGAGTTGATCATCGTGGCTGTGGCTGTCCCGCTGATGCTGTGGCTCTGGCCCTTGTAGGCGGCCGATGAAAATCAAATCCTTCGAGTTCAGTTTGCGCGAGTTGAGCGGCGCAATGGGGGACTTCGGCACGCTGTTCCCCCTCTCCGTCGGCTACATCGTCGTCTGTGGAATGAACCCTGCCGGTTTCCTGGTGATGATGGGCCTGGCGAACATCGTCACCGGGCTGATCTACCGCCTGCCGCTGCCCATCGAGCCGATGAAAGTAATTGCAGTCATGGCGATTGCCCAGGCGTGGTCGCCCTCGCAGATCTACGCGGCGGGTTTCACGATGGGACTGGTGTGGCTGCTCTTTGCCGCGACCGGTGTGGTGGATTGGATCGCCCGGCACACGCCCAAGTGCATCGTGCGTGGAATCCAGTTCTCGCTGGCGGCGCTGCTGCTCCTGCAGGCGCTCCGCATGGCCGCAACGGGCTGGGGCTGGGGCGCGATTGCGCTGGTGTTGATCCTGCTCCTGCGCGACAATCGCTACGCGCCCGCCGGGCTGGTGGTGATGACGCTGGGCGTGGGCGTGGCGCTTCTTCGCGGCGACCTGCGCGGCCTTGCGCCGCCGGGCTTCAGCCTGCCGCCGCTCACGCGCTTCACCCTCGCGGAGATGTGGCAGGGCTTCCTGGGGGCCGGGCTGGCGCAGATTCCGCTCACCGCCTCGAACGCCGTCATCGCTACGGCGGCGCTAATCAAGACCTATTGGCCGGAGCAGCCGGTGGCGGAGCGCAAACTCGCGCTGAACCAGGGGATTATGAATGCGATTGCGCCCTTCTTCGGCGGCTTCCCGTTGTGCCACGGCGCGGGTGGGCTGGCGGGGCAATACGCCTTCGGCGCGCGGACGGGCGGCGCGAACGTGCTGGAGGGCACCATCGAAATCGCGCTGGGGCTGTTCCTCTCGGCTTCGATCGCGCAACTCTTCTCCGTGTTCCCGCAGGCCATCATCGGCGCGATGCTGTTCTATGTGGGCCTGCAACTGCTCAAGGGTGTCAAAACCCTGGCGTGGAATTACGAGCTGATCTTTGTGGGGATTACCGTGCTCGGTTCCGTGCTGAGCAACATGGCGCTGGGCTACCTCGCGGGGATGGCGGCGTATCATCTCACCCAGGTGTGGCGGGGGCGGAAACAGCTGTAATATTGGGGGCGCTTCTGCGTATAATGTTATGGGATGCGCAGCAAAACGGAATCTCAGGCAGTGGATTGGGATGTGGTGTATACGGAGCAATTGCCCCGTGTCTACAACTACTTCCGTTACCGCGTGGGCAATGGCCCCTTGGCAGAAGACTTGACGGCTGCCACGTTCGAGAAAGCCTGGCGGGGACGCGCCCGTTACCGGCGCGACCTCGGCGCTTTCACCACCTGGCTCTTCACCATTGCGCACAACGTCGCCGTGGATTATTTCCGCCGCCAGAAAGCCAACCTCTCGCTGAACGAGAACACGCCGTTGGCCGATGCTGTACCTTCTGTGGAGGAAATCGCTCAACGCCGCGCCGACTTTGCCCGATTGAGCGCGCTCCTGGCCCGGCTGCCGGAGCGGGAGCGGGAATTGATCGCCCTCAAATATGGCGCAGAGCTGGGGCATCGTCGCATCGCGGAGTTGACCGGGCTGAGCGAGAGCAACGTCGGCGTAATGCTGCACCGCATCGTCAAACACCTGCGCGCACAATGGGAGGATGAAAATGGATGATGAGTTTCTGACCCGTTTCAGAGAACCGCCGCGCCCGGAGTTTGCAAGCCGTTTGCGGCGGCGGCTCAAGGGCGCGGCCCTATTACTGGGGGGGCTGTTGTATGGCTTGTTCTACCCACTGGTCGGCGTCATGCTGCTGCTTTTCACTACTTCTCAAATCCGTTGGCCGATTTTCTGGGCCGATTTTCTCTACCTCTATCCCCGCTCGCTGCTGTTCAGCCGTCCCTGGCTTTATGGATTGACCAGCCTCGGCGCGCTCACCCTGGCCGTAGGCGCGCTATGGTGGGGCAAACCGGGAAAAGTGACCCGCTGGCTGCTGTACATTATCATCGGCAGCATCCTGGTCACGCCCTTCGCCGCTGCTTACCGCCCGGCAGTCACAGCCAATCCCGGCTATACCCTGCTCAATGCCACGCAACCGCCATTTCTGCTTGGGCCGACCAAAAGCGCGCAGGTTGGGGCGGAAATCCACCGTTGCAGCTACACATTGCTCGGCTGGGCTGCGGACACCCTCTATTATCAGGAGGATTGTGAAGACGCGCGCACTACCTGGCGCTACACACCGTCCATGCGGCGAGGAACGCCCGTCGCCGCAACGCCGGATGTTCTTGCGGGCGTCCCGGCAACGCAAGCTGATCTTGCGGTCGGCGCTCGGACGCCCTATAAAATCCTTACTGCGGCAGGTATCCTCACCTCGTCGGATGGTCGCTGGCATGCTTTCGTCGCCCAACACAGCTATGGGCCGGAGGATGTGCTGCTGATTTCCACCACGCCATCGCCCTGATCTGCTCGAAAAAAGCGCGCGCTGATGGAAGAATTCCCGTCAACGCGCGCTTTCGCCTTTTCGCATTCTTGCTACCGAATCAAGCCCCCATGATAGTGCAGCTCATACACCACCACGCCGTCGCGTTCGATCCACTCGCGGCCCGTGAACGCGGTGAAGCCGCCCTCGCTGGTATCGTGGTAGATGCTGCCGTGCGTTTCGTAGGTGAAGCCGCCCAGAAAACGCCCCTCGCGGTATAGCTCGGCGAGGCTAGCTTTGATGACCTGCCCGGCTTCGGCGGCCTCAATGCGCTCCGGGTGCAGGATGCGCCCGTAGTAGTTCATCGCCCACACGGGTTGCCCCTCGTAGTACACCACTTCCTCGCCGATAAAGTCTGATCCGCCAAAGTAGCTGTCCAGATACGCGAAGGGCGCGCGGTGATATTCCAAATCGTGCGCGCCGGGGCGATGCGCCAGGCTCGGTTGCCCGCTGCCCACATAAGTGCGCGCTTTGGCTGCGACGATGAAATCGTGAAGTGCGGTCAATTGATCTGCGTTCATCGGATTCTCTTCAGTGAAATTCTCACCTTTGCTGTTTCACCAGGGCTTCCAGGATGGTCTGCAATTCGGGCACGCTGGGAATGATGGAGGCGTACCGCAGTTCGCCGTTGATGTAGATGCTGGGCAGGTTGGCGACGCCCAGCTTCTTGACCCGTGCGACGTTCTCCCGGCTGGTGAATTTGTATTCCACCAGCTCCACGGCTTCCCCTAGCGGCGCCGCTGCACGGACGGCGGCATCCTTCATGTAGCCGCACGCGGCGCACGTCGCCGAATCCAGCGTGAAAACTTCGACGAGGGGGCGCTCCAGGTTGGCGTAATCGGGCAACGTCACGTCGAGTTCGACATCCTCCGCGTGATAGTGCGCCAGAATGTGGCGCGCAGCGTGGGGATCGCGCACCGCCTGCAGCACGCCGATGGTGTTCTCGATGGGCACATCGTAGGGCATGTCGCAGCCCGGCGAGAGGATGAAGTTGCGTGTGTCGCCGATGGCTTCCAGCAGATCGAGCGTGAGTTTCATGTTATCCTGCTGCGTGCCCAACAACATCACCGTGGTGAGGGGGATGTTGCCGCCCATCGTGATGTTGTGCGCATCGGTGATTTGCTTGGCCGCCACTAGATTCACGTTCTCATCAATGGAGATGGAATCGGGGCCGGTTTCGCACATCACCTGGATGCTCTTGGTGGCATCGCCGCAGACGAAGAACGAGGAATACGCGCCGCGCGCGCGGATGTGGTTGAAGAGCGTGGTGAACGGTGCGGAGAAGAACTTCTTGAAGTGGCGCGGCGAGATCTGCGAGATGACGGGATCCACCACAGCGATGACATCCATACCCGCTTCCAGATACAAATCGCTCATGCGTTCGGCTACCTGGAGGGTGTAAGCCAGCAGCGCGTTGACGAAATCGGGATGGTCGAAGAAATCGGTGAAGATGTCCGCGCCCCGCAAGTGCGTCGCCAGCGTGAAGGGGCCGGTTATCAGACCATATAAGGCTGTATGGTCGCCCACAGCGGCTTTCATGCGCCGCATCACGTCGAGGATCAGCGGCAGGCGCCCGTCGGCGGCTGTGGGCAGGCGCGTGGGCACGTCCAACGCGGCAGCGAGGGGATGCGTCACCACGGAGGGCGGCGCATCCTCCGCCCACAGCAGCTCGCAACCCAGAATTTCAGCTTCTACTTGCAGGTCGAAGAGTACAGGCTGCCCGTCGGGATCGTAAACCCGGTTGACCTCCAGCAGGGATTCAAGCAGCTTGTCCCCGTCGGTGAGCACTTCGCGGGCCGTGTAGCCCTTCAATTTCCCCGCGTGGACGCCGGCAAAGGGCACCCAGGGCACGGCGGGGGTGGGTTCGTGGCGCAGCGCGCTCAGAACCAGGGCCTTACCAAATGGTTTCGATGGTGTCATGATTTCAACTCCTTTGAAAGTATGAAAAACGAAGGTGTCGTATCAGACGCAGATGCACGCTGATTCGCGCCGATGCACGCAGATCAAACATCAAACCGTGAAAGAAAAAAAATCTGCGCCATCTGTGAAATCCGCGAAATCTGCGTTCAGAACTGCTCCTCGATGGGCAATTCCAGTTTTCAGGTCTGGCGCCGTAACGTCTCAAGCGACATCAGGCGCGCCCGAAGACCGGCACCGCCGCGCCGTGGATGTCGCGCGCCCCTGGAGAGGCGAGGAACAGGATGACCTCTGCCAGGGAATCGGGCGCGACCCACTTGCTGAAATCCGCTTTGGGCATTGCCGCGCGATTTTGGGGCGTATCAATGATGCCCGGCAGGATGCAGTTTACGTGGATGCCCCGATCCTTGAGCTCGGCGGCGAGGCTTTCGGTGAGGCGCAGCACGCCGCTCTTGGCAATGCTGTAGGGGGTCACATTGGCGCCGCCCTGTAGCGACGCCCGCGAGCCGACGTTGATGATTCGCCCGCCGCCTTGCGCCAACATCGCCGGAATGACGGCGCGACAGACCAGGAAGGTGGCGCGCACGTTGATGTCGAACATGTGCTCCAAGACCTCGATTGGCGTTTCGTGCAGGGCCGGCCCATAGGTGAAGCCGCCCGCCGCGTTTACCACCACATCCACGCGCCCGAAACGCGCGAGCGCCTGCTGCACGCCGACTTCGACAGCTTCGGGCGATGTCAGCTCGATGGGCGCGATGAAGGCCACGTCGGGCGTTTCACGCCATTCCGGGAATATCTGCGCCAGCCGCCCTTCCTGGCGGTCGAACAGCGCCAACTGTGCCCCGTGCGCTTTGAAAGCGCGCGCCACAGCTTGCCCCAGATTCCCCGCCGCGCCGGTAATCATCACGACTTGTCCTGCAAATTCCATTATCAACCTCCTGGAAATGCTAGCGAAAAGGCGAGCTTGTGAGGGTGTTTTTCATCCTTCAGCCTTCATCCTTCATCCTTCATCCTTCAGCCTTCAAAGACGATTCCCACCGGGCAATGGTCGCTGCCCATGACCTCGGGCAGGATGAAGGCGTCGCGCACTCTGGGCAAAACTTCCGCTGCGACGAAGAAGTAGTCAATGCGCCAGCCGACGTTGCGCTCGCGGGCGCGGGTGGCCTGCGACCACCAGGTGTACTGCGCCGGCGCATCGGGGTGGAAATGGCGGAAAGTGTCCACATAGCCCGCTGCGATGAAGCGATCCATCCAGGCGCGCTCCTCCGGCAGAAAGCCCGACGCATTGCGATTGGGGCCTGGATGAGTGAGATCAATGGGGCGGTGGGCGGTGTTCACATCCCCACAGAAGATCACCGCCTGCCCCGCGCGGCGCAACGCCTCGCAGCGCTCCAGAAAAGCTGCGTAGAAAGCCAGCTTGAAGTCCACGCGCTGTTGATCGCGCCGCCCGTTGGGAAAGTAGCAGTTGAGCAGCGTGAAGGTCTCGTAGCGGGCGATCTGCGTGCGCCCCTCCTGATCGAATTCGGGAATCCCCAGCCCCGTCTGCACCTCCAACGGCGGAATGCGCGTCAGCAAGCCTGTGCCGCTGTAGCCCTTGCGGGTCTGCGCGGCGTGCCAGTAGCCATGATAGCCGGGCAGGTGAGCGATATCCGGCGGTAGATCGGCTTCTTCGACGCGGGTCTCCTGCATACAGAGCACATCCGGCGCAGCTTGCCGGAACCACGGCACAAAGCCCTTGCGCGCCGCTGCCCGCAGGCCGTTCACATTCCAGGACAGCAGGGTAAGTGCGTTCATCAGCCTCTCAAGCCCAGACCCCTATCCTAGCAATTGCTCCAGGCGCGTCACCATATCCGCCAAAATGCCAAAGGTGACTTCAACCGCTTCCGGTGTGGTTAAATCCACGCCTGCCAGCTTCAGCGCATCCAGCGGATACAACGCGCTGCCGGTTTTGAGGAATTGCGTGTAGCGTTCCACGGCAGGCGCGCCCTCATCCAGCACTTTGCGCGCCAGCGCGTGCGCGCCAGAGATGCCGGTGGCGTACTGGAAGACGTAATAGTCCACGTACAGGTGCCCGAAGGTGGCCCAGGTGATGCCCACGCGCTCGCGGTCTACATGCATCTCGTCGCCATAGCCTTCTGCGAAGAGATCCGCCATCAGTGCGATCATATCCCCCGCCGTGAGGCCCTTCCCCTGCTCCACGCGCCGGTGCGTCTCCAGCTCGAAGCGCGCCAGCGTGGGCATGATGAAGAAGTAGCGGTGGAAGTTGGACATTGCCTCCTCGATCAGCCCGATCTGGAACGCGGCATCCGGCTGCGCGCGCAACAGATGATCGCGGACGAGAGCCTGGTGGAAGTTCGAGGCTACTTCTGCCACGAACATGGAGTATTGCGCGTAGAGGACGGGCTGCGTCTTCCAGGTTAGGAGCGAGTGCATAGAATGGCCCAGTTCGTGCGCCAGCGTGCTCAGGCTGAAGAGGTCTTCGTTGTAGCTCATCATGATGAAGGGGTGGGTGCCGGGCCAGCCAAAGGAGAAGGCGCCCGCGCGTTTTCCTTGATTGGGGCACACATCCACCCAGCGTTCTTCGGCGCAGCCGCGCCGCACGGTCTCCACGTAGTCCGCGCCCATTGGCGCCAGTCCCTTGCAGATCCACGTCACTGCTTGCTCGTAAGGGATCGCCGGCAGCTGGGTCGTTTGTAGCGGCGCCCAAATGTCGTAGGGATGCAGCGTCTCCACGCCAAGCGCCTTGCGGCGCAGCGCCCAGTAGCGATGCCACGTGGGCAGATGCTTGCGGAAGGTTTCGATGAGGTTGTGGAACACGGTTTCGGGAATGTTGTGAGCGAAGAGCGCAGCCTGGAGTGTGGATTCGTAATTGCGCGCGCGCATCATGAAAACGTTCTGCTTGAGCGAGGTGGCGAGGCTCGCTGCCAGGGTGTTTTTGAACGCCAGATAGCGATCGCTGTAGTGCTCCCAAGCCGTGCGGCGGGCCTCCCGGTCGGCGCTGCTCAGGATTTTACCCAGCGTTCCTTGCGTGAGGGGGATCTCGCTGCCATCGCTGGCAAGCGCCGGCTCGAACTGGAAATCGGCGTTGGTCAACATGCCGGCGGTGTTCTCCGCGCCGCCGAAGGGATCCAGCAACATGCCCAGTAGCGCCTCCACCTCGGCGGAGCGCACGTGCGCTTGCTGGCGGAACAGGTCGTGGAGATAATGTGCTGTGTAGGCGAGGCGCGGCTCCTGCTCAATCCACGCGCGCAACGTCTCCTCGCCGATAGCCAGCAATTCGGGGTTGAGAAAGGCAATGGTTGCCATGGTCTGGCCCATCAGCCCTTGTGAACGGCTCTCGGCGGCGGCAGCCCAGACATCGTTCATATCCACTGCGTGTTCCATAGAGGCATAGAAGTAGAGCTTGCCCACCCGCCGGAATAGCGCATCGAAAGCCGTCAACGCCTCCAGCAGCACGGCCGGCCCTTCGGCAAGCCGTCCCTGAAAAGCTCCAAAGGCCGGGATGCTCGCCATCGCGGCGCCGAACTCTGTGTCCCAGGCTTCGCGGGAGGGGAAAACGCTGGGCGCGTTCCAGGTGTATTTTTCTGGGACTTCACTGCGCGAAAGAACGGTACGTTGGGTCATCATTTGCTCCTTCTAGAATAGTCGGATAGTCTTCAGTCGTCTGGTCGCACTGTCATTACTGTAGCCCAAGCCAGCAGTTTTGTCAATTTGGTTGACAGGGCTATCGCATTTGACCCCTTGGGCAGCCATAGGGCCTAAAGGCCAGGGGTAGAAAGAGGTTTTTTGTGGCAGGGCGAAGCCCTGCCACAAAAAACCTTTCTCAAAAAGCCGCTTCAGCGGCAAAAAAGGGATCGCGATAGGAAGTGTTTCCCAAATGCGATAGCCCTGATTTGGTTGATTGAAAGGGGCATCTGAGTTATACTGTAATCACCTGCTCTCTGCTCACTACGCTTAAGGAGGAAACCATGTTGAACGACGCTGAATTACACAGCTTTCTGGAGGCATTGAACACCGTGGCGGTGGTAGGCATGTCCACCAATCCCACCAAGGCAGCGCATCGCGTGCCCGTCTATCTGCTCACCGAGGGCTTCAAGGTGATTCCGGTGAATCCCCACGCCGAGGAAATACTGGAGCGGCGTTGCTATCGCAGCCTGCTTGACATCCCCGACGCGATTGACATTGTGGATGTTTTTCGTCCCTCGGAGGATGCGTTGGCGGTGGTGGAAGAGGCGATTGCGCGACGCAAGGCGCGCGGCGATGTGCAGTTGATCTGGTTGCAGCTGGGGATCGTGAACGAGACGGCGCGGGCGTTGGCAGAGGCGGCGGGCATTCCCTTCGTGCAGGATCGCTGCCTGGCGATTGAAATTCCGCGCCTGTTCCCTGAAGGCAGAGTGCAACGCAGAGGGTATGACTATAACGTGCTGCGTGAAGTGTGAGGCTTCTTACGTTTCGCGCAGTACGTATTACGCCTCACAACAATGTGCGGGGATCGGGGAGGACGCCGGGCTGAAGCAAGTGCACCGCCGCCGCGTAGCCTTCGGCTTCCATGGCGGCGGGACGCACGGCGCGCACGCGGGCAATGGCTTCGTCGGGCGTCAGACCCTTATACGTCACCAGGTAGCCGGCAAGAATTGCGCCCGTGCGATCTCTGCCGACGTAGCAATGCACGAGGGTGGGATTTCCGACAGCAAGCTGCGCATCTATGAAAGCCCAGACCTTGAGCGCTTCGTAGATGAAGGCGCGTTGCAGGCCGCGCGAGGTCAACAGCAGTGAGGGGAACTTCGCCCGATAGTGGTTGAAACCTTGCGGGGTGAGGTCATCGGGCAGGTCATCGGCGGCGAGGGAGATGATGGCGCGAATGCCGCCCGCGTATAGCTCCGTCGGATCCCACGGCGCCACAGTTGGCCCCGGGCGTCCGGCCAGCAGTCTATCGAGAACCCAGAATATGTGTTGCATTCCCCTATTGTACTTGAATTGACGAGGCGTCAAGATGCTCTGGCAGCGTAACTGTTCCGCATTACCCGTTTGCCACGACAAAAAGCGGCTAAAGCCGAAGATTTAGAGTGTGTTTTTGGCTGCCGCGCGCAGCGCGGCAGCCAAAAACACACCTTTTAGAGGGCTTCAGCCCGGAATTGACGTTTGGTGATGCAACGTTGAACAGCGACCTGGAAGCTTAGTTGCTTTGTGAGGGTTGTGAAGTATAGTGAGAGCGGACAAGGCTACGGAGATGCGACATAGTTCAGTGGGAGTTCTAGGATAGTGATGGAAACCGTAAAACTTGAGGCTGATGCGCCCGCAGCGGGCCCCACTGTATCGACTGTGGTGGTTGCTGTGCAGTTCCAGCCGGTGGGCAAAGCGTATCATTTTACTGCGCCGTCGGAATTGGCGCTGGCGGCGCGCGATTGGGTGGTGGTGGAAACTGTGCATGGTTTGCAGGTGGGGCAGGTGGTGACGGCAAATCTGCCGCCAGCGTGCCAGAATTGTGGAGAAGAGGTGTTGCGTCCGGTGCTGCGCCGCGCGAGCGGGCTGGATATGGCGCGCCGCCAACACTTGCAAGAGCGCGGAGAGCGGGCGGCGGCGATCACCGCCGAGGAGATCAAGGCGCTGGATCTCAAAGAAGTCAAGGCTGTCGAGGTGGAGTTCACCCTCGATGGGGAAAAGGCGGTCGTTTTTTGCGTCGGGACGCTTTCGGGCAACGATCAGAATGCGTTGCGGCGACGATTGGGACCCCGCCTGCGCTGCCGTGTGGATCTGCGCATCATCGGGCCGCGAGATCACGCCAAACTGCTTGACGGCTATGGCGTGTGTGGCGAGCATCGGTGTTGCGCGCGCTTCCTCGATGATTTCCACACGGTCTCTATCCGCATGGCGAAGGATCAATCTATCTCCATGGCGCCCACCGATATTACCGGCATGTGCGGGCGGCTGCGTTGCTGCCTGGCGTATGAGCACCAGGTCTATCTGGATTCCGCCAAAGATTTCCCCAAGCGCAAGGCGCGCGTGCGCACGCCAGAAGGCATCGGGCGGGTGGTGGATTGGGATGCGCTCAAGGCAGAACTCATCATTGAGATTCCCCCTGATGGCCCGCGCCGCGAGCGCGAGCGTTTCCGCTTCCCTGTGGCGGATGTGCAGGTGATTTCGGCGGAAGAGACGGAATAGCAAGCACAAATGAAAACGACCGGCATAACGCCGGTCGTTTTTGTTTCTTCAGGTGCGGAATGTGCTGGTCGCCCCGGTCTTCCGTCAATCTGCGGCTTACGGTTGGATGCGGATGACGGTGAGCAGGATGTTTCCCGCGCTGGGGGCGGCGCCCTCGCCGGACACGGGGACGCGCTCGCTATTGTCGGTGCGGTACATGCCCGTGAGCAGCTGGTAGTCGCCTGGCGGCGTCTCTGCCGGGATGGCGAGTGTGTAGGTGTCCGCCAGGGGGATGCCTGGCAGCCAGTTCTGGGTAGGATAGGCGCCGGCCAGCGGAATTTGATCATGTTGCGCCCAGAGCGGCCCCTGGGTGACGGGATTGTACGCCGTGCCGAGCAGATGGGTGAAGACGGTGTAGCTCTCGGTGATGGGCGCATCGGCCTGCCAGTACAGCGTGAGGCGCAGCGTCTCTCCCGGTCGCGCGGTGGGTGGATCGCCGCGCCGCGCGCCTTCCAGCCGATAGCCGAGCAGTTGCGCTTCGCCGACGGTCGTCTCTAGCCGGTGTGGGATGCGAGCGAGGTTGGGCGGGCGCTGGGTGTGGGTGACGCGCAGCTGCCCGAAGCGGAACGTTTCGCCGCCGGGCGCGCTGATCTCGAAGCTGTACGTTTGCGCGGGCGTGGTCGGTTGGATGGTGAAACGCGCCTGGTGATAGCGCGCGACGCCGGCGGGCGTGGGCGCGGCAGCGACGGCGACGCGATCCACGATGCGCCCATCTGCGCCGCGCAGCGCCACAGTGGAGCTGGCGGGCGCGCTGGCGTGCAGGTAGAGTCCCAGACGCACCACATCCAATGGGCGGAACTCAGAGGTGGGCAGGTCGTAGCCGAGCAGCGTCACGCCCGCGCCCAGCTCGCGTTCGAGCGGATGCTGCGGGGGTATGTTCCAGCGCGGGACGAGCGCTTCTTCATCCACAGCAGCGAAGAGGCTGAGCGCATTGTAGCCAAAATCGTAGTGCAGAACGCGCGTGTAGTGCGCCGCGAGCCAGGTTTCGGCGTGATTTTCGGGGTCTTCGAGGCTGCGCTCGAGCTGCACCAGCCAAAGGCGCGGATATTGCGCCGCAAGCGCGCCCAGCTCGGCGGCGGCGGATTCTGCGGTGAGCGGCGGCGGGCTTTGGGGCAGCCGATAGATCGCCGGGCGATTCTCTGGCGCAGGAGCGCGGTCGTAGCTCAGGGTGAATATAGGGTAGCGATCCCCGGAGACGAGCGCGAGCGCATCGCCGGGTTGCGCGTGCATCCAGATGATGCGGCTGAGCGTGAGGTCGTAATCGCGCAAATAGCGTGGGCTGAAGTGTTGCGGCAGCGCCCAGAGCATCATGCCTGCGAGTCCGGCGCAGAGCAGCAGCCCCATAGGGCGCAGCCGGCGTGTGCGCAGCCAGCCAGAAAGCGCCCACGCCAGGAGCGCGTAGAAGGCAGGGGCCAGGGGGAGCAGATAGCGCGCCTCCACACGCGGGTTGTAGAAGAGTGCGCGCGGCTGCGAGAGCGCCCAGATGATGAGCGGCATGAGCAGCACGCTGCTGCCGAGCAATGCCAGGCTCCATGCGGCGCGGGTGCGGTCGCTTGTGCGGCGCAGCAGGAGCGCGACGCCCACGAGGAGCGCGCCCACTATGAGCAGGGCGGGCAGGCGGTAGCGGCCCACATCGGTGGAGATGCCCAACGTTACCAGTACGGCGTTGAGCTCCAAGACGAAGTGCAGCGCTGCCGGTTCCTGCACCACCGACCAGGAGCGCATTCGCGGCAGGGCCAACGCCATCCAGGGGAGGACGAAGGGCAGCACACCCGCCTGGATAGCGATCCAGCGGCCCCAGAAGCGCCAGCGATGCTCGCGGCGGAGTCCGGCAAGCAACAGCGTGAGGTTCTCGATGGGCACGAGTACGATGGAGGAGTAGACGGTGAGCAGCGCGCCGGTGGTCGCCAGAATCCAACCGATGCTGGTGCGGCGCGTGGTCTCACCTTCGGCTAATCGCGCGGTGAAATAGAGCGAGAGCATGGCGCACAGCCCCGCGAGGATGTACATCCGCATTTCCTGCGACCACCACACGTGGAAGCGCGAGAGCGCCAGCAGCCAGGCAGCGCCCACGCCTACAGCGGTGGAGCGCGAGAGCCGTTGCGCCAGGATGTAGGTGACGGGCAGCGTGAGGCAGGCTTCCAGCACGGTGATGAAGCGGAAGGCGAATTCCGTTTCACCGCTGACGCGCGCCCAGAGCCATAGCAGCCAGAAGTACAACGGCGGGTGGACGTCGGCGGCGGTCCAGAGCGTCGCTTCGGTGAAGGACATGCGGGCGGCGACGACGGAGAGGCCCTCATCCCACCAGATGTTCTGCGCACCCAGGCGGGTCAAGCGCAGCGCGAAGGCGACGAGCAGCGCCAGGCCCAGCAGGAAACGTCGGCATTGATGACGATTCATACGATTTCCCTTATCCATAAGCTCGGCTGCCAGCGGGCAACTGGCGTTATTATAATCGCAAAGGCGGCGCCAACAACCACACGCGGGCTTTGTCATCCCGCCTCCCGATGTTATAATGCCGGTCGTGAGCGAGAAAACGGTCAAAGTCATTATTCAGATTCCGTGTTACAACGAGCGCGATTCCCTACCGGAGACGGTGCAGGCTTTGCCGCGCGAGATTCCGGGCGCGGATGTGGTTGAATACCTGGTGATAGATGACGGCAGCGCCGATGGTACCGCCGAGGTTGCCCGCGCGTTGGGTGTGCATCACGTTGTGCGGCACACGCGCAATCGAGGTCTGGCGAGAGCTTTCGTCACCGGGATACAGGCCGCGCTGGCAGCCGGCGCCGATGTCATCGTCAATACCGATGCCGACAATCAGTATCAGGCGGCGGATATTCCCCGGCTGGCGCAGCCGATTCTGGAGGGACGCGCCGATATGACGATAGGCGACCGCCAGCTGGCGCAGCATCCGTATTTTTCGCCGTTCAAGCGCCGCCTGCAGCTGTTGGGGAGCTGGGTAGTAAGCCAGGCTTCTGGCGCGCCCGTGCAGGATGCCACGAGCGGCTTCCGCGCGCTGAGCCGGGAGGCGGCGCTGCGGGTTTTGGTGCTGGGGAGTTATTCTTACACGCTGGAAACGCTCATTCAGGCGGGGGCGGAGCGGCTTGCCGTCGTCTACGTGCCCATCGGCGTCAACCCTGTCACCCGCCCCTCGCGGCTGATGAAAAACCTCGCACATTTTATCACCCATTCCACCAGCACGATCCTGCGCGCGTACACCATGTATCAGCCGCTGCGGGTTTTCTTGTGGCTGGGAACTCTGTTCGTCATCTCTGGGATGGCGTTGGGGCTACGGTTCCTGTACTTCTACTTCACCGTGGGCAGCGCGGGGCATGTGCAATCGCTCATTCTGATGGCGGTGCTGCTCATTGTGGGGTTCCAGATCTGGTTGATTGGGCTGCTGGCGGATCTGGTGTCCTCGAACCGCAAGATTATGGAGGAGACACTCTACCGACTGCGGAAAGTGGAGCTCAAGCTGGAGGAGCAAGGGCAGCATGATGCTTAAAGCGATCAAGGAACTCTGGCAGTTTCGTGAGCTGATTTACAATTTGATAGTACGCGACCTCAAGGTACGGTATAAGAACTCGCTGTTGGGCGTCCTCTGGTCATGGCTCAATCCACTGCTGATGATGCTGGTCTTCACGTTTGTCTTCAACGTGATGCAGCGTTCGCCGATGCGAGATTTTCACATCTTCGTGCTCAGCGGGTTGCTGCCGTGGAACTACTTCTCCGGTGCGGTGATGGGAGGGCTGTTTAGCGTCTCCGGCAACGCACATCTGATCAAGAAGGTTTACTTCCCCCGCGAGATTCTACCTATTGCGACTGTGCTTTCGGGGCTGGTGAATTTCATCATCAGCCTGCCCGTGCTATTTTTGCTGGCGGCGCTCTCCGGGGTGCAGTTGAGCGCGTGGGTGTTGTTGCTGCCGTTGCCCATTCTGGTGCAGACGTGTTTTACCGTCGGCATCGTGCTATTTCTTTCGACCCTGGAAGTCTTTTACCGTGACACGCACATGGTCATGGATGTGGGCATTCTGGCGTGGTTCTTCCTCACGCCGATCTGGTATTCGGTGCAGCAGGTGGCGGATGCAGCGACGGTGTTGGGGGTGCAATTCTCGCCGCGCCGGTTGCTGTTCTGGCTGAATCCGATGGCTTCGATTATCAACACCTATCAAGACTTGGTTTACTATGGGCGATTGACCACGTGGGATTTTCTGGCGCGCACGGCGGTCACAGCCCTGCTGGTGCTGGTGCTGGGATATGCTTTTTTCCTGCGCTTCCGTGGGCGTTTTGGGGAAGAACTGTGAGCTTGTCACTTCAAACGATTGTGGTATAATCTCGCTTGCAAAGGTCAGGGGATGTAGCTCAGCTGGGAGAGCGCTACAATCGCACTGTAGAGGCCAGGGGTT
>CAZDSF010000034.1:0-40448 GCA_964508025.1 uncultured Anaerolineales bacterium
TGCTCCTCCAGTTTTTTAGGCTTATGATACCATCACTTACTTGTTACCACTACCCACTTTCAGTGGTGATGCATAACGTAATGGGGTAATAGGTGATGGGTAATGGGTGATGAGTAATGGAAGCTTAGTTTCCCGCTACCCATTACCTGTTTCCCCTTACCCGTTACTTTCTCTCAAGCAGCAAGGAGCAACCTATGACCCTCGAAATCGGTCTCACCCTTGGCGTCGTTGGCCTGGCGGTGCTGCTCTTTTCATTTGAACGGCTGCCGACGGATGTCATTGCGCTGCTCCTGGTGCTGATTCTGGTGTTCACCGGGTTGCTTTCGCCAGCGCAAGCCTTCGCCGGATTTGGCAGCGACACGGTGGTGATGATCTTCGGTCTGCTCGTGCTGACCGCGGCCCTGGTGCGCACAGGCATGGTAGAAATCGCCGGCAGATGGCTACTGCGTCTCACCGGCAATACCACCACCCGCGCGATGGCCGTTATCATGGGCGTGGCGACGACGTTGAGCGCCTTCATCAGCAACACCGCCACCACCGCTTTCCTCGCGCCCATCGTGCTGGGATTGGCCCGGCGGCTGCGCATCAGCCCGGCGAAACTGCTCATGCCGCTGGCTTTCGCCTCCATCCTCGCCAGCTCGCTGACGCTGGTCGGTACGTCCACCAACATTGTCGTCAGCGGCTTGATGACGCAATACGGATTGCCGCCGCTGCGCATGTTCGAACTCACGCCGGTGGGGCTGCCTCTGGCGCTGATGGGCCTCGCCTATATGGTCTTTATCGGCCAACGCCTCATCCCCGTCCGCGATAGCGACACACACGATGATGCGCCCTTTGGCATCCGCCCCTATCTGGCAGAAGTCGTCCTGCTGCCCGAATCGCCCTTGGTGGGGAAGACGCTGGCAGAAGCGGCCCTGGGCCAGGATATGGATCTGGCCGTGCTGCGAGTCGTGCGCGAACGCAACCGCTATCTGGCGCCGCAAGCCGACCTGCGTCTGGAGGCTGGCGATGAGCTGCTCGTCGAAGGCCCACGCGATCAGCTGCTCAAGATCCGCAATGTCAACGGCATGGGCTTCAAATCCGACATCAAACTATCTGACCCACGCCTGCAGAACGAAAACGTGCAGCTGGCCGAAGTGTTGCTGCTGCCCGGCTCCCCCCTCATCGGGCGGACGCTGAAGACGCTACGCTTCCGCCAACGCTATGGCGTGCAAGTGCTCGGCGTCAACCGGCGCGGGCGGAGCATTTTCCGCAAGCTGAGCCAGGTGCGCTTACAGGTCGGCGATCAGCTGCTGGTGCAAGGCGCCCGCGCCAACCTCGCCAGCATGGATGAGGATAACACCTTCCATCTCGTCGGCGCAGTGGAACACGAAAGCCCGAACCAGCGCCGCGCGCCCATCGCCATCGGCGCCTTTGTGCTGGTGCTGGCGATGGCCGCGCTCGAAATCGTGCCGCTGGCGGTTGCAGCGGTAGCCGGCGTGCTGCTCGTCTTCATCACCCGTACTATTACGCCCGAAGAAGCCTATCGCGCAGTCGAGTGGAAAGCCATCATCGTCATCGGCAGCATGTTGGCGCTAGGCGTAGCGATGCAGCAAAGCGGCGCAGCGGATTACCTGGCGGCGCAGCTCGTCGCCTGGTTGCCCAACGCCAATCCACTGTGGTTGCTCACGGCTTTCTTCGCGCTGACGATGATCCTCACCCAGCCGATGTCGAACCAGGCGGCAGCGGCGGTCGTGCTACCGGTGGCGTTGGAGACGGCTATCCTATTGGGCTTGAACCCACGCACCTTCGCGGTGATGATCGCCGCCGGGGCGAGCTGCTCCTTCATCACCCCGCTCGAACCCGCCTGCCTTATCGTCTACGGGCCGGGGCGCTACCGCTTCTTCGACTTCGTCAAAATCGGCACGCCGCTCACGATTGCCTTCTACCTGGTGGCATTGCTGCTCGTACCGTGGATTTGGCCCTTGTAGGAAATGGGTGATGGGTAATGGGTGTGTCCCCATCACCCATCACCCGATTTGAAGGAATACACAATGGATAAAGTAGACCTCAAAAAAGACCTGGCCTTTCTTTATAATCCGCCCAAGCGTTACGAGCTGGTGGAAGTGCCGCCGTTGCGCTACCTGATGCTCGACGGGCAGGGCAATCCCAACAACAACCCGGCGTATCAAGCGGCGGTGGAGACGCTCTACGCGCTCTCCTACACGCTCAAATTCGCCTGTAAGAAAACGCTGGAGAAAGATTACAGTGTGATGCCGCTCGAAGGGCTGTGGTGGACGCCCGATATGGCGCAGTTCAGCCTGGAGGACAAAGACGCCTGGCACTGGACAATGATGATCCTCCAGCCGGAATGGATCACCGCCGAAATGGTCGCTGCAGCCCGCGAGGAGGTGCGCCGCAAGAAGAACCCCGCGCGCCTGGATGAGGTGCGTTTCGAGGTGTACGAGGAAGGGCTGGCGGCGCAGATCATGTATCTAGGCGCATATAGCGATGAAGCTCCCACGATAGCCGATCTGCACGCCTTCATCGCCGAACAGGGCTGCGAGCGGCACGGCAAGCATCACGAAATCTACCTGGGCGATCCGCGCAAAACCGCGCCGGAAAAACTCAAGACGATCATTCGCCAGCCTGTAAAGAAAGGTTGAAGATAACTCGGATCAAGTTGCTACATGGAACTGGTTTTGAAACAGACCGCTGATCGCAGACAGGGCTTTTCCTGCGCGGCATCGGTCATCCGTCGCCGGTCTTCGGTCAAGAAAGGCCGTTTCTTTACCGCTTACTACGAACTTCTCACGGCTCACTAGCATCAGGAGTATGGAATGCGCTCTGCTTTACGTTGGATGGGGATTTTACTAGCCATCAGCATTCTGCTGCTTGCCGGCGCCGCGTTCGCCTATGACCAACAGCACACCGACCGCATTTTCCCTGGCGTCACCGTGAACGGGCTTGACGTGGGCGGCATGACCACGCCGGAAGCCGAGGCAGCGCTGCACCGCGCATTGCCTGATCCACACGCCGAGGGCATCACCGTGCACGCCGGCGAGGGGATCTGGCGCTTCAGCTGGGCCGCGCTGGGACAGCAATATGACATCCCCGCGACCGTCGCCGCCGCCTTCCAGGTGGCCCGCGAGGAGACCTGGCTCGCGCGCCTGCAAGCCGCGTGGCGCGTGCGCCACGCGGGGCAGGATGTGCCGGTCGTCGCTATCGCCGCCGATCCGGCCAAAGCCGCCCTCGCTGTGGAAACCATCGCCAAAGCCGTGTACCGCGCCCCCGTGGATGCGACGCTCGCCATCGGGCCATCCGGCGCCGTGGGCGCGCCAGGACAGCCGGGACAGGAGCTCGATGCAGCGACGGCGAGCGCGGCGCTGCTGGCGGCCCTGCGCCACGGCGAGACGGAGCTGCATCTGCCATTGCGCTCCCTCCCGCCGCGCCTGGAATCGCCCGAACCTGCCTACTCCCGCGCGGCAATGCTGCTCGCCAGGCCGTTCACCCTTGTGGCAGACGATCCCGTGACCGACTATCGCGGCGACTTCGAGGCTGCCCCCGCGCAAATTGCCGAATGGCTCACGCTTCGGACCGAGACTGCGCCGCCGCGCATCACACTGCATATCGAAGCCGAACCGGTGCGCGCCTGGCTGGAATCCCTCGCCCCGCAATTGGGCGAGGAGCGCCTGCTCGATGTCAGCGAAACCCTCACCCACACGCTGGCGGCGCTCGAAGCGGGTGAAGATCACGCCAGGGCGCGCATCCGCCACCCCGAAAAAGTGTACACCGTCCGACCGGGCGACAACATGTTCGATATCGCCTACAGTTTTGGCTTCCCCCTGTGGCGTCTTGTCGAAGCCAACCCCGATGTGATTTCCAGCAGTTTGTGGATCGGGCAGCAGCTCGTCATCCCCTCGATAGATGTGCTGATTCCAGAACCCGTCGTTCCCGGCAAACGCATCGAAATCGTCCTGCCCGAGCAGAAACTGCGCGCCTACCAGGATGGCGAACTGCACTTCGAGTTCACCGTCTCCAGCGGCATGTCGCGCACGCCCACCATCGCCGGGCTGTTCCAAATTCTAACCAAGCAAGAACTCGCCTACGCCCAACGGTGGAGCCTGGATATGCCCTATTTCATGGGCATCTACAAAGAGGGGCCGGATTTCTACAATGGCATCCACGAATTGCCCATCACGCGCGGCGGCTACCGCCTCTCGCGGGGCGTGCTTGGCTGGCCCGCCTCCTTCGGCTGCATCATTCTGAATGTGGGAGATGCGCAGGCGCTCTTCGAGTGGGCGCCGATTGGCACGCTGGTGTCCATCAAGGGCGTCGCGCCGGGCACACCCTTCGGGCAAGAGACGCTGGATCAAATTGTAGACAATCCCCCGTGAACGCTCATGTTTGCCCAGGTACTCGTCTTTCTACCCATTCAAGCGCAGGCGTCGCCCTTCTTCGATTACGTCATTCCACCGGCGTTGCAAGCGCAAATCCAGCCGGGAATGATGGTGATCGTGCCTTTCCGCGAGCGGCGGCTGCCGGGCGTAGTGATGGCGCTCGCGCCACATCCCGCCGTCCCCAATCCGCGCCCGCTGGAAAGCGTGCTCGATCCAGAGCCGGTGCTCACCTCCGCGCTGCTCGATCTGGCCCGCTGGATGAGCACGGAGACGCTGACCCCGCTCCACACCTGCGTCAAAGCCATGCTGCCGCCGGGTCTGCGCCCCAAGAAGCTGCTACGCCTCACGCCGCTGGTCGCGGCGCTGCCTCCCGATTTGCCGCCGCACGCGCACACCCTGCTGGAGCTGTTGCTCGCGCGCGGCCCGCTGCGGCGCGAGCAGATCAATACCGCGTTGCGCGGCAAAAACTGGCAGCGAGCCATGACGTGGCTTCAGCGGAAGGGCTACATCCAGGTGGAGCGCGCGCAGACGTTGCCACAGGTACAACCGCGTGTGGTGCAGCTCGTCGCGCTGCTGCAACCCCGCGAGGCATGGCCCGTCGCGCTCAAGGGCGTGCGCCAGACCGAGCGCTATCTCGGCATCCTGGAATTCCTTGAGCGCGAAGCCGGCCCGGTCGAAGTCGAGGTCATCCGCGCCGAGACCGGCGCGCAGATGCCACAGCTCAAGACGCTGCAGAGCCGGGGCCTGCTCGCCTTCAGCAGCGCGGAGCTGGTGCGCGATCCCCTCACCGATATGATCTTCATCCCCGCAACCGCGCCCACGCTGCTCTCCGATCAGCAGCAGGTGTGGGATGCGCTCGCGGCGGCGCTGGAAACGGCTCTGCCTGCGCCCACGCTGCTCCTCGGCGTGACCGGCTCCGGCAAGACCGAAATCTATCTGCGGGCCACCGAGCGCGTACTGGCGCAGGGCCGGCAGGCGCTCATCCTCGTGCCGGAGATCAGCCTCACGCCACAAACCGTGCGCCGCTTTGTGCTGCGCTTCCCCGGCAAAGTGGGCGTCTGGCACAGCGCCATGACCGAAGGCGAGCGTTACGACACGTGGCGGCGGGCGCGCAGTGGGGAATTGCAGGTGCTCGTGGGAGCGCGCTCGGCGCTGTTCACGCCCTTCCCACGTCTGGGCCTCATCGTGCTGGATGAAGAGGAGGACAGCAGCTACAAGCAGAGCCAGCCGCCCATGTACCACACCCGCGAGGCAGCGGAGAAGCTGGCGCAGCTGACCGGCGCACAGCTTCTGCTCGGCAGCGCTACGCCCTCGCTGGAGGCATACTCCCACGCGCTCGAAGGGCGCTATCGGCTATTGCAGATGCCGCGCCGCATTCTGGGCCATCAGCAGCGCCTCGCCGATTGGCAAGCGCAGCTCCATCTTCCGCAGAGCCGCTACCGACCGCTGGAGGAGGCGCCGCAAGCCTGCACCATCGCCTTGCCGCCCGTGCAGCTCGTGGATATGCGCGCCGAGCTTAAGGCGGGGAATCGCTCCATCTTCAGCCGCGTGCTGCAAGAGAGTGTGGATCAGGCATTGGCGCGGCGCGAGCAAGCCATCCTCTTCCTCAACCGGCGCGGCACGGCAACGCACGTCTTCTGCCGCGACTGCGGCTGGGTGGCGCAATGCCCCCGCTGTGACATTCCGCTGACCTTCCATCGCGGCATCGAAAGCCTCACCTGCCATCATTGCGGCTTTCACACGCCGATGCCGGCGCGCTGCCCGGCGTGCGGCTCGGCGCGCGTGCGCGCCTTTGGTCTTGGGACCGCAGGGTTAGAAGAGCACGTGGCTGCGCAATGGCCCTCGGCGCGGCTGTTGCGCTGGGATCGGGATGTGGCGCGCAGCCACGCCGCGCACACGCAACTGCTCACGCGCTTCGCTACAGGACAAGCGGATATTCTCATCGGTACACAGATGGTGGCGCGGGGCCTCGATCTGCCAGCGGTGACGGTGGTGGGCATCATCTCGGCGGATGTGGGGCTGTTCCTGCCGGATTTTCGCGCGGCGGAGCGGACGTTCCAGCTGTTAGCGCAAGTCGCCGGGCGCGCGGGGCGCGGGCTGTTGGGCGGGCGCACCATCCTCCAGACCTACCATCCCGACCACTACGCCATCCAGTACGCCGCCGTCCATGATGCGATTGGCTTCGCGCGGCGCGAGCTGGCTTTCCGCGAGGCCGCCGGCTATCCGCCGTACATGCGGCTGGCGCGGCTGCTCTATCAGCACAGCGATGCGCGCCAGGCGGAAGAAGCCGCGCGAGCGCTCGCCGCGGAACTACGCGAGGCGCTCAAGCGCGCCGGGTTGCCAAGCACCGATCTCATCGGGCCGGCGCCCGCCTTCTTCGCGCGCGTGCGGGGGCGGTATCGCTGGCACGTGTTGCTGCGCCACTTCGATCCCCCGGCATTTTTGCGGCGCTTCCCCTTGCCACCCGGCTGGCGCGTGGATATTGACCCTGTGGATGTGTTGTAACGCTATGAGACTCGCGTTTGCAGCAGGTGCTCCAGATGGGCGACGCCCTCGTGCAGATCATCGCCCAGATATTCGCCGGGGACCCGCTCGCGCCAGACTGGGTGTTCTGTAAAGACCCTGCCGCCAAATGCGATTAGCGGGCGCCCGATCTTCGCCGCATCCGGCAGCCAATGGGGCCAGGTGATAAGCGTGGCGGCAGATTCCTCGCGCATCGCCACGAGCACTACCGCGAGCGGATGAGTTTGCTGGACGAAGTTAGCAAGATCCGGCAGCGGCACCGCCTGTCCCAGGTAGATGATGGGCCAGCGGCGGCGGCGCAGCAAGACGCCGAGCATCAGCAAACTACTCTCATGCCACTCATCGGGCGCGCATGCCAACACGGTAGGCGGCACATTGTAGGGCGGGGGGCCAGATTCGAGCCACATCACCAGCCGATGTCGCAGGTGTTGGGTGATCAGATGTTCGGCGGCGATGCTCACGCGCCCCTCCACCCAGGCTTCACCCACATTCCGCAGCACCGGCGCGATCATGCCAAAGATCAGATCTTCGACCGAGTACAGCGCCAGCGCCTCGCCCAGAATCCGGTCGGCAATGTCGGGATGATTGGCGAGCAGCGCCTGTTCCAGACGCTCGCGCAACAACGTCAAGGGACTATCGGATCCAGGCACTGCTATGATGGGGGGCGAGATTACCGGCGGCGGGGCGGAAACTTCTAGCCGTTGGAGGGCGCTTTCGCGGGCTTGCAGCGCTTCAATAGCGTGACTCACCTGCATGCCCTCTTCGAGCCGGGCTTTGACCCACTGCAAGCGTTGGATTTCTTCTTCTGTGTACAACCGGTGCCCGCCTGGAGTGCGAACAGGTTGGGGGAAGTCATAACGCCGCTCCCAGGCGCGCAGCGTCGCAACCGGAATCTCCGTCATCCGTGTGACGGCGCCGATATTGTAAATTGCATGTCCCTCGCGCGTGAGTTCGGTGTCTTCAACCATCTTTTACATCCCCCATCCACATAACAGTTCAGATTGCCATCACAAGGCGTAGATTTTGGGTTGCAGCCGGTTAGAAGATGTGTTCTTCGCTGCCGCGCGCAACGTGGCAGCGAAGAACACCCTCTAAATCTTCGGCTTTAGCCGCTTTTTATCGTGGCAAACGGGATAACGCTGAACAGTTACCCATTCACCCTGATTTGACTTGAATTACTACTGTTCACAGTGAGTTTTTCCAATTCACACTGTCAAGTTACCTGAATTTTATCACAAACTCCGGTAAATGTCAAGCATTTCTATACAAATGATAAGCAAAATATTGACATTTCACGAGTTTCGCTGTATACTGACAGTAAGGACATTTACAGGAGGCTTCATGCACATACTGATTACTGGCGGCACAGGTTTGATCGGGCGCGCGCTCGTTGCGGAGCTGACGCGCGCCGGGCATGGTCTCATGGTGTTGAGCCGAACCCCAGACCGGGTCACATTCCGGGAACCGGGCGTGCGCGTCATTCACTGGGATGCGCGCACGCCCAACGGCTGGGAGACTGCATTGGAGAACGCGGACGCCGTGATCAATCTCGCGGGCGAATCCATTGCAGCCGGGCGGTGGACGGCAGCAAGGAAGTCCTGCATCGAGCGCAGCCGCGTGGAGGCCGGCGCGGCGCTGTCCACCGCCATCGCCGCCGCGCAAGTCAAACCGCGTATCCTGGTGCAGGCTTCTGCCGTGGGCATCTACGGGCCGCGTGGAGATGAGCCGCTGGACGAAGCCGCGCTCCCCGGCGCGGACTTCCTCAGCCGTGTGGCGGTGGCCTGGGAAGCCTCCACCGCGCCCGTCGAGGCGTTGGGCGTGCGTCGGGTGATCATCCGCCTGGGCGTGGTGCTGAGCACCGCAGGCGGCGCGTTGCCGCGCATGGCGTTGCCATTTCGCTTCTTTGCGGGCGGGCCATTGGGGCAGGGTCGGCAGCGCTTTCCGTGGATCCACATCGCCGATGTGACGGGGGCAATCCGCTTTCTGTTGGAGCGCGAGGATGCCAAGGGCGTCTTCAACCTCACGGCGCCCGCGCCGCCGACCAACACGGAATTTTCGCGGGCGCTGGGACGCGCGCTCAAGCGGCCCTCGTGGTTGCCCGCCCCCGCCTTCGCGCTGCGGCTGCTCTTGGGTGAGATGGCGACGGTGCTGCTCGATGGGCAGAACGCGCTTCCTCAGCGGTTGCAGGCGCTCGGCTACGATTTCCGTTATCCTGCGTTGGAACCGGCGTTGCGCGCGCTGTTCGAAGGCGAGGCGGGGGCGTGAACATCTTCGTGCTCAGCGAGGATCCCGTCGCAGCGGCGCTGATGCAGTGCGACCAGCACGTGGTCAAAATGCCGCTGGAATCGGCGCAGTTGCTCTGCACCGCCTTCGAGGATGGCGTCGCGCCGTATCGCTGGACGCACTACAACCATCCTTGCGGCGTGTGGACGCGCGCTGCGCGCGAGAATTTTCTCTGGCTGGCGACGCACGCACTGGCATTGGCGGATGAGTACCGCTTCCGCTACGGCAAAGAACACAAATCCAGGGAGGTGATTCTCTGGTGTCGGAAGCATCTGGAGTGGGTCACTTTCCCCGAACAGGGATTGACGCCCTTTGCCATCGCCATGCCGGCGCAGTACAAATGCAGCGATGCTGTAACCAGCTACCGCAACTTCTATGTGCAGGATAAAAGCCGCTTTGCTCGGTGGACGCGCGGGCGCCCGGCGCCGGACTGGTTCCGCGAGGGCTTAACAGGTTGCGGGAATTCCAATATCGCCTACAATACCGAGTAAAGCAAACGCCAATTGAATAAATTCGAGGTTTGCGTGAGAGCATTACCCAATCTGCGGCATACGCTATAACGCGAGGGCGCAGGGGGCGGAAGTGTTTTTCACCCTTCAGCCTTCCGCTTTAAGCATTTTCAAGGAGGTTCTCATGAGTTGGGCCAAAGTGTTGCCATTGGAACAATTGCCAGAAGGCGCACGCGCGGTGGTGCGCGTTGGCGAACAGGATGTTTTGCTGCTCCATCACGGCGGGCGGATTTACGCTGTGCAGAGCAAATGTCCGCACATGGGCGCGCCGCTCAAGCGCGCCAAAATCGAAGGTGGGGCGCTCGTCTGCCCGCTGCACCGCAGCGCCTTCGATCTGGAAACCGGCGACGCGAAGGCATGGTCCCCCTGGCCTCCCGTAGTCGGCAAGCTGATGGGCGCCGTCTCGGCGGAGAAGGCGCTGCCAACTTACCCCACGCGCATCGAAGATGACGCCGTGTGGGTGGAGCTGGCGTAGGCGGAAACGGAGGTATCACCATGAAAGTTGGCATTGTGGGCAGTGGATTTGTGGGCGCGACGGCGGCGTATGCCATTGTGATGCGCGGCGTGGCTACCGATGTGGTGCTGGTGGATGTAAACAAGAAGCGCGCGCAGGCAGAGGCGGCGGATATTCTACATGCCGTGCCCTTTGTGCATCCGGTGGAAGTTGCTGCCGGCGAGTACGCCGATCTCGCGGGTGCGGGGATCGTCATCATCACGGCGGGCGTGGCCCAGAAGCCCGGCGAGACGCGCTTGCAGCTCATGGAGCGCAATGCGGCCATCCTGCGGCAGATCATCCCGCAAGTGCTGGCGCACGCGCCGGAAGCGCTGCTTGTCATCACCACCAATCCCGTAGATGTGATGACCCATCTGGCAACGCAGATCGCCGCCGAACACGGCGTCCCGGCGCGGCGCGTGATGGGATCGGGGACGACGCTCGACACGGCGCGCTTCCGGGCGCTCTTGGGCGCGCATCTGGGTGTGGATCCGCAGCACGTCCATGGCTACGTCATCGGCGAGCATGGCGATTCAGAAGTGCTCACCTGGTCTATCGTGGATATTGGCGGCTCGCCGCTGGATGATTTCGCGCATTTGCGCAACGTGGCCCTGGATGAGGCTATCCGCGCGCAGATTGATGACGAGGTGCGCCACGCAGCTTATACCATCATCGAGGGCAAGGGGGCGACCTACTACGGCATCGGCGCCGCGCTCGCCCGCATCGTAGATGCCATCGCCCACGATCACCGCGCCATCCTCACCATCTGTTCGCTCATGCCCGAAGTCGCCGGCGTGCGCGATGTGACCGTCTCGCTGCCGCATCTGGTGGGCGGCGCGGGCGTGATGGAGGCCCTGCCGCTCAAACTCAGCGCGCGGGAGACCTCCGCTTTGCGCCGCAGCGCGCAGATCATCCGCGCCGCAATTGATGAACTGGAGCAAGCGCATGACGCATGATGGTCTGATTCCGTTGGGTAAGACGCAACTGAAAGTGCCGCCCTTGGGTATTGGCGCGTGGCAATGGGGCGACCGGCTGATGTGGGATTACGGCAAGGGCGGTTACACCGACGCCGACATCCGCGCCGTCTTCGATGCGGCGGTGGCGGGCGGCGTGCGCTTCTTCGACACCGCCGAGGTCTACGGCATGGGCCGTTCGGAGACGCTGCTGGGGCAGTTCATACGCGAAAGCGGTGCTGAAGTCACAACCGCCACCAAATTCATGCCGTTCCCATGGCGGCTGCACCGCTCGCGGCTGCTCGCCGCGCTGAAGCGCAGCCTCAAGCGATTGGGGTTGGAACGGGTGGATCTGTACCAGGTGCATTTTCCGCTCCCGCCGCTGCCCGTGGAGCAATGGGCGGAAAGCCTGGCGGATGCTGTCGAAGCCGGGCTGACTCGCGCGGTGGGCGTCTCCAATTTCTCCACCACGCAGATGGGACGTGCATTCAACGCGCTGGGTGCGCGGGGCGTGCCGTTGGCCTCCAACCAGATCGAGTACAGCCTGCTGCACCGCGCGCCGGAGCGCAACGGTCAGCTTCAAACCGCCCGCGACCTGGGCGTCGCTATTATCGCGTACAGTCCACTCGCCAAGGGCATCCTCACCGGCAAATACACGCCGGAGTTCCCGCCTCCAGGCGCGCGCGGTAGAATCTATCGCCGGGAGCGGTTACAACAGGTGCAGCCCCTCATTGCGTTGCTGCGGGAGATCGGCGCGGCGCACGGCAGCAAATCCCCCGCGCAAGTGGCGCTCAACTGGACGATTTGCAAGGGGACGATTCCCATCCCTGGCGCAAAGAATGTCCGGCAGCTGGAATCGAATCTCGGCGCGCTGGGCTGGCGGCTGACGGATGACGAGATCGCCGCTCTTGATGAGGCCAGCGCGGCGTTGAGTTAAGACAGCAGAGATTAGTGCGCGGTGAGCAGTAAGAACGCCAAAAACTGCTCACCATTCTCTGCCCACTGCTCACCATTTTCAAGGAGCCTACAATAGAAAGAGCCATCTGGTGGATTCGCCGCGATCTGCGGCTGCGCGATAATCAGGCGCTCACGGCTGCGCTGCGCGCGGCGGAGCAGGTAATTCCCGTCTTCATTCTCGATCCGGCGCTGCGGCGCTCGCCCTATGTGGGTGAGAAGCGGTTGGCGTTTCTCATGGGCGGCTTGCGCGCGCTGGATGCGGAGCTGCGCGCGCGGGGCAGCTATCTCGTGGTGCGCGAGGGGCGTCCGGCGGAGGAACTGGCGCGGCTGCAAGCCGAAACCAGCGCAGCAGCCGTTTTCGCCGAGGCGGATGTCTCCCCCTACGCGCGGCGCCGCGATGCGGAGGTCGCTTCCAGGCTGACGCTGCGGCTTCACGGCGGATTGACGCTCTTTCCGCCAGAAGTGATTCACAAAGACGATGGCAAGCCTTACGTCGTCTTCACGCCGTTCAGCCATGCGTGGCGCATCTTGCCCCAACTCACAACAGATGAGATGATCACGGCGCCAGTGCGCATCCCCACGCCGCCGGGAATTCCCGGTCAGTCGCTACGCGCTGAATCTATCGAAGCGCCCACGCTTTTCCCACCCGGAGAAGCAGCAGCGCAGCGGCGACTGGCGCAATTCATCGAGCGGGCGTTGTACGACTACGACACCAACCGCGACCGGATGGCTCTTGACGGCACCTCGAAGCTCTCGCCCTACTTGCGTTTTGGAATGTTGTCTGTGCGCGCGGCGGCAATAGCGACGTTAGAAGCGCGCGAACAGGCCCGGCGCGGCGAGGCTGTGCGCGGCGCGGAGACCTGGCTCAACGAGTTGCTCTGGCGCGAGTTCTACAGCTACATCCTTTACCACTTCCCACACGTGCGCGCGGGCAGTTTCCGCTCGGAGTATGATGCTATCGTCTGGCGCAATGATCCGGAGGAATTTCGCGCCTGGCAGAAGGGCCGCACGGGCTATCCTGTGGTGGATGCGGCGATGCGCCAGCTCGCGGCAACCGGCTGGATGCACAACCGCGCGCGGATGATCGTGGCGTCGTTCCTCACCAAGGATCTGTTGATTGACTGGCGCTGGGGCGAACGGCACTTCATGCAACAGCTGCTCGATGGCGATCCGGCTTCCAACAACGGCGGCTGGCAGTGGACCGCCGGCACCGGCACGGATGCCGCGCCCTACTTCCGCATCTTCAACCCCGTGTTGCAGGGCGAGAAATTCGATCCCGAAGGCGATTACGTGCGCCGTTGGGCGCCGGAACTGGCTCGCATCCCGGCGCCATACATCCATCGCCCCTGGACATTGTCTGATATGCAGCAACGCGAGTATGGGTGTAGGATTGGCGTGGACTATCCCGCGCCGATTGTGGATCACGCTGCGGCGCGAGAGCGCACCCTGGCGGCGTACAAAGCCGCCAAAGGATAAGGAAGCGATTTCGATGAACGACAAACCCACCATTCAACCGAATATTCCCGCCGAATGCTATATCTCTGTAGATGTCGAAACCGCCGGCCCCTACCCGATTCGCTACTCGATGCTCTCCATCGGCGCGTGCCTGGTACACAATCCGCAGGAGGGCTTCTACATCGAATTGCAGCCGGTGACGATGACCGCGATTCCCGGCGCGCTGGCAATCTCCAATCTCTCAATGGCGGAGCTCGCGGAGAAGGGGGTCCCGCCGAAAGAAGCGATGCAACGCTTTGCCGCCTGGGTGGAAGCCGTCACACCGCCCAAACAGCGGCCCGTCTTCGTGGCGCTCAACGCGCCCTTCGATTGGATGTTCGTCAACGAGTACTTCCATCACTACTTGCGCTTCAATCCCTTTGGGCACTCGGCGCTGGATATCAAAGCCTTCTACATGGGGCTGACCGGCGTCGCCTGGACGCGCACTTCGATGCAATACCTTGCGGCCCGGTATTTGGGGGGCCGCAAACTCACGCATAACGCGCTGCAAGACGCCCAAGATCAGGCGGAAATCTTCGCTGCCGTGCTGGCAGAGGCGAAAGAGCGGCGCGCGCGCGAAGAGGCCTGTAACAGCACACAAGATTCAGAGCCAGTTTAGAGCATCACGAAAGGAATTGCCACATGAACAGCGCACAAAAAGCCGTTAATTTAGAGCACCTTTTGGAAAGCGCCGAGCGGTTGGGCATTCAAATGAACGCAGAAGAAGCGCGCCGCTGGCTGAACGCAATCCAGGCGATGCAGGACGAGATGGAAATTACCATGGACGTCAAAACCGGCGTCTTTGGGCACAAGATCTCCATGCTGGATTTCAGCCCGGCGGAGCTGGCGCGGTTCCGGGAGATTGGACGGTTGGTGGAATTCTACGATGTGCCGGGTGTGGTGGAAACCGCGCTGGCGCTTTCCGGTTCGGCGGCGCAGTCGAAAATCCAGACCCATCCCGGTGATTGCGATTACTTCGAGCGGGTGAACATCATCGCGCCCACACGCGAGGAGGCCTGCCGCATCCTGGCGCAGATCATGCGCGAAAAGGCGCTCAGCACCCTGCGCGGAGAGACCTACCAGCTCATCGAGGTCAAATTTGGGTCGTATCCCTTCGACGTGGTCAAGGATGGGGCGACCCTCCACGCAGGTTCGCCCATCGCCTGGACGGCGGCTGAGGTGGAAGCCGGCGGCATCGTGGCGGCGCGGCCCGACGGCACGCCGGTCACCATCACCTGGGAGGACGCGGCGCAAGATCCCGGCTGGTGCAAGCTCGATTGGGTGATCGCCGACCCCATTCGGGGGCAGCTGGCAAACGCCAGCAACATGCTCGACGTGACCTGGGAGGCGCCCGATGGCGCCATCACGCCGCTCGATGGCTACCTCGACGCCTACTTCCAGGAGATCTACCTCGAGGCGGAATCCGCCCCCATCTTCTCCAAGCTGGTCAAACACGTTTCCACCGATGTGCTGGCGGATTACGTCGCCGCGATGGAAGATCAGGTGCAGCGCTACCTGCGCTACGACCCGCACAATTACGGCAAAGCCGCCAAACGGATGTACAACCTCTTCCGGCTCACGGGGCGTTACGAAGAAGCCGCCTTCCTGCGCGAGATTTTCGACGAGCCAACCACCGTCCTCTACCAGGTGTGGTCGCTCATCCGCACCATTGATGATGCCTTCAAACCGGGAGCCACAATTCCGCTGCAAAACCTCCTCGCGCAAACCGATCACCTCATCCTGGCGGTGGTAGACGCGCTGGAGGGGGAGAAGGAAACGGAAATCGTCCGCTATCTGTTGCGCCTGCGCGATCTCCTCAGCCGTGAACACGTCGGCGAGGCGTTGACGGCGCAGGCAGAGGCGGCGCGCGCCGAGATCATCAACATCGTCAACAACTTCTTCTACGAGAAGATGAGCGGGCTACCCTCTATCAAAGCGTACATCGAAGCGGTGCAAAAGCACACATGAAACTGAAACGACTGTTCCTCGGTCTGGGATTGCTGCTGCTGTTGGCAGTGGGCGGTTTTGTGTTGTGGGGCAGTCTGCCGCAAGGTCCTATGCCAGAGGCGTTGGCAGCGTTGGAATCCAATGCTCGCGTGCGTATCACCTCCGACAAGTGGCTCCGTTTCACGCCCACGGGCAACGCGCCGCAAACCGGCTTCATCTTCTATCCCGGCGGACGGGTAGATGCACGCGCCTACGCGCCGCTGGCGCAAGAAATCGCGGCGGCTGGATACCAGGTGGTCATCGTACCGATGCCGCTGAATCTGGCGGTGTTTGGTTTTGAACGCGCCGCCGACGTGATAGCCGCCTATCCTGAAATTGAACGCTGGGCTATCGGGGGGCACTCATTGGGCGGCGCGATGGCGGCGGCATTTGCCCACGGCAATCCCGACGCCGTGGATGGACTGGCATTGTGGGCCGCATATCCGGCAAACAACAATGATCTCTCCGCCGCCGCAATCGAGGTCGTGTCCATCTACGGCAGCCTGGACGGCCTGGCTACTCCCGATAAGATTGCCGCCTCGCGCCCGTTGCTGCCGCCCACAACGCGCTGGGTAGAAATTGAAGGCGGCAATCACGCCCAATTCGGCTGGTATGGAGAACAGGCAGGCGATCTACCAGCAACGCTCAGCCATAGCGCCCAGCAGGCGCGCATCGTAGAAGCCACGCTGGCGTTGCTGAAAAGCCTCGAAACCGGCCCGTAGCGCCGGGGAAGCGTGGATGGCAACATCATCACAGAAGAGCTGCCGAACCTATCATAGACTCTCCAGCCGCCTTTGACACGCCAACGATAAATGAAAACGCGGCAAGAAAGCAAACTGAAATTCGCGGTACGCTTGCCGTTGGCAGGATTCGCCATCCGCCATTCGCCATTTTGGGGAGGAGTTGATCCATGGATAAAGCAAACTTCGGAATTGTGGGGCTGGGCGTTATGGGACGGATGTTGGCCTTCAACATGGAGCGCCACGGCTTTCGCGTCGCGGGCTACGATTTGGACACAGAAAAAGTGCGGGCCTTCGAGACTGCGGGCGCCGGCAAGCGCCTCATCGCCTGCGAAAGCCTGGAAGCCCTCCTGGCGCGCCTGGAGCTGCCGCGCCGTATTTTAATGCTGGTGCCGGCGGGCCAGCCGGTAGACGCAGCGATTACCGCGCTGAGACCGCAGCTCGCGGCGGGGGATGTGCTGATTGACGGCGGCAACACCTTCTTTCAGGATACGGAGCGCCGCGCGCGAGAACTCGCGGATACGGGCATCATCTACATCGGGGCAGGCATCAGCGGCGGCGAACAGGGCGCGCTCTGGGGACCTGCCATCATGCCCGGCGGGCAGCCAGCAGCCTGGGAGCTGATCCGCCCTGTATTCGAAGCTATCGCTGCGCAGGCTTACGGCGAACCCTGCGTGGCTTACATGGGCCCACGGGGGGCGGGGCATTACGTCAAGATGGTGCATAACGGCATCGAGTACGGCGATATGCAGTTGATTGCGGAAGCCTACGACATCCTGCATCGCGGACTGGGACTGAGCAATGCCCAGCTGCACGCGATCTTTGCCGAATGGAATCGCGGCGAGCTGGAATCCTACCTGATCGAAATCACCGCTGCGATTTTCACCCGCACCGATCCAGAAACCGGTCAGGCGGTGGTGGATCTGATTCTGGACGCGGCGCAGCAGAAGGGCACCGGCAAGTGGACAAGCCAGAACGCACTCGACCTGGGCGCGCCGACGCCAACGCTCAACGCAGCGGTCGAAAGCCGCATCATCTCGGCCTACAAAGCGGAGCGCGTCAACGCCGCGCGAGTGCTCAGCGGCCCAGAGCCAACCATCGCCGGGGACGCGCCTGCCATCATCGCCGCCGTGCGCGACGCGCTCTACGCCGCCAAAATCTGCTCTTATGCGCAGGGCTTTGGGCTGCTGCGCCTGGCAAGCCAGGAATACGACTATCGCCTCAACTACAGCGAGATCGCCCGCATCTGGCGCGGCGGCTGCATTATCCGCGCCCGCTTCCTCAACGCCATCCGCGATGCTTTCGCCCGCAACCCCGATCTGCCCAATCTGATGCTGGATCCAGAATTCGCCCAGGCGCTCAACGCGCGGCAGGGAGCCTTGCGCCACGTCGTGGCGCTGGCGGCAGAGAGCGGCATTCCGGCGCTGGCTTTCAGCGCGGCCCTGGCGTACTACGACGCCTATCGCAGCGCGCGGCTGCCCGCCAATCTCACCCAGGCCCAGCGCGATTACTTCGGCGCGCACACCTATCGCCGCATAGACCGCGAGGGCGTCTTTCATACTGAGTGGGAGCAACACAGCGGCGCTTGAAACAGCATCGCGCGCAAGACAGCGCATCCATGCAAAAGCAGCGCTAAGCCTCCACACCTGTGCTATAATGAAAGCAAGCCCTTGTAATGATGTGAATAGTTGCACCGGTCTATGGGATTCTGATGAGCAGCAATAGGAGCACCGATGAATACAATCAACCTATCTCCGCCTGCTACGCGTGTATTGGTTGCGCGTATTGATGCGCTGATGCAGGAGTTAGCAGAAATGCGCCAATTAGTATTGGCGCAATCGCAACTGGCCCCAGCGCGAGATGCGGAAGATATTGTAACGCGCCTTTCCGGGATTCTGGCGCCCGCCACACCGGGGATGCACTCAGCACTCGAAGAATACGCCACTTTTGATTTCGACCGCGTGCCAGAAGTGCGACGCTACACGTTGTCTAACCGGTAACAGGAGTTAAAGACCATGCCCTACAATTCCAAATCCGAAAGCGCGCTTGATTTTCTTGCGCTCGGTGCGCTCATCCACCGGCTGGACCCCGGCATCACGCCCTTCCGCAAAGCTACGACATGCCAGATCCACGTCAGCGGCGGGGAATTCAACTGCGCCGCCAATCTGGCGGATTGCTTTCGCCTGAAGACCGGCATCGCCACCGCGATGGTGGATTACCCCATCGGCGATCTGATCGCAGAGCGCGTGCGCGCGATGGGCGTCGCGCCGTTCTACAAGCATTTCGCCCACAATGGCGTCAACGGGCCGAACATGGCAACCGTCTACAGCGACCGGGGCTTCGGCGTGCGCGCGCCGGTCGTGTTCTACAATCGCGCTAACGAGGCCGCCGCCCAACTCCAGCCCGGCGATTTCGATTGGGATGCCATCTTCGCGGCGGGCGTGCGCTGGTTTCACAGCGGCGGCATCTTCGCGGCGCTCTCCCCTACCACCGGCGAGCTCATCATCGAGGCGCTGCAAGCCGCCAAAGCTGCCGGCGCCGTCACCTCCTTCGACCTGAACTACCGCGCCAAGCTGTGGAACCTTTGGGGCGGGCCGGCGCAAGCCGTTGCGGTCATGCGCCGCATCGTCGCCCATGTGGATGTGCTGGTGGGCAACGAAGAGGATCTGCAACTCGCGTTGGGCATCCCCGGCCCGGAAGTCGCGGCGCGCTCCCGGCTCGATCCCAGCGCCTTCTTCGGCATGATAGAACGGGTGACAGAGCAATTTCCGCAGATCAAAGTCGTCGCTACCACCCTGCGCGAAGTTCACGCGACCCAACACCACAGCTGGAGCGCGGTGGCCTGGATAGAGGGGGCAAGCTACGTCGCCCCGACCTGCGAGCTGCACATCTACGACCGCGTCGGCGGGGGCGATGGCTTCGCCTCCGGCCTGTTCTACGGCCTGCTGACCGGCGCCGCGCCCCAGGAAGCCGTGAACCTGGGCTGGGCGCATGGCGCACTGCTCACCACCTTCCCTGGCGACACCACCATGGCGACGCTGGATGACGTGTACGCCTTCGCTCAAGGCGCATCGGCGCGGATTCAACGCTAAACTAATTTCTACCCAAAACAGGCAGAACGCTGACGCGGACTTCGTCTTTCGGGCTGTTCGTGGTAAAATGTACTTGTGAACGAACATCCAGAAACCCAGGAAGAACCCCGCCCACCGGCGAATGTGATCACATGTCTGACCAACGGTTTTGAGTTGGTGGCGCGCGCGCCGCAACTGCTCGTGCTGCCCGTGCTGCTGGATCTGTTTCTCTGGTTGGGGCCGCGTCTTTCAGCGCGGGCCATATTCGGGCCGCTGGTCACTATCGTGAAAACCTCGCCGGCCGGCGATATGCAGTCCATGTACCAATCACTCGCCGACATGCTCACCCAGGCAGCCAACGAGTTCAACCTGTTCGCCTTTCTGAATCCGGCGCCGTTAATTGGCGTCCCCACGCTGATGAATGGACAGTTGATGCTGGAAGGGCCGTTGGGGCTGCGACCAGAGATTCCTGTACCCACCGTTGCGGTGAGTCTCGGCTGGATTGCGCTGCTCATCGTGATCGGTTTGGGCGTCAGCGCGCTCTATCTGAGTCAGATCGGCAAATATGTGATCGCCTATACGGAAGCGCCCCTGCCGGGGCCGGTCGCGCCGCATCGTCTGTGGGGACAGCTGCTCCAACTCGGCCTACTGCTGTTGTTTTTGCTCGGCGGGGCCAGCTTTGCTGCCTCGCTCGTAGTTGGCGCAGGCGCGATTTTCAGCCAAACCCTTGCCGGACTGTTGATGATGTTCGTCCTCTCGTTCGGCCTGTTTGTGCTGATGCACTTCATGTACACCATTCCGGGCATGGTCCAACTGCGGCACACGCCGCTGCGCGCCATGCAAGAGAGCGTCCTGCTGGTGCGAGTAGATTTCTCCGGCGCCCTGCAGCTACTATTGCTCGCACTCATCTTCACCCAAGGCCTGAATGTGGTCTGGACATTGCCAGAAGTTACCACCTGGGCAACGGCTGTGGGCATTGGCGGACATGCCATCGTCAGCACCGCGCTCACCGCAGCGCTGTTTATCTTCTACCAGGAACGGCTCGCCTATCTGCGCCTGTTGCAGAGCGCCTTTGCAGCGAAGCCGGCGCAGGCGACAAGCCGCTAACCGCACCCACGCGCAAATTTGCCGCAACGTGCGTCGAGAACGCAAAGAGAAAAATCGCAGTATAGAAATCGGAACGACTTATGGCAGAGAAACAACAAAACAACAACTTGAAGTATGATGCTTCCAGTATTCAAGTTCTGGAGGGCCTGGAGGCCGTGCGCCGTCGCCCCGGCATGTACGTCGGCGGCACGGATACCCACGCGCTGCATCACCTGGTCTACGAAGTGGTAGACAACTCCATTGATGAGGCGCTCGCCGGCTCATGCGATCTTATTCGCGTGACCTTGCGGGCAGATGATGCGGTCTCCGTGTGGGATAACGGGCGCGGCATTCCTGTGGGCGAACACCCAGAGAAGCACGTTTCAGCCCTGCAGGTGGTGCTCACCACGTTGCACGCCGGCGGCAAGTTTGGCGGCGGCGGCTACAAGGTCTCCGGCGGTTTGCACGGCGTTGGCGTCTCGGCAGTCAATGCGCTTTCCGAGTGGATGGAAGTGGAGGTGCGCCAGCCCGATGGGCTGTACATGCAGCGTTACAATCGGGGCGTGCCTGAAGAAGCGGTCAAACGGGTGAACAAGACCAAATACAAGGAGACCGGCACAACCGTCACCTTCAGATTCGATCCGACCATCTTCAAAGATGTTGCCTACAATTTCGATACGTTGGCGCAGCGGTTCCGGGAGATGGCCTTTGTCACGCGCGGCGTCACCATCGAGCTGGTGGATGAGCGCGAGACGCCGTTTCCCCGCCGCATGACCTTCCACTTCGAGGGCGGCGTCCTGTCATTCGTCCACTATCTCAACCGCAACCTGGAAGCGCTTCACGCGCCGGTCTACGTGGAAAAAGAGCTGGATGGCTCGTATGTAGAAGTGGCGCTCCAATACACAGACAGCTACCGTGAAACCGTGCTGACGTTTGCGAACACCATCAACACAGTGGATGGCGGCTCGCATCTCACGGGATTCCGCTCCGCGCTCACCCGCACCATCAACGATGGTATGCGCAAAGCGGGCTTGCTGAAAGACAGCGATCCCAACCTCACCGGCGACGATGTCCGCGAGGGTCTCACGGCCATTATCAGCGTCAAAGTGCCCGATCCGCAATTCGAGAGCCAGACCAAGGTCAAGCTGATGAATCCAGAGATCAAGGGGCTGGTGGAAGCAGCGGTGGCGGAAGCATTGGGCGAGTTCATGGAGCAGGATTCCCGCGCCACGCGCCGCATCGGCGATAAATGTCTCACCTCGTACAAAGCCCGCGCAGCGGCGCGCAAGGCCCGCGATCTGGTGATCCGCAAGAGCGCCCTGGAAAGCCTCACGCTGCCGGGCAAGCTGGCGGATTGTTCCAGCCGCGATCCTTCCAAATCGGAGCTCTTCATCGTCGAGGGCGACTCGGCTGGCGGCTCAGCCAAGCAGGGGCGCGACCGGCACTTCCAGGCGATTCTGCCGTTGCGGGGTAAGATCCTCAACACTGAGCGCGCTGCGCTCGACAAGATCCTGAGCAACAAAGAAGTGCAAGCCATCATCTCGGCGCTGGGTTGTGGGGTGGGGGACCAGTTCAATCTGGAGAATATCCGCTACAATCGCGTCATCATCATGTGCGACGCCGACGTAGATGGCGCACACATCGCCACGCTGCTGCTCACGTTCTTCTTCCGCTACATGCAGCCGCTCATTGAAAAGGGGCATCTCTTCCTGGCCCAGCCGCCGCTGTATCTGGTGAAATCGGGCAAAGAGTCCCAGTACGTCTACACCGATGCGGAATTGCAAAAAGTGCTGGAGACCTTGGGCGACCGGAAGGTTACGTTACAGCGATACAAGGGTCTGGGAGAGATGAACCCGGAGCAATTGTGGGACACAACGATGGATCCGGCGCAGCGCACGCTGCTGCAAGTGCAAATCGAAGACGCCGCCGAGGCCGACCGCGTCTTTACCATGCTCATGGGCAGCGAAGTGGCCCCCCGCCGCCGCTTCATCCAGAGCCACGCGAAGGAAGTCAAGAACCTGGACGTGTAAGATATTTTCGGGGCTGTTTTTGCGCGCTGTAACCGCAAAAACAGCCCCGATTTTTCTGTTACCGTTACGCCACGTGCGCCGACTTCCGCAACCACAGCGGGATACCGATCAACCCCGCCAACGCGAGCAGCGAAAGCCCACCGATGATCAACGCAGCAAATACGGTCACGGCGCCGCTTAGCCAGGCAGGGACGCTGGACATCGCATCCAGCCCGGCAACAGCTACGACGCTGAAATTCCACAAGCCGTGGAAGAAGATGGCAATGGCGTAGCAGAGCGGCAATAGCCAACGCTTGCGCCCCTGCCAGAAATAGCCCCAACCCAAACCAATCAATCCGCTGACAAAGGCGTGCATTGCCGTCGCCGGGGCACGTGAGCCGACGCCCGCAGCCCAGTTCACCGTATCGGTGAGACTCATGCCGCTGTTGAGCACCCCTTCGATCACCGCAAAGCCGATGCCGGCAACCGTTCCCCAAAGAAACGCCCGCAGCGGGGTAGGCCGCCAGCGAAAGCCGATCAGGATCACCCCAGCGGTCTTAACCAGTTCCTCGACCAGCGGCGTGATCACGGTCAGGGTCAGCAACAATACCGTGAGCACCAGCGGCGAAGCGAGCAGAGACCCCAACAGATCGGGATTCATGGCTTCCGGGGGCAGCTGTGACCAGTGTTGCAGCTGTAAAGCCAACCGCTCCAGTTCCGCTGCTCCACCGGGGATGAAGAGCGCGCCAAACGCCACACCCATCCCGCTCAACACAAAGCCAAGCACCTCGAGGGGAATCGCCGGCAAAGTGGAAAGCGCGCCGCTGGTGAAGATCGCCACCGCCTGGCGCCGCGTGACGCGCGCCTCGCGGCCCGCCGCCAGCAACAAGAGAGCGTAGAGGAAAAAGGCCGGTAGGGCAATCAAAGCCACATGAAACGGGACCAGGATTACGTTGAAGTACCCGGCAGTCGCCAGCAACGCGCCGCCAAGCACACTGAATCCTATACCCGCCAACAAAGTGAGCCAGGCCCGACGCGGATACAGGACCGGCGAAGGGCGGCCAAGCCAGACCTCGACACCGCTGAGCAGCCAGGCGACTGCCAGCCCCAGACCCAGTAACCCTGTGCAAGCCAACAGAATAGCCGAGAGGTCGCGCTGCTCGACCTCGATGGTGCGCACCAGGGTCGTCGCCAACGCCAATCCCAGACAGCCCATACTCAACAGCAGCATCACCAATCCGAAAACGGCGATGATGCCCCAGGCAATGTGTTTGCGATTTTGCATGGTCACAATGGCACAAAACGGGTGCGGAGGGCTTTACCCTCCGCACCCTGACCAGGTCACTTCTGTGCGACCGAGACTTTGATAACCCGATCCAGAGTCTGGGTGGGTTCGCCAGATCCAGGGCGATAGAGTTTGTCAAGCACTTCCAGCCCGCGAATGACGCGCCCAATCACCGGGTAGGCGCCGTTGAGGCGAGCAGCTTCTGCGCCCAGGGAGAAGAAGAATTGCCCGTTTGGTACCAAACCCACCTGCCCGACAACATCAAAAGTGCCGACGTTTTCGCCGATGCAGTAGTAGCCAGGGCTGCCGTTGCCGGTATTGGAGGGATCCCCCGTCACCGCCGCAAAATCATCCATGACAAAGAAGAACTCAGCATCGTTGTACCATCCTTCCTGCGCCAGGAACAGGAAACTGTTCGCCTGGGTCGGGGCGGAAGCGGCATCCAACTCAAAGACAATATCGCCTTGAGACGTCGTCACGGTGATCTCATAGCGCTTGGTCGCATCCGCCACCTGTGGGGGGAGTTGCGTATACTGGCGCGCCTGCAACTTCAGCAGATCTGCCGCGATGGGGAGGAACGCTTCCAATCCCTGGTAGGAGATGCCAAACTGCTCCGCCGGGTAGATCAGCCCATCGAAGATATAGCTCGGCGTGCCGGGCAGCTGCAGTTCCTGCGCTTCCATCATGTGAAGGTTGACTTTGGCGCGATGGGCGCCGCTATCCATCTCGGTATCGAAGCGCGCCACATCCAGGCCCAGCTCCTCAGCATAGACCGTCATTTTCGCGCGTGCAGCATCCATACTGAGGCCATTCCACTCAGCAACACGGGTGTAAAGCAGATCGTGCATCTCCCAGAACTTGCCCTGCGCACCGGCGGCTTCGGCTGCCTCTGCCGTCAATTGCGCTTTATCATGGAAGCTCAGCGGGAAATGCCGGTACACCAGGCGCACCTCAGGATGATCCTTGAGGAATTGCGCCATCACCGGCGCCATTGAAGAACAAGCCGGACACTGAAAATCCGCGTACTCGTAGATCGTGACACTGGCCGTCTCAGAATTCTCACCTTTGATGTAGTCAGTCTCATCTACCGGGCGCACGGGCACCGTCAGCGGGTAGACTTCACAGACCGCGGGTTCGACCGCTACCGGCGCAGAGACAGGCGTCGCGGCATCAGGCGTAGCTGGCGCGGTGGTAGGCGCCGGCGTCGCTTCGGGGGCGGGAACCGTTGCGGTAGGCGTGGCTTTGCCGCAGGCGCTCACCAACAGCGATAGCAGCACCAACCCGCCAAAAACAGAAACCAACTTCTTATTCATCCCTATCTCCTAAATGTGAACTGAAGGAATTTAACAGAATTATACCACTAAAATTCCCAATGAATGTAAACGCAACTAGAGAACAACCGCGCGGTTGCACACGTTATCTGGAAGTGCTTATGATTGTGGGGAGGATGGCGGGGGCCAAAAGGGGCGCCGTTCCATGCGCCATAAACCATAGCCGGCAGCCACAAACACCAGCACGCCCATCAGATACCCTTCGAAAACCGATGCCTGGGTGATAAAAAGCGCGATCATGCCCAAAAAGAAACCGACAATGTAAAGCACCAGCACGGCCTCGCGCTTGTTGAGTCCGGCATAAGTCAGGCGATGCGATGTGTGATCCGTACCGGGTGTGGTCATTGGATTCAATCCCCGGCGCAGACGCGAGATAGTTACCAGCGTCGTATCGAAAAGCGGTACCCCCAACACAAGCAAGGGGATCATCCACGTGACGAAAGGAACATTATCGGGGAAACGCAATTTGATGCCGATAGCTGCCAGAAGGAAACCCAAAAACAAGCTGCCGGAATCACCCATGAAGATAGTCGCGGGCGTCCAGTTGTAGACGAGAAACCCGATGCAAGCGGCCATCACGGCCACGGCGAGCGCCCCTACCAGATATTGCCCAGAGAAACTGCACATCAAGGCGAAGTAAGCCGCAGCAATCGCCGCTACGCCGCCCGAAAGGCCATCCATGTTATCGAGCAGATTCAGCGCATTGGTGATGCCCACCACCCAGAATACCGTCGCAGCGTAATTGAGCAACGGAAGGCGCAACATGCCGATTGTGACCTCGGTTGCCGCCAATAACCCGGCGGCGAGCAGTTGTCCGGCAAGTTTGATCCACGGACTGAGCGTGAAGCGATCATCCCAGAGGCCCAAGAACGACACCAACGTCGCTCCCACAAGGATGCTGACGAGTTGGGTAAGGTTGAAACGGTTCCCCAACAACAAGGCAGCGAGCAACGTACTGCCGAAAATCGCCAGCCCGCCGAGGCGCGGCGTGGGCACAACATGCACCTTGCGCCGCGCATCTGGCTGATCCACGGCATTGAGACGCAGCCCCGCCTTGCGGGCAAGCGGTGTGCCCGCCACGGCCAGCAGCAAAGCGCCGATAAAGACCACCAGATAGGTTATCATCAAGGGTTCGGCTGTTGTTGCAAGAAGGCGACAAGTTGCTCAACCGCAGTGCGCTGGCTTTCTGGCGCCAACATCAATGCCCGATCCGCCAGAGTCAGAGCCTGCGCCGTATCGCCCTGGTAATAGATGGCGATGGCCCACATGCGGTAGATGTCCCAGAGATCATTCATTTGCGGGCAGTATTCAACTGTTTCCTCGAGCAGCTGCGCCGCATCGCTCCACAGCTCCTCCTGTAACTGCAAATTGCCCAAAACGCGCCGCACAGTACACTCTTGAGGCTTCAACACCAGAACTTGTGAATAATCCGCAATCGCGCCGCGCAAATCGCGGTCAATATTGGCTTTCACGTCGGCGGAAAGGCTCCACGTTTGCTCAAAACCGGGATCGAGCGCCAGCGAGTGCGCAATGGTGCGCTGATAAGCCGGCTGATCCTGCAAATCAAAGGCGTACAAAATCGCCAGTTCATTCCACAACATGGGATTGTTCGGGCTGAGCAGCAACGCCTGCCGGTAATTGGTTTCTGCGGCGCGGAGCAACGTCTCCCGGTGTTCAGGTATCGTCACCCGCGCGGCCCAGCTGCGATAGAAGCGCGCCAGATTGGCGCTATGATCGGTGTTCAATGGCGCAATCTCCCGCGCCTGCAGCAGAATTTCCTCGGTGCGATAGAAGGCTTCTACGCGCCCGGCATCATCAAGCACCTCCGCCGGGGCCTGCGCATATTCCAACAACGCTTTGCCCAGGAAAAGGAAGTAATAGTCCTCGCGGGGAGCCAGCGCGAGGGCTTTTTCATAATGCGCAATGCCGACCTGCACATCGGTGGGGTTGGCGCTATTGGCAAAGCCCAAGCCTTGCTTGAAAATGATATCGGCGCGCACCAGATCATAGGAATACGGGCCAATCAACAGGAAACCAACCAACGGCAAGGCAATCAACAACAACGCCCAACTCCACGGCTCTCCAGCAGGCTGCGGCAACGGGGTCTCACGTAACAACACCCAGGCCATAGCAATAAGGATCACAAAGATGAAACTATAGTAGTATCCCAGTATGCCGGCCAGCTGCACACCAACGCCCACTACATCCTCAATCGTGCGCACCGGCGTCTGCGTCAATTGCGCTTGTAAGGCAGCGATGATACCGCCGAAAATCAAGAAGCCCATCAGCGTGATGCCCACATACGTCAGAATGATCTTGCCCCAGGGCGTCCCTTGCCGTTCTGCCAGCAGGCCCTCCCGTTCAAGCTCGCCTAAGCCAATCACCCCGAAAAGCAGCCCGGTGAAGACCACAATCATCAACCCGCCAAAGGCCCGCTGCTGTTTGACGTAGAGCAATGTCAACGAATTCCAGAAGATCTGCCCGGCATCGGCTAATCGCCCAGGGTTGTTGATGAAGTTGTAGGCCAACGTGCCCAGCAGGAACGCGGCAACCAGGCTCAACACGACGACCGGCGTAACCCACGACGCCGCGACGGTAGCCGGCTGTTGGCGTCCACCGCGCGGCTTCTGCCGTCCGTGTGCAGCGACGGCTTTCGCCGTGACGGGCGCTTCAGGCTCCAACAATGCCGGCACCCATTGCAAGCCCAACACCACCAACATGCCGGCAAAAGCCCAGAAGGTGGTGCGCGTTGCCGCAATCGCAATTCCGAAGTTGATCTCCACAAAGTGTCCCAGAATCGCGCTCAACAACGCGACCAGGAGGATGGTGTGGGGATGGGTTGGGAATTGCGTATCCACCGCCGCTTTGCCGCGCAGCATCATGCGGAAAGCCACCCAGGTGATGTAAAGTCCAGTCCCCAGCACAAAACCAATCGGGACGGCAACAGCAAAAAGGTACATGCGCCCGATGAAGATAAAGAAGCCCCACAGCGCCAACGCAATACCGCCCATCAAGCCAATCCAGAGCCAGAATTGCCGCCGGCCGGTCAGCAACCCCAGCCAATGCAGGCTCCAATACACTACGGCGCCAAAAACCCAGAGATAAACGATTAGCCCTAGAATCCCGGTAATCGCCAGCGTATCCATGGTCTCATTATGCGAGCGATCAGGCGATGCAGTGCGCGATTCGATGTGACCGAGCTCGACCTTATAGAAACTGTTATAAGCCACATACATGGATTCCGGGCCATATCCTACCAGCGGGCGCAGGAAGTTCCAGGAATCCTGGCGGCCATCGGGATACTGCAACGGCGCGTGTGGCAGGACCAAATCCTGCACGCCTTCCCAAATGAGCGTGCGTACCCGGCCCGAACCGCTATCCCATTGGAAAATGCGCGTCATCCGTCCAATGGTCGCGTTGGCGCGCGCGCGATCCTGCAATGGCCCCGGCACATTGATTGCCAGCAACGCCAGCGCCGCCAGAATGCCCACGCAGGTCCAGCCAATCCACAACCAGCGCCAACCCTTCCGTTCAACAATCATGTAGAGCCAGATACCGCCAAAGGCCAATACCCCCAACCCCACGCCAATGTAGACTGCGACCCTGAATGGCAACAACAGCCCCAAGCCGCCCAACGCCCCGGCGATACCCAGAGAAGCCGCAGCCAGGCCCAAGCCGCTCAGCAGATCGCGCTGCCAGGAAGAAGGCTGCGAATCAGCCAGGATCGCTTGTCGTTGCAACAGAATGAAGAGCAGATAGGGGAAAAGCAATAGCGCCAGGCCAATGCCCAGGAAAGGCCCGCGACTCTGAGAATAGATAATCGTCAGCACTTGCACGACCAGGATGAAGATGTACCCGGAAGCGCGCAGAATATCTGTCACCCGGGGCGGCTCGCGGCGCAAAATATCCCGAAAGCTTTCCACAATCTGCGCTGCCGTCAACGGGGCAATCATGATCAAATACGCGGCGACAAAGATAGCATTGCCCATGTTAGAGGCCACCCGCCGCTGCACATCCCCGGCCCAGGGCAGGGGATCCAGACCGCTGCGCTGAATAATGCCATAGAGCGCCACGGGCAGGCTGTTGAGGATCAACACTGTAACGAGGCGGCTCAGTTGCGCTCGTGTGCGCAGACTTGTCAACAACGCAAAGAAAAGCACCAAATAGCCGAACAGGGTGTATGTTCCCTGCAAACGCTGGTACGAGCCAACAAAGCTGGTGTAGCGCACCAACGAGAAAGCCGAAGTGAGCAGATAAACCACCAGCGTCGCCACCGTAGCCAGCACCAACGGCGTGCGCCAGGTAAAGCGCAGCGGTTCCTTCTTGTGCAACCGAGCCTCGACAAAACGCACCAACCAGAATATCGCCATCACAGTTGCCAGCGCGCGCAGCGTGGTGAGCTTATCCGGCTCAAAAACACGCTGTGAATAGACATTGAAGAACACCGGGGTGATGGTAACGCCCAATAACCAGCCCGCTTCGAGGATGCGGTCACAGAAGGCGCTTAACTTCGATACGTGCATACCCTAACTCCTCTTCCCCAATCTCGGGGGCGCTTGGTCCCAGTTGCACGGGGCATAATACTCCACACAAGTGAAAACGCAAGGTAACGCTGCCCCCTTTCATTCAGACAAGGCATTTTGTCCCTCCTTACATACACGGAGAGTCAGTGCATGGGTAGTTCAAGGCCCAACAAGCATCACTACCAGGTCATTGACGTTGGTGCCGGTTGGCCCGGTGCGCAATAACGCGCCCACGGCATCCAGCGCCGGATAGGCATCATTGTTATCCAAAGCAGTGTGGAGATCAAGCCCCAACGCCCGCGCCCGCGCTGCGGTCTCCCCATCCACCACAGCGCCGGCGGCGTCGGTTGGGCCATCGGTGCCATCGGTCGCCAGCGCCATCAACGCGGCGTGGGGGAGGCCATCGAGCGCCAGCGCCGCCGCCAACGCCAGCTCTTGATTGCGACCGCCAGTCCCGCCGCCGCGCACCGTAACCGTGGTTTCGCCGCCCCAAAGCAGACAGGCCGGCGGCGGTAAGGGGTCGCCGTGTTGCCGCACGCTACGCATCAGAGCCACAGCGACTTTGGCGACTTCGCGGGCTTCCCCTTCGACAAACGTGCTCAGCAAGAGCGCACGATAGCCGGACTCCGTCGCTGCCTGCGCCGCCGCCTGCGCCGCCGCGCGATTCGAGGCGATCACGTGATTCTGCACCTGCGCAAAACACGGATCATCGAATTTTGGCGTTTCAGGCAGCTTTCCCGCCACACCGGCAGCGAGATGTCGCTGCACGGCTTCCGGCACACGCAGCAGCAACTTGTACCGTTCCAGGATGCGCCACGCATCGGCATAAGTCGTCGGATCCGGCGTCGTCGGCCCAGAGGCGATGACATCCAGGGGATCGCCCACCACATCGGAGAGAATGAGCGCGGCGACCGGCGCCGGAGCCGCCAGCCGCGCCAGTTGCCCCCCCTTGAGCCGTGAAAGGTGTTTGCGCACCGCGTTCAGCTCCACAATCGTCGCGCCCGAACGCAGTAGCAGCGTCGTGGTCGCCTGCAAATCCTCCAGCGTCAGCCCCTCTGCGGGCGCCGGCAACAGGGCAGAAGCGCCGCCAGATAGCAACACGAGAACCAAATCCTGCGACGTCACATCCGCCAACAAACGGATGACCGCTGTCGCGGCCAATTGCCCGACGGCGCCCGGTGTGGGATGTTCCGCCTCGAAAACTCGCAAGGCAGGCGACAGCACAGCACCCGCCGCGTGACCGGTCTTTGTCACAACGATTCCAGCCGTCAGCGCCGCGCCGAGGATCTCGCCGGCAGCCTGCGCCATGGGGATGGCTGCTTTTCCCACAGCGAGCACGAAAATCCGCTGCCGTTGCGCCAACTCCCAAGGCGTTCCGGCAATCCAGAGTCGCCCTTCAGCCAGATGAAGATGTGCGCGCACAGCGTGCGCCGGCTCCACCGCACGCAACGCCGCCTCACGAATACGGGCCAAATCCTCCACCAAATGCATCACGATACCTCCCCTCCGGCTCACCTGCGCAACACGGTCAGCGCATGGGTGGCAGCTTGTTCCGGCGCGCCCCCTTCTGTGGTCAGGAGAAAATCCAGCCCGGCTTGCAATGCCCGACGTACCGCCTGATCTACATTTCTGGGCGGCGGCAATACGGCAGAGGAAAGCAGCTGCTCCAGGAATGCGGCATCCTCCACAGCAAGCGGCCACAAGGCTAACGCCTCGCGGCTCGGCGGCAACATGCCCACAGCAGCAGAGAGATCGGCAACCTGCCCACGGGCGCTCAGCCAGCGCGCCAGCTGCAACGCCGCTTCCTCGTGCGCCGGTTCGGTGCTGACCACGGCCAGCGTCCAGACCTGCGCGAGCGCAAAGGGGCGTCCTTCACGAGTGGGCGTCCATGCCGGTGTGCCTTCCCGTTCCTGCGTCCAGTATAAACCGGCGGGGACAACGCTGAGCAACCCGGCACCCTGCTGAAAGGCTTCCCAGCAAGCAACCGCATTGGGTAAGGCGCTGAGCTGCGCCGGATCTATCAGCTCCGCTTCGATCATAACCGTGATGAAGCGGTAGATTTCCTCCAAATGGGGCCGATCTAACAGGGAACGGCCTTCTTCATCCATCACCTGTCCGCCAGAACCCAGGTAAGTGCCAAGAAGGAAATCATCGGCTAAAGCAGATGGCGGCGCGATGGGAAACAGCAACGAGTAGCCCCCCGTCAAAACGGTTGTCCAGGAGAATGGCGCCGCAACATCTGGACGCGATACGTAAACCATTTGCTGCACATCGCTCAAGAACGGCAATCCATAACGCCGCTCTTCGAAAACGACCGCCTCATGGGCAAAGGGGAAGACATCCGTGTCAGGGTCTCCTGCTGGCAACGCCAGGATGAAACCATTATCCGCGGCCGTACGCAGGTCGCTATGGCTGAGAACTACCAAATCCGGCAATACGGCCGGTGCAGCAGCATACGTCGTACTCAGCAAGTCGTACAATCCGCCCGCGCCCTGGGCTTTCTTCACCAACACCTGCACCTGGATGTTGCGATGGCTGCGAGAGAAAGCCTCAATCTGCGCCAGCAATACGGCATGGCCTTCACCGCGGGTCTCGCCATCCAACACATCCGGGACCCACAACGTCAGCGTCGTCAAATCGCTGGCGGGGATTGGGGTGGGTTGGGGCGGAACCGTGGGCGTTGGAGAAGGTGTAGATACCATTTCCGGCGGCAATTCTGGAGATGGCGGCGACATTGTACATCCAACTAGCAACAATCCAACCAGCATCAAAGACAGCAAACCGTTCTTCATGACAGATCCTTTATTCATGCCCGACAAACTCCTGCCGCGCAAACGTGTAAACAGGACGCTCCCGAAAATCAGAGGTCACAAAAGCAAAATAATCCTGATAATTTCGCAACGGAGCCGGCGTGCGGAAAACCCACATCACCAACGCCGGGCACCAGGGCCATTCCGACTGCGCCCAGTGGAAAGCCTCCAATGTATAAGAAACGCGCTGCGCCGGCTTAACTGCCCACGTCCAGCGCGGGTGATCGTTCCAGCCGCTTTCGGTCACGAAGATGGGTTTCTCCGCGTCGCCATAACGCACCATGATATCACGCAACAATTCCACACGGCGAAAATTCAGCAATTCTGGCGCCGGCGGCATCTCTGGAGGAAAAACCAACCCATAAGCATGAGCCGCTAACGCATCGAAATACGCAGCGCCGCCGGCTTGATACATCTGTTCCAGGTACAACAAATCGTTGAGTCCGGCAGAGCTGCCTTCTGGCTCCAGGGTCGGCGCCAATGCGCCGGCGAGAACCTGCACTTGCGAATTGGCGTTGCGCACTGCCGGATAAACGGCAGCCAACAAGTCTACATAGCCTTCAGGATCCACAGGCCGGAAGCCCCACTCAAAGCTGAGATTCGGCTCATTCCAGACGATGATGTAGCGGACCGTATCCCCATAGCGCGCGGCAAAAGCCGCCGCAAAAGCCGCGAAATCCGCATAGGCAGCCGCATCGAGATACGTGAAGGTGGTCTCTTGCACTGCCGGGTCGGGACGCGCCCACGCCGGAGTCATGCCCAACCGGGCAACCACGGTAAGTCCCTGATTCGCAGCGTGCGCGATAATCATGTCGCTATGGCGCCAATCGTATCGGCCCGGCGCCGTTTCAATGTAAGCCCAGGGAAAGTATTCGACAATCCAGCTGGCGCCCATCTCGCGCGCCAGAATCAGGGTGCGTTGCACCTTCCAGGCTTCGACCTCGTCAATAAGCCGGGTATGAACCCCCACCTTTGAATTCGTCGTCTGCACGCGCTGCGGCGGGCCTAATGCCACCAGCACACCCGGTGGGCGGATGATGAGCAGCGCCAATAGCAGCAATCCCGCGCTCTGCGCCAGCCCCGCCCATAACGAACGTGGGGCGCGGCGTAAAACCGGCGTCCACGCAGTTACGCGCGGCACGATAGCGCTCCATTTTTATAGTCAAACAGCGGCAACATTCTCAAACCTTTCAGCCCCCGGATCTAGCATAAATCAACCGTTGCGCTTGATCTTTATGCATTATACCGAATCAAACAGGAAAGCCAATATCTTCCCCATTACTTTTATCCCATTGCTTCCAGGTAAGGCACGGGTTACAATGATAATATGATTATGTGCACCTCTATGCGTGAAGATCATGCGCACTTTGTTGCGCGCCTCAAACTTGGAATGCAAATGCCATTACCGGGGAAACCGGCGCAGTTATTGATGGCGCCCAGACCACGCCGATTCGATCCCGAATCGGGCGTGACGCCACGCCCCGCCGCCGTTTTACTGCCGCTTTTTGCGCAAAATGAACAGATACACATAATTCTCATAAAACGCAAATTGGAGCTCCAACATCACGCGGGCGAGATCAGTTTTCCCGGGGGAATCACAGAACGCCAGGATGCAGATGCCATTCAAACGGCACTGCGAGAGGCGCATGAAGAAATCGGGCTTGCGCCAACAACAGTAGAAGTGCTGGGATTGTTGACGCCGCTGTACATTCAGCCCAGCCAAAACATGGTCCAACCCGTTGTAGGATGGCTCAAGCATCCCCCCCGACTCACACCCAATCCCGCCGAAGTCGCCTTGATTTTGCAGCCGCCCTTGATGCTGTTCCTGCAAGCAGATACGCTACAATGGCAGACGCAACGGCGGAATGGACAAACGATCACCATTCCCGGCTATCAGGTCGGCTCGGAATACGTGTGGGGGGCCACAGCCATGATCCTCAGCGAACTGCTATCATTGCTCTGTGATTTAGAATACGAGTTCGCAGAATGATCATTCATCATACCCAAGCACTGCCCATTGTACGCGACTTTGAAAGCTTCTGGGGGGCATTACGCCAACTGTTACCTTTGCCCCAAACACCCCCAACGCTGAGCGATCCCCCCTCCGTTGTACCAACGCCGCTGGAAGAGCCACTGCAGCTCTCGCTCCAGAAAATCATGGCGCCTGACAGAGTCCATTGTGACAGCGAGTGGGTGAGACGCTACGCGGCAGATGATTCGTATGAGGGTTACCTCTTGCAACAAAACCCTCCACAGTACCCCGCAGCAGTGGTTATGCCCAACAACGAGCAGGAACTCGCGCAGCTCATCGCCTGGACCGCCGAACGCGAGTTCCGCTTGCTGCCATGGGGAGGCGGAAAAAGCCCTTACCATGGCAAACAATCCAGCGGGACGCCCTTCATCGTGGTGGACTTGCAGTACCTCAAGCGCGTCCTGGAAATTGACCCACAACGACGGTTGATACGCGCACAAAGCGGTATAACCTGGGTTGCGTTGGAGGAAGCATTGAATCCGCAAAAGCTGACCACCGGACAATGCTTCTCTAGAGGCCTCGCCACCCTGGGTGGAAGTATCGCCAGACAGAGCGTCAACATCAAATCCCTGCGCTACGGCTCACTAGCGGAGAATGTGCAAGCGATCCGCGCCTTGTGTCCCAGCGGGCCAATTCGGCTACACACCGCCCGTCCAGGCGCCGCCGATGAACGCGCGCTGATGTTAGGCGCACATGGCGGCTGGGGCATCATCAGCGACGTGACGCTACGGCTGTATTCCAGCCCTCAAGAACGCCTCACGCTAATGACCGGTGTGCCTTCCTGGAATGAAGCTTTGGCAGCAGTCAAAGCCATACTCAGTGCAGAGCTCAGACCGGCTGCAATCCGTATCACTACCGCCCGCGAACTCTCGCTCTTTGGCAGTGAATCCAGCTCCGGGTTACGGCAATTGCTCCGTGCGTTCCGTGGCGGCGCCCCGGCAGAGATCCAGATCCTCCTGGACTTAGAAGGCACGCGCGAAGGCATCACAACAACGCGTCGCCACATAGAAGAGCTCTTGTACGAAAAGCGTTGCCAAATCACAGGCAACGGGTATGAAGCGCAGCAACGCAAAACAGAATATCGGCAACGCCAATTTCTACTCCGGCAGTTGTGGGAACGGCGCATTTTGGCGCACACCCTCACCGCCGCAGTGCCCTGGGATATCGCAGCCGCTTTCTTGCGCGATTGGGAAGAAGCGTTACGCAGCATTCTGCTCACTACTGGCGGGCAGCCAGGACAAACCCTCAGCACATTGTGGGCGACGCCAGACTATGCGCTCCTACACACGCTGCTGCTGGGACACCAGGCTGAGGCCCCAGCAGCACGCATGGCGCAACTCCAGGACATCCAGGCTGTGGCGCTCGCGGCAAAACAACGTTGGCAGATCGAAGAGCCGGCCTCAGCATTGGTCCAACAAGCGCAGCACGCTGCGGGAGAGCAGCTCGACCCCGAAGGCATTATGATGCGCTGAAAAACCGCGCCTGGGTGGTATTCCCCAGGCGCGGCAGCAACTTTGACTTCAGAAAGCGACCTCACGCTTGAGGCGCGACAAACTCCCCCATCAAGTCATAGACCAGGGCATCCGTGATTTTCACCCATGCCATACGATCCACTTCTGATACTTCCTGTTCAATGAGCACCAAGCCGTCAATCTCCGGCGCATCGCGATAACTACGTCCTACCGTGAGCTTATCGCCCACCCCTTCGAGCAATACAGGCAACGTGCGCCCGATCAACGCCCGATTGCGCTCCAACGAGATCGCCTGCTGCGCGACCATCAGCATCTCCAAACGCGCCTCCTTAACCGCTTCCGGCACATCATCCTCGAAACGCTCCGCCGGCGTGCCCTCTTCGTGCGAGTAGGTGAATGCGCCGAGCCGGTCAAACCGCTGCTCATGGACAAAATCCATCAGGTGCTCAAACTCCGCATCTGTCTCACCGGGGAACCCTACAATGAACGTGGTGCGCACACAGAGATCGGGCAAGCGCTCGCGCAGCCGCGCCAACGTGCGCCGGACATCCTCCATATCCGCCGGACGGTTCATGCGGCGCAATACCGCGGGATCTGCGTGTTGCAATGGCAAATCCACATAAGGCAGAATCTGCGGATGCGCCGCCATCAAATCCATGAGTCGGGGAGTAATCTGCCCCGGAAACATATACAACACCCGCAACCACGATGACGCGGGGACCTCATCCACCAACCGCTCCAATAATTGCGCCAGGCCATCTGAAAGCCCCAACTCACGCCCATAAGCGGTGCTGTCTTGCGCGATCAGATTGAACTCCAACACCTGTTCATCCCGCAGCTGCCGCACATCCGCTACGATGGCTTCGATAGAACGGCTGACCATATCGCCTTTGATGAGAGGAATGGCGCAAAAGGCGCAGCGACGGCTACAGCCATCGGCGATCTTCAGAAAAGCACTTCGTCCTGATACCGCATAGCCCGGCATCCCTGCCGCCTCCGGCAACGTCATCGCATGGGATTCGGTCAGAACCAGTCGCCGCCGTTGCATCTCCAATTGCTCCAACAACTGCGGCAACGCATTCCATGACCGTGTGCCAATCACACCATCCAGCTCAGGAATCCAGGCCATCAGCCGCTCGGGATCTCGCTGCGCCCAGCAACCCGCCGCGACAAGACGCTGCTCAGGGCGCAAGGCGGCGGCAAAAGCTTGCAGCGTCTCAAGGGATTCGCTGCGCGCGGCAGCAATAAACCCACACGTGTTGACAATGATGACATCCGCCAGTTCCGGACGCTCCACAAAGCGATAACCGGCGCGCTGCAAGAGCACCGTCATACCGGTCGCGTCCACCGTATTCTTGGGGCAGCCTAACGATGTGAGATGAAACCGGGGGCCAAAGCGAGCCTTACTAACCGGGCGAGGGTGTTTAGATCTCATGGCAGCTGTAGCGCAATTTCGCCCTGAGGCGTCCAGGCGCGACGCACAATCTGCCCATCGCCGCCCAAAGTCCCCCAGGCGATACCATTAACCACAAGGTCGAAGGCGCCGCCGTTGCCGGTCTCTACCTGCACCTGCACCGAAGCTGTTGCTTGCAAAGGTTGGCCGGGCGCGGCAATTCCCTGGAAGATAACCGCCTCATCAGCCACCAAACGCACCCACACATGTTGCGTGGGGTCCAGGCGCAGCGTCACCGTCCCATCAGGCGAGGGGATGAATTCACCACTATTGAGAACTTGCTGGGTTGGGGTAGGCTGAGGCGCTGGCACGGACTGCGCCGGGGTGGTTACCGGTGCAACATCCGGCGGAGCAGATTCCATGAGTTGCAGAAAGACAAAAGCGCCGATAGTGATGAGCAAGAACACGAACATGGCGCCCAACAAAACCGGCAGAAGTGCACGCGGCGCCGTATTGACAGGGTGTGCTTCCTCTTCCTCTGTGGGCGGCGAGGGGAATACCGAGGGTCGGGCGACATCGGGATTGCGCCGCTCCTCAGGTATGGGGCGCGGACGCGGCTGCATGGGACGGCCCTCGACCTCGGCCTCATAACGCGCTAACGCCTCATCCACAGGTACGCCGAGAAAACGGGCATAGTTGCGCAAGAAACCGCGCGCCTGGATGGCTCCAGGCAACGCGGAATAATCACCCACCTCTAACGCCTGCAGATAACGCCGCCGAATGCGCAGCTGTTTTTCGACATCTTCCAGGCTCAACTGGCGTGTTTCACGGGCGCGGCGAAGCCACAGCCCCAAACCTTCGGTCATTGATCCTCCGCTTCTACTACCAGCCGCGCCTGTCCGCTGACATTACCCGGCAACTTGAGTTCAACCAGGTGCACCCCCAGCTGCCGGATGGGATGTTCAAGCGCGATCATACGCTTATCGAAGGACCCGCCCAGCGCTTTGGCAATCGCATCGGCGATATCCTTGGCAGTAATGGAGCCGTACATACGCCCCGTTTCGCCAGCCTTAACCTTGAAGACCAATGGCTTTTCCTTGAGCCGCGCAGCCAGCGCTTCTGAACGGCTGCGTTGCTGCATCGCCACCGTTTCCGCATTCTGTTGCGCGCGCTGCACCTGCTCCAGTGATTCTTTGGTAGCCAGAATCGCTAAACCACGCGGAATCAAAAAATTGCGGGCGTAGCCCTCGGAAACGGTCTTGACCTCATTGGCTTTCCCCAGCCCCTTGACGTCGCGCTTCAACACGACCTGCATTTGACGCCTCCTATGGATCTCACACCCTGTAACAGACGTGAGTGTTTCACGTGAAACATAGCTCGAATTTCAACCAGCTAACGCACACCAAAAACGCGCATCTGCAGCGCCAATAAAGTGCGAGTAAACTTCTGCATGGGCGTGGGATTCTCCAACATCTGGATACCGGCCTGGTAAGCCGCAAGCCCCGCCTCTCTTTGCCCATTCTTGAACAACGCTTGCCCCAACGCCAACAAGGTTTCTCCCTGCCGTTGGGCGTCATTCAATTCAGCGAAAATCGCAATAGCGGTCTGCCACGATTGAATGGCTTCATCCTTGCGGTTCAAAGAAGCATAGATGCTAGCGAGATTCCCTAAAACTTGCGCCTCACGCGATTTATCCCCCAGACGCACAAAAACGCGCTGCGCTTCTTCCAAAGAGGCCATCGCCTATTCCCAGCGACTCTGCTTGCGGCGAATAATGGCAATTTTGTTGAGCATCTCGCCCGCCTCAACTTCTCGTCCGGCTTCAGCAAAATGCTCCAACGCCTCACTGAAGCGTTGCACCGCTTCGTCGTAAAGTCCCTCTTGGAACAGTCGCAGCCCTTCTTTTTGCAGTTCGTCAGCGGTCATAGTCACCGTCCTTAAAAAGTGATCTCCAGCAAAGCCTCAGCGATTTGACGCAAAGAGCCAGCCGGCATCTGCGCCAGCTTCATCGCCAGTTCCAGATAACTCAAGTTGATCGGGCGCGCCACAAACTCGCGCACCGGATCGGGCAATTCCGAAAACCGCTCAAAATCGGCTTGGAGAATATGCCAACGCCCCACATAACTCTCACGATCCAAAAAGAAATCTAATGGCACCGCCAATGCCCGCGCTACCAATTCGAGCTCAGCCAGTGGAATCGCTTGCTCACCAAACTCATAAGCCGTCAGCTGCTCGACCGGAAGTTCCAACAACGCTGCCAGATCCTCGACGCTGCGACCGGCTTCGATTCGCGCCTGGCGCATTCGAATACCGATGATACGATGACGTAAGGGCAAGTAATACTCCGCACGGGGCAGCTGTAATCGTGGATTGGTAATCGCGGTGCGATCCTGACGCAGAGCGTGCACAGGAATCCCCAGAAAACGCCCCAGCAATTCCATTTCGGGAAGCGAAATCGCTCCGTCGCCGGTTTCATACGCCGTCAGCTGCTCCGGCGAAAGCGCCAACACTTCGGCGCATTCCTCTTCTGTCATTCGCGCCTGCTCACGCGCATTGCGAATCAACACACCGACAATGCGATTTCGCAGCTCCACGACTTGCTGGTTAGGCATATTTGCACCCCCGTTACGAATAACAATTATTGATCTAGGATTCTATTAAGGAAAAACCGGCGCGAAAAGAGCCCAATCATACCGGGTAAAACCTCTTACAATTCATTTCCATTATAGCATAACCCATTTCGTGAGCAATCAAAGCCGCACGACCGCGATTTGAAATTTTCGCCAAGCGCAAGGTCAGGCATCATCATACACGTCATGCACAACATCAGCCCCAATCAACAACCTGCGGAAAACTCCTGCGGCTTATCCACATGCGCCCACAAGACAATAAATAGGAGCTGGCGCCAGCGTAGCCCCTAGATCTGGGGCAACAACGGGACAGCAAACACAGAATCAAGTCATCGCCGTCAACGGCGCCTGTGGAAAACTAGGCTATTTTGGTGGATAACCAGTGTTTTCTGGGGAAAACTTCGCCTTGCGGCCTAGTGTCCAACACCCCCTGAGCTACTAGCCGTAGGGGAAACGCCGCCGCCTGCCGCTAAACCCCAAATCCCCCCG
>CAZDSF010000035.1:0-39739 GCA_964508025.1 uncultured Anaerolineales bacterium
TGCGCTGGAAGAGCGCCCCGTGGCCTTTGCTCGCTACGACTGGCAATTGCACCACGGCCTCACCCTCGCCTCCGGCAATCCCATCTATCCGCTCATCCTCAACGGCTTTGCCGCCTTCTATGAGACGATGGCAGTGCTGTACTTCGAGCGTGAGGAAAGCCGTGGCCTCTCCCGGCGCTTCTACGCGGACTTGCGCCGCGCCTTCGAAAACGGCGACGCCGCAAGCGCCGCGACGATCACGCACCAGGTGATGGCGGAAAGCATTGCCCTGTGGCAAGCTGTGGGAAGTCAAAAGTCAGGAGTCAAGAGTCAAGAGTCAGGAGTCAAATCGCTCACGAAAACATGACTCGTAACCCATGATTGTATGCCAGGGGTGTGACCAAACCGATAGCACACCTCAATAATGAAAGTGATTAACGCAGAAGGAGCAGCGTTTTTCATCCTTCCGCCTTCATCCTTCATCCTTTTCATGTTAAGGAGGTCTCATCATGCGACGTTGGAATGGTTGGGGAGATGACGGTTTCACTTATCCGCTGCCGGCGTCGGCGGCGCGTTATCTGGTGGAGACACTCGGCCCAGCGCAACCGCCGCAAGACGCCGCCCTGGAGACGGTGCTCGCCAGTGTCCCACCCTCGCGCCTGCCCGCGCACCCCCTCATCTGCGACAATGCCGAAACACGCGTGACGCACGCGCGTGGGCAGAGCTTCCCCGATTGGGTCGCCATGCGCAGCGGTCGTTTTGGCGCTTTCCCAGACGGCGTGGCCTTCCCCCAAAGCCGCGAGGAGGTGCGCGCATTGCTCGACTTCGCCGCCGCGCATGGCATCCGCGTGATCCCCTACGGCGGCGGATCGAGCGTGGTAGGGCACGTCAACCCGCTGGCGGGCCAGCAGCCCATCCTCACCGTGGACTTGAGCCACATGAACCGTTTACTGCACTTCGATCGGGAGAGCCAGCTGGCGACCTTCGGCGCGGGCGTCTCCGGCCCGGATCTCGAAGCGCAGCTGCGCGCCCACGGTTACACGCTGGGGCACTATCCGCAATCCTTCGAGGCTTCCACCCTCGGCGGGTGGATCGTCACCCGTTCTAGCGGGCAACAATCCCTGCGCTACGGGCGCATCGAGAAGCTTTTCGCTGGCGGACATCTGGAGACGCCCACCGGGGCGCTGGATCTGCCCGCTGCCTTCCCTGCCTCCGCCGCCGGCCCCGATCTGCGCGAGCTCGTGCTCGGCTCCGAGGGGCGGCTGGGCATCCTCACCGAGGCCACCATCCGCGCGACCTCGCTGCCAGAGAAGGAAAGCTTCCACGCCGTTTTCTTCCCCAACTTCGAGGCGGGACAGGCAGCCGTGCGGGAGATCGTCCAGGCGGGGCTGCCGCTTTCGATGCTGCGCTTGAGCACGGCGCTGGAGACCGAAACCACACTGGCGATGGCCGGGCACGAAGTGCTGCTCGGCGCGCTGAAGAAATACCTTGCGCTGCGCGGTGCGGGCGACGAGCGGTGTATGCTCATCATCGGCGTCACCGGTACTGAGTCCCTCAACGAGGTGGCGCTCAAAGAGACCTTCGCCATCACCGGCAGACACGGCGGCGTCTACGCCACACAGACTTTTGGGAAAACCTGGCACAAGAACCGCTTCCGCTCGCCCTATCTCCGCAACACCCTATGGGAAGCCGGCTACGGCATTGATACGCTAGAGACCGCTACCTCCTGGAGCAATATCCCGACCACGGTCAAGGCCATCGAAGCCGCGCTGCGCACGACGTTGCTCTGCCATGAGGAATTCGTCCACGTCTTCACCCATCTCTCACACGTCTATCCCTACGGCTCCAGCATCTACGTCCAATTCCTGTTCCGCCTCTGCCCCGATCCAGAAGCCACGCTGGAAAGCTGGCGCGCCTTGAAGCGCGCCGCCAGCGAAGCCATCGTCGCGCAGGGCGGCACCATCAGCCATCAGCACGGCGTCGGCGTGGATCATGCCCCGTATCTGCAGGCAGAAAAGGGCGCGCTGGGGATGGAAGCCATCCGCGCGGCATTGCACGTCTTCGATCCACAGGGGATCATGAATCCGGGGAAACTAACTTTGTGAGTTACGAGTTACGAGTTACGGTCAGGAGTCACAAGTCAGGCTCTCATGAGCAAATTGACCTGTGACTCTTTGGCTCTTGACTCATGACTTTTGATTTTTCGGGAGGTGCAACGATGCTAACACCACACTGGCGCGAGGATATCTGGTCGCAACTGGATCAGCCTTGGGATATCATCATCATCGGCGGGGGAATTACCGGCGCGGGGATTCTGCGCGAAGCCGCCCGCCTGGGCCTGCGAACGCTGCTGGTCGAGCAGAAGGACTTCGGTTGGGGCACTTCCAGCCGCTCCTCGAAGCTCGTCCACGGCGGCATCCGCTATCTCAAGGAAGGCAAAATCCGGCTGACGCTGGCTTCCGTTCAGGAGCGTGAGCGGCTGATGGAAGAAGGTCCCGGCCTGATTGACCCGTTGGGCTTCCTGCTGGCGACGTACAAGGGCGATTTTCCTGGCAAGTGGACCTATGGCGCGGGCCTCACCATCTACGATCTGCTGGCGCTGCAATGGAGCCACACATATTACAGCGCCGCCGATTTCGAGATGCTCGCCCCACGCATCGCCCGCGCGGGACTTGCGGGCGGGTGGCGCTACGGCGATGCTCAGACCGATGATGCGCGCCTCGTCCTGCGGGTGATTTTCGAGGCTGTGGCGGCGGGCGGCGCGGCGCTGAACTATTGCCGCGCCGAGACGCTGTTGCAAGAAGGCGGGCGCATGACCGGCGTCACGCTGCGCGACGCGCTGACGGGGCAAGTCGCCGAGGCGCGGGCGCGGGTGGTGGTCAACGCCACAGGCGCATGGGCCGATAGCTTGCGCGAGCAGGTGGGGGCGGCGCCCCGCATCCGCCCGTTGCGCGGCAGCCACCTTGTCTTCCCTGCGTGGCGCTTCCCGCTGGCGCAAGCGGTGAGCTTCCTGCATCCCGTGGATCGGCGCCCGGTCTTCATCTTCCCCTGGGAAGGCATCACCCTTGTGGGGACAACGGATCTCGATCACGAGCAGCCCCTCGACGCCGAGCCGCACATCACGCCGGAGGAGGTGGCTTACCTGATGCAGGTCGTCGAAGCGCACTTCCCCGCGCTGCAGCTCACGCTGGATGATGTGATCAGCACCTTTGCCGGCGTACGCCCGGTGATTGATAGCGGCAAGGCCGATCCGAGCAAGGAATCCCGCGATCATGTGGTCTGGAACGAAGCGGGCCTGCTCACCGTGACCGGCGGCAAGCTCACCACCTTCCGCCGCATCGCCCTCGATGCGCTCAAAGCCATCCGCGCGCAGATTCCCGCCATGCCCGAACCGCGCGCCGATATGCCCGTGCTCAATCCGGTGAACGTCCCCCTGCCCAACGGCGACGCGCTCACAGATGCACAACGCCGGCGATTGCTGGGACGCTATGGGGCGGCAGCGCCGGCCCTGGTACGCGCCGCGCAGCCCGGCGAACTGGCGCCCATCCCCGGCACGGAGACGCTGTGGGCGGAGCTGCGTTGGGCCGCGCGCAGCGAGGGTGCAGCGCACCTGGATGATCTGTTGCTGCGACGCACGCGACTCGGCGTGTTGCTGCCGCAAGGCGGCGCGGCCCTGCTGGAAGACATCCGTCGCTTATGCCAGCCGGAGCTCGGTTGGGATGATGCTCGCTGGGAAGCGGAAGTCGCCGCATATCTGGAGCTTTGGAATTGCTGCTACAGCCTGCCGCCCCGCGAGCAAATCCCCGATTGGAAACCCGCTCTCCTGGAAGCGCAGGCGCGCCGCGCCGCAAGCCTCCCGCGTCGCCGCCGCAAAAAGATCGCCGCCGGGACTATTGTGGGCGGCCTGTTGGCATTGGCGACGCTGATAAGCGTGCTATACTGGCGGAGAAGACAGTCATAAGTCAGGAGTCAAGAGTTGGGGGGCGGTATGATCAAAAACGTTGCTGATGGAGATACTGGCGCAACTTCGACCGGAACAGAAAGCGTCAAAATCCCTGACTTCCAGGAGATGCCATGCTCAAGGAGCTGATTCTCGCTCTCGATGTAGGGACGCAATCCACCCGCGCGCTGGTCTTCAATCTGCAAGGCGCGCTAATTCACAAAGCGCAAATCCCCATCACCCCCTATAGCTCGCCGCAGCCCGGCTGGGCGGAGCAAGACCCCGATGTCTACTGGAACGCGCTCTGCGCAGCGTGCCAGCAGGTGTGGCGCGAGCGCCCGGAGCTAAAAGAAGCCATCGCGGGCGCGGCGCTGACCACGCAACGCGCCACCATCATCAACGTGGATGCCGCCGGCAAGCCGCTGCGCCCCGCCATCGTCTGGCTCGATCAACGCCGGACACAGGGACTCAAACCCGTAGGCGGGCTGTGGGGACTGGCGTTTGCGCTCAGCGGCATGTCGCAAACGGTAGCCTATCTCCAGGCCGAGGCCGAGGTCAACTGGCTGCAACGCCATCAGCCCGAAATCTGGCGCGCCACGCACAAATACCTCTACCTCTCCGGCTACCTCACCCACCGCCTCACCGGGCGCTTTGTGGATTCCGTCGGCTGCCAGGTAGGCTACATGCCCTTCGATTGCAAGGCGCTCACGTGGGCCAAATCGTGGGATTGGAAGTGGCGCGCCGTGCCGATGGATCCGGCGCTGCTGGTCGAGCTCATCCCGCCTGCCGGGCAGTTAGGGGAGATCACCGCTGCGGCTGCCGCCGCGACCGGCATCCCCCAAGGGCTGCCGCTCATCGCCGCCGCCGCCGACAAAGCCTGCGAGGTCATCGGTTCCGGCGCGCTCGACCCACACATCGGCTGCCTGAGCTACGGCACCACGGCGACCATCAACACCACCCAGAAACGCTACGTCGAGATCATTCCCCTCATCCCGCCCTACCCCGCCGCTGTGCCGGGCGCGTACAGTCTGGAACTGCAGGTCTACCGGGGTTACTGGATGGTGAGCTGGTTCAAGCAGGAATTCGCGCACGAGGAGCGCCGCCTGGCGGAAAAACACGGCGTGGAAGTGGAAACCCTCTTCGATCACCTCGTGGCAGAAGCCGAACCCGGTTCCAAGGGGCTGATGCTGCAACCGTACTGGTCGCCGGGCCTCAAAGTGCCGGGACCAGAAGCGAAGGGCGCCATCATCGGCTTTGGAGATATTCACACGCGGGCGCATCTCTACCGCGCCATTCTGGAGGGGCTGGCGTATGCGCTACGTGAGGGGATGGAGCGCACCGTGCGCCGCAGCAGCACGCCCATCACCGAGCTGCGCATCTCCGGCGGCGGCTCGCAGAGCAACGCAGCGATGCAGCTCACCGCCGACATCTTCGGGTTGCCCGTCGCGCGCCCGCACATCTACGAGACCTCCGGTCTAGGCGCCGCCATGGATGCCGCCGTGGGACTGGGATTGCACCCCAACTTCGAGACCGCCGTCGCGGAGATGAGCCATCAGGGCGACACCTTCGAGCCGAACCCCGAAACCCGCGCGCTCTACGATGGGCTATTCCACCGCGTTTACAAACGCATGTACCAGCGCCTCAAGCCACTGTACGAAGCGATTCAGGAAATCACGGGCTATCCGGCGTAAAGAAACGTTATGCGTACTGCGTCCTGCGTACTACGTAAAAAATAAAGCGCAGCACCTTACGCATCACGCCTTACACCTTACGCATCACAAATTACGCATTACGTATTACGTATTACGTATTACGTTTTCCGTCTCACAACATCATCTTATTGAGAATCGCCCGCTGGTATATATCCACATAAGCTTTGGCGCTCTCTTCCCAGGAGTAGTTCTGCGCCATCGCCGCCTGGATCATCTGCTGAATGTGATGCGGGCGGTCGTAGTACGTACTCACCGCCCATCCCACCGTGTAGTAAATCGCGTTGGCGCTAGGCTCCCAGAATTTGAAGCCCGTGCCCGCGCCCGTCGCTTCGTCGTACTGCTCCACTGTATCGTTCAAGCCGCCGGTGGCCCGGACGATGGGCAGCGTGCCGTACTTGAGCGAGTAGATCTGGTTCAAGCCGCACGGCTCATAACGCGAGGGCATGATGAAGAAGTCGCTTCCCGCTTCGATGAGGTGTGCAATTGGGTTGCTGTAGCCAATGAAGGTTCCAATGCGGCCCGGATAGCGCGCCGGCAACCCGCCGTAGTACGACTCCAGCCCCTTGTCGCCCGAACCCAGGATGACGAACTGCACCCGCATCGCATGCACCATCCCCTCGATGGCGGCTGCCAGCAGATCAAGCCCCTTCTGATCCGCCAGCCGGCTGACCACGCCCACAATGGGCATATCCGGCGCGACCTCCAGCAAGAACTGGCGTTGGAGCGCCTCCTTGCAGACCGCCTTACCGCTCAGATCCTCCGCCGAATACTGCGCGGGGATCAGGGGATCCACGGCAGGATTCCACTGAGAATAATCCACACCATTGAGAATCCCCACGTAATTCGACCCCTTGTTGTTGAGATAGGGCGCCATGCCGTAGGCGTATTCCGGCGTGCGCGTCTCATCGGCGTAGGTGGGGCTGACCGTGTTGACCATATCCGCGTAGACAATGCCGCCCTTGAGGAAATTGATCCGCCCATGATCTTCGAGCTTATCGGTCGTGAAGTTGCCCCATTGCAGCCCGATGTAATCGTAGTGCTCCGCGCCGTAGACACCCTGGTAGCCGATGTTGTGAATCGTGAGGACGCTTGCGGCATTGCCGAGCACGGGATCGTTCCAGTGCCAAACCTTGAGATAGGGCGCCGCCAACGCCGACTGCCAGTCGTGCGCGTGGACGATATCCGGCACAAAGCCGATGTCCTTGCAGAGCTGGAGCGCCGCGCGGGTAAGAAACGCAAAGCGGCGAGGATTGTCGCCAAAATCGTTGAAGTCGGCGTCGTGATACAAGCCGTCGCGGTCGAAATATTTGTTGGACTCGATGAAGTACACGGGAACGCCATCCATTTTGGCGGCGTGAACTGCGCACCACTCTTCGACATTTCCCATCCACACGCCCATCGGCGCGAGCAGCGGCGTGATCTTGTGCTTCGCAACATCAATAGCGCGATACTTGGGCATGACCACAATCACTTGATGCCCCAGAGCGGTGAGCGCCTGGGGCAGCGCGCCGACCACATCAGCAAGCCCGCCGGTCTTGGCATAAGGCACAACTTCGGAAGCAATCATCACAATGCGCAGTTTTGAATTCATAAGCAGTTCCTCCAATAATGACGTTAGACATCAAACAAACTGTTTTTTGCGGCTGCGCAATACGCAGCCGCAAAAACACGCTCACCCTTAGAAAGCGGGCACGGTCTGAGTTTGGGTCGTCGTCCCCACTTGATACACAATCTGCCAGTGCGGCGCCCATGCAAGCGCAAAGAGCGACACCTCGATATCGGTGCGACGCGGTTTGATGGCGATCTCGTCCAGGCGCTCCAAAGCCCGCTCCCAGTTCGCGGTAATCGCATCGGTCTGCGCCTTGAGCTCGGCGCGCAGATTCTTCAAATCGGCTTCTACCGCATCCACCTGATCGGCGGCGGCTTCCACATCCTGCTTGACCGTGGCGGTGCGCGTGACCTTGTTCACCGCCGCCGAGACGGAGCGTCGTCGCCCGGAGAAGAGATTGAAGACCGTCTCGCCGGCAGAGAGCAACGCATCCTGCTTGCGCGCGCGCGCCTCCGTTTCCTTCTTGGTGAGCGCCGCTCGCGCCCGTCGCAAGCGATCCTCCAGCGTGCGGATGCGGCTCTCGTAACGCGCCCGCAACTTGTCCACCTCGGCGTCGCGGAGCTCGCGCGCCGCCTGGCTCAGACGCAACTTGAACTCCCGTTCCGTCTCGCCGTAGTGGGAATAGAGTTTCACGGCGGGGCTATACTGCAACGTGAGGCTGGACGCGCGATACAAATGTTCCTCCAGGCCCTTGCGTTGCGCCGCCAGTTCCCGCGCCTCGTTTACGGTCTCCGGCACGGTATCGAAAAATGCGTCTGGCTCAGGACGGGTGAGCATCTCCCGCGCCGAAAGCGAGAGCGCCTGCGCATCCTCCCAGCGCGTGAGGCCCAAGCCCTCCGGCGGCTGCGCGAGGAACGCGAATTCCTCCGCCTCGTTCACCGAGTATGCTGCGGTCTGCTTCACATAATGCACGCGCCCCAACCCCAACAGCGCCGGGATGTAGAGCAGCCGCCGTTCCTTGATTTCGATGCGCGGCCCGACGCTCTTCTCCACCTCCATCACGGCAGAAGAAGCCCCCTTCCGCAAAGGCAGATACACTTGCTGCACAGCATCGGGCAACATCGGCGGCGTGGTCATGTAACCGGGCCCCGCAGGCTGCGGCGCAACCGGCGCCGCCGCAGGCGCCGCAATCGGGGCAACAGCTGCGGGTGCGGCTGCTGCCCGCGCCTGCAGCGGCGCCGCAGCTTTGGGCGTCGCCGTGATGTCCGCGCTGCGTCCTGCCATCAGGTCCCGCACCTGCATCCGCGTGAGCGGCCCGCGCAGATAGCTCATCGCCCAGCGCGTCTGGAACGGGACCGGGGCATCCTCGCGGACGTTGTGCAGCAGGAAGACGCGATTCCCCAGCCCGCTGATCAGACGTCCCAGCTCTGCGCGGTTGAGCGCCTGCCCCGCCTCCGCCGACGCGCTCGATAGCCCGTCAAGCAGCCGCTCCTTGTCGCGCTCCGCCTGAAGCCGCCCGATGAACCACGTCCCGGCATTAGTCAAGCCCTTGTAATCCAGGTCTGCCGGATTCTGCGTGGTCAGCATAACCCCCACGCCGAACGCGCGCGCCTGCTTCATCAACGTGAGCAGGGGTTTTTTGCTGGGCGGATTGGAGACGGGCGGGAAGAAGCCGAAGATCTCATCCATGTAGAGCAGCGCGCGCAAGCTGGTCGTGCCGGGCTGCGTGCGCATCCATGTAATAAGCTGATTCAGCAGCATGGTGACGAAGAACATGCGCTCGGCGTCGCTCAGGTGCGCGATGTAGAAGATCGAATGCCGCGTCCGACCATCGGGCGTACTCAGGAAACTGGCGATATCGAGCGGCTGCCCCTGCAACCAGCTCTGGAACGACGGCGAAGCGATAATGTTGTTGAGCGTCATCGCCAGGCCAAAGCGATCCCGCTGCGGGAAGAAGGTATCCACATCGAAGACCCCCAGCTGCCGAATGGGCGGGTTCTGGATGGCAAGGATGAGTTTGGGCAGGTCCAGATTCTCGCCCTGCCGCCAATAATGCTCGAAGATGTTAGAGAGCAGAATGTGCTCCCGCGAGCGGATAGGGTCGGCGTCTATACCCACCAATCCCAGCAGCGCGCTCACCGTCCCCTGAATGCGCTCGCGCAACAGCTCCGCCTCGGTATCCCAGCTGAGGGCGGGCGCGTCGAGGGAATGCAGAATGGAGATGGGCACGCCAGCATCGCTGCCCGGCGTGTAGATGACGAAGTCCGTGGTATCCCGCAACATGCGGATGCGCTGCCCATCCTGACCCCAATCGGCAAGGCCCTTGCGCCACAGCCCGGCTTGCGCGCCGGCGTACTCATCGGCGCTGAGGCCCTTGCGGCGGGCGTCATCCACATTGATCCAGGGACGGAAGTCCTCCGGCAACAGGTCGGGGAACGTGAGCAGCAGATTGGTGATGTCGCCTTTGGGGTCAATGATCAGCGCAGGCACATGATCAATCGCCGCCTCTTCGAGCAGATCAATGCACAGGCCCGTTTTGCCGCTGCCCGTCATCCCCACGCAAACGGCGTGCGTGGTCAGATCGCGGGCGTCATACATCACAAGCCGGTCGGTCAACCGATTTTCAGCCAGGTCGAATTCTTTTCCCAGATAAAATGCGCCTAGTTTTTCAAAATCCATGCGAAGCTCCTCCTTAAGTATGAAGGCAGAAGGCGGAGGGATGAAACCCTCCGTGTCGGAGAATGGCGAATAGCGAAGCTCAAATTGAGATTTCAGGCTCGACGGCCGCCTTTGAGCGCGCCCTGTAACGTCGCCAAGCCCTCCCAATCGCCCTGCGCCGCCAGCGTCGCTTGCTCAGGCCAGGTCGCCGGATCCATGAAACGCAGCCCGGCTGCTTGCAGCACCTCTCGCAGATGATCGGGCGCGGCAGCGGCGAGCTGCGCATACGTGCTGATGCCCGCATCGCCCAACAGCGCCGCCACTTTGGGGCCAATCCCCTCGATGCGGCGCAAATCATCTGGCGGCGCAGCCACTTCCACCGCCTCTGGAGGGGTCACAGACTCCTCCGGCGCAGCAAAAGCCGTGATCTCAATCGGCTCTGGCGCCGGCTCAACCGGCGGCGCTGCGGGCGCCGCTTCCGGGCAGGGAACCAGACCCACGCGACGAGCGCCGCGCTGACAGCGGCGTTGCCATAAGCGATAAAGCGCCCAGCCGCTCAAGACCAGCGTCACGCCAGCCCAACGCAGATAACGCCCACGTTGCGCACAGAGACTTTGAGTGGTGTGTGATTTTTCATCCATAGCGGCGCCCCCTCTCGAAACGTGATGGCTAGACAGAAATTTTGCTTTCCGACAGCTTGAGTCACGCAAACTAATCACCACCGCAACCCTATGCTTAGTATAGTGTGCTTTTGCTAAGAGGTCAATTCAAGAAGCCGCCCATCGCCTGCGCCTCAACGCAATGCTGCCTCGACCACCTCGGCCGCTAGATCATAGCGGCTGAAAGCGGGCATGATGTAAATGCCCGCCGCCCAGGGGCGCACCTGCGCGATCAGCTCTGCCGCGATACGCACGCCCTCACGCGCCGCATCTCCCGCGCGTTCCAGACGCTCGAAAACGTCGGGGCAGATGACGATGCCGGGAACTTCATTGTGCAAGAATCGCGCGTGGCGGGCATTGTTCAACGGCAAAATGCCCACCAGCACCGGCGCCGAAAGCGGCCCATACGTAGCCGCATAGCGCTCCAAAAATGCCTGTGCGCGGTCGGGTTGGAAGACGGGTTGCGTGAGCAGGAAATCCACCCCATTGCGCAGCTTCCGCCGCAGCAGCTTGAGCTCACGGTCGGGATCGGGCGGGTCGAGGTTGAGCGCGCCGCCGACGAAGAACGAAGTCGGTTGTCCGATGTCGCTGCCGGCGTGGTCGCGTCCCGCGTTGAGCTTCTCCTTGATCAGCTGGATCAGACCGGTGGGCGCTAGATCGTAATTGTCCATCGCTTCGGGGTAATCGCCGATGGCGGTGGGGTCGCCCATCACCACAAAGACATTGCGGATGCCCAGGGTATGCGCGGCGAGCAAATCACCCTGCACCCGCAGCAGATTGCGCCCGCGCGTGGGAAAGTGCAGCACCGTTTCCAGTCCCACTTCGCGCTGCACCAGATGACAGACCGCCCAGGGACTCATCCGCATTCGCGCCATGGGGCTATCCGCCACGTTGATGACATCCACGCCCACGTCCGCGAGCAGGCTCGCGCCCGCCAGCAGCTTGTGGCTGGAGATCGTGTGCGGCGGATCCATCTCCACGGCGACGACGAACTTGCCCGCCGCGAGCTTCTCCGCCAGGCGCGTGGGGCCGGCAACGCCATTCTCCGCCGGTTCCAGCTCCAGAAGTCGGGGCGCGACCAGCGTCGCTTCTGGGCCGGGCGGCGCATCGAGCGCGCGCCGCATGGCGGCGATATGCGCCGGCGTCGTGCCGCAACAGCCGCCAATCAGCGCCGCGCCAATCTGCCGGAAAGTGAGCGCGTATTCGCCAAAGTAATCCGCCGTCGCCGGGTACATAATGCGCCCCGCGACCTGTTCGGGCCATCCGGCGTTGGGCGCTGCCATGAGCCGGGCCTGCGGCGCAGCGAGTTTCATCCGTTGCAGAATGCGTTGCAGCTGCGCCGGGCCTCCAGAACAGTTGACGCCGATCACATCCGCGCCCATCTCCACAAGCCGTTGCGCCACCTTCTCCGGGCCATCGCCCAGAAGCGTGCGGTCATCGCGGGTGAAGGTCATGGAGGCAATGATGGGCGCAGCGCAGACCTGCCGCGCGGCGGCAATGGCTTCGCGGATCTCGTAGAGATCGGTGAACGTCTCCAGCGAAATCACATCCACGCCCGCCTGCGCCAGCGCAGCGATCTGCTCCACGAAGGCCACGCGAGCCTCTTCCGGCTGCACCCGCCCGAAAGGCGCGAGCCGCACGCCCAGCGGCCCAACATCACCCGCAATAAGCACCTCTTTGAAGGAAGCGTAAATCACGCGCCGCGCCAGGTCTACCCCCGCGCGGTTGATCTCCGCCACGCGGCTTTCCAAGCCGTGAGCCGCCAGCTTGTAGTGATTGGCGCCGTAGGTATTGGTCTGGATGATCTGCGCGCCCGCCTCGATGTAGGCGCGATGAATCTCCCCAACCAGCGCCGGATTGGTGAGGTTGAGCGCGTCGAAACAGCTCTCGAAGCCCACGCCCCGGCTGTGCAACAGCGTGCCCATCGCCCCATCGCGCAATACCGGCAACGGCGACGTATCTAACAGTGTGAGAAAACGATGCTCATCCATGCAAATCCCCCTCATCGAAACGCTCAAGCCGATTCACCCCCTCCGCAGGCGTTGCACGGCGGCAGCCATCGCGCGCAAGGCGGGCAGCACTTCCGCCCAGGCGCGCGTCTTGAGGCCGCAATCGGGATTGACCCAGAGCTGCGCATCGGCGAGGTGTCGGCGGAAGGCGCGCAGTTTCTCCAGGATGAAGGCTACGTCGGGCACCACCGGGCTGTGGATGTCGTACACGCCGGGGCCGACCTCGCGGGCATAGCCGTACTCCGCCAGCGCGCGCAGGGTCTCGTCGCCGCTGCGCGCGTTTTCCAGGGAGATCACATCCGCATCGAGGCGGTCGATTGCGGGCAGCACATCCCCAAATTCCGCGTAGCACATGTGCGTGTGGATCTGCGTCGTCGAAGCCGCGCCCGCCGTCGCCAGCCGAAAGGCGTCCACGGCCCAGGTCAGGTACGCGGCGCGGCGTTCGGGTTTGAAAGGCAGCCCTTCGCGCAAAGCGGGTTCGTCCACCTGAATGATGCGCGCGCCGGCCCGCTCCAGGTCGGCGATTTCGTCGCGCAACGCCAGCGCGATCTGCAAAGCCACTTCCCGGCGGGGCAGGTCCGCGCGCGGGAACGACCAGTTGAGAATCGTCACCGGGCCGGTGAGCATCCCCTTGACGGGTTTGCGGGTGAAGGCGCTGGCGACCTGGAACTCGCGCACCGTCATCGGCACGGGGCGGGTGACATCGGCGTAGATGATGGGCGGGCGAACGTAGCGGCTGCCGAAGCTCTGCACCCAGCCGTGCTGCGTGAAGGCGAAGCCGGTGAGCTTCTCGGCGAAGTATTCCACCATATCCGTGCGCTCGAATTCGCCGTGGACTAGCACATCGAAGCCCAGCCCTTCTTGCACGCCGATGGTGTAGGCGATCCAGGCGTCAATGCCGGCGCGGTACGCCGCCTCGCTGAGCTCGCCGCGCTTGAAGCGCGCGCGCAGCTGCCGCACCTCGGCGGTCTGCGGGAAAGAGCCGATGGTGGTGAGCGGGAAGGGCGGCAAGGCGACCTGTAGGGGCCGCCGCGCAGCGTAGGCTTCGGCGCGCGAGAAATCGGCGGACGTGAGGGCCGCGGTGCGCGCTCGCAAGGCGGCATCCTCCGGCGCAAAGGCGCGGAACTGCGCCCAAGGGCTGTCATGCCAGGGATGGGATTGCGTCATGGCGTCGCGCAGCGCGACGAGTTCGGCGAGCTTTTCCTCCGCAAACGCGAGCACGCCGCGCAACGGCGCAGGCAGCGCCGTCTCGCGCGCGGCGGTGTAGGGCACGAATTGCAACGAGCACGAGGCGCTGAGGCGCAGTTCCACATCCTGCACCAGCTGCCGCAACAGCGGCAGCACCTCCGCGCCGCGCACGCGCCAGATGTTGCGCCCATCCACCACGCCCGCCGCGAGGAATTTGTCGGCGGGCCAGCCGTAGCGCGCCAGCAACGCCGTCGTCTCGCCGCGCGTGAAGTCGAGCGTGAGGCCCGCTGCGGGCAGCGCCGCAATCCAGGGGAAGGCATCGCCCACATCATCGAACGGGATGACGAGGTTGAGGGGCAGCCCCGCCGCTGCCAGCGCTGCCAGCGCGGCCTCCGTCTGCGAGCGGAAGGCATCAGCATCGGGGAAAATCAGCGCCGGCTCGTGGAGCTGCGCTTCGGTCGCGCCCTGCGCCCGGAGCGCCTCGAGCAGCGCGACATAGCGCGGCAGCAGCAGCGCCAGCGCCGCCTCGAAGGGAATTTCGAGGCGCGCCAACCGCAGCAACGTGATAGGGCCCAGCACGATGGGGACAGCGCGCGCGCCCAGCAGCGCCTGCGCGCGCGTTACCGTTTCCAGAAAATCCGTGAAATCGGCCTCTTCCAGGGCCGCGCTCTCGATTTCCGGCACGAGATAATGGTAGTTGGTATCGAACCACTTGGTCAACCCCAGGGCGGGGATGCCGGGTGCGCCTCGCGCCATGGCGAAATAGCGCGCCAGCCCTACCAGATGGGCGAAGCGTGCGGGGACCAGCCCCAGGCGCACGCTCCAATCGAGAACGTGATCGTAGAGCGTGGCGTCGCCCACGCCGATGCGGTCAATGCCGGCGTCGCGTTGGGCGCGCCAGCCGTCTTCCTCCACCTGCCGGAACGTTGCGAAGAGCGTCGCCGCGTCCACGTCGCCCTTCCAGTACGCCTCCAGCGCGCGCTTCAGCTCGCGGTTCTTGCCGATCCGTGGATAGCCAACGGTCTGCGTGTCGTATGCGGTCATGGTAAACCCTCCGTAAAGTCAGAAGTCAAGCGTCAGACGATCAGTAAAAATCTGCGCCCATCCGCGCCGCAACAAAAACGCCTCTCGGAAAGAGAGGCGGTACGGCAACGGGTACGTGCGTATCCAGCCTCATCTTTCAGAGCGCCCGGTCGAACCGGAGACTCTGCCGGAATTGGCACCCGCACACCGCAGCGTCGGGTTGCCGAGGTTTCACCGGGCCGGTCCCTCCACCTCTCTTGATGAGTCGGCGACACTGTCGCCGGGTGGGTGCTCCACCCTGGCGTCTACTGTACTACGAGTCGAGATGGTTGTCAAGGGGTTTTTCTTCAATGTGGCGCGGACATTCTTGTCCGCGCGAACGTGCGTTGAGGTATATGTGGGGCTGGAAAACCCGACTCACAAGCAAACCCAGCTCGCACAAAACAAAAAGAGCCGCGATTTTGAATCGCGGCTCTTTCGTGTATAATGCCGGAGGTGGGAGTCGAACCCACACGGGGATTACCCGAACGAGTTTGAGTCGTTTGCGTCTGCCGATTCCGCCACTCCGGCGCAAGGTTGAGTATAACTGGAATTCCTGTTTCGTCAAGTCGGGAGGTAGGGGAAGTAAGGCAATAGGGAAGTAGGGAAGTAGGGGAGTAGGGCAGTAGGGTGGTGGGGTGACAGGTTAGGATGCTTCACCGCTACCGCGCTCATACGCTAACACGCTACTACGCTATGATGCTAACACGCTTCGACGCTACAATAAGGAGCTTGTATGGCGCTGGCTGACTCCGCATCCTGGAATGAAGCCGACCTCGTGCGCGCGGCGCAGCGGGGCAACCTGGATGCGTTCAACGAGTTGATTCTCGCCTACCAGACTCAGGTCTACAACCTGGCGTATCATCTGCTGCAAGATCCCGCCGCAGCCGATGACGCGGCGCAGGAGGCTTTCATCTCCGCGTACCGCAGCCTGGCACAGTTTCGCGGCGGTTCGTTCCGCGCGTGGCTGCTCCGCATCGTTACCAACGCCTGCTACGACGCGATGCGCTACACTAAACGGCGTCCCAGCGTCTCCTGGGAGGATTTCGGCGAGCTGGATGAGGACGCCAATCCCCATCTGCGAGACGCCGCCGAATTGCCAGAAGAAGCCATCGAACGCGATGAGCTGCGCCAGCTGCTAGAGGCGACGCTGTCGCTATTGCCGGAGGAGCAACGGATGGTGCTGTTGCTCGTGGATCGGCTGGGCCTCTCTTATGAAGAGGTCGCCGAGACGATGCAGGTGCAGTTGGGCACGGTCAAGTCGCGGCTGGCGCGCGCGCGCGGCAAGATGCGCGATCTGCTATTGGAACGCCGGGAACTTTTGCCGGGCCGTTATCGTCTGGATAGCAGGGTATAGTGGGAGGCGATAACTAATGGGAACACTGTGGACTGAAGCACAACTTTCGGCATATCTCGATGCGCAGCTGCCCGCCGCAGAGCGCGTCGCACTGGAAGCCGATCTCGCGCGCGATGCCGCCCTGCAGGAGCAGATGGCAGCGTTGCAGCATACGGTTGCCATGGTGCGCGCGCTGCCGCTGCGCGAACCGCCCCGCAATTATCTGCTCACCCCGGCGATGGTCGCCGCTCCCACCCCGCCCCAACCCACACGCGCGCGGCGCAGCCTGTTGCCGCTCTGGCTCATGCGCGCGGCTACCGCGCTCAGCGCCGCCGTCTTCGTGCTTGCGGTGGGGCTGAATCTCAATCCCGCCATATTGCCCATGGCGCGCGCTCCCATGGAGACCGCGAGTGAGACGGCGTTCCTGATGGATGCCCCAGAAGAACCCGTCATGCTGCAAGCGATGCCAGAAGCTGAGGCCCCCGCAGATGCAAGCGCCGTCATGAAGTCTGCCCCTCCCGACGCCGCAGCGCCGGCGCCTGAATTCGGCGTGGGCGGCGGCTTCGAGGAGGGAAACGTTGGCGCGCCCGGCGTGGGCGGCGTGGGCGGCGGTGAGCCGGAAATGGGTCTCGCGGCGGCGCCCTTCCCGGCGCCTGAAGCGACTGCCGGTTTGGGGCTCTGCGCCGAAGATAACAGCGAGGATTGCGCTGAAACGGCTGGCGCGGCCATGCTGCTGGCAGAACCCGAAACGCTCTCAGAGACGACGGCAACCGAGCCGGAGGCCGCGCGCCTGGTCGAACCCGAAGCATCGCAGACTATGAGCGCGCCGGATATGACGTTGGAGACGACTGCCGTGCCGCTCCCGCAGCCCAGCGCGCCCATCCCCCTGTGGCTGGTGGGGCTGCTGGGCGCGAGCACCGTGGGATTGGGCTGGGGGACGTGGCGCCTTTCGCGACGGCGGTGAGCGTGATACGTAATGACTCCTTGACACTGCCCCCGAATGCGGTACGATAACCCCGCAATGGAAACGCACAACCCACCCAGAATCGAACCGCATACCGTCTCGCAAACCCTGGCGCTGAACTTCTGCCCGCGTTGTGGCGCAGCGTTGGAAGATGCGCTGGCTTTTGGGCGTGTCCGCCGGGTGTGCCCCGCGTGCGCTTTGGTGGTCTTCCGCGAGCACAAGGTCGCTGCGGCGGTGCTGGTGGAGGATGACGCCGGGCGCGTATTGCTTGTGCGCCGCGCCTGGAATCCCATGCAGGGCCGGTGGAGCTTGCCCGCCGGCTTTGTGGATGAAGATGAAGCGCCGCCCGCCGCCGCCATCCGCGAATGCCGCGAGGAGACCGGGCTGACGTTGGAGGGGCTGACGCTGTTCACTGCTGTCTACGGACGCGAACATCCCAACGGCGCGGATATTGTGCTCGTGTACCGGGGGCGCATCAACGGCGGCGCGCTGGCGCCAGCGGATGACGCTGCCGAAGCGGCCTTCTTCCCGCTGGAGGGGCTGCCGCCGCTGGCTTTCCGGGCGACAGAAACGGCGTTGGCGCAACTGCGCCAGCTGCGGGCGGAGAAGCAGCCATGAAACGCTTCAAATGGTTGTTTCCCCTTGTCTTGCTGCTGCTCGGCTTTATCACCTTGCCTATCACCATGCCCAGCCTCACGCAGGCGTTCTTCACCCCCACGCTTACAGCGACGCTCACGCTAACACCTTCAGCCACGCCGACCGCGTCGCCCACGCTCACGCCTTCCGCAACGCCGACTCAGACGCCCACACCGACGCCCACCGCCACGCCTACCATCACGCCAACGCCCACCCCCACAGCCACGCCAACGGCGTTGCCTTCGCCGACGCCCACCTATCCGCCGCCGCCCCAGGAGTTGCGGATTCCCATTCTGATGTACCACTACGTCTCCGAGCTGCCGCCCGACGCCGATGGCATCCGCCGGGGTCTGACCGTGGAACCGGCGCTCTTCGAGGCGCAGCTGCAATATCTGCGAGATCACGGCTACCAGACCGTGTTCCTCCGCGACATTATTGAGACGCTCGACACGGGCAAGCCGCTGCCGGAGAAGCCCATCGTCCTCACCTTCGATGATGGGTACAAGGACGCCTACACCGTCGCCTTCCCGCTGCTGCAACAATACGGCTTCGTGGGCGAGTTTTTCGTGCTCTCCACACCGCCGCACTACGAGGCGCCCGCCTACATGACCTGGGCGGAGATGCGCGAGATGGCGGAAGCAGGCATGTCCATCCAGGGGCACGGGCGCGATCACTATGACCTGCGCAATCGCAGCGTGGAATTCCTCGTCTACCAGATTTTGGGGATCAAAGAGGCGGTGGAAGCGCACACGGATCGGCAGGTGACGTTCTTCTGTTATCCCTCCGGGCGCTACGATGCGCAGGTGCTCAAAGTGGTGGAATCCGCCGGCTATTGGGGCGCGGTGACGACGGAATGGGGCGTGACGCTCCGGCTCGACAATCGCTACACCTGGCCCCGGCTGCGGGTGCATGGCACATGGTCACTGGAGCAGTTCATCAAGATGTTGCAGGATTTCGAGTAGTACAACGCTATTATTGGGAGCCGCGCCATGTCTGAATCCGAACTCGACCGCTGGTTTCCGCGTCCACAGCCGGTAGCAAGCTCGCCGCTGGGGGTGGTCATCTCCGGCAGTCTCAGCAAGGGGTTGGATGCCAAACTTGCCCCCGACCGCCTTATCGAAGGGCTGGCGGTGGGACGTTATGTGGTGGTGCGCGGGCAGACGGAGCGCCGCTTCTTCGGGATGATTACCGATGTGGCGCTCGAAACGCAGCATCCCGAAGTGGAGCAATTCCCTCCCGCCGATCCCGATGGCTTTCTGGCGCGCGCCTATCGCGGCACGCTGACCTCCGGGCGGGTGCATATCACGCCGATGCTGGTGCTGGAAAGCGGCGAGGTTCGCCCCGCCAAGACGGTACCCGCGCACTTCACCCAGGTCTACGACGCCAGCCCCGAAGAGGTCGCCGAGATCTTCGGCGATGCGGATGAGGTCGGGCGCTTCCACATCGGCGAGCCGTTGGAGATGCCCAACACGCGCATCGCGCTGGATCTCAAGCGCTTCGTGGAGCGCTCTAGCGGCATCTTCGGCAAGAGCGGCACGGGCAAGACTTTCCTCACGCGGATGGTGCTTGCGGGCATCATTCAGGAGCGCGCGGCGGTGAACCTGATCTTCGATATGCACAACGAGTACGGCTGGAAGAGCCAGGATGAGTCGCGCCAGGATGTGAAGGGGCTGCGCCAGCTTTTCTACGATGGGCGCGTGAGCGTCTTCACGCTCGATCCCGAATCCTCGCGGCGCCGGGGCAGCAAGGTGGATTTCACCGTGCGGATTGGCTATGAGCAGCTGGAGCCAGAGGATTTGGAGATGCTCGCGCCGCTGTTCGGCTTCACCGATGTGCAGAGCAATGCGCTGTACATGCTGAGCCGGCGGCTGGGACGTAGCTGGGTGCAGCGCTTGCTGGCGGAAGACCCCGATGAGGGCGTGCGCGCGCTCACCGAGGAAGGCAAACTGCACGAGGGCACGCTCGGCGCTATTCAGCGCAAGCTGGCGCAGTTGCACCGCTTTGGCTTTTTGGTAGATAAAGCCCCTGATGATGCGATTGGGCGGATTCTGGATTACATCAACAGCGGCAAGAGCGTGGTGCTGGAATTCGGGCGTTACGGCAACGCCCTGGAAGCCTACATCCTCGTGGCGAATTTCATCACCCGGCGGATCCACCACGCCTACGTGGATCGCAAGGAGGCGTACCTCGGCGGGCAGGGGCAGGAGCCGCGCCCGCTGGTCATCACCATCGAGGAGGCGCACAAGTTCCTCGATCCCGCCATTGCCAAGCACACGATTTTCGGGACGATTGCGCGGGAGATGCGCAAGTACAACGTCACGCTGCTGGTGGTGGATCAGCGTCCCAGCGGCATTGACCAGGAAGTGATGAGCCAGATCGGCACGCGGGTGACGGCGCTGCTGGATGAGGAGAATGACATCCGCGCGGTGTTCACGGGGGTGGCGGGATCGGCGGCGCTGCGGGAGGTGCTGGCGCGTCTGGAAACGAAGCAGCAGGCGCTCATTTTGGGGCACGCGGTGCCTATGCCGGTGGTGATCCGCACGCGAGATTACCGCGATCTCTATGGCGACATCCAGGGGCAGGCGGCGGATAGCGCGGACATCGCTGCGGCGCTGTATCCGAGTTAGTGAGCCGTGCGTAGAGAGCGGTTACAATCAACCCTGCTCACTGCTCTCTGCGCACTATTCTTACTGCATTCTCTCCGCTGAGAAAATCTTCACAAGGCGGCAATCGTGGAACAGGATGTTTTTGCAACCCATCAACGCTTGACGGCATTCCCTCCCGCAAAGCTGATCTACATCATCGCGCGGCGGCTCAAGGAGCAAGGCGCGCGCCCCACCTGGCTGTGGGTGTGGGATAAGCTCGTCAGCCGGGCGCAGGGCGTCTCCCCCCAATCGCTGAGCCAGGTGCAACCGCTGTTGTTCGTCGGCGGGCAGCACCGGCGCAAAGGGCTGCCGCGAATGCGCGCCTGGGGCATCGAGGCGGTGGTCAACATGCGCGCCGAATCCGACGACGCGGCGCGCGGCGCGGCGCCGGAGCACTATCTCTGGCTGCCCACGGTGGATGATGCGGGGCCTGCGCTGGCAGAGCTGCAACGCGGCGTGGACTTCATCGCGGCGCAGATCGCGGCGGGGCGCGGCGTCTACATCCATTGTGCGGCGGGGGTGGGACGCGCGCCGTTGATGGCGGCGGCGTATCTAGTCTCCACGGGGTTGACATCCACCGAAGCCTGGGCAGCGATACAGCGCGTGCGGGTCTTCATCCGTCCCACGCCGCCGCAACGAGCGGCGTTGGAGCGTTTTGCGCGCAGTTTGCAGGGGGCGTAATCATGCGGATGACGGCGAAACGCCTGTGGTGTTTGATGCTGCTCCTGCTGCTGGCGGGCTGCGACATTTTCCCCGCCGCGCCGGTGGTGGAGGCGGACGCGAGCCTGGAGGTGGCCTTTACGCAGTCGGCGACGGGCAGCACAGGCATGGATCTGCGCCTGGCGCAGGCGATTGATAACGCGACCAGCACGGTGGATGTGGCGGCTTACGATCTGGATGTGCGCGCGGTGACGGAGGCGCTCGTCCGCGCGCATCAGCGCGGTGTGACGGTGCGGCTGGTCATCGAAGGGGATGCGCAGGGGCGCTCCGGGCCACGGGAATTGCAGAAAGTCGGCGCGCCGGTGGTGATTGAGCGACGCGATCCCTTTATGCACAACAAGTTTGTGGTGCTGGATGGGCGCACGGTGTGGACCGGCTCCTGGAATTTCGCCTACAACGAGACTTATCGCAATGACAACAACGTCGTCATTATGCACTCTGAGGCGATGGCGGCGAATTATACCACTGAGTTCGAGGAGATGTTCACCCGGCAGCTGTTCGGCAGGGATTCGCCCGCCAACACGCCCCATCCCCAGGTGCAGATTGGGGATATCGAGGTGCGCGTCTACTTCTCGCCCGAAGACAAACCGCAGCCGCAGATCGTTGCCGCCCTGCAAGCAGCGCAATCCAGCATCCATTTTATGGCGTTTGCGCTGACCGATGACGACATTGCGAATGTCCTCACGCGCAAGCATCGGGAGGGCCTGGTGGTGCGCGGCGTGGTGGAGGCGAGCCAGAGCACGGCGACCGGCGCGGATTACGAGGCGTTGCGGAAAGCGGGCGTGGATGTGCTGCTCGACGGCAATCCGTACAACATGCATCATAAAGTCATCGTTGTGGATGAGGCAGTCGTGATCACCGGCTCGTACAACTTCACGCGCAGCGCGGCGGAGTTCAACGACGAGAATGTGCTGATCATCTACAGCCCGGAGATTGCCGCGCAATATCTGGAGGAATTTCAGCGGGTCTATGCTGTGGCGCAGGAGGGGGCGCGATGAGTACCGAGAGGCAGGAAGGGGTCAATGGTTGGAAATGGGCGACCGTGCTGCTCTGCATCGTGTTGTTGACGTTGTGCGCCTGTCTGATAGGGATATTTTGGGGCGGGCTTCTGGGCTTTGGATTGGGACAGCAGCGCGCGACGGCGGCGGGCTATGATGACGAGGCGCTGTCGTGGTACTTTCCACGTGAGTATTATCTGTGGCCTGAGATGCCAGAATCCGACCCGGAATCGCAGCAACCCTGGCTGGGTGTGTATTTCGAGACCACGGCTGAAGGTGCGCGCATCATCGAGGTGATTGCAGACAGTCCGGCGGACTATGCCAGGCTGAAGGCAGGGGACATCATCACCGCCGTGGATGGAGAGGTGGTAGATGCGGCACACCCGCTCAACGAGCGCATCGCGGCGTATACGCCTTACGATTGGGTGGAGCTGACCTACTTGCGCAATGGCAGCGAGTGGGATACGCAGGTGATCCTTGGAAGCCGGCCTGCCGAAGAACCCGAACTGCTCGTTCCCGAATATTTCTGGTATGAGCCACCACCCTCCAGCGAGGGCTGACCGGTGCGCCAGGAGTGTCGCCGCCCACATTGGGCGGCGTTTTTGTTTCCCGGCGACGCTAACGCAGATTTCGATAGAGGGCGAGCGTCTCTTGCGCGGCGCGTTCCCAGGAAAACGCCGCCGCGCGCCGCAAGCCCTTCTCACGCAACTCGGCGCGAAGAAGCGTGTCGCCGGACAGGCGCCGCAGCCCCTCACGGATAGCTTCCACGCTAGTGGGATCCATAGTCAGCGCGGCATCGCCTACCACCTCCGGCAGCGAGGAGGTATTGCTGCACAGAACGGGCGCGCCGCAAGCTAACGCCTCCAGCGGCGGCAGCCCGAAGCCCTCGTAGAGGCTGGGGAAGACGAAGGCCATCGCGCCGCTGTAGAGCGCGGGCAGATCGTCATCAGCCACGAAACCGGTGAACAACACCCCTTCACGCGCGGGCGAAGCCTCCAGCGCGGCGTAGAAATCCTCGGCGAGCCAGCCGCGTTTGCCGGCAATGGCAAGCGGCGGCGCTTCCTTCGCCAGATAGAGCGGTTCCCAGGCGTGCAGCAGGCGCGTGAGATTTTTCCGTGGCTCGATGGTGCCCACGTAGAGCAGATAGGTCTCCGGCAAGCCATAGACGCCCCGGACGTGCATCACCCGCTCCGGCGGCTGCGGCTTGAACTGCGGATCGGCGGCTTCCAACACGACCGTGATTTTCTCCTGCGGCACACCGTAGGCGGCGATCAGGTCTTGCCGGGTGGCCTCAGAGACGGCAATGATGTGCGCAGCGCGACGGCAGTAGAGCGGCATGGTCGCGTTGAGATACCAGCGGTTGAGCCGCTTGTGATGCTCCGGCAGATGGCGGAAGATGAGATCGTGGACGGTGAGCACGGTGGGAATGCCGCGTAGCGGCGGCAGCAGGTGCTCCGTGGCGTGGAAGAGCGTCGCGCCGGGGATGAGATGGTTGAATGAGAGCCGCGCCAACTGCCCCAGCCAGACCGACATCCGCCAGGGCTTGTAGCCCAGCGCGACGGTGTGCGTGGGAAGATGCGCCAGGCCATCGAGCGGCGCGATGCCGCGCTCAGCGTTGTAGAAGCAGGCGAGCTCATTCGGGATGAGCGGCAGCAGCGCGCGGGCGAGGCTTTCGGCGTAGCGGCCCAATCCCGCCCGGCGATGGACGGCGGCGGAGACATCAAGGGTGAACGTCATCTTATTGCGCCAGTTGATCGAGAAAGCTCACAAAAGAGGTGAGTTCCTGCTGATAAAGCTCTTGGATGATGTGCGCATGTTCTAACAACAATTGCAACCGGCGTGGATCAAAATCGAGCAGATACGCATTCCGAAACAGATGCCGGAATCCCCGAAGTTCGTTCAAACTGTGATAAAGTGTCGCGCTAATGACTGCCGGGCGGACGCCTTCTATCTCAAGCGTCATACGATGGAGCAGCTCAGCATGCCAGCGCGTATCATCAGTCAAGTGGTTTTCAAATGTGCGGGCAATGCGCTTGAAGAGATTTTCGAATAAACCGTAAATCACCTGCAGGTAGTAGCCAATGGCAATGCTTTGAGACGGATCTTGAGGCATTGCAACAACCCTTTCGAGCGCTTCAAAGGCCTGCGCGATGCTCTGTAAATCGGCGCGAATTTCAGCTTGGAGCAGACGTAGCGGGGCGTTCATAAAGTAATTCTCCTGTTTGTTGAATCAGGTCGGCTAATAATGGGGACGCTTCCATATCACGCAAATCAATGGGCCATTCGGGCAATGCAGCTTCTAGCGCGCGCCAGACTTCGAAGTAACACGCGCCGGGGATCCCCTCGACAGCAATATCAATGTCCGAATGTTGATGAAACGCGCCTGGACGCAGCACAGAGCCGAAAAGATACGCGCGTTGGATGCTCGGCCAGCGCGCAAGCAGAGGGGGAATGCGTTCCCGCGCGGCGCGCAGAGCAACTTCACGCGCGGCCTCGCGCTCGGCAAACTGTTTTTGTTGCCGGGCGCGAAAGTGGGCGCGGTAGATCTGCAGTTCTTCGGCAGATATGGGGCGGTGCATTCAGGCTCCTGGGTAGCAGGTGAACCCCTGTTCGGCAAAGTGCGCATCGAAGGTAAAGACGGCGCGCAGCCCCAGCGAGCGCATCAGCGTGAAGCTGGTGCAATCCACCAGACTCAAGCGGCGGCGGTTGAACATGCTCAAATCACGCACCGCGGTTTCGTGGAGCGCTTCGGAAATCCATACAACCTGAACTGGCGCTAACAAGTAGCTGTGGAACACGTTGAAGGCCTGCATCCCCAAACGCCGTTGCACCACGGCGCCGGTTTCAAGGACGATGTAGTTGCTGGTGCACAGAGGTACAGCAACGGTGTTCCATTCTTCCCAGAGCCGGCAGGCCACCGCATGGTTGGTTTCGCCGCTGTTGAGAACCGCGATGAAACCTGAAGTATCAAGGAAGATCGTCTCTGGGTTCATATTCGGCGTAAATTTCGGCTAGATGGGCGTCGTGATTGGTTGAGATATCGGTATAACCAGAGCGAAACATACCATCCATTTCGCGCACTACCGTCAGGGCGCGCCGGCGACGTTCGGCCATATCCAGATCGCCATGCCGGGTCAGCCAATACTCCACCGCCTGGCGGATTGCCTCGGCCATAGAGATTTCTTCCCGTTCCGCCACTTCTTTAATGCGGCGGGCTTGTTCTTGAGTTAACTGAATCTGCGTGCGGATCATCGCTACCCTCCCGAAGTGTTATCACTTTTGTAATTATGATAACACACATTTCGAGTTTTGCCTATGGATCCGAATGCAAGTTTTCCAATAACGTAACCAGCGCGCGCGCTTGCGCCTGGCGCGAGTAGTGCGCGGCTACGAACTGCCGCCCGTTTTCCCCCATACGGCGGCAGGCAGCGGGATCAGCTGCCAAGTCCTCAATTGTACTGACCAGCGCTGCGACATCTTCCGGCGGAAAGAATCTGCCTCCCTGCGCGCGCTCCAGCACAGTGCGCGCTTCGCCGTCAATGCTCATCAATACCGGACAGGCGCAGGCCCAGGCATCGAACATCTTGGAAGGGAGCGCGCTTTTGAAAAGCTCCACGCGGCGCAAAGGCGCGAGCGCCACATCCGCTGCGGAAAGATAGGCGGGAATGGCTTCACGCGGCTGTGCTTCCAGTAGGGTGACGTTGGGCAGGTCGAGGTGTGCTTTGAGCGCCAGGAGGTCGGCTTTGCAGGGGCCTTCACCGATGAAGAGAAAATGGATGCGTGGATTGGCGCGCAGCCGGTCGGCGGCGTATAGCGCCGTCTCCAATCCCTGCGCGATGCCGTGAATGCCCGCGTAGACTAGCAGGAATTTGCCTTCCAACCCCAGGTTGGTGCGGAGTTGCTGCCCTGCAACGGGCTGCGGCTGGAAGAGCTCCGTGTTCGCGCCGTTGGGGATGAGGGCGAGCTTGACGGCGGGGATGCCGCGTTCGAGCAGGCGGGCGCGCATCCCTTCCGTCACTACGACGATGCGGCGGGCGCGGCGGTAGCAAGCTTCTTCCAGCCGGGTGGCCCAGCGGATGAAGCGCAGGTTGCGCAGCTCGCCCAGGGCCACAGCCGATTCGGGCCAGAGATCGCGCACCTCGAAGACGAGCGGCGTGCGCCGCAGATAGCTGAGGGCGAGCGCGGCCGCGCCCACGAACAGCGGCGGCGAGGTGGCGTAGATGACATCGTAACGTCCACGCGCCAGCAGCAGCCCGGCGAGCAGCGCGTTGAGCATGTAGCTGAGGTAGAACAGCATCCGCGTCTTGAACGTCTTGACCGGCGTGGTTTTGACCCAGACGCGGATCACGTCTATGCCATCGAAGGACTCCCGCGCCCAGAATTTGCCGCGATAGTCAGGGCGAATAACGCCTTCGGGGTGGTTGGGGACTTCGGCGAGCATGGTGACGTGATGCCCGGCGCGGAGTAAGCCCTGCGCCATTTCGTAGGCGCGGGTCTGCGTAGCGCCCACTTCGGGCGGAAAGTATTGGGAGAGATAGAGAATGCGCATGGGATGGCTCACGGATTTGCAATCTTTACTGCACAATACTGGTTACTCGCATCTTGACCGAAGACCGGCGACAGATGACCGAAATTACGTAGGAAGAAGCCGGTCTGCGGTCATCGGTCGTCGGTGTGTTTGAAAACAAATGCCAGGTAGCAATTTGGTCTAAAAGAGAATCTGTGTTCATCCGTGAGCCATGAGAATGTCTACGATGCGTTCAGCGGCATGACCGTCGCCGTAGAGCGGAGGGCGGGCGGCGGGCGGCGCGAATTCACGGATGGCCGTGCGTAGGCGTTCTGGGTCTGCACCGACGAGGATATTCCACCCGGTTGCCACAGTTTCTACCCATTCGGTCTCTTCCCGCAGGGTGATGCAGGGTACGCCGGCCATGTAGGCTTCTTTCTGCACGCCGCCGGAATCGGTGAGGATGCGCGCTGCATGGCGCTCCAACATCAACATATCCAGATAGCCCACCGGGGGGATGAATTTTAGATTTTGGATTTTGGATTTTGGCGCCAGGGCGTCAAGGTCGAGTCGGTGTTGGGTGCGCGGGTGCAAGGGAAGCACAACGGGCAGCGCCAGTTCTGCCAACGTTTGGAGGAGGTTGTGCAAGCGGGCCGGATCGTCGGTGTTGGCGGGGCGATGGATGGTGGCGAGGTAGTAGCCGCCGGATGTTAGTTTCAGACCTGTCAGAATCGAGGAACGTTGTTCCGCCAGCGCCGCGTTGAAGCGGAAGGCATCCAGCATTACATCGCCGGTGAGATGGACGCCTTGCGTGATGCCCTCGCGGGCAAGCAGCTCCACGGCATGCTGTGTGGGGCAGAAGAGCAGGTCGGCGGCATGATCTGTGAGGACGCGGTTGTGCTCTTCCGGCATCGCGCGGTTGAAGCTGCGCAATCCGGCCTCGACGTGGGCGACGGGGATGTGCAGCTTCACGGCGGCGAGCGCCCCGGCCAGCGTGGAGTTGGTGTCGCCGTAGACCAACACCCAATCTGGGCGCTCCTTGAGCAACACATCTTCGATGGCGATGAGCATCTGCCCTGTCTGCTGCCCGTGCGAGCCGGAGCCGATGCCGAGGTTGTAATCCGGTTGGGGGATAGCGAGCTCCTCGAAGAAGACGGCGGACATGCCATGATCGTAATGCTGCCCGGTGTGGATGAGAATCTCGTGGGCGGCGCGGCGCAACGCCCGGCTCACCGGCGCGGCCTTGATGAATTGCGGGCGCGCGCCGACGATGGTGAGGATGGTGGTCATGGGGTATGCTCCAATAGATGGGTGTAGAAGTCCAGCAGCTGGCGGCGCTCGCTTTCCCAGATATAGCGCGCCAACACCATCTCCCGCCCCCGCAGCCCCATGGCGCGCGCGCCCTCACGGTCGGCGCACAAGCGCAGGATCACTTCTGCAAAGGCGACGGGAGTGTTTTCAACGATGAAGCCGCATTGCGCTGCTTCGATATAGGGCCGGGTGTAGTTGTAATCCACCGCGATGATGGGCAGCCCGCACAGCAGGTACTCGAAAAGTTTGGTGGAAAGCGCCGGGCGGGTGTATTGCGCGGTGGGTTGACCGGGGATCAATCCCACATCGGCATTGCTGAGGTAGTGTTTGAGCTGGTCGTGCGGAATTGGCCCCAGCCAGGTCACTTGTGCTTGCAGGCTGTGAGCGGCGATGAACTGCTGCACTTCACACATGTACGCAGCTGATGTTTCCGGCCCAATCAGGAACAGCCGCACGTCCTCCACGCCTTGTTCGTGCAGCAGGCGCATGGCTTCCAGCAGCGTCTGGATGCCGCGTTGGGGCAGCAACAGGCCCACATAGATCAGCCGCAAACCGGCAACATTCAGCGCCGGATGTGGTTGCGCATCGGCGAAGAGCGCAGCTGCGGGCAGATTGCGCACCACGGCTACCTGGCCCTGGAAATGGGCATAGAGCGGGCGTTGCCCTTCCACCGCCAGTACCAGGCCATTTACCTGGCGCACCAGCCTGTGTTCCAGCGCGGCGGCGACGCGGGCAATCGTGGGGCGAAGCCGGCGGGGAAGCCAGTGCTTCGACGCGATGGCATCCACGAAATACTCATGCACATCATAGACGATTTTCACCCGTCTACGCCAGAGCAGGCGGAACCAGGGGACGAGCAGCAGCAGTTCGGGATCGTGAAAGTGAATGACATCAGAGTGCAGGCGTAATGTCTCGCGTAGCAGACTTGCCCATATCAGCGGGCGCTGCCAGCGACGGCGCACTTGGGATATGCCAACGATGGTGACACCGTCCCGCACTTCTCGCCGGAATTCCGCGGGTGCCAGCAAGGTGACATCGTAACCGGCAGCAGTCAGGCTGCGCGCCTCCCGGTGGAAAATGCGCACGTCATAGGGCGTGTGGACGGAGGTGAGGATGGTAATGTGGGTCATGGGACACCCTTGATAACAGCTTCGTAGTGAGCGAGTAAATTTTCTACAACCGCAGCCTTCCCAAAGCGCTGTTCCGCATAAGCACGGATTTCCACAGCGCGCTCCGCGTAGTGCATACGATTTTCTACCATCATGACCAGCGCGTTTTTCAGGGCAGTTACGTCTCCGGGTGGAATCAGCAATCCCACCTCGGGAGTCACAAAATCTTCGGGGCCGCCACACTGCGTGGCAATAACAGGCAATCCCGTCGCCATGGCTTCGATCAAAACCACACCAAAGGTTTCGATATGGCTGGGCAGCACAAAAGCATGAGCACGCCACAGCGCCTCTCGAACCTGCTCGCGGCTCAGGAGTCCCAGAAATTCAACTTGATCCGCAATGTTCAGTTCATGCGCCAATGTTCTCAGCTGCACAGCTGCCCCGCCATCGCCGCCGATCTCCAACTTTACGGAGGCGTTGCCTGCAAAGGCAGCCGCGAAAGCACGCAGCAGAATATCAAGCCCCTTTTCAGGGGTGAATAGAGCGATCGTCACAAAGCGGAAAACCTCGTTTTCTGAGCAGCTCCGGTTTGCGGGAGGCAGGGTAAAGAAGTCAGTATCTACCATGTTGGGCACAACGTGAATGGTACGGCCTTCAGCATAAGGCGCCGTCTGCCTGGTCAATGCCGTACTCACACTCAACAAACGATTGGCGTGTTTAAGCGCCGCTTCAACGTAGGGTATCTGCCAGGGGACAAGTGAATGGGAAAGATAGGTGCTCGAATGTTTCGTGATGAGGTATGGAATTCCAAAATCGCGCCCCACTCGTTGAGCGGCATATCCTCCAAACAGAATACTCTGCGCATGGAGCACATCGGGGCGCCCCTCCGTCCTGATGTAAGTTTTGGCGAGATACCGCGCCAGCAAAATCCAACTCCAGGCGCGCAACCATCCCCAAGGCAAATTCCACCCGTGAAACCGATAGGTAAGGACTCCATCTTCAACTACGCGAGAGGTCTGAAAGTGGTTCTCGCTCAAGGCGCGGGAACTGAACTCATGCCAGCGGCGCAAGTCCGGATAAACAACCCCTACTTTGACGCCGGCCTCGTGTAACGCTAGCGCTTGCTGCTTGAAAAAGACACCGCGTATTGGGTTGTACGTTGCGGGATACCATGATGGGATAAACAATACATGGAGTCTAGGAGAATGATACATGATTCAACTTCCACCTGTATTGTGTTGTTGGGTAAGGGTTTGCGCGATCTGCTGCGCTCGAACTTCCCATGTGTGCTGATGTCGCACCTTTTCTGCTTGCCTGCGTTTGGCGGACAGCCTGGCTGGATCTGCGTGGAGTTCATCGAGCAGCCTTCGGCAATCCGCCGGCGTTTCAACGACCCAACCTATGCCTTCGCGTTCAATGAAACGCGCAGTTTCTGTTCCCGTGGTCGTGATGATAGGCAGCGCGTATCCCAACGCCTCAAAAATCTTGACTGGCATGGCAAATGCCATGTAAGGCGAAGGATCCCATAAATAGCAGGCGATGTTAGCCGCGTTGTATAGCGCCTGCAATTGCTCTCCATACAGATGAACGATGGTCAGTTTTTCATCAGGCAGCGAGGGGTATATCGTGACAGCAATTTCCCATTCTGGCTGGCGGCAACATAAAGTCAAGTGAACATTTTCGGTCATCTGCACAGTTGCGAAAAGAGGTTGGAGGTCATAGAGCGGTGGCGTGACTCCACCCACATAAAGCAACTCCAACGTAGATGAAGTTTGAGCGGGTTTGCGTGGACGTGTTACGATATTGCAGCCTGGATACAAGGCTACAATGCGCTCCGCTGCTACTAGTGTGGGCAAGGCGGTGCGCATTGCCAGCGATGGTAAAAAGAAAGAATCGGCCAGCCCTAGATATTGCAGCCAATCTAACCAGTAAAGAGGGAGCAACAGAGCGCGGCGGCGCCAAGCGCGGCTGGTTTTGAATTGCGAAAAACGCCAATGCACGTCGCCATAGAATACTCCAATGGGAGTGCCCCTCTGCTTGCACCAGTGAAAGAAACCAAAGTCAAGAAAGGGATGAAAGATGTTTTTTGAAGATAAGCTTGGCACAACCGGAGACCAGATGTAGAAAAAATCTGGGCGTTGCCCTGCCTGCATGCGCTCACGCACTTGCCGCATAGCTGCTTTGCGTTCCTCAGCCCATCCGCTGATCAGCGTGACTTCATAGCCTATACGCTGGAAAGCCTGGTACATCTGGTTGAGATGAACAAAGCTGCCAGCAGTTTCAGGCTGTAACTTGAAGGGATAGTGATAGATCATCCAGCCTTGGTTTGGTTCTGTCGGTGTATCGTGCTTCATCGGACAGACTTCTTGCCAAATATCTGAATCAGAGCCTGGATGAGTTCCCTTAGTTCGTGCGCTTCCATACCCCACAACACCCCACCATAGACTATGTAATAGGTCATAGTCTTAACCAGTCCTGTCTGCCAATCGCTCGACAGGATGCTGATAGCACCAGTAGCAGCCAACCAACCACTTAGCACCGTTGCCATTGCTGATGCGCTGACCAGTGCCAGGGTGGGCACAGCAAACAGCCGCTTCAGCGAGAAACCTACATATCGTTTGGCTTTCAACAGCAGGGAGATAATCCCTGTGACCAGCATCAGATCTACGGCCACCGCCACACCCTCGATATTCCAGCAGCTTCCCAAAGGGAACAGGCCACTAATCATCACCAAAAGTTGCAGTAGGCGGGTGCGAACCACATCTTCCGGTTTGCCTACAGCTATGAGCAAGTCCGCCACAGTGGATTTAAGTGGATCGAGCAAGGTGTAGATCAGCATTAGCCGGAAGGTAGCAAGCATGGGCAGCCATTTGTCACCGAGCACAATCTGGATGAACTCTGGCGCAATAAGGGATAGCCATCCGCCCAAAAAGAACCCGCTGCGCACCAGCGCCGCATTGAAGCGAAAGAACGCTTGCGACCGTCGCAGCCGATCCTCTTTGAGCTCGGCATACGCTCCGCCCGCCACCAGATTCACCGGCGTTGCCAGAATGCGCCTCGGGTAGGTTGCAAACGTATAAGCTCGCGAATAGAAGCCCGCTGCGGTTTGCCCCAGAAAGCTGCCGACCCACAGATCATCCAGCTGATCCAGAGCGCGGATGAGCATATCTGCCAATACCTGCCGGCTGCCGAAATGCAGAAAGTGCCGGATGATCGGTTTCACCCAGGCCAGGCGCGGCTTCCAGACGGGTTTCCAGACGTAGAATAGCACCAGAATCAAGACGAGATGGACAATATCGGTTGCCAGCAGCGCCCAGAGCGCCACGCCGCGCCACGCCAATCCTACCGCAACCAGCGAGCTCACCACAACATCGGCGATCTGAAAGAACGCCAGTCGGCGGTGAACCACCCGCCGCGCCAGGATGAGCCGCGGCGGCTGCGTGAGCTGATCTGCTGCCGTAGCCAATCCTAACACCAGCAACACGGGGCGTAGTGGCGTGGGGGCCAGCGTCAAAGCATAGCCGATGATAAGGCAGAGCCACCCCGCGCCGAGCAGCAGCTGCAACGCGAGGTAGTTCGCCGCTGCCAGCGATTCATCCTCCGTCTCCGGAGCGCGATACATGAAAGCCCATCCCAGGCCAAAGAAAGCCGGCACCGCGCTCAGATTGATGATGGCGCCGCCCCAGGCATAGAGGCCGAATGTCTCCACGGGCAGCAGCCGCGCCAGGAGCACCGCACGGGCCACGCCGACGCCGAGCATCACAATATTGGCGACAATATTCCAGGAGATCGAGACGATGCTGCGCTGCGCAAGGCTCACAGACGCGGCCGCAGCAGCGGAGGCTTCAACTTCCGTCGGCGGGGTTGGATGTTCTGACAATGGGCGACGCTCCGCAAATGGGGTCAGTCAGGCTCACGATCCAGAGAAATCACTGTAGGACTCAGATCGTCCACTGATCGTGGATGACGCCCACCAGCACCCAGCGGCCCTCGAATTCCTGGAAGACCAGCCGCAAGCTGGCCCAATCCATCCCCTGAAAGTCAGGGTTGAAGCCCGAAAAGTGGAATTCCACCACCATCGCGCCGGGATAGTATTCCTGACTGTTGTCAATGCTGTTGCCGTATCCCAGCCGCGCGTTCAGGCTGATCGCTTCCGCTGCTGTGTAATCGTGATCGAAGACGAAAGCCCGGAAGTAGTCGGCAAAGGAGAGGCGGATAGGGTCGCCGCTGCCATCGTAGACGCCCCATTCGTAAATCGTTGGATCGGCGAGCAGGCCCGCGAGCTGCTCTGGCGTGAATGCCAGGTCCGCATTCTGCACGTAGGCGTAGGGGGAGAACCGCACGCCCTGGATGGGATGCGCCAGCGTCGCAAGCTGCGGCATATCCTGATCCTTGAGCGCATTGACGACCTGGATCGCCTGCAACAGCGTCGCCTGTTGCGCAGTGAGGGACTGCGGTGTAGCGGCAGGCGGCGCCGGCGCGGCTGACGGGGCAGGCGACATCGGGCCATTACAGGCTAACACGAACAGCAAGATTCCGCACAGGAGAAACACTTTTCGCCGCAACGCCATTGCACGGCCACGCGCGTTGTTCATCTGAACCTCTCTTGAAATATGAAGGCGGAAGACTGGGAAATTCCTACCATACGACCTCAACTGCATATACCTGTGTGCCAGTATAAGCATACGACAGAACTTGTCAATTGACCTGGAAGAACTATCCCTATCGGATTTGGGCCTTTTCCAGTATTGCGGTATAATGCGCCTTTGCGCCTCTGAAATGGAGCGCGCACGGGCGCAGAGCGCCCGATACCAGAGGGTCAAGAGTGCGACTTGGCTCACGAGTCAAGGAGTACTCAAGAATGAGTTTCGATCAATTTGCGCTTGAGCCGCGCATTCTGTCCGGCGTCAAGCAAGTAGGCTTTACTGAACCTACCCCTATCCAGGCGAAAGCCATCCCGCACGTGCTCGAAGGACGCGATGTGCTGGGCCTGGCGCAGACCGGAACCGGTAAAACTGCCGCCTTCATCCTGCCCATTCTACAACGCCTCTCGCGCGGCCCCCTGCGCTGCGTGCGCGCGCTGATCCTGGCCCCCACACGGGAGCTGGCAGAACAGATCCATCAAGTGACGGTCGAGCTGAGCCGTAACACCAAAATCCGCAGTATCGCCGTCTACGGCGGTGTGAACAAGAATCCGCAAATAGCAGCGTTGCGCGAAGGTGTGGAGATCGTCGTGGCCTGTCCGGGACGGCTGCTCGATTTGCTCGGCGAAGGCGCGATTGACCTCGCGCACGTTGAGGTGCTGGTGCTCGATGAAGCGGACCGCATGTGCGATATGGGCTTTCTGCCCGACATTCGCCGCATTCTCAAGCGCCTCCCCACCCAGCGACAAACCTTGTTCTTCTCCGCCACGATGCCGCCTGAGATTCGCGCGCTGGCAGATGACCTGCTGCGCCAGCCCATCACCGTGCAGATCGGCGTGATTGCGCCGGTAAAATCGGTTTCCCACGCGCTCTATCCGGTGCCGCGCGCGCTCAAACCCAAGCTGGCGCTGGCCCTGTTGGAACGCACTGCCACCGGTCGCGTCCTGATTTTCACCCGCACCAAGCATCGCGCGCGCAATCTGGCGCGGGATTTAGAGCGGCGCGGCTACCGCGCCGTAGCCCTGCAAGGGAATATGTCGCAAAACCAACGCCAGCACGCGCTGGATGGCTTCCGCGATGGCAAATACGACATCCTCGTCGCCACCGACATCGCCGCGCGCGGGATTGATGTCACCGATATCACCCACGTCATCAACTTCGACATGCCCGATACCGTGGACGCCTACACACACCGCATTGGGCGCACCGGGCGCGTGGACGCCACCGGTGAAGCCTTCACCTTCATCGAAGCAGAAGATGAACCGCTGGTGCGCCAGCTGGAGAAGGTCTTGGGCCGGCGCATCGAACGCCGCCAGGTGGAAGGCTTCGACTCGTAGCATCAGCGGGATCGCGTCAGCGCGGCGAGGCTCTCCTCGAAAGGCGGATACGCGATCCCGACCTCGGTGATGATGGCGGTGATGCAGCGCGCCGGCGTCACATCGAAGGCGAAGTTGAGCGCAGGCGTCCCAGCGGGCGTGATGAGCGTCTCCCCGATATGGGTAATCTCCCGATCCGGGCGGATTTCGATCTCGATGGCGTCGCCGTTGGGGGCGGCAAGATCCACCGTGCTCGTGGGCGCGACCACGTAGAAGGGAACCTCATGCGCGCGCGCCGCCAGCGCCAAGTTGTAGGTGCCGATCTTGTTCGCTGTATCCCCATTGGCAGCGATGCGATCGGCGCCCACCACGCACAGATCCACGCCCACCGTGCGCATCAGATGCCCCGACGCCCCATCCACGATGACGGTGTGCGGAATGCCGAACTGCTGGCATTCCCACGCGGAGAGACGCGCTCCCTGCAATCGTGGGCGCGTCTCATCGAGATAGGCGTGGACGCGCTTGCCGTGCTCATGGGCAATGCGGATAACGCCCAACGCGGTGCCATAGTCCGTGGTTGCCAGGCTGCCCGTGTTGCAGTGATGCAGAATCCGGGCAGGATCAGGAATGAGCGGCAGCGCATTCAGGCCGATTTGTTTGTTGGCCCGCGCATCCTCTTCTGCGATGGCGTGCGCTTCCGCCAGAACAGCAGCGCGCACCGCCTGCGGCGTCTCCCACGCGGAATCGCTGGCGCGGCGCAGCACCCGATCAACCGCCCAGAAGAGGTTGACGGCGGTAGGACGGGCGGCGCGCAAGACGCCGGCAGCCTGCGCCAGATCGGCCCGCAGCGCAGCGACATCAGCAGCGGAACTCTCGAAGGCGGCGAGCGCCATCCCATAAGCCGCTGCCGCGCCAATAGCCGGCGCCCCGCGAATGACCATATCGCGGATGGCGGCTGCTACCGCGTGATGCGTGGTAAAGTCCAGATACACGGTTTGCTCCGGCAAAACCCGCTGATCCAACATGCGCAGTTTGTCATCCACCCAGGCAAGGGTAAAAAAGGTGCTCATAGTATCCGCCTTTGAAAGTTAGAATCAGTACATGACCGCTGATATTCTACACCATTCTCGAAACTGCGCCCGTTTTGCCAGATGCGCTGCCTGTATCAGCGATTTGTCGGCGTCCAGAACCGCAGTAGAATGATGACATCAGTTATCCACCACCCCTGGAGACGTGGCATGAGCATTTCAGTTCTCAACAGCGCTAACACAAGCCCAGCAACACTCGCCACCTTCTTGCCGCCCGTGCGCGCCTGGTTCGAGGCAACATTCGGGCAGCCGACGCCGCCGCAAGCGCAAGGCTGGCCCCCATCCAACGCGGCGAACACACGCTCATCCTCACGCCCACCGGCTCCGGCAAAACGCTTTCGGCGTTCCTCTGGGGCATTGACCAGCTGTTTCGGGAGCTGGCAAATGGCGAATGGCGGATGGCGAATGGCGAGCCAGTGAATCAGCGAGAAGACGAATCCAAAATCGAAGCCGGCATTCGCCTTGTCTACATCTCGCCGCTCAAAGCGCTGAACAACGACATCCACCGCAACCTCCGCGCGCCCCTGGAAGGCATCCGCGCCCAGGCCGATGCGTTGGGCTTCGATCTGCCGGAGCTGCGCGTGGCGGTGCGCTCCGGCGATACACCGCAGCGCGAGCGGCAAGCGATGCTACACGAGCCGCCGCACATCCTCATCACCACACCCGAATCGCTCTACCTCCTGCTCACCAGCCCCAAGGCGCGGGAGATGTTCCGCACCGTGCGCACCGTCATCGTGGATGAGATCCACACGCTGGTGGGCAACAAACGCGGCGTCCACCTCGCCCTTAGCCTGGAACGGCTGCAACATCTGGCCGACCAGCGCATCCAGCGCATCGGCCTCTCCGCGACGATTGAGCCGCTCGACGAAGCCGCGCGCTTTCTGGGCGGTTATGAATGGCGCGAGACAAAGGATGAATGGCGAATGGCAAATGGCGAATCGGCAGATTCTCCCCATCTCCCTATCTCCGCAGCTCCTCAGCCCCTCGGCGACTCCGCTCTGCTGCTCGCGCCACGCCCTGTGACCATCGTCAACGCGGCCTATCAGAAGGCGCTGGATTTGCGGGTTGTCACCACGTTGGATGATTTCCGCAACCTGCCCGGCGGCTCGGTGTGGCCCTCGATCATTCCCCAGGTGCTCGAGCTGATTCGGGCGCATCGGACCACGCTGGTGTTCACCAACAATCGTCGCCTCGCGGAACGGGCGGGCGACTATCTCAACGAGCAATGGGCCGCCGAAGAGGTGGGCAAGACCACAGGCTTGATTCGAGGCGGCGTCGTAACTGGCGTCGGCATGATGGCGACGGGCGACGGCACGCGCGCCGGCCCCGTCCGCGTGCATCATGGCAGCGTGGCGAAGGAAGCGCGCCTGGAACTGGAACGCCAGCTCAAAGCCGGAGATTTGCCCGCGCTTGTGGGGACCTCATCGCTGGAGCTGGGGATTGATATCGGCGCGGTAGAGCTGGTGGTGCAGCTGCAATCGCCCAAGTCGGTAGCGCAGGGTTTGCAGCGCGTGGGACGCTCCGGGCACATCGTGGGACAGACCAGCGTGGGACGCATCTTCCCCACCCACCGTGAGGATGTGATCGAAGCGGCGGCGATTGCCGGCGGCATGTTGCGCGGCGAAGTCGAACCGACGCGCGCCCCCCGCCATCCGCTGGATGTGCTGGCGCAGCAGATCGTGGCAATGGTCTCCGTGGAATCATGGTCGGTAGATGCGCTCTTCGCGCTGGTGCGCTGCGCTTATCCCTATACCGATCTCAGCGCGCGCGCCTTCCAGACCACGCTGGAGATGCTCGCCGGGCGCTATCCCAGCCAGGCATACCGCGAGCTCCGCCCGCGCCTCTCGTGGGATCGCGTGAACAACCGGCTGGCGGCGCTGCCCGGTTCGCGGCTGCTGGCGCTCACCAACGGCGGCACGATTCCGAACACGGGCGCGTTCGGCGCCTATCTGGCCGATGGTAAGACAAAGCTGGGAGAACTGGATGAAGAATTCGTTTTCGAGACTCGCATCGGCGACACGTTGATGCTCGGCTCACAGGTCTGGCGCGTGATTGATGTCACCGATGACCGCGTGGTCGTGGCCGAAGCGCCGGGCGCGATTCCGCGAATGCCCTTCTGGCGCGGGGATTTCCCCTGGCGCCCTTTCGAGCTGGGGCAGCGCGTGGGCGCCTTCCGCCGCGCCGTGGTGGAAAAGCTGGCGCAGGCGCGACAAGACTTGGGGTTGCCAGAGGTCCCGTATCGGGAGCTATTACAGAGATATGACCATAGAGACACAGAGAACCCCGAGGAAAATGCAGAAACGCTCCGTGAGCTCTGCGCCTCCGTGGTGCATCTGCTCGACTGGCTGGGGAAGGAGTATGCCCTCGATGCCCGTTCCGCCTGGCAGACGCTCGATTACATCGCCGGGCAGCTCGACCAGGTCGGCGCCGTCGCATCGGATCGCGCCATCCTCATCGAAGTCTTCGATGACGCGCTGGGCGATCCGCGCATGGTCATCCACTCGCCGTTCGGCGGGCGCGTCAACGGGCCGTGGGGCCTGGCGCTGGCGAGCGCGCTCCGCGAACGGGCAGGGCTGCAAATCGAGGTAGAGACCAACGACGACGGCATTCTGCTGCGCCTGCTCGATAACGAAGCCGACTTCCCGCTGGATGTGGTCGCCGGGATGGGGCCGGCAGAGGCGCGCGAGCGCATTCTGCGTGAGCTGCCCGAATCGGCGGTCTTCGGTGCGCGGTTCCGGCAGAACGCAGCGCGGGCGTTGTTGCTGCCGGGATTGGGCAAGGGCAAGCGCACGCCGTTCTGGCTGCAACGCCTGCGCGCCAAAGATCTGCTGCAAGTAGTGCGCAAATTCGATGATTTCCCCATTGTGGCGGAAACCTACCGCGATTGCCTGCAAGATGTGCTCGATTTGCCGCACCTGGAAGAAGTGCTCGCCGGGATTCAAAGCAGGCAGATCGAGGTCGCCATCATCGAATCCAGGACGCCCTCACCGGTGGCGCAAAGCCTGCTGTGGGACTTCATCAACACGCACATGTATGAGTGGGATGCGCCCAAAGCCGAGCAACAGCTGCAGATGTTGGCCGTAAACCGCGATCTATTGCAAGACCTGCTCAAAGATGTGGCGCTCGATGAACTGTTGCGCCCCGAAGCCATCGAAGCCGTGCGCGGGCAGCTGCAACGTACTGCGCCCATGGCATTGCTCCGCACTGCCGAGGAGCTCGCGGTGTTTCTGCAACAGCTGGGCGACCTCTCCGCCAGCGAGATCGCGCAGCGCGCCGCCGTCGAGCCTGCGGGTTGGATCGCGGAGCTCACGGGCGCAGGGCGCGTCATCGGGTTGGACATCCCCACGGCCAGCAAGCCCGAATTCCGCTGGGTAGCGGCGGAATACGAAGCGGACTATCGGGCGGCATTCTTCCCGTCCGCTGCATCCGCTCAAGCCGTAGACACGGCTCGCCGCTGCATTTTGGGCCGCTTCCTGGCGCACGCCGGCCCGGTGACATTCGACGCGATCCGCGCGCGCTACGCCTTCCCCGCCGACTGGCTGCAAGGCGAACTCGACCGCCGCATCGAGGCGCGGGAACTCGTCCACGGGCGCTTCACGCCGCAGCCGGAGGCTGCGCCCCAGGCGGAGGCTGCGCCCCACGCAGCCGAGTTCGCACAGAGCCGCGCGGGGCCGCAGATGCACCGCCGATAACAGCTCCTCCCCCGACAT
>CAZDSF010000036.1:0-39439 GCA_964508025.1 uncultured Anaerolineales bacterium
CATTGCATCACGCGCTGTTTAGTTTGCTGAGTGGTTTCTCGTGCGCTGATCATGAAAGGGGGTGATGCTCGTATAGGAAATACTCATTCGATACCTCGGTAGCAATATACTACATCCCCTATCGCCTGGCTCTCTCAACTTTTTTGAATCTTTATATTCCATATTGTTCTGTAAGGAGGGTATTCGCTATGAGAAAGACTGCTCCAGTGGGCCGAGGGTTGATGGCTCTCGTCCTGTTAATCTCTTTGTTGGCCTCTTCTGGCGGTGTGCCGGTCGCGGCTCGCAATAGCGCGGTTGAGACTGTCACGATGCGTGAAAACGGCATTCTTGCTGTCGCGACTGACTATACGTGGAGCCAGACCACTGGCGCCTACACCGAAATCACCGGCGGCACGGTTCATGGTACCGCCAGTAACGACGACACAAGCTTCAACGCTATTAGCCTGGGTTTTACCTTTAACTACAACGGTGTTGACTATACCCAGGTGAGCATTCAAAGCAACGGTTTTGCGGCCATGGGTGCGAGTGTCGCTAGCTCCTACACGCCGTTGAGCACCGGCTCCACCAACAACGTGCTATCTGTCCTGGGCCGCGACTTACAGGGCAACGGAACCACATCGGAGTTGATGTCCAAACTGGAAGGGACTGCCCCCAACCGCGTCTTCACCATCCAGTGGAAGGACTACAAACGCTATGGCACTGCCTATGCTGGCGACAGTTTCAACTTCCAGATCAAGCTGTACGAGACCACCAACGTGGTCGAGTACGTGTACGGGCCGTTCACCGTTGTCTCCGTCGCGACGCCGCCCACAATCCAGGTCGGTCTGCGCGGCGCATCTAACGCCGACTTCAACAACCGCACGAGTACAGGCGACTGGACTGCGTCTACAGCCGGCGCGACCAATGCAGCCAGTATGGCCCTTACCAACGTTTTCTTCCCCCCGTCTGGCCTGACCTGGACCTGGACGCCGATCCCACCAAGCCCGAACTTCAGCACCTCCTACAAATCGGCGCCGGCGCAGGCGGTGATTGGCGACACGGTCACGTACACGGTGCGTATCATCAATTCCGGCGCCGCTCCTGCGAATGCCGCGACTATGGTTGATCCGATTCCGACCGGCGTGACCTACAACAACGACGTCGCCTGCTCGGCGGGAACGTGCGGATATGACGGGACAAATGTCACCTGGGCCGGCGCGGTAGGCATTGGGGCCAGCGTGGCGATCACCTTCTCCGTTGACACCGATGGCGCGCCTTGCGGGGTGTTGGTCAACGAAGCCACCCTGGATGATCCCGGGCTCTTCGCCGGAGCCGTGGTCAAGTCGGCCTCGACGATGTTGACCGCATCGTCGCCGACGCCGCTGGATGGCTTCGAGGTGAGCGTCCCGCCGCCCGGCTGGACCGAGACCATTGTCAATGACCCCGGCACTGACCCCGATTGGACGCAGGAGAGCGTCGGCGTGAACCCGACCATTAGCCCGCGTAGCGGCAGCTACATGGCCAAGTTCAACTCCTTTAACGCGCCCAACACCGCCTCGTCGCGGCTGTGGACCGACGCGCTGGATCTGAGCGGCTACGCTGCGCCGCAGGTCGTTTTCTGGATGTCACACGACACTGGTTACTCCAGCAACGCCGACCGCGTGCAGATTCAGGTCTCAACCGATGGCGTCACCTGGGTGGACGTGGGCGACCCGGTGCTGCGCTACGACGCCACGTGTACTACGCCCTGCTGGAAGGAGCATGGGGTGGCGTTGCCGGCTGGCTACAACGTCAATAACGTCTACATCGGCTTCCTGGGCATCAGTGCCTTTGGCAACAATTTCTACCTGGATGACACTGCGTTGTCCGAGGTCTGGTACCCTTGCCCGTACGTATCCCTGGGGCCTGACGCTGCCCAGTCTGTCTGCGCGGGCAGCAGCGCCCAGTACAGCCTGACCCTGAACAACTTCACCGAGCAGACCACCACCTTTGACGTGACGGTTGCCGGGAACGCCTGGACGACTACGCCCAACCCGGCGCAGGTCACTCTCGCCCCCGGCGCCAGCAGCGCCATCGCCGTCACGGTCAACGTCCCCTGGGCTGGCGGCGCAGACACGGCCACCGTTACCGCCATGGGCGGCGGCTACAGCGACAGCGCCGCCCTGACGACGACGGATGCACCTGGCGGTCTTGTCCCTGAGCCGTGGGAATCTATTGCTGCTATCAACAGCTTGGGCCGCTCACGGCCGGCGACGGCCGTAGTGGACGGCAAGATCTACCTCTTCGGCGGCGAACTCTCCGGGACTCCTAATCGCGCGGCCACCGTCGAGATGTTCGACCCCGCCGCTGGCGTGTGGGTGGACATGGCCGGGCTGATGCCGACGCCGGCCAGCAACATCTGCGCAGTGGCCATCGGCGACGACATCTACATTACTGGAGGTCTTGACACGGCGAACGTCTATCTGGATACTCTCCAGGTGTATAACACCACCAGCGACACCTGGCAGACCATCGCTACAGACCCCCTGCCGGAAGCGAAGCTCGGCCACGGCTGCGCAGCGGTGGACGGCAAGCTCTATATCTACGGTGGACAGACGACCGGCGACGTCTACTCCAACAGCGCCCACGTCTACGATCCTGCGGCCGCGGCAGGCTCGCGCTGGACCGCCCTGCCGAATATGGCCGCCACCCGCGGCTTCCTGGCCGGGGCGGCTGTGAACGGCAAGGTATACGCGATTGGTGGGCGCGACGGCGTCACGGCTAACTTTAACCACGTCGAGGCGTTCGACCCGGCCGATGGCCTGTGGCACACCGTGACCGCCATGAGTACGGCGCGTGGCGGGCCAGGCGCCATGGTGGCGGGCGACCTGCTGATCGCCTGCGGCGGCGGCTGGTCCACTTACCTCAATACCTGCGAGGCGTATGACACGACCCAGGGCTACGCTGGCGTGTGGGAAACCCTGTCCACGACCATGCTCCAGGGTCGCCGCACCTACGGCTATGCCTCGCTGACCGAGGCGATCTACGCCGTGGCCGGCTGGAACGGCACGTACCTTGCGACAGCCGAGCGGATGCCGGTCGTCGCCTGCGAGCCGCCCAACCCGGCCATCACCCTGGCCAAGACGGTGGGCACCGACCCGTTGGTCTGCGCGACGACGGACGAGATCACCGTCCCGGCGGGTACCGACGTCACCTACTGCTACGAAGTGACTAACACCGGCGATGTGACGCTGAATCTCCACGACCTGGATGACAGCGAGCTGGGCAACCTTCTGTCTGGCTTGTCTTACGCGCTGGCGCCTGGCGCGTCAGCCTTCGTGACAGAAACGGCCACCATCAACGTCACCACGGTTAACACCGCCACCTGGACCGCTTACAATGGCAGCCCCACCGCGCCCAGCCACCTGGTGCATGCGACGGACGTAGCCACGGTGACGGTGTCCATTAGCAGCAACCCCTCTATCAGCTTGAACAAGACCGTGGGTACGGTGCCCGGTGTCTGCGCACTTACCGACGACATCACTATCACCGCAGGGACCGAGGTCTACTACTGCTATCAGGTGGAGAACACCGGCGACGTGACGCTCAACTTCCACGACCTGGTGGACAGCGAACTGGGCGTGATCCTGAACGACTTCCCCTACACACTGGCCCCCGGCGCGCTCTCGCCGCAGGTGCTCGTGCCGGAGACGCCGCTGTTCAGTGTGACCAATGTGGCGACGTGGACGGCGGTCAGTACGCTGGCAGGCTACACGGCGGACGATACCATCCCCTTGAACTGGGAGGACATCTCCGGCGTTGGCGTCCTGGTGCCTCTGACTGACGATAGCGTCAGTCCCGCTATTCCGTTGGGTTTCGCCTTCAACTACTTCGACGCCAACTACAGCGACATCTACATCAGCTCCAACGGCTTCTTAAGCGTACTGGCGGGGCAGGGCAACGGCTGCTGCACCGGCGGCATTCTGCCCAGCACCACTATCCCTAACGGGGTGATTGCCGGCTGGTGGGAGGACCTGAACCTGAGCGCAGGCGGCGCAGTGCATTACCATACGTTAGGCGCGGCGCCGAACCGGGTCTTCATCGTGCAATTCACGGATGTGCCACACTACCCCAGCGGGAACGAAGTAACCCTGCAGTACAAGCTCTTTGAGAGCACGAACGTGATCGAAGTGCACTACCAGGCGGCGCCTTCGGATGGCGGCACGCATTCGGCGGGCATCGAGAATGCCGCTGGAACGGTGGGTGTGCAATATTACCGTGGAACCGCGGCGCTGCCGACGCCGCTGGCGGTGCGTTATGCCCCGGCGACGCTTCTGAGCGCCAGCGCGACCGATAGCGCGACCGTGACAGTGCTGCGGCCCAACATAGACGTGGCGCCCCTGAGCCTTACAGCCACGCAGGCGCCGGATACGCTCACCAGCCAGTCGCTGACCGTCGCCAACACGGGTGACGGCGACCTGGTGTGGACGATTGTCGAGGAGCCGGTCGCGAAAGCGGCGGCAGCGCCACGCGGCGGGGATGCGAGTGTGGCGCGGGATAGCGTGAGTCCGTCCGACTTCAAGGCACAGCCGCAGGCGGGCATCGCCGCGCCGCGCAGCGATTGGCAGATCCAGGGCGTGGTGCTCTACGACAATGGCCCGCTGGTCACCCATCCCGGCGGCGGCGCGGGCGGCGCGGATGCCAGCGCGGTGCAGACGGCGCTTGGTATGAGCACTTACGGCGCAGGACACCAGCTCAGCGCAGGCAACCGCATTGCGGATGACTTCACGGTGACGGGCGGCGGGTGGTTCATCGAGAACATCACCTTCTTCGCCTACCAGACGGGTTCGACTACCACCTCGACCATCAATCACGTGAACCTGCGCATCTGGGATGGGCCGCCCAATGATCCGGGAAGCGCCGTGGTCTTCGGCGACACTACCACCAACCGGCTGGTATCCTCGGTATGGACGAACATCTACCGGGTGCTGGATACTGCTCTGATGGACAGCACTCGCCCCGTGATGGCGAGTGAGGTGGCGGTCAATACCTTCCTGCCGACTGGAACCTACTGGCTGGACTGGCAGGTGGGCGGGACGCTGGCCTCGGGCCCGTGGGCGCCGGTAGTCACGATTCTGGGGCAGACGACTACGGGTAACGCGCTGCAGTATACCTCTACAGGGTGGGCTGCGCTTACCGATGGGGGCACCCTCACGCCGCAGGGCTTCCCCTTCATCATCGAAGGGACGTCCGACTGCAGCGCGCCCTCGGATGTGCCGTGGCTGAGCGTCAGCCCGACGGGCGGCGTGAACGCGGGCGGCACGAGCACGCCGGTGATGGTGGGCTTTGATTCCACGGGGTTGGCCGCGGGCATCTACGAGGCCCGGCTGTGTGTCGCCAGCAACGATCCCGACCCCGCTCCTGGCAACGGGACCGGCCTGGTGATTGTGCCGGTGGAACTGGTGGTGGAAGAACCGCCAGTGGAGCCCTCCATCGTCCTTACCAAAACGGTGGGCACGGTGGATGGCGTCTGCGCGGGTACCAGTGAGATCACCGTGCCAGAAGGCACGACGGTGTACTACTGCTACACGGTGACCAATACCGGCAACGTGACGCTAAACCTGCACGACCTGGATGACAGCGCGTTGGGCAACCTCTTCACGGCGTTTCCCTACGAGCTGACACCGGGCAGCAGCGTGAATACGGTGTTGGCAGGGCTTTCCATCCCGGCGGTCATCAGCGTGACCACGGTGAATACGGCGACGTGGACGGCCTACAACACCGGCGGCCCCTCGGTCACGGCAACGGCGACGGCGCGGGTAAACGTGCTGCCGACGGCGGTGAGCGTGACGCGCCTGGCGGCGAGTCCGGCGGGCGGCTGGAGCAGCGCGGCGCTGTTGGGCGTCTTCGCGCTGGGCGGCTTCACCTGGAAGCGTAAGCGGCGCTAGACTACAGCGTTTTCCCGGTAACGGGTTTTTACCCCGGGGCCGACCGTATGGTCGGCCCCGGTCTTTCTTGTGCGGGCCGTGACCACGCGCTTGAAGATTTTCAAGCCCTTGGAGACTTCCAAGCCTTCCGCTCTGTGCTACAATATTGCCATTCGGTCACTATCTTACATGTTGAGGTCTTGCATCATGAGCGCCAAAATCATCCTGGTTGGGCATCCAGAATCCCTGACCATCGCTCAGGGTATTGTGACATTTCGCCTTTTCACCGGCCCGGCTTCTGCCACGGCGCCCAAAGGATTGCCATTGTTCAAGGCGGCGCCGTATGTCATCCAATGCACCGAGCGCCAATACAACCGTGGACGCGCCCATCCCAATGACCACTCCGACCTGGTCCTGGAAGGCTACCTTGAGCCGCGCGTAGATGAAAACGGCAAGCCCTACGTTGCCGTGATTGCCACCTCGGTTTTCAGCTTGCTGGCGCAGAACGAGAGGAAACTGCAACAGCTCCGTGATCAGTTTGTGCAGGCGGAAGCGGCCCACGAAGCCGCCAGTGAGGCGCATGGTGAGGATTCGCCGCAGGCCCAGGCGGCGCTTCAGCAGTGGGAAGCCGCCAAGTCCAGCTTTCTCCGTTACCTGGAGAAACACCCTGAGTTCAAAGGCCGCGAGCTATTCTAACAAAGCAAGTGCATAACAACAAGCACGCGCCCCGACATTTGTCGGGGCGCGTGCTCATCATAAAATCGTAAGCGGTCAAGTCCTAAAGCTGCTGCGGCGCATCCACGGGGCAGACGTTGGCGCAAGCGCCGCAATCAATGCACTGGCTCTCTTCAATGACGTAGATGCCATCCCCTTCGGAAATACATTCCACCGGGCATTCAGAAGCGCAAGCGCCACAGGCAATACAAGCGTCGGAAATACGGTAAGCCATGATAACCTCCCTGATTGATTGAAGTTGGTGTGCTAGCTCATGCACACTATGATGATACCCCAAATCGCGGAGAATGCCAGCGCCGATCGGCATCAAAACTCAGCAGATGCGCGGCAATTGCGCGCCGGTGAGGATCTGCAGGATGCGCCGCGCGCCATAGGGGGTACGTAGCACCACGCGCCCCGCGTGCTCGGCGGTAACGCGCCCGATGATGGCGGCTTCGCGGCCCAGGGGATGGGCGCGCAGCGCCGCCAACGCCAGCTCAGCAGCTTCCGGCGCGACAGCCAGCGTCAGCGTGCCCTCGTTGGCGCTGTAGAGCGGATCGAGGCCCAGAAATTCGCTCACGGCGCGGACTGGGTCGCGCACGGGTACGGCGGTCTCTTCGATTTCGATGCCCACACCGGATTCGGCCCATTCGCACAGCACCGTTGCCAGCCCGCCGCGCGTGGCGTCGCGCATACAGCGCACGGCGCTGGGCGCGGCCTCCAGCAGCGCGGCGATCAGCCTGTTGAGCGGCGCGCAATCACTCTGCAAATCTGTACGGAAGTTCAAGCCTTCGCGGGCCAGCATGACGGCGGCGCCGTGATCGCCCACCGGCCCGTTGACCAGCAGCACATCGCCGGGGCGTAGCCGCGCCGGGCCGAGTTCCACGCCCGGCGGAATCACGCCCACGCCCGCCGTGTTGATGAACAGCCCATTGGCTGCGCCGCGTTCCACAACCTTTGTATCGCCCGTGACGATCTGCACCCCGGCTTCGCGCGCCATCGCCGCCATCGAATCCACCACGCGCTCCAACGTCTCCAGCGGCAGCCCTTCTTCAAGGATGAAACCACAGGTGAGGTACAGCGGCGTCGCGCCGGTCACAGCGAGATCGTTCACCGTGCCGCACACCGCCAGCTTGCCGATGTCGCCGCCGGGGAAAAAGAGCGGTTGCACCACATAAGAGTCGGTCGTGAGCGCCAGCCGGCCCAGTGGGAGTGGCGGCAGCGCGGCGGCATCATCCAGCGCCGCGAGCGCGGGATTGGCGAAGCAGCGCAAGAACACCTCGCGGATCAGCTCGTGTGTGAGCAATCCACCGCTGCCGTGAGCAAGGAGAATCACATCGGTCATCAGGTCTCTTCCCCTTCCGCAAGAGGCTGTTTCAGATACGCCGCAGCTTGCTCTGATGTGAGGCGCGTTAGCCGTTCCTCATCTTCGCTACCGTTGACCAGATACTCGTAATCGCTGGTATAGCGATAGTATCCGCCGCATTGCGGGCATTGCCACAACTGCAATTTGCGGCTGCTGTAGGGTTTGAAATCCTTAACCAGCAGCAGGGCAGCCGCGGCTGCGGGCAGATAGGTGTCGTTTTCTTCCCAGCCATATTTCTGATAAGCGGTTTCCTCATCAGCCAGCTGCGAACAGATGGCGCAGCCCGGCGGTGGTGAGGATTCTGGCATCACATCAAACATTAAAGCTCCTTACGATCATCAATCCAGAGCGGATTGTGACAGCGCATCCTTGAACTGATCGAGACTATCCGCAATCGCCAGCGCGGGGGCCTCGATAATGGTAACAGTGGGCGGCAGCTGTCCTTCAATTTCGAAGTAACCGCCACGTTGCGTGGCAATTACGAACAGCGCAGCGGCGTTTTTGCCTCTTGCGGCCTTGTATAAACAATTCGCGGTCTCCAGAATTGTCTCTTCTGGCCTTTGTACACGCACCAGGATGGGTTTACCCGCTACATCATCCTTGAGCACCGCATCAATGCCACTGTTGCGCTGCACAGGGGCATAATCCAGGCCGCGCAGCAGGGCTAAGGCTTCTTCATCGGCGTTTTTATAGGATTCGCGTCCCTGCTCTAGCAAGCGAGATTCTGTTTTCACTGGCTGCGCTAGACGCTTCTGGGTGATTTCAATAGCGTCATCTGAAATATCAATGCCGATAGCTTGCCGGTTGAGCGTTACAGCGGCTACCAGAGTTGTGCCGCTGCCGCAAAAGGGATCCAAAACGGTGTCGCCTTCGTTGCTGGCGATTTCAATGATACGTTCCAGCAGTAAAAGGGGTTTTTGGGTGGGATATCCGGTACGTTCTTTGGCTTTTGGATTGAGATAGGGAATGTCCCACACATCCTGCAATGGGACGCCTTTCTTACCGCCGTTGGGGATGACCTGCCCATCTACATCTGTCTCATACACGGCTTTGCCGGATGCGTCGCGTTTGCGGCGTTGAAGGATTTGGTCAACATTGGTGGATGTGGAGTAATCTTGATAGAGTGGGTTGAAGGTGTAGTCATTCGATTTGGTGTAATAGTAAATGGTCTGATGTGCAGGAAGTAAACCCTTTTGGGCGTTCGACCAACGCCGATAATACCAGATAATCTCAGACCTGAACATATCCGCTCCAAATACATCATCGAGCAAGGTGCGGATGATGTGCGAAGCATTGCGGTCACAATGAAAAAACAGGGTCCCTGTAGCGGATAACACGCGCCACAACTGCTTCAATCTGGCATGGATGAATTGCGCATACTCGGTATGGGATGCCCACGAGTCCGCAAACGAAAATTCTCGTTTGCGGTCTCGTGTCCCTAGCGTGTGCGTCTTTTGGGTGAAAAATGGTGGATCCAGGTAGATCAAATCCACGCTTTCAGCATCAAACTTGCTAAGGATTTCTAAACAGTCACCCTGGTGAACTTGTGCTGTCATGCGTTTTGTGTGTTTTCTTTTGCCAAATGTTCCAGAATGGCTCTCAGATCAATGGCAGTATGTTCTTGCACATAGTCCCATGCTTGTTCGCCATAATGATACTGTCCGCCTACGCCATTGTAAAGCGTTTCCAGTGTTTGCTGGATGCGTATCGCTTGTTCGCGGTTAGGGTAGTAAAACATGACCCGCACCGGCGTGTAACCAGCATCCGTGATGGCCCTGATTCGGGTGTGCTCTTTGGTAATGTGGTCGCCGTCTGTGGTTGCGTCGCGCCACTTGATTTCAATTGCAGTGCGATCTATCAAACAATCAATTTCAAACGTCTTGGGCCGCTCCCCTAACGTATTGGGGATTCTCAAGGAAGCAGCTTCGGGATATTTTTCTCGAAAGCACAACTTCGCGGCATTTTCCAAAAAAGCACCCGCATAACGATAGAGAAATCGCCCCTTGTTTTGGTACACATCAATCAGTCGGCCTTCTTCATTTGCAATGCCCAGCACACGGTAAACCAGAAAGTGTGACCTGTCATCAGCTTCCATTTCTACAACTCTCTGTTCGATTTTCTCTTTGAGTTGTGCTGCATAATCCGCTGCCAACGCGCGTATCTTTGTTTCTATGGTTATGATTTCACTGGCTTTCGTACTCATGCTTTTATTCTACCACAGCTTAATCTGTCAGACTCTCTCCGTACTGATAATACGCCGCGCAGGCTCCCTCCGCGCTGACCATGCACGGGCCGATGGGATGGCGCGGGGTGCAGAGGCGCCCGTAGAGCGCGCATTCTGGCGGGGCGATGATGCCGCGCAACACCTCGCCGCAGCGACAGCCGGGCGGCTCACGGGAAGGCGTGACCTCGACGGGGAAGCGCCGGGCTGCGTCGCGGTGGGCGAACGTAGCGCGCAGGCTGAGGCCGCTCGTGGGGATGTTGCCGAACCCGCGCCATTCCGCCGTATCCACTTCGAACACGCGCGCCAGCAGGTCGAGCGCTACCGGGTTGCCTTGTGGCCGCACCCCGCGCGCGTAGGTGTTGATGACCGCCGGCTCGTCATGGATGGCGGCGCGCACCAGGGCTGCAATCGCGCTGAGCAGATCCAGCGGCTCGAAGCCGGAAATCGCTACCGGAATGCCGTACTCGCGGGGCAGGAATTCCCACGCCGCGCTGCCGATGATGGCGCTGACGTGTCCCGGCCCTAGAATGCCATCGAGCGCGATCTCGCCCGCAGCGAGGATGGCGCGGGTGGCAGGCGGCGTGAGCTTGTGCAGGCTCAGCACGCTGAAGTTGGGGACGCGCTCGGCTTCAGCTTGCAGCAGCGCGGCGGCGATGCCCGGCGCGGTGGTCTCGAAGCCCACGCCGAGGAAGACCACCTCGCGTTGGGGATGCTCGCGGGCTAGCGCCACGGCGTCGGCGGGCGAGTAGACGATGCGCACATCCGCGCCGCGCGCGCGGGCCGCTTGCAGGTCGCCCGCGCTCCCCGGCACGCGCACCATATCGCCGAAGGTGGCGAGCAATACGTCGGGCGCATCGGCCAGCGCAATGGCGCGATCCAGGTCGGCGGAGGCGGTCACGCAAACGGGGCAGCCCGGCCCGGAGCGGAGCTCCACCGCATCCGCGAGCAGTTCACGCAGGCCAAAGCGGAAAATCGCGTGGGTATGCCCGCCGCAGAACTCCATGATGCGGATGGGGTGGGTTGCTTCGTGGCGGATCTGTTCCACCAGCGCGCGGGCCAGAGTTGGATCGCGGAAATCGTCAATGTAACGCATCGTACTGCGTACTGCGTACTGCGTAAGCGTGTATCTCACGCATTACGCAATTACGCAGTACTTGCCTCCTCCATTTCTGCCTGAATTTTAGCAATCTCTGCGAAGGCTTCCAGCGAGGCCAGGGCCTCTTCCTCCGAGAGCACACTGATGGCGTAGCCGGTGTGTATCAGGACATAATCGCCCGTTTGCGCTTCCGGCGTCATAATGAGGCTGATGAGCCGGCTTACGCCGCCGAGTTCGACGACCGCATTGCCGTCGGCGTCAATGGATTGGATTTGGGTAGGAATGGCTAAGCACATAGAAACTCCTGTGATGTAATTCGTAATGCGTAATTCGTGCTGCGTAAAGCGTGAAACGTGAGATGCAAACGTGACGCATTACGCATTACGTGTTACGCATTACGTGTTACGCATTACGAGCACACATTGCCCCAGCGAGATGCCTCCATCATTGCAGGGCACTTGCCGATGTTGCAACACCTCGAAGCCGGCGCTTTGCAACGCAGGGACGGTTCGATCCAACAGCAGCGCATTCTGGAAGACGCCGCCGCTCAGGGCGACGGTTGTCAAACCGGTCTCGTCGCGCAGCCGAGCGCAGACTTCCACCACCATGCGGGCGACAGTCGTGTGGAAACGCGCCGCCATATCGGAAACAGACGCCCCGCGTCCCAGATCATCCAGCAGCGCGTAGAATAGCGGCGCGAGCCGCACTACGCCGCCGTCCACGTCGAACGGATAGGGCTGCCAATCCTGCGCGCCGCGCGCGATCTGCTCGAGCTCAATTGCAGCCTGCGCTTCATAGCTGATCTCGCTGCACACCCCCAGCAGCGCGCTCACCGCATCGAAGAGCCGGCCCATCGAAGTTGTCCGGGGCGCGTTCAGCCCTTTTGCGATCTGCTGCCGGATCAGGCTCGCTTCGCTGGGGCAGAAACCCGCAAAGCAAACATCGGCGGGATAGTCTTCCGGCGCCACTAATGTGTGGAGATAGGCAACCGCGATTCGCCAGGGAGCGCGCGTCGCCGCATCGCCGCCGGGCAGGGGCAGCGGCTCCAGATGGGCGGCTCGGCGCAGGCCGCTGTAATCCCCCACGAACCACTCGCCGCCCCAGATTGTTCCGTCATCGCCGTAGCCTGTCCCATCCAGCGCCACGCCGATCACGGGGCCAGCATCGCGGGGCCAGCCATTATCCGCCAGACATGCCGCGATGTGCGCGCGATGGTGCTGCACGCGCGTGGGCGCCGGCAAGCCATGCTTGCGGGTAAAGTCCACGGCGAAGTGCGTCGAGAGATAATCCGGGTGCAGGTCGCACACCACCCGCTCCGGTTCGATGCGGAACAGCCGCAGGTACGTCGCCAGCGCTGCCTCGTAGTGTTCCAACGTCTCCAGATTCTCCAGATCGCCGATGTGCTGGCTCACAAAAGCGTAATGCTCGCGGGTGAGCGTGAACGTGTTCTTGAGCAGCGGCCCGGCAGCGAAGACCTGTCCCACCTCGAAGGGCAGGGTCACGGGAAAGGGGGCATAGCCGCGCGCGCGCCGCAGAATAGCGAATGGCGGATGGCGCATAGCGTCTTTGCGCTCGCTCGATGACGCGCTTCTCGCTTTTTCGCCCTTTCGCCCTTTCGCCGACTTGTTGACCCGCACCACGGAATCATCGTAGCGCGCGTAGATGTCGCGGTTGTGCAGCAGGAACGCATCGGCAATGACGGAAAGCCGCTCCAAAGCCTCGTCATTATCCTTGGCGATAGGCTCCTCGCTCAGGTTGCCGCTGGTCATCACCAACGGGCGGCCCACATCGCGCAACAGCAGGTGATGCAGCGGCGTGTAGGGCAGCATCAGGCCCAATGTGTGCTGATGGGGCGCGACGCCATCCGTAATGCGTAAAGCGTGCTGCGTAAGGGGGAGACGATTGAGCAGGACAATAGGCGCTTGGGGCGAGGTGAGCAGTTCCGCTTCTGCAAGCGAGACTTCGCACACGGCGCGGGCATCTTCGAGTGTGGCGACCATCACGGCGAAGGGTTTGTGCGGACGGCGTTTGCGCTCGCGCAGCCGCTGCACCGCCTCGGCGTTGGTGGCGTCACAGGCCAGCTGGAAGCCGCCCAGGCTCTTGATGGCAAGGATTTGACCTGCGAGCAGGCGTTCGACAGCGAGCGCCAGTACGTCGTACTGCGTATTGCGTAATGCGTAATCAGGAATATGCGCTTTGCCATTCGCCATTCGCCATTCGCCACTGGCTGACTCGCTCAACCAGATTTGCGGCCCACACGCCGGGCAGGCATTCGGCTGTGCGTGGAAGCGGCGGTCGGCGGGGTTCTCGTACTCGGCGCGGCAGGCCTCACAAAGAGGGAAAACGCGCATGGTGGTTTGGGGACGGTCGTAGGGAATATCCTCGATGATGGTGAAGCGCGGGCCGCAGTTGGTGCAGTTGATGAACGGGTAACGATAGCGCCGGTCGGCGGGATCGAGAAGCTCGCGCAGGCAATCGGGGCACGTCGCCACGTCCGGCGAAATCAGCATGAAGCGCCCGGCCTGTGCTTCAGAGTGGCGAATCTCGAACGCGGTGTAGCCATTCGCGGGGATGGGCGTTGCCTCCAGCGACGTGATGCGCGCCAACGGCGGCGCCTCATCGCGCAGCGCCGCCAGGAACGCCGCCAGCGTATCGGGCGGGGCCTCCGCTTCGATATCTACGCCGCCGGAGTGGTTCAGCACCCAGCCGCGCACGCTCAGTCGTTGCGCCAGGTTGTACACGAAGGGGCGAAAGCCCACCCCCTGCACCACGCCGGTGATGGTGATGTGAACAGCGCTTATAGCCACGTTATGGTTGCAACCAGTCGCTCAAACGCTTACAAATTCAATGAATCTCTTCCGCGTTATGGAGCGTGTATTGTACTTTATCTTCCTCGCAGAAGAACTGTTCTAACGCAAATTCCTGCCAGGAACCGTCTTCCCAATCGGCGTAATCCAGTGCAATGTCATAGTTTTTCATAGCCCGTGGTGCAACAAAGATCACAATGGGTAGGGCGCATATACGGGTACCATAATCTGACGTGCTGCCGGTTGTTGTTCTAAACGATGTTCTTCAATGGTCTTTAATACATTGGCCGTGTAGTAACGCGCGCGCACTCCTGACACACGCCAGCAGGGACATTTTCAATGAGGATGTAGCCCTCTCCGCGTTTGCGATGCAATGTGACCCGCGCTTCGACAATCGGGCCATCACAGTATTCGCATCTTTCACCTTCCCAGAAACTCATTGCACTCCTTCCATCTCATGCGTTATCCAGATCTTCGTAAACAGTCAGTACGCGCACTTTCTGTGCTTGTGTAATGCGGCAGACAATACCTAGATGAAATTGATAGTCGGCATCCAAATCTCCAGTGAATACCAGGATGACCTGTGCCCACTGACCTGCATATCTCTAGTGTACCACAGATTTTATCACAACCGCGCCTCCACCCATGCGATCCAATCCGCCATGCCCTCGCCGGTCTTGGCGGAAAGGGTCAGCACGGGCGCGGCGGGATTCAGCCCGTGTACCAGCTCCTTGAACTTCTCCAGATCGAAATCCAGATACGGCAGCAGATCCGCCTTGGTGATGACAATCACATCCACCGCTTCGAAGATCGCCGGGTACTTGTAGGGCTTGTCGTGGCCCTCCGGCACGCTGAGGAGCGCTACCTTGTAATTCTCCCCCAGATCGAACGAGACCGGGCAGATCAGGTTGCCGACGTTCTCGATGAACAGCACATCAAGCGCCTTCAGCGGCAGGGCGTGAAGCGCGCTGTGGACCATCGGCGCGTCGAGGTGGCAGCCGCCGCCCGTGTTGATCTGCACCACGGGCGTGCCCGTTTCCGCAATGATTTCCGCATCCACCTGCGAGGCGGTGTCGCCTTCGATGACGCCCACGCGCGCGCGCGCTTGCAGCGCGGCAATCGTCGCCAGCAGCAGCGTTGTCTTCCCCGCGCCCGGCGAGGACATGAGATTGAACGCCGTGATGCCGTGCGCCTGCAAATGCTGGCGATTCTCCAGCGCCGCCTGATCATTGGCGCTGAGGATTTTCTGCACCACCGGAATCCGCTTTGTCTCTACGGCCTCATGCTCGTGAACATGCTCTTCACAACCACACGTATCACACATTCTCCTTACTCCTTAACCTCAAGTATTACATAACCCACGGCACTCGTCACCCATCACCCATCGCCTGTCACTTCAATACTTTCGACGAAGAACTCTTTTCCCGCCATCACCTCGCCGCCCAGCGCGCCGCATGTCGGGCAATGCCATTCCTGCCCCGTTGGCGCGAATTCCGTCTCACAGCGGCGGCAACGGAAACGTACCGGGATACGCTTGAAATGCAGCGTCGCACCCTCAGCCACAGTCCCCGGTGCAAGCACATCAAAGTAGAATTGAATGGTATCATCAATGAAGCTGGTCAACTCCCCGATGACCAGATGAATCGCAGTGACCCGCTTCTCGCCGGCGTATTGCGCCGTGATGCGCAGAATCTCCTCGGTTACGGGCAATTCGTGCATGGATCCTCCCAATTTCCAGATCGAATGATACCGTATCCGATTCTACGCAAATGTCAAATCAGGGCAGTCTCGAAATGAGAATCCTATCCCACCGCTTACTGAGCTAGCCCACAGCAGACCTTTTGGTATAATAGCACTAGCTAAGCATTCGAGAAAAGGCTTTTCTGGCGGACTCCATCGCGCTGCGAAAACCACTTTCTCCCAGTTCTTGCGACTATATTGATGACATAATGGATCAACAATAATGAAAAATCTGCACTTCCCAAAGTTGACTTCGATCAAACCTCAATTAAGCCAACGCCTTCAGTGCGGCAGCGGATTTTCTGTTCTGGGAATCATGCTGGTCATTTTGTATAGCTTCTCTACCCACCAGGCCTGGTTATTGCATTCTGGAAGTGGCTTTCTCCTGAGTTTGCTGCTGGCAATGGTTGTGCTGGCGCTGATATGGGAGAGCCGCACCCTGGCGCAGATTCAGCCTTGCAGTCTGCTCTCGAGACCCACTCTGTTGAATTTTATCGGTGTAGTCGGCGGCGCCCTGGCGACCTACGTGCTAAGCGTTGATATGGGTCTGGGAGCCGTCACCGCCTCTGGCTTGATCGGGCTGCTTGGCGCGCTCATCTTTCCCGCGCAAGCCGTGCCCATCTACTGCGGCTCCTTCGTTGGCATGTCCTCGGCGTCATTACTCGTCAATAACGCGGAGATGCTCTTGGCGAGTGCCGCCGCCGGATTCGTCTACAACCTCGCTGTGGGAGCATTGGACGGTTTCGGCGGGAAACTCGGCACCATCGCCTTCACCGGCGCCGTCATCACGGGACTGGGCTTGGGACGAGACTTCATCAGTCTTGAGATACCGGCGACCCCGCTGAGATGGCAGATCCTGTTCTATGCCACTGCAGCAGCGGTTCTCACCTACTGGCTCAGTATCACCTTGAAACACGGCCCTGTCATCGGCTCAAGCGTGGTAGGATTGGTCGGCGGCTTGTTGCTCCCCGCAATCGAACCTCAGCACGGCCCGCTGCTGGCCGTGGTGGTGATCTGCGCCTCGTTCACGGGGATGTCCAGCCCCAAACGCATCCCCAATTATCTCTGGATGACGCTGGCCGGCATCATCACGGGCATCTTCTTCATCTACAGCCTGCCGGTGCTGGGCGGCGCGGGGGGCAAGCTGGGCACGATTGCCTTCGGCGCCTCGATGATTGCGTGGGTTTTCTACACCCTGATCAATAGAATCATTGCCAGAGCTGAACAATAACTTGTGAGATCGTGCTACCTATGCTATTTTCTCACGATAAGCCAGGTAGTCCGAGTAGTTCTCCACGACTGCCGGGTTTTGCACCGGGAACGGCAGCGATTCGACTACCGTTTTGGTCAACACATGAGCGAAGCGCCGCCCCTTCTCCGTGACGATGCCGCGCCTTCCATAGCCGGTCCATTCCAGGAGCCGAATGTAGGCGCGAATGTAGCCCGGCGCATTCGCGTACAGCCTGCAGCGTAGATCGTAGAGCATTGCCGCGAAGCGTCGCCAATCATCGGTAGATTGCGCTTTGGCTGCGACAAAGCCCCGTCGCCCGCCGTTCTCCCACCCCTTGAGATAGCTGCGCAGGTCGGGATTGACGACTTTCCAGCCGTTGTAGGTTGAGAAGGCCGCCGGCCCAAAGCCGATGTAATCCTCCACCAGCTCATCGCGCGAAGAATCGTACAAATCACTGCCGCGCGTAAAACCCCAGATGCCAGGACGGGCATAGCCAAGCGGCGCAAGGATCTCATCGTATACCCGATCAATCAGCGTGAATTGTTCTGCATCGGACATACTGGCTTGCGCCTGTAAGCCTCGAATCACCATGAAGGGGTAGATGGTGATCTGTGAGGGCGCCATCGCCGCAACGGCGCGCACATCCGCTTGAAAGGAAGCCGTCGTCTGATGTGGCAGCCCCACCATCAGATCCACATTGGTCCAGAACCATGGCGCGGCCTCTGCCAGGAGCTGCGTTACCATGTCTCCAGAAGCTGCCGTGCGGCCCGTCGGCGTAATGACGGAATCCGCCAGGCTCTCGACCCCCACGCTGATTTTGGTGACGCCCAGCGCGTGCAAGCCGCGCAAGTAATCCGCTGTTACCAGCGCAGGCAACAGCTCCATACCGACCTGCTCCAACGTGATTTTTTGCCGCAACGCGCCGAAAATAGCCGCGAGGTCGTCGAGGCTGAGCGTGTTGGGCGTCCCGCCGCCGATGTAGAGCCACCGCGCCCGCCCGCTCATATCCGCTTCCGCTATCTCGCGTAACACAGCTTGTAGATATGCAGCCTTGTCCGCATCAGTGTACCGTTCTTTGTAGAAGGGACAGAACGAACAAAGTGTGTGACAAAATGGCACGTGCAGGTAAACGCCAAAATTGCCCCGCAGCTGCGGCGCAGGAATCTCCGTGAACTGGTAGCGCGTTTTCTCAAAAGAGCGACGCATCATACGCGCGCTCATGCTCGTGAGGTTCATCTATCAGGCTCCTCATTACACAGTTTTATTCCAACGCTTGCAGTGCATCCCGACATGCGCGACATAACCCGGAAAACGTCCAGGATGTGGGGGTGATCGTGAAGTCGTGAACGTTTTCCAACTGCGCCAACAACGGCCGCAACTCACTGTGCTCCACGCCGATGACGCGCTGGCAGTGGGTGCAGTGCAGGTGATGGTGCAGGCCGTGGACGCCCAGCAGCTCGTAGCGACGCAGCCCCTCGCCGGTATCCAGCACGCTCACCAGGTTGAATTCGCCCAGCAGGTCGAGCGTGCGGTAGATGGTGGACGCATCCACGCTGGCGGCAATCGCTTGCACGCGCGCGCAAATCTCCTCGGCGGTGACGAAGCCTTCGATCTCATGCAGCACGCGCAACACCAGCTCCCGCTGCGGGGTGACGCGCAAGCCGCGCTCGCGCAGTTGGTGAATAAAGCGCTCCTCACAGGTCATAATTGCGGATCCTGGTTATTGCGAACAGTTGCAATAATAATCAGTTTTGGGGATTTGGCAAGCGGAAGAAAGCGCAAAACACGAGGCTTGAAGAGAAACAAAGACCCAAAAGCGCGTCTCCGTGAAAACACGAAGACGCGGGAAATTCGCACAATCAGAAATTTTTCATCCTTCCGCCTTCACCCTTCACCCTTTTCAAAGCCATCCGCAATGTTCTGCAGAACCCGCGCGGCGGCTTCTTGCGCGAGCGCATCGGTTTCGGGTGAAAGTCCCTCGCCAAAGTCGAAATCATGCCCGCGAATGGAGAGGAGCACGGTTTGCGGCGCGCGCCCGTAGAGCTGTTGGGTGAGCGCCAGCACCGTCGAGGGGTGGAATTGGTGCGAGACGAAAGGCTGCGTGTACGCCGCATCGAGCCGCTCTTCGCGGATGGATTCGGGCAGGTTGCCCACATGCGCATCCACGAAAACCAGCCGATCGTAATCCTTGAAGGTTTCTGCCAGCTCCGGCGCCAACTGGTGCAGCACGATGGTATCCACCGTCTCGCCCAGCGTGTCGAAGCCATCATCGAGCGGATCGAATGGCGGGCGGCCCAGCGCCGCGCGCACCAGATTGATCACATACGGGCCAACGCCGTCATCCCGCCGGTACTGGTTGCCAAAGCCTACGATGAGAATGCGGTGGGACCTATCCATACTATGGCTCATTCGCAAAGGGTGGCTCTGGCTCAAAGCGGCCCAGCTCCGGCTCATAGGCGCGCACCCGTTCGGTGGGAATATCGTATACCCAGGCGTGGAGATGCAGCGTCCCGGCTCGCTCTGCCTCTGCAATGAACGGATAGCTGCGCAAATGCTCCACCTGCAATAGCACATTCGCCTCGATGAGTGCATCCAGCCGCGCCGCGCCTTCCAAACCGGCGGGAACGCGCGCCGGCGCCGCCTCGGCATACGCCAACCAGGCGCGTAACCCCGGTTCGAGCGCTTCTGTATGCGCCAGCGCCTGCATCCCCCCGCAACAGCTGTGCCCGCAGACCACAATCTCCGCGACTTTGAGATGTAGCACCGCGTATTCCAGCACTGCGGCGATAGCAGATTCACCCTGCTCAAGGGCCGTGTAGGGCGGCACGATGTTGGCGATGTTGCGCGTGACAAACGCCACGCCCGGATGCGAATCGAGGATATGCGAGGGCAAAATGCGCGAATCCGCGCAGCCGATGTAGAGCAGGGTCGGATGTTGCCCCTGCGCCAGCTCTGCCATCAGGGCGGCTTCATCTTGAAAACACTTTGCGCGCGTCGCGCGGGTTTGGGTAACGAGTTCGTCCATGGGAGCCTCCTTCTGACAAAAATGCCTTGTCAATCCTTCATCAGTATTGCAGCCGTCGGCGTCTCACTCCGCCAACACTTTGAGGCTAAACGTACACGGATACAGCTCCCGCTTGTGCATCTCCACATCATACCCGGTATACCCGCTATAGAAATACTGTGGAAACTCGTGCAAAAACGCAATGCGCAAGCCGGGTTGGGAGAAGGCAGTCACGATGTCGCCGAGCGTCCAGTCCCATTCGTAGGATTTAGCCGTAATCTCCAGATCCGGCGTCGTGTAATCACTAAAGGTCTCGTATTCCAGTGCGCCCTTGTGGAAATAATCGTTCTTGATGACCATCAAGCCATGCATCTGCTCTAGCATATTCCGAAACGGATGCCCATCGTGCAGATAGAAGAAGCCGCCGGGCTTCAACAATTGCCGCACCGTCGCGGCGAATTTCTCGATGTCGGGAATCCAGCACAGCACCCCTGTCGAGGCAAACACGATGTCATAGCGCGCGGTGAGCTGGGGGGGCAATTCCATCACATCCGCCGTGATGAATGTTGCATCTTGCCCCATTTCCGCCGCAATGCGTCGGGCAACCTTGATGGATTCGGGCGAAATATCCACGCCCGTGACCTCTGCCCCTAACAGGCCCCAGGATAGCGTATCCGTACCGATGTGGCACAGCAGATGGAGCAGGGACTTGCCCCGCACCTCGCCCACCTCTGCCCGGATCAGATCGCAGAGAAGGGGTTCGCCCGCCAACAACTTCTCCAGATGATAGGTCTCGTAGTGCGTTCTGGCAACCGCGTCCCATACCTGGCTATTCGCGTGAGTCATATCATGCATAGTGATTCTCCAGTCCACAATTTCCCTATCCAGCTAGATGATCTTGATCTCGCTGGACATCTGCTAGTCATTTGCTGTGTGGGTCTGAACGCATCTCCGAAGCCAACACCTGCTCTATTTCACCCACCAAAAAAGGCAAATTTGGCTCTGTGAAAGACAATCCATGCGCCGGAATACGATGGTGCTTGATATCGGGTGCAATATGTTTGTGATGGGGATGTGTGGCTGCCAGGATCGGATCATTGGGATGTTCTTGAGGATCATACCACCACACTAACTCTCCAGCGCGATGTAATTCATAGCTGTAATGCCGAATGGTAAGGGCGGATAAATCCAATAACTCCCACACCTCAAGCACATAATCCTCATCAAAATACAGTTGTCCTTCAACCTCGGCTACAAAGGCGCCAATGGTATATACTGAGAGCGTAGAACGCTTGATACATGCAAATTGATCGGGTAAATCTGCAACAAGACGGCAGTAATCATCAAATAGCAGCAACATTTCACAGTACAGGAGTCGCTAACCCAGGGCGTAGGCTGATAGGTGCGCCAGATTGCTCGCGCCAAACAAGCAGCCTTTGGCGCAACGCCAATGTATAAGATTGCTGCCGTTCCTGGCGCAGCTCATAATAGCCAACCCAGCGAATCAAATCGCGGCTTTGTTCCAGTTCGCCCAAACGATAGAGTGTGTACATATCATCTGAGAGCAAGCTGTAGGTTTCTTCTAGCTCCCGCAATTTGGCGTCCAGGCCGTGAATGTCTCGCAAGATTTCTTCGAGATTCATGACGTCCCCCCTAAAATTTCGACCAACACCCGGTTGATGAGTTGGCAAGATTGCCCCTCTGCCCTTCATTGTAGAGATAATGTGGGTTTTGTCAACGCCCAGGCAGACAAAAGCCCTGGTAGATGCGATCTTCTACCAGGGCTTTTGCAGGGCTGTTTGCTAATCCCGCTTCAGCACATCCATGACTTCGCCATCCGGCCCGATGAGCTCGATCTGGATGGGCATCTGCCCGATGGCATGAGTCGAGCAGGAGAGGCATGGGTCGTGCGCGCGGATGGCGTGCTCGACGCGGTTGAGCATCCCCTCGGTGAGCTTCGCGCCATCCACATAGCGCTTGGCCGCCATATTGACCGAGTGGTTCATGGCCCAGGCGTTGCCGGCGGTGGCGACGATCATGTTCACCTTCTGGATCACGCCGTTGCTGTCGGTCCAGTAGTGATGGAAGAGCGTGCCGCGCGGCGCTTCGAGCACCCCGACGCCCTCGCCCGTGATGTGTCCAGACGGCGCTACCACATCGGTTCCCAAAATGTCGGGATCATCCATCAGCTCTTTCACGCGCTCCAGCGCGTATACCGTCTCGATGAGCCGGGCGTAGTGGTAGTACAGCGTCCCCTCAACGGGTTTGCCGCCGTTGAGCTGCTTCCACAAGCGCATCTCACTCTGCGCCATCGGTGTGCTGATGTGCGTTGCCACATTCAGCCGCCCCAGCGGGCCGACGCGATAGATGCCATGCTCATAGCCACGCTTCTTATAATACGGCGCCTTGAGATAGGTGTAGGGATTGACATGCTCGGCGATGTAGTCCAGGTAGTTCGCCGGATCAAATTGCTCCAAGAAAGAGCCATCCGCGTCCACCATCTTCAGCTGCCCATCATAGAGCTCCAGCGCGCCATCTGGCTGCACCAGCCCCATGTAGGCTGAGGGGAACACGGCGAACTCTTCCATCATCTGGTGGTTGTCCTGCATCCAGCTCTTGAGGAACGAGATGCCCACCAGCGTCGTGGCGATGTGATCGTCCACCTCGCGCAGAATCCACTCGCGGTCAGCGGGGTTCAGCGGGCGGGTCACGCCGCCCGGCACGCCAAAGATCGGATGCACGCGCCGCTCGCCCAGCTTGCGGATGATCTCCTGCCCAAAAGCGCGCAGCTTGACCGCCTTCACAGCCAGATCGGGATTCACGCCGATGACGCCGCCTACATGACGCACCTTCGGGTCGGCGTCGAAGCCCATGATGAAATCCGGGCCGGCCAGCTCGAAGAAGTGCATCCCATGCGATTGGATCATTTGCCCCATGTGCATCAGATCGCGCAGCTTGTGCGCGGTGGGCGTGGGCGCGGCACCCGCCACCACATCACAGGCTTTGGTCGCCGCCAGGTGATGGCTCACTGGGCAGATGCCGCAGGTGCGCGGTGTGATCTGGGGCATTTCGTAGAACATTCGACCCTCGCTGAACTTCTCGAAACCCCGGAACTGCTCGACATGGAAGTACGAATCCGTCACCTTCCCGTCATCGCCAACGTAAATCGTGATTTTTGCGTGGCCCTCGATGCGGGTCACGGGTGAAATGGTAATTTTCTCAGCCATAGTATACTTTACCCCCCATCCATACCGTACTTCAGGACCTTGCCTTCCAACTTCGGCATCCGGCCCTCCAACAATTCCGTCAACACAAACCAGATCGCGTCGGCGGTGGGCGGGCAGCCGGGCAGGTAGATGTCTACCGGTACGACCTCGTCTATGCCGCTGACCTTATCGGTTAGGGGCGCCAGATCTTCGTGAACCGGAATCTCGCCATCTACCGTGCTCTCGGTCTCGATGTACCCGCGCCGCAGCACCTCTTCGGTAGGGAAGAAGTTGCGCATGGTGCAGATACCGCCCGTGACCGCACAATCGCCCATGGCGATGAGCAACTTCGCGCGCTCACGCATCTCCTTAGCCTCGTGGATCTCGTCCTCATTGCCGATGCCGCCGGTGAGGATGCCCACATCCACACCTTCTTCTGGCGGATGCTTGAGATCCGTGATCGGCGAGGAAGTCAGCTCGATATGCTTGAAAAGCTCCACGATGCGCTCGTCAATATCCAAAAACGACATATGGCAACCGGCGCACGCCTCCAACCACCCCGTTGCAACTTTGATTTTACCCATGATCGCTCCTTTAATACGCAACCACACGATACACGATGCGCTAACCCAACAGCGTTAGCAGCTGCTCAAAGACCGCCGTCTCATCGCGGATGCTGGAGGGCGCGGGCAGCACCACATTGAGCGGCTTCACCGTCCCGTCGAGGTTAGTGATGTGCCCGGTACGCTCGAACCAGAGCGGCGTGGGCAGCAGCACATCGGCCTGCTCCGCCAGCGGCGAGAAGTACGCCGCCTGCACCACCTTGAAGCCCGCCTTCGGCTGGAGCGCTTCCTCCGGGGCCTGCTCGCCCAAGAGCATGTACGCCACATCGGACTTGGCTGGCGCGATAGGCTTCAAGCCTGCCGCTTCCGCGCCCTTGCCATTGCGCGCCGGATCGAGCGCCAGGAAGTGGACTTTGTCGCCCAGCGGCTTGAGCGCAGCGATGACTTCTGGCTTGAGGCCCACGCTGTAGACCAGCACGACCTTCTCCGCAGCGGCGGCGGCTTGCGCTGCCACGCCCGCCTGCGCAGAAGCCACGGTCATGGCGGCGCGGGGGCTGAGCGCGTTCTCCGAATCGCTGATGACCGCGACAGGCGTGCCCTTATCGGCGGCGCGATGGATGAAGTAACCGATGACGCGCTGGTAATCCAACGGCTGCGCCCCGGCAACGATGATGAAATCGGCATCGAGCAGGTCCGTGACTTTGGCGGGCGCGCCATAGCCCAACGCCGGCGCAACCGGTTCGAGCCGCCCAGCCTTGCCGCCTACCTTGGCGATGAGCTGCGTGAAGGCCGCCAACGCTTCATTGGTGGTAGCACATGCCGCCAACCCCTGGCAACTGCCGCCTTTGAGCTTCTCCGCTACGAGTGCAAGGGCTTCATCCCAGGTAACCTCAGTCAACGCCCCGTCCTTGCGGATCATCGGCTTGGTCACACGCTTGCGCTCCTCGTACAGCGGCTTGAAGCGTCCATCCACACACAGCAGGCCATCATTCGGCTCAGAACCCCAGACGCCATCCACACGGAGCAGGCGGCTGTAGCGCGTCACCACATCGAGCTCGCAGCCCACACTGCACTGCATACAGGTGGTGCTAGTGTGTGTCACGTCCTTCTCGCGTCCGCCGTAGGCGCTCTTGGCATCCACCAGCGCGCCAGTGGGACACACCTGCAAACAGGAGCCGCACTCCACACAGCTGGACTCGCCGAACGGCACATCCAGATCGGCCACCACCATCGTCTTGGCCCCGCGATTGCGCAGGTTCAGCGTGTGATTCGCGGCCACCTCGCTACACGCGCGGATACAGCGCGAGCAGAGGATACAGCGGTTGTGATCCATGATGAAGTATTTGCGCGATGCGTCCACGGGCAACTTCTCGAAGGGGCGCGGATAAGTCCAGTGATCCAGGCCGTGCGCATAGGCTTCATCTTGCAGCTCGCAATCGCCGCTCATCTGGCAATACATACAGTAGTGGTTGCGCTCGGAGAACAACAGCTCCAGCACGAATTTGCGCAGGCTGGTGGTTTTCTCTGTGTGCGTCGTGACCTTCATGCCCTCAGTCACCGGGAGCGTACACGCAGTTTGTACGGTGCGCATCCCTTCGACTTCGACCACGCACATGCGGCACGCGCCCCAATTGGAGAGCGCCGGATGGTGGCAGAGCACCGGAATATCAATGCCGACAGCCTTTGCTGCCTCCAGCACCGTCTGACCGCTCTGCGCCACAATCTCCTGCCCGTTGATTGTCAAGTGTATTTCGCTCATTAGTCTCTTCACTCCTTGGAATAAGTCTTTTGTGAAGCAGCTTTAGCCGGGTAGCGCTGCTAGGCTTGTACGCGAGCCTCGAACTCCTCGCGGAAGAACCGCAGACCGGTAAGAATCGGCACCGGCGCGGCCTGTCCCAGACCGCAGAACGAGGTCTCCTGCACGTAGCTGGCGATCTCCTCGAGACGCTGTAAATCGGCGGGGCGGGCATATCCCTTCCGCAGACGCTCCAGGGCTTCCAGCATTTGCGCCGTCCCTACCCGGCACGGCACGCACTTACCGCAGGATTCGGTCTTGAAGAAACGCACCAACACATAAGCGAGGTCTACCACATCGGTATCCTCGTCGCACACCAACAGCGCACCGCTGCCCAGGGCCGCGCCTTTGGCCGCCATACTGGAAAAATCCATCGGCACATCGAGAAATTCCGCCGGGATGATGCTGCCCGAAGCGCCGCCCGTTTGCGCGCATTTGAAGGCTTTCCCGCCCTTGATGCCGCCGCCGTAGATCTCGATGACCTCGCGGAGGGTGATGCCCATCGGCACCTCAATCAAACCGGTGATGTTAACATCGCCCAGCATGGTATAAACTTTTGTGCCAGGGCTGGTGCGCGTCCCGATAGAATGGAACCAGTCCGGCCCATTGAGGATAATGGGCGGCACATTCGCCAGCGTCTCCACGTTGTTGACCACGGTGGGCTGATCGCGGAACCCGCGCACCGTGGGATACGGCGGGCGGATGCGCGGCGTGCCGCGTTTGCCTTCGAGGCTTTCGAGCAGGGCGGTTTCCTCGCCGCAGACGTAGGCGCCCGCGCCCGCGTGGACGTGGATGTGGAAGGAGAAACCGCTCTCCATGATATTATCGCCCAACAGGCCGTATTCTTCCGCCTGCTGGATAGCGTGTTCGAGCCGCTCGCGCGCCTGCACATACTCGCCGCGAATGTAAATCCACCCGGCGTGCGCGCCCACCGCGTACCCGGCCAGCGCCATCCCTTCGAGCACCGCGTGTGGGTCGCCCTCCAGAATCAGGCGATCCTTGAACGTGCCCGGCTCGGATTCATCCGCGTTGCAGACGATGAACTTCTCGCCCGGCTGGTTCACCACGAAGCTCCACTTCAAGCCGGTGGGGAAGCCCGCGCCGCCGCGCCCCTGCAACTTGGAATCTTTGACCGCTTGCAGCACCTCGGCGGGTTGCATCTCCGTGAGCGCCTTGCCCAGCGCGAAGTAGCCATCGTGGGCGATATAGTCGTCAATGTTCGTGGGATCAATCACTCCGGCGCGGCGCAGCACCACCCGCTTCTGCGCCTCAATCGCGCCCGCCCGTCCGGGAAGATGCGCGATTTGACCGGAGAGCGTTTCGGGCGGCGCCAACAAGTGCTCGGCCACGCGCCCCTTGTAGAGATGTTCCTGGACGATGTAAGCGCCATCTTCCGGTTTGACCGCGCCGTAGCGCACGCCTTCGGGGAAGACGATCACAATGGGCAGAATATCGGTGCGATCTACCTGCCCCATGTAGCTGACCTGGACCTCGTTTTCGAGTCCCAGAAAGGAGAGTTCCGCTTCGATAGCCAGCCGGGTCTCTTCAGCCCCACGGGAAAGGCTCAGCGCATCCCCTGAAATCAACACATGCGCGCGTATCATGCCGCACCTCCTGCACGCTCTTTGTCGGCAACCTGCGCCAGAATCTCCCGCACCCGTTGCGGGGTGAGATTGCCGTAGATGTCGTCATCCACCATCATCACCGGCCCGACCGCGCACGCGCCGATGCAGCTGGTCGTCAGCAGCGTCCATTTGCCATCCGGCGTGGTCGCGCCAAAACTGATGCCCAATTCGCGCTCTAACGTCTCCCAAATCTCTTGCCCTCCAGCGACGTGACACGGCGCATCCTGGCAGAGTTTGATCACGTGCGTTCCACGCGGCTCCAGATCCAGCATACTGTAGAAACTTGCCACACTGAGCACCTGGCTGCGCGGCAACTTGAGGGCGTCAGCCACCAACGCCAGCGTCGCCTCGTTCAAGTAGCCCAGCTCTGCATTGAGATCGCGCAGCATTTCCACCAGCGCCTCGCGGTTATTCCCGTAGCGCGTCAGTGTCCGTTGTACCGTTTGGGTCAGATCTTTTTCCATGCCGCCTCCTTATCACTCGATCTTCACGGCATTCACCGGGCAAACCTGCGCGCAGATACCACACCGCACGCAGATTTCCGAGTCAATGATGTGAACCTGCTTGGCCTTACCGGCAATCGCATTCACCGGACAGTTACGGGCGCAGCGCGTGCAGCCGATACAGGCTTCAGCCTCGATCTTGTACTCGATGAGGGCCTTGCAGACCTTGGCCGGGCAGCGCTTCTCGTAGATGTGCGCCTCGTACTCGTCGCGGAAATGCTCCAGCGTGCTGAGCACGGGATTGGGCGCACCCTGCCCCAGTCCGCACAGCGAGCCAGTGCTGATTTGCTTCGCCAGCGTCTCCAACGTCTCGATATCGCCCGGCTTGCCCTTGCCCGCGCAGATGTTGTTGAGCACTTCCAACATGCGCCGAGTGCCCACGCGGCACGGCACACACTTGCCGCACGACTCATCTTGCGTGAATTCCATGAAGAAGCGGGCGATGTCCACCATACAGGTTTCTTCGTCCATAATCACGAAGCCGCCCGACCCCATGATCGAGCCGACCTTTGCCAGGTTCTCGTAATCCACGGGCAAGTCCAGATATTTCTCTGGAATACAGCCGCCCATCGGCCCGCCGGTCTGCACCGCCTTGAACTTCTTATCGTCCAAAACGCCGCCGCCGACATCGTAGACAATCTCGCGGATAGTGACGCCCAGCGGCACTTCGATGAGGCCCGTGCGCTTGACCTTACCCGCGATGGCGAAGGTCTTGGTGCCCTTGCTCTTCTCCGTGCCCATGGAGGCGAACCACTCGCCACCGTTAAGCAGAATCTGCGGCACGTTGGCGTAGGTCTCCACGTTGTTGATGTTAGAAGGCTTGCCCCACAACCCCTTGGAGGCAGGGAAGGGCGGGCGTGTGGTCGGCATCCCGCGCGCGCCTTCGATGGACTTCATCAGGGCCGTCTCCTCGCCGCAGACGAAAGCGCCCGCGCCCATGCGCACTTCCAGATCGAAGCTGAAATCCGTGCCAAGGATGTTATCGCCGAGCAAGCCATAATCCCGCGCCTGCTGCAACGCCACGCGCAAGGTGCTGATGGCAATGGGATACTCGGCGCGGACGTAGAAGTAGCCCTGGCGCGCGCCGATGACGTAGGCGGCAATCGCCATGCCTTCGATCACCGAGTGGGGATCGCCTTCGAGCACGCGGCGGTTCATGAACGCGCCGGGATCGCCCTCGTCGCCGTTGCAGATGACGAATTTCTCGTCGCCGGGCGCGTTGCGGGCGAAGCTCCACTTGAGCCAGGTGGGGAAGCCCGCGCCGCCGCGCCCGCGCAACCCAGAGCGCTTCAGCTCGTCGAGCACCTGCTCCGGGGTCATTTCGGTCAGCACGCGCGCCAGAGCGGCGTAACCGTCAACCATAATGTAGTCGTCAATGTTACCGGGATCAATCTGGCCGATGTTGCGCAGCACCACGCGCACCTCTTTGGAGGCTGGCGTCTCCAATGGCTCGACTTCGATGCCCTTGAACATCAGCCGTGGGATCCGGCGTCCCTTGAAGAGGTGCTCCTCAACGACCAGCGCCGCGTCTTCTGGGGTTAGGTGGACATAATGCACGCCTTCAGGATAAATCATCAGTTCCACCCCCTGTGGCTGCGGCGACAGGGTGGCGGCCTGAATGACCTGAACTTCGTGCTCCAGTTGCAATTCGTGAATCTTGTCCAGCAATGCCCGCTCAACCTCCGGGGCGCCGGGCGCAGCACTGCTGATCAGAATATTCGCGCGATAGGCCATAGTTCCTCCTGCTTCGTGCGGCGCGGCATTCCAGGGCCGCGCCTATGGAATGGCAACGCTCAGGCGCTCTGCTTGATTGTCCACTCGGCGACCGGCTCGCCGCCGATCACGTGCCGGGCAATGAGCGTAGCAACCCGGTTGGCAGCAACTTTGCCGTAAGTGACCATCTCGCTCTCGCCGACCTGCACCTGTACGATGGGTTCGAATTCGCAGAGGCCGAGACAACCGGTCTGCGTGACGGCGACATCGGTGATTTTCTGCTGCTCCAGCTCGTTGAGGATGGCGGTCATGGTGTCGCGTGCGCCGGCGGCGATGCCGCAGGTGCCCATGGCGACGATCACGCGCGCGCGCATCCCTTCCGCGCCCATGCGGCGGCGCTCCAGCGCCCGTTCCTTGATCTTTTGCAGTTCTTCCAAGCTCTTCATGTGTAATTCCTCCACGGTACTTGAGTGATAATGTCAGTCACAAGTCATGAGTCACAAGTCAAAAGTCGTGCGTAAGGCGGATCTCACGCTGCCTGCTTAAGCTTCATGCTTCTCCACGCAGATGTGCATGACCTTCTTCCAGCATTTCGCGCAGAAAGCCCAGCACTTCCGGGTCGGAAAGCGGCGTCTCGTCGCCGAGTACGGCGCGCAGCTCGCGGGTATCCAACGTGAAATCGCGCGTGACGCCGCTTGCGTCGTGGATGGTGTGCTCATAGCGCACATCCAGCGTCGGGAAGCCGACGATCATGCAGAGCAGCGTTCCCGTAAGATCCCCCAGCGGCGGGCGGTCAAGGTGGCTGTGTTGAAATCTGGCCCACGTGCGCGTTCCCTTCCCGCGCTCCGATTCGATGCCGAAAGCGCCGCCGCACATCTCCGCCGCCTGCTTGAAGAAGGGAATCCCCAGGCCCACCTTGCGGGTGGTGCGGGTCGTCACCCAGGGGTCGGCGATGCGTTGCACCATCTCCGCATCCATCCCCGACCCGTTGTCGCGCAGTTCCAGGGTGAGCCGATCCGCCGCAAAATCCTCAGCAATGTTAAGGACAATCAAACTGGCGCCGGCTTTGGCGCCGTTCTCGAAAATATCTAGCAGATGTTGTGAGAGTTCTCGAAAGATCGTCACTCGTACTTCCGCAATGATTTGGAGACGTCCGCCGCGCCCACGCGGCCTACGATGTCGTCATCAATCATCACCACCGGCGCTTGCGAGCAGGCGCCCACGCAACGGCAAATTTCCAGGGTGAAGCGATTGTCGGGCGTGGTTTCACCCAGGGGAATGCCCAAAACCTGCTGATACTTCTCGATCAACATGGGCCCGCCGCGCACGTAGCACGCGGTACCCAGGCAGATGCTTACCTTGTGCCGTCCCAGGGGCTTCATGCGGAACGAGGAATAGAAAGTTAGCACGCCGTAGATGTGGCTCAAGGGTACGCCGAGCGCCGCGGCGATGTAGGTCTGCATGGGCGGGGAAATATAGCCGATACGTTCCTGTACCAGGGTAAGCACCAACATCGTTGCGCCGGGTTTATCCCGATTGGCGCTCAGCACCTCATCCAAGACACTTTTCTCTTCAGGAGTCAAGGCAACATCCGCAACGGTCGTCAAATCCATATTCGGGTTTACACTCATTCTTCCACCTCGATGGCCTGTGAAATGCGCAGTAGAGCGCCAGAAGACCGATTTCCAGCCGAAAAGGCTGGGATAAGCCAAAATACATTATAGGCGTTTTCGGCAAACTGCCAAAGTGACATACTTCGCGGCTTTGATTGTCAGCATTCCCCGCCCACTACGGCACGTAGGCGCGGCGTCCGCCCTCGCCGCGCAGCGCCAGCCGCAGCTCTGCAATCGTGGGCGGCCCTTCCAAGACGAAGATTGTCAGCACTCGACCGATGCCATCCAACCAATGGGCGTCCGACGCGGTGATCAGCGGCAGGGTTGGCGGCAGCCGATAGCGGCGGCGCGCCTCCGAAGGGCGCAGATTGGGCGAGAGTTCTGCCGCGTCGGCGTCCAGATCCGGGGGCCACAGCCCCAACACGCCCAGCAGACCCTTCATGGGGCGCTCGATGTGCGCCGGAATGAACAGCCCGCCCAGCGCGTGGACGGCGTCTGCCGCCTCCGCCAGGGAGAGCTGCGCCGGTCCCTGGTAGAAGTGCGTATCCTCACACACCAGATCGCCTTCGGCATCTACACAGAACTGCGGGCCGAAACGCTCGGCATCATGGGCGAAGGGTAACAACGCCGCGCATACCTGCGCTTCCCACGCCTGCGCCTGCGCCAACGTATCGAAGAGGCAGATCGCTTCCACCTCTTCCTGGCATTGCAGCTCCATCCCCGGCAGTACCCATAAGCCAGAATCCGTAGCCGCCGCCATCACCGCTGCGACGTTGCCGGTGGTGTTGTGGTCGGTGATGGCAATGACCTGAAGCCCTTTACGCAGCGCTTCATCTACAATCAATGGGGGAATCATCTCCACCTCGGCGCAGGCGGAGAGACAGGTGTGGATATGAAAATCGGCCCGGAATTCGCCCACGGCCTTGAGACGCGCCTAAAGCAGTCGCGCCAGTTTAGCGACAGTCTCGAAGGTAGGTTCAGGGCTGAGTAATAACACTACGCCTTCGGATTGGGCGCGCTGGATGGTTTCGCGCGCCACCGGCGCCGATTCAGTGATCACGATGCCCGCCACGCCGGTCAACGAAGCGACTGCAACGATGTTCAAATGCGTCTGGAGCGTGAACCAGAGCTGTCCCGGCTGTGCGCCGGCCATCACGCAGCTCAGCAGATCGGCGATGTAGCCGCCTGTGATTTCTCGGTCGAGCGCTTCCGCGCCCGCCAACACCTGTAAATCCAGTTGTTTTACCACGTCACGCAGAATCAAGGGGAACCTCCTCTAAGAATTATGAAGGATGAAGGCGGAAGGATGAAGGCCCTCCGCGTTGCAATTCTGCTCAACAGCTCAAACCTCAAACAAGTCAAACAAAAACGGCGTTTCACGTTTCAAGCATTACGCATTACGCATTACGCATTACGCATTACGTATTACGCATTACGCATTACGTATTACGTATTACGCATCACGCCTTACTTCGCTCCATCCCCTTCCACAACGAACACCATCTCTATCCGCGTGCCCACACCCATCGCTGACCAGATATTTAGTTCATCGGTGCAGCGATCAATATTGGTCAGCCCCATCCCGGCGCCAAAGCCCATCTCCCGCGCCAGCGGCGAAGCTGTGGAGTAGCCCGCCTGGCGCGCCAGCTCGACGTTGGGGATGCCCGGCCCGCTATCGTGCGCGACCACGGTCACGCGCTCCGGGCGAATTTCGGCGACAATGTGCCCACCATCGGTGGTGTGGATAATCAGGTTGATCTCTGCCTCGTAAGTGGCAATGGCAACCCGGCGCGCCAGTTGCGGCGTGGCGCCCATCTGCAGGAGCGCCTGCTTGATCTTGGCCGAAGCAGCGCCGCCGTGGGAAAAGTCATTGAAGCGCACGCGATAACGCATCAGCAGGCTGGTCTCATCGGAAACCAGCGCCTCGAAGAAGCGTTGGGGGCGGCGCTGCCGTTGCTGCTCCTCGAACTGGTGGTAGGCATCTTCCAGCGCATGCAGCAGCCCAGCCATGATGTCGCCCTTGGTCAACATGCCCACAAGCCGCTGTTCCTGATCCAGCACCAACAGGCGGCCAATGCCGGTTTGCTCCAGACGTTTGAGCGCCTCGAAGACCGGCTCCTCGGCTATCGCGGTGATCAAGCGCTCTCTGGGGGTCATGAAACGGCGCACGGGGGCGTCGAGAGCGTTCTCCTCGAAGGCGTGGATCAGATCGGCGACGCTGATCACGCCGAGCAGCGCGTCTTCATCCACCACGGGAATGCCGGAGAACCGCCGCTCACGCATGATTTCTTTGACATCGTGCATGGAACAATCGGCGGAAATGGTGAAGGGGTTAGGGGTCATCACCCGCGAGACTTGCAGCTCGAAGGTCAGCTCATGCAACACCGAGAGGGGCAAGTCCTTGCCCATCCGCGCGAAGAGCGAGAATTGCTGGCTCATGGGCTAGCTCTGTTGGGTGACAGGCAGCTTCCCCATCCCTGGCAGCCCGGCGCGATACAGCAAGCCGCAGGTCTCGTACATCGTGTAAGGGGAGAGCAATACCCCAATGCCAATTTCCTTCGCCAGGGCGAGCATCGTTTCTGAGGGGCGCTTGGCGCGCACAAAGAGGATGATTGGCATATCCGACATTTCGGCGGTCCGAATGGTTTGGGGATTCACCAGCCCGGTGATCATGAGCGTTTGCGGCTGGGCAAAAACGAGAATATCGCTCATCAGGTCGGCGGCAAAGGCGTGTTGAATCTCCACATCCATAGCAGGAGGGGTCAAAATCTCCCCATCAATGGCTTTGATAATTTCCGCAACTTTCATAGGTGCCCCCTTTATTCCCCTGTCAACCAGAGCAGTGTTGGTTTACACAGTATGCTGATTTCTAATTATACCATGACTCCAGACGCTTCCAAGAAGCAGTGGGGTGATTATACTTGCGCGCTTGGGGCAACGAGGCGGCCTAAAGGCAGGGGATAAAAAGGGGGTGTTGTGGCGGATGAAGCCCCGCCACAACACCCCCTCACATCGCACAACGCCATAAAGAGTCCGGGGCCGACCTTATGGTCGGCCCCGGAGTGAAAGCCCGTAACCGGGAAAGCGCCGCGACTTAGCGCCGCTTGCGCCGATAGACGACGCCGCCCAGGGTGAAGAACCCCAGCAGGGCGATGCCGCCCCAGAGCGCGGGCGAACCGGCGCCCAACGCGGTGAGGGTGACGGAGGTCGGCTCGGTCACAGTCAGCGCGACGGGGACGACGACCAGCGGCGTAACCGGATCGTTGCTGAAGACGCACAGGTTGCCCGTGTACTCGCCCTCAGTCAAATCGGTGGCGTCGAAGGTCACAGTCACATTATCGCTGCCAGCGGGCGCGGTCACACCGCTCGCGGGCGCGACGGAGAGCCAGGGGATGTCAGCGGGAGAATCGCAGGGATTTGGCTCCACGACGGTGTAAGTGACCGTGTCAATGCCGATGTAATCGGAATTGTCGCCGGAAGGCCCGCCATTTTCCACAAAGTAACGGAAGGCAAGACGTCCGGCGGTGGGGCCGGTCAGGTCGCTGATGGTGATGACGTATTCGGTCCACACCGCAGGATATTCGTTGCCGTAGGTGGGGTTGATGTCGAGCAACAGGGTGGTGAAGTCGCCCACGCTTGTTGCCGTCGCTCCCACATTGGCGCTGCCGCCAGCGGTGCTCATGCGCACCTGGAGCCGATCCTGCCACTCGCTGCCCGTGCGGCGCGTCCAGAAGCTGAACACATCGCCGTTGTTGAGCGTGATTTCCGGCGTCAGCAACCAGTTGCTGATGGTGCCTGCACCGGCCGTGTTGTTGAAGTTGGCGCCGATGTAGGCGTTAGCCGCGCCGGAATGGGCGGGGAAGACATCGCTATTACCCTGGAACCAGCCAGTGGTACCTACCGGCGAGCTGTTGTTGACAGCCGCCCATCCGAGACCCGGCAGGAGGGTCACGTCATCGAAGCCCTCAGACCAGTCAAGGACGGTTGCCGCGCGCACAGGCAGGGCCGGCGCTTCTTCGATCTCCCATTCCAGATCCGCAATACCCGTGTTGCTGATGGTGAGGATCTCTGTCTCCACCGTACCCTGCGGCTGGACGCTGCTCAACGCCGCCGGCGCCACACCGATCTCCGGCGCCTCCTCGACGGTCAGCGTCACCGGCACTTCGACCACCGGCGTCTCTGGGTCGTTGCTTTCGACACAGAGCAGGGCCTCGTAAACGCCGGCAGCCATGCCCGTGGAGTCGAACGTGACATCAACAGGGGTCGCCCCGTCCGGCGCGGTCGTGCCCATCGTTGGGACAACTGTCAACCACGATACATCATCTGGATGATCGCAGTCAATCTCTCCGGCTGTTTCGAGGCGGAAAGCCGTATCGGTAAACGTCACGCCCAGAGCGCTCAAGGAGGTCCAGTTAGCAACGCCAAAAATGCCCGGCGATACTAGATGCGTTTGCGCCCCGACTTGCGCGGCCTGGTACCAGTTCCAGCGCGCCCCGCCGGCGCCGGTGACGTTATAGGAAGGATAGACGGTCAGCCAGTAGGTGCCAGGCGTCAGAGACAACGTCTGCCCGGCTGCAACCAGATCCAGGGCGATATCGTTGTTGGTGATATCAACGCCAGGGCCATTGACTGCGGACGTATAGGCCCACAACGCACTGGCCATGCCCGTGCCATCTTCGGGATGGCCCGCCGGAACGCCGGCATTATTGGCATAGATCGCCCAGTTGATAGCGGGCTGGGCGCTCAACGTATTGGTGTTATCGAAGCCAGGAGTGAAGATGTAGGAGATGTCCGTAGCCTCGCTCAGCACAAAATCACTCGCGCTATAGGCGCCGGCGTTGCTTCCGATGAAGAAATCTGAAACAATGCCGCTGCCGCCGTTCACCAGTTGTTCCCACAGGACAATGGTGGTCGGGATCGTGTCGCCGCTGAACTCCCATTCCAGGTTCACGCCGCCATCGTTGCCGATGGTCAACGTTTGCATGGTCTGGATGCCGGGGGCCTGCGTGGCGCTAAGCGCCGCCGGGTCTACCGTGATGAGCGGCACAGACAGCGTCGGCACCACCACCACCGGCATGTGGATGTCGGAGACAAACACTACGTCGGCGGGGAAGCTCTCCACCACCACGTCATCAATCCACCAGGTGTGGGCAAAGTCCCCACCATAGCGGAAGGCCAGACAGACGGTCTCATCAGCATAGGCGCTGAGATCTACCGTGACCGGCGTCGCGCGCCAGGCGACGTTGGGAATATCGGGGGTTTCCAGCAGCTCTACGAAATCGCCATCGGCAGGATCGCAGCTCTCGGTGGAAATCCAGACGCCGCTGTAACCGTAGTCGGGCATCCACTGGCCGCGGTCGTAATAGCGGAGCGTTCCATTCGATTCCAAGGCTAACGGCGGTGTTACCAGCCAGTCGTCCTGGTCGCCATCTGCACTGCCGCCAAAGAGCCGGCGCGCAGACGCCGGCGCGCTGTTGGATTGCGCGGTATCGCGGATCCACGTCGCTGTGCCGCTGCCTGCCAACTTGTAGCTTGCCCAGCCGGTCGGCGGGAAGGTGGTATCGGTGAAGGACTCGTTCAGCAGCACGGCTGCGGCAGCGCTACGCCCTGCAGGCCAGACCGCGTCCGTCTCCAGCTGCACCGAGCCGAAGGCATAGTCGCCCGGCGTCAGGGCCGTTACATCCGCGGTGATGGTGAGCACCTGTGTCCCGCCGGCGGGAATGGTGAAGGTGCTGGGCGTCACAGTGACCAGCATCCCGGCAGGGCCGGTAAAGCTGGCATTGTAGGTCGCCGCTTCGGTAAGCACACTCTTCACCGTGCGCGTCCAGGTACAGGTATCCATACAGTTGTAGTTGACCATGCTCGGCTGGTTGAGCGTCTTGGGATCGCCGCCCAGGGCCGGGTTGGCCGCCACGTAGTTGGCGTAGGTTTCATCGAAGACCAGCCCGGTCGTGCTCGCCAACGAGAGATCGAGCAGGCCGGAACCCACGTCGAAGGGATCGGCGGGGGTGAGGCCGTCTTCCTTGAGCAGCCCGCCAGCAGCCGTCGAGGCCATGGCCGACTTGATCTCCGCCGGCGACCAGGTGGGATGCAGCGCCACCATCAGGGCTGCCGCGCCCGCGCCGTGCGGCGAGGACATCGAAGTGCCCTGTAGGAACCCATACTGCGTTACATTGCTGCCCTGGGCCTGCACCGCCGCCAGGATATTCACACCGGGGGCGATGTAATCGGGCTTGAGCAGCTCGTACTGGCTGGGGCCGCGGGAGCTGAAGCCCGCGACGATGTCTTCCCACGCATCCACGTAGATCAGCGAGGTGGCAGCATTGATGCGCACACTGGTGGTCGCAGGGTTGGCGACGACATAGTCGCGCAGCGCTACGCCGCTTGCCAGATCCAGCATCACCACCGGCGGCGTGCCGGTGAGACCGCCCGCGCTGATGGGCGGGCCGCCCACGCTCTGGAAGAGCACCACACCAGTCGCGCCTGCCGCCACGGCATTAGCCACCTTGTCGGCAAACGTACAGCCGCCGCGCTGGATCAGCGCCAGGTTGCCGGTGAAGAAGCCGGGTGTGAACGGGGTACAGCCGGTGTTGTTGGTCGCATCATAGCGGATGCCGCTGTTGATGTCGGTCGCGATGGTCGTCCCCTCACCCGGCACCACGGCCAGCCCTTGCAATTCGGCTGGGGTACCCGGTGCGGTGACATCCAAAGTCTGGACGATGGCCCGGTTGTGGGTGCTGGCGGCCACGGAGGCATTCCAGGGGCCGGTCTTCGCCACGGTGCTCGGCCCAGGGCCGCTATTGCCCGCCGAAGCGGAGACAAAGATGCCCGCATTGTAAGCATCGAGGAAAGCCAGATCCACGTTGTCATTCCAGGGGAAGTCGCCGCCGGAGATGGAGTAGTTCAGCACGTCCACCTGGTCATTGAGAATGGCGGAGTTGACCGCTGCCACGCTAGCCGTATCAGGGCATGTGGGGTCACAGACCTTGTACGCCACGATATTGGCGCGCGGCGCCACGCCCTGGATGGGGAGATTGTAGGTATCGGCGCCCACGTTGAAGGTGGCGATATGCGCATTGCCGCCCGCCGTGCTGGCGGTATGGCTGCCATGTCCATTGGTATCCTCCGGGCTGCCGCCGTTGGGATGGAAGGTGTAAGCGCCGATCAGCTTCGCATTGCAGAAGCTGGGATTGGCAACGCACCAGCCCTTGTAGACGCCCGCGCCGTAGGGGTTGGTGTGAGTATAGCCATCGCCGTCGGTTGCGGCAAAGGAGGGGTGCTGGGAGTTGATGCCGGTATCAATGACGCCGATGATCACGCCCTCGCCACGAGTCGCTAAGCCCGTACCTGTTTCGCCGTTCCAGATGGCCGGCGCGCCGATGTGCAAGGGGCCGACATCCGTATCCAACTCGCGCTCCACATCGCGGGATACGGCCGCCACTGCGGGCAAGGCCGCAACTTTAACCGCTTCCTGCGGGGTGAGCGTAATCGCAAAGCCATTGAGAACCGCCAGGTATTGGAAGGTCATCTCGACAGAGCGCCCCACCGTCTGTTCTACAGCGGTGAGCGCCTGCGCGTGCTGGACTTTCAGATAATCCAGATACGCTACACTGGCAGGCGCTTGCGGATCCAGTTTTGCCGCGCCGGTAGCGCGGGGGCTGGTCGCCGCCAGACCAGGGATGCCGCCAAAATAGCTGGCGAGCGCGGGATCCTTCAAGCGCACGATGTAGAGCGCCGGATCGGTCGCACCGGGGATTTCATTGAACACGCCATTGATGCTGACAGCATCCGCTATGGCGGTCAGGCCCTCAGGGGCCTGGGAGGAAGCCGTCGTTGTGCGGCTTCCCTGCGGGGGTTGGGGCGAGGCTGCCACCATGCTGGTCGCACTCAGTAACAGCGAGAGCACAACCCACAGGCTAAACCAACGCCAGGTCTTGGGTTTCATCACGTATCGCTCCTTCAGGGTTTCAAAGATGTAAAATGTGAAATGGACATACACCAACGACAAAGGCCCTCAAAGGGCGGCCATTTTGGGGAAATGTATGAAGTTTCGTCTCGGGAGCAGCGCCTCCTTTCTCAGCGTCAAATCAGGCCAGCACTCACGCCGAGCGCGGCATGGCCCATGTAGGGAGCTCTGATCCTTACTGCATTGTGCAATCTACGCTCCAACAGCGGTACAGCAACCGCACCGATGCGGCGGCGCCAAACCGGATACCAGACACGCTTGAATCTGATCGGCGCTCGTAAGATTAAGTATATCACAGATTCTCAAGAGAAGTCAAATCGCTAGGGCTTATCTTAGGGCTTATCAATGCTCTGACTGAAAGAGCGCAAAGTGGTGTAGAATGGTAAGA
>CAZDSF010000037.1:0-16564 GCA_964508025.1 uncultured Anaerolineales bacterium
TAGGATAAGTAACGTGTCGGTTGTAGCGACACGAGCATAAGTTTACCCTCAACAGGGACTACGGACAAGTCAACACCTGCCAACCATGAAAGGAACAAAACCATGAGCCACACGGCGGTATTTGCGGGTTTGATCTCCGACGAACAGGGACGGGCCGTGAACGTCGGTTATGTTGGCAGCGAAGCCCACTACATTGTAGATGATGCCGGCTTCGAGCGCCACATTCTCGCCGAAATCGTAGATCGGCAAGTGCTGCACACGCTTTACGAACAAATTCTGGCGCAGCGCGATCTGGTAGTAGAGGGGACATTGCAATTCATCGGACAGGAAGATCTTTTCACCAAAGCCATGATTGAAACATCGCTGGATAAAATGGATGAGAACATCACCCAGATTCTACAGACGGGGCTGCCAGAAGAGACCCGCGTCTGGCTGGGGTTGATGGGCTTCCGCATTGTGATTGATATTCACGGCGATGTGATCAATCTGGATCTGCCCAGCGCCGTGGAAACGGACGAGTAGAGGACATGGGCCGCCCCGACGCATGTGGCAGGTCTGGCCCACGCGGTTTTTCACGCGCCGCCAATACGGGTGTGATAAAACACAGAAGCAATCCACAATCCGATCGCGCTGGACACCGCCAAAAGCAACAGTGGACGCTGGCGAGGCGGTTGCTGCCCCTGGGACAATGCCGTTTTGCGAGCCTGGCGCTGATTGGATTCGGCAGCTACCCCCAAAGTCAATACAGCCGGTATCGTTGTACAGAATAAACACATAAGGCGCCCCCTTGAGATCACGAGATTCTAAGTGACGGGCATCATTATACCGTAACCTGACGTCAATAAAACACCTGGAACCGCGCAAGACATCAACCGCCCTCACTTTAAGGAAACTACATGGATACCACACAGCCCCCCTCACAGACCATCACAAACCTCTCGCCAGGTACGATGACCAACAAACCGGTTCCCAGAGGGATCGTGCGTCTGGCAAGGTACGCGACCGTGCGCCTGCTCACCCTGTCTATCATGGTCATCATCAGCGTTTTTCTGACCACAATTGTTGCCAACATGGGCGGCTACGTGGATGAGGTTGTCCGAGCCGATACCACCTTCGCGCTAGGAATGGCAATGCGCAATGACGAGTATGCGCGCAGCCTGACGCCCGAAGAACGCGCGCAATATTTGGAAGAGCGGGTGGAAGCAGTCCTAAATGCGCAGGGCATGAACCAGCCCTTCTTGTTGCGCACCGCACGTTGGGTGACCCGCGCGCTCACGCTCAACTGGGGCGAATCCAAGATGCAGCGAATCCAATTTGCCGGAAGGTTCACCCGCGCGGTAAATGCCTACGTCCTGGATCGCCTGCCACGCACCCTATTGCTCTTTGGCCTGGCAAACCTATTGCTGTTCGGCATCAGCATTGTGATTGCGTTGGCTCTGACCCACACCCAGGGCAGTTGGATGGATCGGCTCATCATCGTCCTGTCACTGTTCTCCTCTGCGCCGCCGTGGGTATATGGAATCATTCTGACGGTGCTGACTTTCCAAATACCGGCTCTGCGCTTTGTTACGGCGCGCTTCGATGCCTGGCCCACAGAATTTAAGTGGGCATACGTTCCGCTCATTTTGCAGCACATGCTGCTCCCCGTGGTCTCCATTCTCTTGAGTAAGTTCTTCCAGAGTGTTTTCGCCTGGCGCGCCTTCTTCTTGATCCACTACAACGAAGACTATGTGGACCTCGCCAAAGCCAAAGGCGTGCCATTGCGCATGTTGGAACGACGCTACATTCTGCGCCCCACCTTGCCCAGCGTCCTCACCAGCTTCGCGCTGCTCCTGATCAGCCTGTGGCAAGAGGTCATCATCCTGGAACACTTCTTCAATGTTGCCGGTATCGGTAAACTCTTCGTGCAAGCCCTGGCTATCTTCGATACCCCCTTGATTCTGGGGATCGTGGTGACATTTGCCTATTTGCTGGCAGCTACGGTTTTCATCGTGGATATTGCCTGCGCGCTGGTAGATCCGCGAGTGCGCATCGGCAGTGATGCGCAACTCAAAGCCAAGGCGCCCCGGCGCAAGTCGCTCCGAATCACACGCCCGCGCCTCTCATGGCAGTTGCCCGACTTTAGAACGTTGCCCCACACAGCGCACGAACTCGCGCGAACCATCTTGCATACAGGGCGGCAGTTGTTGCGCTTCCCTTCGGCTGTGCTCGGCCTGAGCATCATTATCTTCTTGATCGGCGTTGCTCTCTACGCGATCATTGCCATTCCCTATCAAGAAGCCATTGTTCTGTGGCGCAGCGATCAAATCACCTGGTATCGAATCCCACGCAATGCAGAGCCGGTATGGTTCAGCCTTTTTACCCGCGACAGCCTGCCGCCCACACTGATCTTTGACAGCCGGACAGATAGCAGCATTGCGCGCCAGATCACCCAAATCTCGCCGGAAATCACGGATTTGACATTGGTCATCCCCTTCGAATACACCTACGACCGTTTCCCGCAAGAGCTAAGCGTCTATCTGTATGCGCCCAGAGTGAAGCGCTCTCCGCATGTCTCGCTGAGCTGGCAGACCCCCGATGGACGAATCATCCGGCTGGGAGAGCTAACCGCTCAGACAGAGACAGCATATCGCTTCAGCTATGATGATCGCCTGCTGCGGCGACTAGGCGGCATTGAACCCGAAATTGCGCTGTTCGCTGACCCAACAGCAGCGACGCCCACCCCCCTCAAAGGACGCTATGAGCTCCATGTCAACGGGCTGATATTTGAGGAGCCGGTAGAGCTGGAAGCGGAGTTGATCGTCTATGGACAAGTCTATGGCCTGGCCGGCACCGATGGCCGCCGCCGCGATCTGATGGTGGCGGTGCTCTGGGGCGCCGTCGCGGCGCTTGCTTTCGGGTTGCTGGCAGCTGTGGGTACCACCCTCAGCACCATGCTGCTCGGAGCCATGGGCGCCTGGTTCGGCGGCTGGCTCGATGAGCTGTTGCAACGTGTCACCGAGGTCAATATGGTGCTGCCCTTCCTGCCGGTCAGCCTGATGATCTTCACGCTGTACTCGAAGAGTTTCTGGGTGCTGCTGGGAGTCATCGTCCTCCTGAGCATCTTCGGCAGCGCGCTCAAGAACTATCGAGCGATTTTCCTGCAAACCAAGCAATCTCCCTACATCGAAGCCGCACGCTCGTATGGCGCCAGCGACTGGCGCATCATCTTCAAATATCTGATCCCCCGCGTGGCGCCCGTGCTGATCCCGCAGTTGGTCGTGCTTGTGCCCAGCTATGTATTCCTGGAATCCGCGCTGGCGTTTCTCGGTCTCAGCGATCCGGTGCTGCCGACCTGGGGCAAGCTGGCCCATGCAGCATTTTCCACCGGCGTATTCGTCGGGCCATACCACCTCGTACTGGTGCCGACCATCGCTTTGGTGATCACAGGGCTGGGTTTTGCATTGGTGGCTTATGCATTGGAGCAGATCCTCAATCCACAACTGCAACTGAAGGAGACCCTATGACCCGCACAGCTTTGACAGAGCAAATCACGTTTCTCTACACCTCCGACCTGGACGCAACAGCGCGCTTCTACGAGAGCGCGCTAGGGCTGCCGTTAGCCCTGGATCAGGGCGGCTGCCGCATCTACCGGGTCGGCGCAGATGCCTATCTGGGCTTCTGCCAACGAGCGGGCGCGCGACCGGAGGGGCTGATCGTGACCTTCGTCACCGAGGATGTGGATGGGTGGGCCGCCCACCTGCGCGCCTGCAATGTACCGTTGGAAAAGGAACCCGCCTTCAATCCTGCCTACGGCATCTATCACTGCTTCTTCCGCGATCCCAACGGATACTTGCTGGAAATTCAACGCTTCGAGGATCCCCTGTGGGATCGAAGCAAGTAGGGCGCAATCTATCCCGACTGGTTGCGATTGTTGCTCACCTGGGTCATCCCTGTCGGCCTGATGACCACTATCCCGGCGCAGGCTCTCACCGGGGAGCTGCCACCCGCGCTGCTCGCGGGCAGCCTGCTCACGGCGCTCCTCTTCTTCGCTGGGGCAACCGTGCTGTTCAGAACGGGCTTGCGCCGTTACGCCAGCGCGTCGAGTTGAGGCCGCGCCGCGTCTTTTGGCTGTTCCTCACAGCCGGCGAGCGCGTCGGGCGCGAAGCCCAGCGGCCCGCCGATGAGCAGCGCGATGTGCCCGTGTTGCTCTAGCTGTGAATCTGAAAATCGCCAAGCCGCCAGGAAAAATGTCTGTTGTACGGCGTCTCGTTGCATCCGCAGCAACCGATATTGGACGTTAGTAGTTACGCGGTTGACTTAAAACCGGCACAGCTGGGTTACAATAGCGATATCTTTACAACTCAAGGAGATCTTGATGCTGACTCGCTTGTATCCCAGTACACGCCCATTGTACCAGCGCGTGATGCAAGTCTTGGCCCGTTTGAACGTGGATACAGTCTGCACGCCCACGCAACTGGCATTAATCGGATTGTACCTCGCCGGGTTGATCTTGCTGGATGTCAATCAAACTAACACTCGGATCACACAATATCTGCCGGCGCGGTGTCATGATGCGCTCAATCGGCTGTTACGGGTGATGCCGTTTTCCAGTCGGGCCTTGCTGGCTTGCTGCGCCCAGTGGGTGCAGCGGCAAGGTGTGTTAGGCTATCTCAGTCTGGATGATGTCATCACTGGATGATGTCATCATTCCGAAACCCTTCAGTGCGACTTTGCAGTGGGCGACCAAGTTGTGGTGTCCCAGCGAAAAGCGGTATGTCCATAGGATGTGTGTGGTGGTCATCAGTTGGTGTTGGGGCTATTTCAAATTGCCTGGACACCCTCGCCGCCACGCTCAAACTCAAATGGCGCGCCGTAGTCGGCATGCGCGCCGCCACCGCCTGGGTGTATCTGCCCGCGCTGGGACATGTGCGCTTGGTCATCACCCGCGACCGGCACGGGCATGTGGACTACATCGTGTCCAATGCGCGCGCCCAAGACCTCTGCACCTTGATTTTGTGGAAACGCTCCCGCTGGGACATCGAAACCTTGTTCCGCAACAGCAAGCAACTGGCGGGACTGGCAATGTGCCAATGTCGGGTGCCGCAGGCGATGGTGCGGCATATTACCTTGGTTTTTGTGACCTGCTTTGTGTTAGATTTGTTGCGCACCGACCCGTCACAAACAACGGATGGTATCAAGCAACAACTCCAACTCGAAGTCGTCACCCAAGGCTATGCCCCACCCACACCCCTCCGGGCGCGGACTATGTGATTGTCAAAGAGCCAAATTATGAAACCGCGTAACTACTGTATCGTAATTCTTTTCCCACTGTTATCCGAGGAGCCTGCCCATCAGCGAGGGTATATCAAGTAAGGTTTATTTTCGTATGTCTGAGGATTTGCGCCTCAAATTGCTTGATTCTGAGTGCTGCGCCGCGCGGGCGCAGTGTGTCACCAGCGCTATCGCATTACCTGGGTTGTCAAAATCAAGGAGGGTGGTATAATTCGCGGCACGGAAAAGCCCGTTTTAACCTTTGGGGGCTCGTCTAATGGTAGGACAGCGGACTCTGAATCCGTATGTGGGGGTTCGAATCCTCCGCCCCCAGCCAGAAAAAAGCACTCTGTCGAACCAACAGAGTGCTTTTTGTTTGGAGTGATACCGGCGCCGTTTACCTCATGCGCCAGGTGTGGCGCGCTTACGCAGGCGCCGCGCGCCGAAAATCCCCGCCGTGAGCGCCAATGCCAGCAAAGCCACCGACCAGGCCGCGCTATCCCACAAGCCGGTGCGCGGCACCGTGGCGACGCCGGCTGCCGGTTCAGCAACTGCGGGCGGAGCCGGCGCTTCCGGCTGCGATGGCGCCGGAGAAACCCCCGTCGGTTCGGGGTTGGGGGGCGGTTCTTCGGTTGGGGCCGGCGTGGTGGGTTCGGGCGTCGGCTCTAGCGTTGGCTCTGCGGTAGGTTCCTCGGTGGGCGCCGCTTCATTCGTCGGCGTGGGACGTGGATCCTCTTGCGCCCAAACACCGAGAGCGGCATCGCCGGCGGCGTTCCACAACAGCAGCATCAGCGCCAATAGCGCGCCCATCCCCAGGCTCACAGCTCTCAAGATCGTGCGTTGCTTCATCTGCTCCCCCTTTACAAAAATGCCATTCAGCAAAACTCCGTGACCTCTGTGACTCTGTGGTGAAAATTCAAGGCTTTTGAATGAACTCATTGTAGCATCGTTTTGACCGAATGGCAATTTGTGACGTGGGCCCCGCGCCCACGTCACAAGTTGCGCTTGCCCTCAAAGGCTAGGGCTGCGGCGTGGGTGTGGGACGCGGCTCGCGCAGCGGCGTGGGCGGCTCGATGACCGGCGCGCCTTGAAGCAGCGTGCCGCTCACCGTGAGCGGCTGCGGCCCGTACACGTTGTTGCCCTCGTTGCTTTCGGCCACGGTGTTATCGGTATCCACCTGCGCGTACAGCTGGTGGACGCCGCCGCTGAAGATGTATGTCCCCTCGAAAGTGCGGCTCTGCCCCACGCCAAACCAGCTCCCCTGCGCGCCCCACGTGAGCTCGCCGGGCAGCAGCGGCTGCGGTTGCCGGTTGACGTAGAAATCCACGTAGAAGTTGTTGCCAAAAGCCACCGGCCGCGGCCCCTGATTCTGTACGGTCACGCGCACCGTCACCGTCTGCCCGGCTGTCGGCGCGGCGGGGATGAGGGTGATGCCCGTGATCACCAGATCGGGCCGGTCGGGATTGTAGTCGCGCAGCACCAGCGGCAGGTACACCCGTCGCTGCGGGGGCGCTTGCACCGTGATGTCGGTGAAGGCGAAGTACATCTGGTTGGGATCCCCCTGTGAGGCAGCCCGCACGGTCACGGTGGTGGTCATACCCGGCGTGGCGGTGATGGGAATGGCCGCCGTCACCGTGATCAGGCGCGCGGCGGCGGGGCCCAGCGTCGTCGTGGAGGGCGTCACCGTCATGGGCCAGGCGCGCGGCGCGGCGATGCGGCTCAACGTGAACGTGTCCACGCCGTTCCCCAGATTGGTGAGCGTGTGGGTGAAGACGAGCGTCTCGCCGGGCTGCCCCGACCGCTGTTGTGCATCCGGCAGCAGGTGTACGCCGAAGATCTGGTTGACCGTGGTGCGATCCCGCGCGTAGGCGACAACCTCGGGCGCCTCTTGCGCGCGGGCGCCGATCACCAGCGTGTGAAGGGTCCCGCTCAGCGCGTTGGTCGGCGCCGTCACGGTGACGGTGATGGGCTGCGCCGCGCCCGCCCCCACGACGAAGGCGTCGGCGGGCTGCGCCGCGACGATCCACGCGGGCGTGGATTGTAGTTCCAGCGCGAAGGTGTAGGTCTGCGCGCTGGTGTTGGTCAGCGTGTGGCGGTACGCGATCGTCGCGCCCGGATCCACGCGCCCTTCGATTTCCGCCGGCGCCAGCACCGCACCGCTGGAAAGCAGCACCGTCGTGGTATTGATCGCCGTGTCGAAGATAGCGGGATCCCCGCGCGAGCTGGCGGTGATGACGCTCACATCGTTCGCCGACGCATCCGGCGGCACGGTGAGCGTGAACACGACCGGCGCCGATAGCCCCGCGCCCAGCGTGATCGCTTCCGGCGCGAGGGCAGCGTTCCACCCCTGGCTGCTGTCCCACGTCAGGTCGAAGGTGTCGGTGAGGTTGCCGGTGTTGGTGAGCGTGTGCCGGTAGACGAGCACGCTATCGGGGAAGGCGGCGTCCTCGTGGTTCGGCGCGAGCGTCACGCCGCGCACGATGACCGGCGGCAGCACCTGCACCGGCAGGGAAGCCTGCGCCTGCCCGCAGGCGTTGGCGACCGTGAGCGCGACCGTGTAATCGCCGGCCTGATCGTAGGTGAAGGTCGGGGTGGGCGTGCTTTCGCCGGCAGCCGTCCCCGCGCCGCCGAAGTTCCACGTGTAGGTGAAGGGCGCCGTGCCCGTCACCGTGGCCGTGAAGTGCATCGGCGCGCCGAGCGGCCTGGGGCTATCGCTGGCGAGATCGGTGATCTGCGGCGGGGCGCACGCGGCGGTGATCGTCACAATCGTGGAAGCCTGCGCGCTGCCGAGACTATTGCTCGCTGTGACCACAGCGGTGTAGACGCCCGCAGCGGCGTAGGTGTGGCTCACGTTCTGCCCCGCTGCCAGCGGACTGCTATCGCCAAAGTTCCAGGTGAAGCTGACGTTTGCGCCCGTAGCGATCGTGGCCCAGAGCGCGGTGGGGTTGCCCAGCACTGTGGGGCTGTCGTTGTACGCTTGCAGGCCCGTGATCGGCTCTTCTCCCACCACGACCTGCACCGTATCCTCTGCCGTGTGCGCAGCGCTGTCCCCCTGCGAGGTGGCCTGCAGCGTGAAGGTCGCCGTCTGCGCGGGGGCGTCCGCGGGCACGGGCACCGTCACCGTGAGCACCGCGCTTTGCCCCGCGTTCAACGCGAGCGGCGAGGCGGGCGTCAGCGTGGCCCCCCATCCCGTCGGGCCGCTCGTCAGGTTGAAGGCGTACACATCGGCGACGTTGCCCAGGTTGGCGAGCGTGTGGGTGAAGTGCAGCGTGGCGCCGGGCGCCGCCGTCGCCGTGCGCGCCGCTGGCTCCAGCGAGAAGCCCCAGACCCGCGTGACCTGCGTGGTGTTCACCACCGTTGCCGTGAGCGCGGTCCCCTCGACGGTCGCCGTGATCACGCTCACGTCCGTCGCGCCGCCGCTGCCCGGCGGCACGGTTAGCCGGAATTGCACGGCGGTGGACGCTCCGGCCCCCAACGTCGCGGGCAGCGATGGCGGCTGCACGAAGATGCCCGTCCACTCCTGGCTGCTGTTGTACGCCAGCGTGAACGTGTCGGTGTAGTTGCCCAGGTTGGTGAGCGTGTGCGTGTAGGTGACGGCGGTCGCAGTGGTGATGGTCTGCGTCTGGTCGCTTTCCAGCCGCACCCCGCGCACGCGGTTGACGTGAGTGAGCGCGCTCGCGTTCGCCGCCGTGGCGCCGTCGAAGCTCGAGGTCGCCGTTACCGTGACGAGGGCGCTCGTTCCGCTGAGCGCGTCCGCCGGAGGCGTCACGCTCGCCTGCACGGTCGTCGTCCCGCCGGGTCGCAGCAGGGGCGTCGTGGTTGGCGAGACGCTCGCCAGCCAGCCCGCAGGCGGCGCGCTGACCGTCAACGTGTAGCTGTCCCAGCCATCGCCGAGGTTGGTCACGGTGTACGTGTACGTGTAGGCGAGCGCCGGATCGGTGTAGCCGGTGAGCGTGGGCGGCGCGAGCTGCACGTCGGGGTTGAAGGCCGCCCGCGTCTCGTTGCGCGCCGTGCGGAACGCTCCCGCGCTCATCTGCGAGGTCGCGGTGATGACGGCGACATCCGTCAGCCCCGCGCTGTCGCTCTCCAGGACCGCGCCCGTGAGCGTGAGGGTCAGCGCCGCGCCAGGGCCCAGTTCCACCGACCCTGCCGGATTCAACGCCGTGATCCAGTTGCGGCTGCTGCTCCAGGCGAGCGTGTACGTATCGGTGAACTCGCCGGTGTTGCGCAGCGTGTGCGTGTAGGCCAGCGTCGCGCCCGGACCGGCGACCGTGTAGCGATACGTCGGGACGAGCTCGAAGCTCGGTTCCACCAGATACTCGTAAGCGCCGATGTCTATCCGCAGCCCCATGAGCCGCGCGCGGTTGGCGTAATCCAGCCCCAGCGGGAACAGCGCGAAGGGCGTGTTCGGGTCGCCGCGTTCGCGCGCTGGCGAGGTCTGCTGCAAATCGAGATCGGGCGGCGCGGCCGTCGGCGCGACGAAGCGCGGATCGAGGGCGGAGAGGTCGTGCGCGCCCTTGCTGAAGCCGAAGACATCCGCAGGGCTGTTGTTGAAGTAGAGGTTGTAATCCGCCGCGACCGTTCCGCCCGCGAGGTGGACGGCGGCATGTTCCTGCCGCGTCCCGCCGCCGCTGTAGGTATCGGCGATGATGGTGTTGTGCAGGGCCAGGCTAGCGCCCGCCGCGTAAATCGCGCCGCCGCCTGCGTTGGCGGTATTGAGATAGAAGGTGTTGTTGAGCAGTGTGAGCGCGCCGCCGCCGAGGTAGAGTCCGCCGCCGCTCGCGCCCGCTGCGTTGTGGTGGATGAGGACGTTGGTGAGCAGCGCCTCGCCGCCCGCCTGGTAGAAGCCGCCGCCGAGCGCGGCCTGCCCGTGGCTGAGCCGCAGCGCGTTGAGGTGCAGCGCGGCGCCCGCGTGGTACAGGTTGCCGCCGGCGTCCGCGCCGCCGGGGCCGCCGCCCTGGCCGGTTGCGGCGCCGTCGCGCAGCGTCAGCCGTTCCAGGCGCACGGGGCCGCTCGTCGCGATGTAGACGGCCCGGCCCGCGTTTTCGGCGTCGAGCACGGTGGAATGGGCCAGGTGATCCGGCGGGGCGGCGTCCCAGGCGCTCGCCAGATAGCCGCCGGTGATGGTGAGCGGGTGGGTGATGTAGAGCAGCTGCGTGCGCGTCTCGCTGCCCTGAGTGACGCTGTAGACGCCGGTGTACGTCCCCGCCGCGATGCGCACTTCCTCGCCGGGCTGCGATTGCGCCAGCGCGTGGCGCAACGTCTGGCACGGCGCGATCTGCGGCTGCGTACAGTTGTTGTCCGGCAGGTCTTCGGGGTTGCCGCCGAGCGTCTCATTCACGTTGGAATCGGCGCCTTCCAGCGACACATAGCGGATGCCCGTGGTGGGCAGCACGTGCGTGAAATCGGCCACGGTACACTGCGCTACGCCCCCCACGCTGCCGATCAGCGTGGCGACATCGGTCAGCCCGGCGGCGATCTCCGGGCGCACGCTCACGCTCATCACGACCGTGGTGGACATGCCCGGACTCAGGCGCACGCTGGGCAGCGTCTGGGTGATGAGCGTCGTCGGCGAGACGACCGTCGCGGCGGCGTAGAAGCCCGGCGCCGCGACCAGGGTGTAGGTGTGGGTGAGGTTGCCGGTGTTGGTGAGGATGTGGGTGTAGGCGACGCTCTCGCCGGGCCGCGCCGAGGCGCTGAGATCGGTGGGGCGCAGCGCGCAGCTCAGATCCTGCGCCACCCGCGTTTCGATCACGCCGATCTGCCCCTGGAGGGTATCGCGGCAGCCCAGCGTCTCGTAGCTGAGCGTGGTGGTGTCGTAGGTGCGCGGATCGCCATCTACGGAGGCGTACTGATGCGGCGGAATGGTCGCGCGGAGGAGCAGCTCCGCCGTGACCCCCGGCCCCACATCGAAGAGGATGTGGTTCGTGCCGGTGATGATGTTGGCGCCGTTGCGCACATCCACGATCTGCGTCCAGCCGCGCGAGCTTTGCCAGGTCACGCGCAGGGTCTCTGTGTAGCCGGTGCCCGGCCCCATCGAGCTGCGGGAATCATTCCAGACGCGCCATTCCTCGCTCAGATTCTTCACGGTGACGGTATAGTCGTATATCGTCCCCGGCGGCAGGGTGACGCCTTCGGGCGCGACCCAATCGAAGACGCGCTTGCCCACGGTGTACTCGTGCGATCCCATATCCTTGGCGCACAGTTGCGGGCGGGGATTGGTGAGCGCGTCTATATCAATCGGCGATTCCCCGCTGGGTACGGTGTCAATGGCGGGCGAGAAATGGGTCAGGCGTCCCTGCCACGTGAGCCTCGGTTCGGCTTCCAATTCATACTGCACGGTGATGCCCGTATAGATGTTGCCCCACCGCAGCGTGCGCCAGGCTGTGGCGCCTTGCGTACTGTGAATGCCGCCGCCGGCGTTGTTGGCTACGATGCTGGCTTTTACGTTCAGCGTGGCGCCGGTGTTGTAGACGCCGCCGCCCAGCGAGGCTGTATTTCGGTAGAGTGTGTTGTGCCACAGCGTCATGCCGTTGCCGAGATTGTAAATCCCGCCGCCCTGGGTGTTGGCTTCGTTCTCCACGTAGCGGATATTGGTAGGGGTGATGTTGGGAACGGTATTGTAGAAGCCACCGCCGTTACCCGTGGCGCGATTTTGGACGAGGCCGTGGTTGCGGAACTCAAAGGTCGTACTGGCATTGTAGATGCCGCCGCCGTTGACGGCTCGGTTCCGGCTCGTGCCGCCGCCGTTGATGACAACTTCGCTGCCGGCGGCATTGTACACCCCGCCGCCGTTGAGGCTAGCGGTATTTGAAACGACCGTGCTACCCCACAGCCTGAAGATGCTGTTGGCGCTGTTGTAGACGCCGCCGCCGTTGCCTGTGGCGCGGCTGTTCCAGATCTGGCTTTCGCTGAGCGTGACATCGGCATTGCCGCTCACATAGAGACCGCCGCCATCGCCGCTCACATTGCCGTTCTGGAATTCCATCTTGATGATCTCGGTGGTGACGCCGCCCTGCACCATCACGACGCGCGTGTTGAGACCCCTCGCATCCACGGTGGAGCTGGGATAGAATTCCGTCTTGCCGCCGAAGTCCTTCTTCCACGAGCCATCCAGGGTGACGTTGCGGCTGATTTCCAGGCTCTCGCGGCAGACGCCCTCGGCTACGTCCACCGTGTCGTCCTCGTCGGCGTCGTCGAGCGCGGCCTGAATGCTGCCGTAAAGCGTCATCGTCGAACGGACGCGCGCCAGGCACTCCGGGAATTCGTCCGCGCCGATGTCGGGCGCGTGATTCACCGGGCGCGGCTGCCCGTCCATGTCGTGCAGCACGTCCACGTCGAGGCCGCGATCAATCATCGGCGAGTTGTTGGCGAGGTGGAAGTTCGCCGTGGGCAGCTGGAAGGGATTGTCGAGATTGGGCGGCTCGGCGTAACCCGGCGGCAGGTTCAGATTGCCCATGCCCACGCCCACGCCGCCAGCGACCTGCGCCTCGACTGGCTCTGGATAGTAGTTGTTGTGCGCCAGCTCGCCCACCATCGCGTAGATGGCGCTGCCCGAGGCGGCCTGGTTGCCGTCGAAGATATTGTTGCGCAGCTGCGGCGAGCCGGTCCCGCCTTCCACAAAGATTGCGCCGCCTTGCTGTTGCGCGACGTTTTGCACGAGGGTGTTGTGCTGCACCAGCGGCGCGCCCGCGCTGCTGCCCAGGTACACCGCGGCGCCTTTCGTCGCCGTGTTGGTGTAGATGAGCGTGTTCTGCACGTTGAAGTTGTTGCCGCCGCCGTAGATCGCGCCGCCCAGATCGGCCTCATTGCTGTAGAAGCGCGCGCCCCGATCCACCAACGCCTGGCTCTGTAGCTCGCTGTAAAGCGCGCCGCCGTATTGCGCGCGGTTGCCCACGAAATGCGCCTCGGTCACGCGCAATTCCTCGGCGGTCCCGTTGCGGTTGTAAATCGCGCCGCCGTATTGCGCGGCCTGATTCTGCTTGAATTGCACCTGCGGGCCGGCAATCGTCGCCGCGCCGTTGAAGTTGTAGAGTGCGCCGCCGTGTTGCGTCGCCATGTTGAAGCTGAGCAGCGATTCGCCCGTGAGGGTGATCGCGCCGCTGGGAAGGTACACGCCGCCGCCCAGCGTTGCGGTGTTCGAGTAGATCCGCACGCTGTCGAGCGTCAACCGTTGGTTGGCGCCGTTCAGGCTCAGCCCGCCGCCGTTTTCGGCCTGATTGTGATACAGGCCCACCAGGTGTAGCTGCGCCGCGTCGCTGTTCACCAGCAGCCCGCCGCCGCGATTCGGCCCGCCGCCCGCCGCCCCCGCGCCGTCAATCAGGTTCACCTGCTCCACGGTGATCGCGGTGGTGCGGCCCAGCAGCAACGCTCGCCCCGCGCCCGTCGCGTTGAAGATGGTGCTCTGCTCTGGCTCAGCGATGTCCAGCGGTTGCTCGACCTCTTCGGAGAAGTCGCGCAGGAAGCCGCCCTTGAGGTGCAGCGGATGCGGGACGTGCACCGTCTGGTAGTAGGTCACGCCGCTTTCCGGGTAAGGATGCACGCCGCGACATTCGCCCACCGTGATCTCGATGCGGTCGCCCGGCTCGCTGGCGTCAATCGCCAGCTGCGGGCTGGCGAAGGGACCAAGCACGGTGGGCGGCGTGGTGGAAAGGCGCACGATTCTGGCCCAGCAGCTGCGCCGCTCGTCCGCGCCCAGGTCGAAGCCCTGGTCGGCGGGGCGCAGGTCGCCCTCGAAGTCGTGGTACAGCCTCAGGTTCGGGTCGCCCCGGTCGCCCCGGTCGAGCATCTCCGAATCGTCGGCCAGGCGGAAGTTATCCGCTGCGGCGTCCACAAAGCCGGGCGGCGCCAGCACGTCGTGCTCACCTTGCTCCGTGTTGAACAGCGCCTCGGGGATGGGATGGATGCCGTTGTAATCCGGCGTGTTGAATCCGCCCGCGGCGCTGTAGATGGCGTGCCCCGCGCCGGCATTGTCCGCGAAGATGTTGTTGCGCACCAGCGGCGTTGTGTTCGCCGTGTAGAGCGCGCCGCCCTGCGTCGCTGTGTTGGCGTAAAACGTGTTATGGCGGATCCGGAAGGTCGCGCTGGCGGCGTTGTAGAAGCCCGCGCCCTGCTGCGCCGCGTTCCGGTACACGAAGGTGTTGTGCGCGTCCGTCGCGCCGCCCGCGCGGTACAGCGCCCCGCCGCGCGTCGCGCTGTTCTCGTACAGGAAGTTCCCGTCGAGCGTCAGGCTGCCGCCCGCCTGATACAGCGCGCCGCCTTGCGTCGCTGTGTTGTGGTGGAAGGCGTTCTGCCCGGTCAACGTCGCCGCGCCGTTTTGCAGGAAGAAGCCGCCGCCGTTGCCCGTAGCGATGTGGCTGTAGACGTGGCTCTGCGTCAGCGTGAAGACGCCGCCCGCCATGAAGATCCCGCCGCCCTGATCCGCTGCGCCGCCGATCAGGTGCAAGCCGCTCATCGTGACCACCGGCGACGCCGCGATATGCGCCACCCGTCCCAGCCCGGCCGCATCGAGGGTGGTGGTATTGCTCACGGGGTGGGGTTCGGTCCAGTTGGTCACGGTGAAGCCGCCCTGGAAGCCCAGGCTCTTGGTGATGAACGCCGTTTGCGTGAAGGTCTGTCCCAGGAAGCTCACCGGATTGACGCCCCGGCACGTTCCGGCGATGTAGAGCACATCGCCATCGCTGCTGTGGCGGATGGCGCGCTGGACGTTGCCGTAGGTGGGCAGTGCGCCGTTGATGCGGATATAGCAATCGCCCACTTCCGACGCTCCAATATCGAAGCCCTGATTGCTGGGACGCGGCTTGCGGTCAATGTCTTCGAGCAGCGGGCTATCGGGATCGCCCCGATCTTCTGCAGGCGAACCGGAGGGAATGCGGAGGAAAGTGGCGCTGGTCGGGTCAAAGGAGAGGAATAGCGGGTCGGCTTGCAACGGGTGCGGACCCAGCGGAATGTTGGCGTTGCCGCCGGTATTGCCGTAGAAGCCGTTGTAGGCGCTCGTCGGCGCGCTGCCGGCGCTGTAGAGCGTGTATTGCTGCGCTTGGTTCCCCACCAGCAGCGAGCTGTTGAGCACCGCGCCCGGCGCCGCCGCGTTGTGGAAGATCGCCGCGCCGCGCTGCGCCGCGTTGCCGTAGAACGTATCGTGGCGCACCTGTGCCAGGCCGGAGAGATTGTAGAGACCGCCGCCATCGCCGCTGACCGTGTTGCTGACGATGAGGCTGTTGGTGAGGGTGAGCGCGCCCGTGGCGGCGTTGTACAGGCCGCCGCCGTGGCCGTTCAGCGTCGTGTTGCTGAGCACGGTAGCCGCGTTGAGCGTCAGCTGCCCTTCACTCGCGTTGTAGAGCGCGCCGCCGCCGGTCTGCGCGGCGTTGGCCTGGAAGAGCGTCGGGCTGATCGTCGCCGTCCAACCGGCGTTGTAGAGCGCGCCGCCGTACAGCGCGGTGCTGGAGATGAAGGTCGCGTTGCCCAGGGTCAGCCGCGCGCCCGCGCGGTTGTAGAGCGCGCCGCCGCGCGCCGCCGCGCCGCGTTCCAGCCGCGTCGCCTCCAGCCGCAAATCCACGTCCGCGTCGTTGAATAGCACGCCGCCGTCCGCGTCCAGGCTGGCGCCGTTCCGCAGGGTGAGCCGCGCGAGTGTCACGTGCAGCGTGTCCGTCGTCGGGTTGGTCGCCACGAGCACGCGGCCCTGGCCCAGCGCGTCGAGGATCGTCTCCTCGAAGACGTTTTCCTCGAAGTTCGCGGGGTAGCCGCCGCGCAGCGTCAGGCTTTTGCTGATGTAGACCGTCTGGCTCACCGCAACGCCTGCCAGCAGCCGGGGCTGTACGCCAAAGCAGATGCCGTGGATCTGGATCAGCGCGCCTTCCGGGGCGAAGTCCACGGCCTGCTGCACGCCGTAGAAGAGCGGCCCGATCTGCGCGTCGCCGCCGGGTTCGAGCACGCGCGCCAGACAGCCGCGCAGCTCATCCGCGCCGATGTCGTAGCCGTGGTTGCTGGGGCGCACGTCGCCCTCGAAATCTTCCGTGAGCGGTGTCGCCGGATCGCCGGTATCCACACACGGCGAGTCGAAAGTCAGCCGGAAGTTCTTCGCGGCGGGATCGGCGAACAGCGGGTCGGCGTCGAGGTCGCCCACGCCCGGCGCGATGTTGCGTTGCGGGTGCAGCGGCGCCTGGTTCTGCCAGAAAGCGTTGTAACCGTGATGGGGCGGCGTGGGGTTGGTGCGGAAAAGCCCGCCGCCTGCCGTCCCGGCGATGTTGCTCATGAAAATGGTGTTTCGCAGGGTGAGCGCGGCGCTGTTGTGATCGTACAGCCCGCCGCCCAA
>CAZDSF010000037.1:16664-18037 GCA_964508025.1 uncultured Anaerolineales bacterium
GGCGACGTAGAGCGCGCCGCCCCGCGCCGCGCGGACGTTTTCCAGCCGCAGGTCGTGAAGGCGCGCGCTTGCTGCGCCCACCAGGAGCACGCCGCCGCCGTCGCCCGCGCCGGCGTTCGCCGCGCGGATGGTGAAGCCGCGCAGCAACGGGCCGCTGCCCGCCCCGCCGGCCGGCTCGATGCGCACGGCGCGGGTCGCATCGCCGAAAGTCAGGATGGTTTTGGTGGGGTCTGGGTTGCCCTCGACTTGGGTGAAGGCGCCGTTGGCGTAGCGATAGCCCGCCAGCAGGTTGATGGGCCGGTCAATGAGCAGCTCGCTGCTGGCGTAGACGCCTTCGGCGATGAGGATGCTATCGCCGCTGGCGGCTTGCTGCGCGGCATGGCCCGGCGTGGCGCAGGCGCGATCGGGTTGCGTGCAGTTGTTGTTCGTGTTCAGGCCGCCCTGGCGCACATAACGGTCGCCGGTGGTGGCCTTGGCCGTGGTGACATCGCTCACGTCGGCGAAAGTGCCAAACGCCTGGGAGGTCGCCCGTACCATGGTGGTGTCTTGCACGCCGGCGGCTGCCCATCGCGGCGTCTGGACGCGCACGATGACATCCACGCTCTGGTTCGGCGCGAGGGAGACTACCTGATTTTCGGGCGCGAACAGCTCGCCCCAGCCCTGCGAGGTGGTCAGCGTGAGCGTGAAGGTGTCCGGCGGGCCGATGTTGACGAGCGTGTGGGTGTAGGTGATGAGCTGGCCGGGATCGGCGCTTTCGGCGTAATCCGGCGTGAAGATCAGACCGGGGTTCACGATGGCAGCGATTGCCGTCGCTGTGGCGTTGACGCTGGTGCGCGACTGCGCCGTGATGAGCGTGCGGTTGTAGAAGCCCGGCGTCACCGTGAGGGGCACCGTCACCGCGACCTGAATCTGCCGCGTCTCGTTGACTCGCAGGCCGATGCCGGGGATCTGCTGCGGCGCTACGGGCCAGCCGTCCTCGTTGACGACGGCGATGTCATAGGTGTCGGTCAGGTTGGCGGTGTAGCCGGTGTTCTTGAGCGTGTAGGTGAAGGTGAACGTGCGGCCTTGCAGCTCTGCCAGGTCCTCACGCAACACCTGGGCTGAGGGGGGCGTGAGGCTTGCCGCCGCGAAGAAGAGACGCTCGTCCGCGCCGATGTCGGCGCGTTCGCCGCGCGGGCGCGGATCGCCCTCGAAGTCGTAGGTCAGCGTTGCCGCGGGATCGGCGGCGTTGATGAGCGGGGAGGCGAGCTGCAGGTGGAAATCCCCCGCAGCAGGGTTCACGAATTCTGGCGGGGCGACGAGGTCGTGCGCGCCGGGCGCGAGGTTGCCGTAATCGTTGGGCGTGTTGGCGTGGTAGGCGTTGTAATCCGCGA
>CAZDSF010000037.1:18137-39165 GCA_964508025.1 uncultured Anaerolineales bacterium
GGCGAAGCCGCCGGTGAGGTGGAGGTTTTCCACGGCGACCGAGGCCCCGTCGAAGATGCGGAGCACGCGCTGCGCATCTGCGCCATCCAGCACCGTCGGCCCGTAGCGGAAGGCGGTCCAATCGGTGACGGTGTACGCGCCGCGCAGCGTCAGATCCTTGCCGATTTCGACGCCGCCGGCGCAGCGTCCGGCGATCTGCACCGTGGCGCCCGCAGGCGCCGCGTTCACGGCAGCCGTCACCGAGGTGTAGACCGGTCCGTTTTCGACGCGGGCGTAGCAGGGCGCGGAGGCGGTGTACTCGTGCGCGCCGCGATCCCAGCCCGCGCCGAAGGACCGCCCGTAGCCGAGCGCGTCCTCGGTCACGGCGGGCGCGGCGGCGCCCGTGTCAATGGCGGGGGAGGCGGCGGAGAGGCGGAAGTCGCCAGCGGCGGGATCCACGAATTGCGGATTTTGGAAGCGGTTATTGCCGCCCCAGGCGTCGAGCTCGGCTTGCGTGTGGTTGGGCGCGTTGTCGTGGAAATCGGTGTGGCTCACCGCGACCGTTCCGCCTGTGACCGCAATCGCGCCTCGGTTGGTGGCGGGGGAGGCGGGAGCGGTGTTGCTGATGAAAAGCGTGTTGGTGATGTGGATCGTCCCGCCGGTGATAAACATCCCGCCGGCGTTTTGGGCAGCGGTGTTGCCGTAGAGGGTGTTGTGTTGAATGAGGAGGGTATTGGCTTGATCGCTTGTTGCAAGTCCACCACCGCTTTGAGAGGCATTGTTGTTGTAAATCAGGTTGTTATAAAGTGTGGCGGATGCATTGTTACCGGCCAGAAATCCTCCACCAAACGTTGCCGTGTTGTTATAAATGATGTTTCGTTCGAGCGTGGCGTGCCCGTTAAGACTCACTACTGCGCCGCCTGCAAAGGATGCAATATTGTCATGGATTTTGTTTCGGCGTAGTATAAGGATGTTATTGGCGTTGTCGCCATTGGCTATACCGCCGCCAGCATTGATTGTATTTGCATCAGTGCTATAAGTCGAATTTTGGTAAATCTCACAATCTTCGATGGTTAGTTCGCCGCGTTGATTGAAAATACCGGCTCCGTGTTGGTTAGGGCCTGTTAAAGAGCCTTGGCGTATATGAAACCCGACAATGACAACTCTTGCTCCTCCATCAATTCTGACAGCACGATGGGCATTCTCGCCATCAATGACTGTGGGGTTATTTGTTGGATCAGGGACAAGCCAGTTGTCTGAGGTGTAGCCGCCACGAAGGGTCAAGTTTTTGTTGTTAATGTAAACGACGTCATCATCTGTACCCGTGTACACGCCGCTTGCTACGCGGATCTCATCGCCGGGGCTGGCGCGTCCCACCGCGTACTGGAGCGTGCGGCAGGGGGCGAGCACCGCGCCGCAGGCCGGGGTATCCGCGCCGGTGGGCGCGACGTGCAGCGTGGCGCCCGCCGCGCGCGTAGGGCCGGTCAACGCCAGCCATAATCCCAATCCTAGTAGCGCCAACAGGACGGCAAGCGCGCCCAGGCGCAGCCGCCCTTTCTTGGTGTGGGACAGCATCGTGGATTGCGCAATGATGGAATTCGATACGGGGCTGGTATGCATGGTCACGCTCCTCTGGAAATTATGAAGGATGAAGACGGAAGGATGCAATGCAGAAATAAAAACGAGAGCCGGGTTGTGCGTCTTGCCGTTTGCGGCGCAACGCACAGCCTGGCTCGCGCTTGGGTTGTGGCCGTTAGCATCTTCCCGGCCAATCCTTTGGCATCAGTACGTCGCGGTGGAACAATGCGGCCCGCCGACCAGGCTGTGCCCTTCGACGGCAATGATGCACACATTCACACTGCCGGAATTGCCCCCGTCGCTGAAGGTGACGGTGGGTGGCGAGCCGCACGCGACCTGGCTGCCGCCGCCGCTGAGGCTGAACTGGGCGCAGACGGTGGGCGAACCGGTGACGCCGGTAAGTGCAGGGTTTGCAGATGCAGTAACTGTACAGGTGCCCATCAGGCAGGTGCGAGTGGCACCTGCGTTTACACTTGTTACCGAGACCGGGTCGCCGCTGTAGTTGCCGGGATACTGCATGTATAGCGTGATCTTGGCAAACACCATGTTGACCTCATCGCCCAGGAGCGTCAACACGACGATGACGACCACGGCGATCAATACCAGAATGAGGGCGTACTCCACCAATCCCTGACCCTTTTGGCGTGATAGTAAGCGGTTCATAGACATCCTTTCTTAATCCATTCACTGAATTCGGTTGCCGGAAAGCGCCGATCTGATGCTGGGTTGTCATTGCGCACTGCGCTGCGGCGCCGGTCGTGTTTCTGTTGTTGTAGGGTGGCAGGCGTAATCTCACACGTGTGTATGGTTATATTTTCATTATAAGGCAATGGGATACAAAGTCAATATGCTTTGTGTACTATAGGCCTTTTCCACGGATAGGATATGGTTTGAGGAGGGCGCAAACCGGCGTTTGCTGCGCTCGTTTCTGCGGCGCGGCTTCTAACCGCCGCAAAAGGACTTTGACGCATGTTTTAAGAACGGTATAATAATCTCCGCAAAAGCCAGGAAAGACACTGAAATCTTCGAGAGCAGTGGGGTTTCGATGACGAATTTGCGCATCAGCGGCGGACCGGGATTGTATCTACGTCGGCAGGCCGATTCTCTGGGCCGGTACATCCTTGAGCAGAGCTTACAGGCATTGGTGGGATGGGTCCCCACGATAGTCGGTATTGGGTTGCGCGCGGTGCTGTATCGGCTGATGTTGCATATCGAGGGCGCGGCGGCCATTGAATCCGGGGTGCGATTGCGTTTCGCCAATCACATCCGCTTGGGGCGCGGCGCTTACCTCGACCAGGGCGTCTATATCCATGCCTGTCCCCAAGGGGTGGATATCGGTGCGGGGACGTTGGTGATGCATGGTGCGGTGCTTCACGTCTACAACTTCCGCGATCTGCCGCACGCGGGCATCAAAATCGGGCGGGATAGTCTGATCGGCGAGTACACGGTGATTCGAGGTCAGGGCGGTGTGACGCTGGGCGACCGGGTCTACACTTCGCCGATGACGCAGCTGATTGCCGTCAATCACATCTTTGACGACCCGACGCGCTCTTTTGTGGAGCAGGGCCTCACCGCCGAAGGGATCGTGGTCGAGGATGATGTGTGGATCGGCTCTGGAGCCATCATCACGGATGGGGTGCGCGTGGGCAAGGGCGCGGTGATTGCCGCCGGCGCTGTGGTGACGAAGGATGTCGCGCCGCATACCGTGGTGGGGGGCGTCCCCGCGCGGCTGATCCGCGAGATCAAATGAGGCGCTCAGCGGGCGAGCTGGTTGAAGTTCGCGTTGGATTTATCCTGTAAAAGGATTACGGCGTTAGAATCTTATTGGGAGGTGATTGGGTATGGCAGAGGGACAACAAGCGACGTGGATGCTTTCGGTGGTGATTCCGGCATATAATGAGGAGGATGGCATCGCCGAGATTGTCGAGCGGGTATTGGCAGTGGAACCGGCCCTCGCGGAGATTGGGGTAGCGTTGGAACTGCTGGTGGTGGATGATGGCTCGAAAGATCGCACGGCGGAGATTGTGCGCGGTTACCCGACGGTGCGCTTGCTCCAGCACAACCCCAACCGGGGTTACGGTGCGGCGCTCAAAACCGGCTTCTGCGCGGCGCGCGGCAATTTGTTGGGCTTTCTCGACGCCGATGGCACCTACCCGCCCGAATCTTTCCCTGCCCTCTGCCAGGCGATTTTCGCCGGCGCCGATGTGGTCGTTGGGTCGCGGCGCTCCGGCGCAGAAAGCGGGATGCCGCTGGTGCGCAAGGTGGGCAACTTCATCTGGGCGAATCTCGTCACGGTGCTGAGCGGTCGTCCGGTGGTAGACCCGGCGAGCGGGATGCGCGTGTTTCGCCGTGAAACACTGACCCATCTCTATCCGTTGCCCGATGGGTTGAATTTCACGCCGGTTATGAGCACCCGCGCCGTCCACGAAGGCCTCAATTTCGTGGAAATTCCCATGCCCTACGAGGAACGCTTGGGACGCTCCAAACTCAGCGTGGTGCGTGATGGGATGCGCTTCCTCCAAACCATCATCTGGACGGTGTTGACCTACAATCCCGCTCGCCCGTTGGGGGGCCTGGGCTTTGGGCTGTTCTGCCTGGGCGCCTTGGGCGCCTTGATTCTGGCCGGATTGCGGCTCTCTGGCGTGACCGAGTTGGGACCGTGGGGCGTCGCTGCTATCTTCACTGTGATGGTGTTGGGCATTGCCGGCTTTGATCTCTTCGCCCTCGGCGCCACGTTCAACTATCTGGTGGCGCTGTTCAATAAGGGTGTGGTGCAAAAGGGCCTCTTTGGTCGCCCAATCTTCGATCCGCCGCTGGATCGCCATTTTGGATGGATGGGGCTGGTTGCGATTTTGGGCGGCATTAGTCTGGGTATCGTCAGCCTGATTCTGGGCTTGAATGGCTGGGACATCGAGCGGCTGTGGCTGTATTTGACGACCGGCGCAATGCTTGTGCTCATGGGTGTGCAACTGGACATTTTCTGGGTGATTATGCGTGTGTTGGAAGAGCTCAGCCAGCGTGAAGTGCTGATCCGCTCGGATCTGGAACGGGATTATATTTGCTAATCGCGTTGGTGATGGACGTCCAAATCAAACAGGTATAAGGTGGGTCGTGGTTCAACAGAAGCTTGTCGTGCCGAACTTTCCAAATACAGATGCGTTATTGCAGGCGGAATTAGCGAAACGCCCCTCTGGCGCTGTGGATTTGCTACTGGTCAATCCCCCAGCGCCCGATCAGGGCATTTGGATTCGCAGCCAGCACCGGGTGGGACGCCGCTCCCGCGAGGGGATGATCTGGCCCCAGGTAGATCTGGCGCAGATGGCGGCGCTGTTCCCCGATTTCCACCTCGAGGTGGTGGATGCTATCCCCAGCCATACAGCATGGGCGGATTTCGAGCGTTTCCTGGATGAGAAACGTCCACGCTACTACATCACCCAGGTAACGGCACCCACGTTGCAGAACGATATGTACGGCGTATTCCTCGCCAAAGCGCGCGGCGCGATCACCATCGCCTTCGGTACCCATGTGACGCCGATGCCCCAATCCACGCTGGAAGCTTACCCCGCGTTGGACTATGTGTTGCTGGGCGAGCCGGAGCTCACTTTGCGGGAGCTGGTAGATACCACCGAGGGACGCCGGCAGAAAGCGGATGGCGAGTGCTGGTGGCCTCAGGTGGAACCGGAATTCGCCGAGCGGCTCAAGCGTCTCTTCACTGCGACCGATTCCAATTGGACGCCTCCCTGGCTCAACTCGGATCATGCTACTCGCACCTCACAACTTGCAACTATCAAGGGCCTTGTCTGGCGTCACGGTTCGGAGATCGTCATCAACCCGCCCCGCCCCTTCATCGCCAATCTGGATGATCTGCCCCTGCCGCGCCATGATCTGCTGCCGCTTGAGGCATATCGCGCGCCACTGGTAGGCGGCCCGTATGCCTTCACCGTTCCCAGCCGGGGCTGCCCTGCCGCGTGTCGTTTCTGTATCAAGCATGTCTCTTATGGCGCATCAGTGCGCTTCCGTTCGCCAGAGAATGTGGTGGATGAGATGGCGCTGCTAGTGAAGCTAGGCGTGCGCAAAATCCACATGTACGCGGATCTCTTCACGGTCAACCGTGAGCACGTGATGGGGATCTGCGAGGGCATCCTGGAACGCCAGTTGCCGGTCAAATGGACGTGCAACAGCCGGGTAGATTTTGTGGACCTGGAGCTGCTCAAGATGATGCGCCGCGCCGGTTGCTGGATGATCTCCTGGGGCATCGAATCCGGCGAGCCGGAGATGCTCAAACGGATGCACAAGGGCATCACCCTGGAAAAAGTCGCCCAGGCGCTGCAATGGGCCAAAGAAGCGGGCATCATGAATTGGGGCTACTTCATCATTGGGCTGCCCGGCGAGACCGAAGCCAGCATCCGCAAGACGATTGATTTCGCCAAGCGCCTGCCGCTGGATCTGGTGCTCTTCCACATTGCTGCGCCGCATCCCGGCACGCCCTTCTTCTTTGAGGTGGTGGAGAACGGTTGGTTCCGCCCTGGTACCCGCTGGGAAGAGGTGGACATGGATCGTTCGACGGTGCTGGATTATCCCAATCTCAAGGCGGAAGATCTAGAGCGCTGGGCGAGACGCGCTTTCCGCGAATGGGCTTTCCGCCCGGGGCCGATGTTCACATACCTGAAGCTGCTTCTGGGCGATCCGGGCGTACTGAAATCGGCTGTGCGGATTGGCCTGGAGACGCTGGGATGGAAATAGCAGGACAAGGGTGAATCAGCGCGTGGGCAGATCAGGATCCTCAGAGAGACTGTCCGACGTAATCCTCGTATTACTGGCGTTGGGCGGTGTGCTGGCGGCTTGGGTGTTATGGGCGGCAGAGCCGTCGCGGAGCTGGGCAGCGCTGGCGGCGTTGGCGCTGGCAGCGGGTGTGGGACTGGCGCGGCGCACTTTGCGCTTCACCGGCGTCGAGCTGCCCCTGCTGCTGTTTCTGGCGACGGCGGCGTTCAGTGTGCTGCTCGCTCCTGAGCAGGATGGCAGCCGTGCGATTTTCACCAACCCCATCGGCTGGCAGAAGTTTTGGGGGCTGCTGCTGGCAACGGCGCTCTTCTATGCAACGACGTGGTTTGTCCGTAAACATGAGCAGCTGTGGATGCTGGGCTTGCTCAGCGCTTTGGGGGCGGCGATTGCGGCGCTCTTCATCGGGCTGCACGACTGGGCTGCCAATCCGGCGCCGCTGGCTGCGATCACCCGTCTGGGAATGCAGCTGCAACGGCTGCTCCCCTTGCCGCCGTTCCGCTCCACGCCGAATGCCAACGTCACTGCCAGCGCCGCCGCCCCGCTGTTGATAGCGGCGCTGAGCCTGTTTTGGATGGGCTTCCGCGCGCGGCGTTGGCCCGCGATGGTGTGGGGTGCAGCGACGGCGACCCTCATGGGGTTGGCGTTGCTGCTGACGTTCTCGCGCGGCGCCTGGATGGCGGTGGGCGCGGCGGGCGCGCTGTGCGGGTTGGCGTGGCTCACCCGTGGTAAGTGGCAGTGGTTTCTGGGATCGCTGCTGGTGGTGGTGCTCCTGAGCGGCGGCGCGCTGCTGAGCTCCGCGCCGCTCCGCGCGTTGTTGTTCGAGACCGCATCGGATAGCAACCGCCTGGCACTCTTCGAACAGGGCTGGCTGTTGGTGCGCGATTATCCTTTCACCGGCTTTGGGCTGGGCAACTATGCCATGGTGCATTCCGCGTATGCGCTGCTGTTGCACGTCGCCGTGCTGCCCCATGGGCACTCGCTGCCGCTAGATCTGTGGATGGAACAAGGGCTGGTCGGTTTGCTGGCTTTCGGCGCATTGTGGATGACGGTGGCTTTTGTGGGTTTGCGGACCTTCTTTCGCCGCCAGGGAATGCCGTTATTGCCGGTCGGTCTGCTGGTGATGGTGGTTGTGAGCTTGCATGGGCTGGTTGACGATCCCTTGTACAGCAGTCGCACCGTACTCTTGTTATTGTTGCCGCCGGGGTTGATTCTTGCCGGGGTAGGCGCAGGCTCTCGCCCGACATGGCATTGGCAGGCGGGTTTTGCCGGCGTCCTGGTATTGGTTGGGTTGGGAGCGGCGCTGCTGCCCTCGGGACGCGCATTGTGGTATACTAATCTCGGCGCGGTGACACAAACGCAAGTGGAATTGCGCCTGTATGATTCGCGTCGCTTCAATGAGCTGACATTGGATCAGGTGCGGCAACAGAGCGATTTGAGCGCGGCGGAGGCGTACTATCGCCGCGCTTTGGCGTTGGATGCAGCTCAGGTGACGGCGCATACGCGCCTGGCGCAGATTGCGCTGAGCCGGAACGATTACGAAGCCGCGCTGTATCACGCCGAAACCGCCTGGAATGCCGGGAATCAGGATCGCGTGACGCGGTTGCTCTATGGCGACGCCCTCGTGGCGCATGGGCGCGTGACAGAAGCGGTGGAGATCGTTCAAGGGCTGCCGTGGGCCAAAGATCGTTTGCTGGGGCAAGCCTGGGCGCGCTATCATCTCGGCGGGGATAAGCTGCGTGAGGCTTATGCGCGTGAAGCAGCGCAGGCTCTGCTGCGCTGAGGGGGATAACGGACATGGGAAGGTGGAAAATATAACATGCGGCAAACTCAAGGACTGATGATGCGGATGTTGCTGGCGCTGGCGTTGTTGGGCGGCGCTGTCGGGGCATTGGCTGCACAGGTTCCGGCGCAGGCGCAGGCGCCGGAGGATTTCTGGGGTGAAGCGGTAAATCTCTCTCGCTCCGGAGCAGCCGAAACGCCTGTGGTCGTGACCGGGTTGGCGGGTAAGGCGCAGGTTTTCTGGTGGGATCGCTTCGATGGATTGATGACTTCGAGCAGCGCCGGAACGCAGGCCCCGTGGAGCAATTCACAGCTGGCGCCCCTGGGGCTCCCGCAGATCATTGGCGAAGGCGAAACGGCGCGCATTGTCTTAACGCCGCTGAAGCAGATGCCGCAACTGCTCGGGGATCGCAATGACCGCGTTCATGCCTGGTGGCTCGGCGATCCTGCCGCCGGCACGGGAATGCGTCCGCTGTTGTACAGCCGCCTGCGCATCGGCGAGACTACATGGACGGTGCCCGAATCTCTGGCCGAAGCGGCCACTGCCTGGGAGATGGGCGTCGCTCCGGACAACACCTTGCACCTGGTCTATCTGCGCTCGGTGAATAGCACGGCTTTTCCTGCCGGGCTTTATCACAAGCGCTCTACTGATGGCGGCGCGACCTGGTCTGCGCCATCTTTGATTTATGCTTCGTTGTACTTTCGGCTGGTGACAGCTGCCGACCTACGGCTGGCGCTTTTGCCCCAGGCGAACGCGCTTTACGTTGCCTGGGATAATCCGCGCCCGGCGCAGACCTTGCTGGCGCGCTCTACCGATGGCGGCGCTACCTGGAGTGCGCCGGAGCTGCTGACGGATGTGCAGGGGGCGCGGGGCGCGCGCTTGTTGCAACTCGATAGCGCCACAGCTCTATGGGAAGCCGGCCAACCTTGCGCGCTCTACTGGCAGGCGTTGGATCGTATGGCGCCGCCGGCGCGGATCGAGGGGTTGAACGCCTGTGGGCAACCCCTGCGCTGGGCCGTCTTGCCTGGCGAAGGGACGTTGCTCATGGCCGGGACCGGCAGCGCCAGTCTGGCGTTGACGGTCTGGAATGGAACGCAATTCTCCGAGGTGCGGACGCTCAATGTCAGCTTCCGCGATCCTGAGACCGGCGCTCAACTCACGCTGGATTCTCTCTCCGCTGCGTTGCGCAGCAATGGAGAGTTGATTGTCGCCGGGCGGGGTCAGGATGGCGAGGTGTGGACATTGCCAGGAAATCTGGCGGTGCAGGCATGGGCTTTTGCCCCGCCGCCGCTATGGTCTGCGCCCGAAGCGATTGTGGCGGGCTTGCCGTACAGTCCCGCATCGCCGCCGGTGAGCGCGTTCGATGCCGCCGGTCGTCTGCATGTGTTGTGGAGCGCCGCTGATGCCGCGAGCCTTCCAGGCGCGGGGTTGGTCTATGTCCGTAAGGATGCGGGGCGTTGGAGCGCGCCCGTCACCGTGCTGCGCGCGCCTGAAGGCAAGAGCGATCAGCCCGCGTTGGCGGTGCTGGAAGAGTTGCTCCATGTGGTGTGGAGCGGCGGGCCGGAGGGGAGCATCTACTATAGCCGCGCCTACGCCCGCGATGCCGTTGCTACTGGTGGTTGGAGCGAGCCATTGCGTTTGGCTTTTGAACCCGGCAGTGGGCCGCAGATTGTGGCGGATCTCCTGGGACGCTTGCACGTGCTTTATGCGGTGCCGCTCAATGAGGGCCGGGGGATCAGGTACACGTATTCGGATGACGCCGGACAGACGTGGGCGCCCGCGACAACCGTCTTCGATGCTGAAGCTGCTGGATGGCTCAGTGTGGCTTCGCCCACGTTGAGCGTGGATTCACAGGGCCGGCTGCTTGCAGTCTGGGCGCAGACGCCGCTGCCCGGCAACGGTTTACCCGAGGCGCTATACTACGCTTATGCCGCTGGCGATGGCGAAAATTGGAGCGCGCCCGAACTTCTGGTAGAGGGCGCCATGACTTTTCCTCAGGCGATGGCGACGGCCCGTGGGCAAACGGTGGTGCTGTGGCAGGATGTGCGTCGAGGTACGGCCGCCTATCGCGTTTCGCCGGATGGCGGCGTGACGTGGGGGTTCGTGGGCCAGGTTCCAGGGTTGCGGGCGCTCTACGGCCCGGCGACCTTGACGGTGGATCGCGCGGGGGGACTCCATCTGATGGCGGTAGCGGACGATGCCGGCGCGCCGACGCTTTTTCATCTGTTGTGGGGCGGCGATCGTTGGACATCGGAGCCGACATTGCGCCTGGCGCGTGAGGTGCAAGCGGTGTCGGGAATCGCGCTGGCAGCCGATAGTGCGCGGGGACAGTTGGAGGCGGTATTGAGTGCATCGTTGCTCAATGGCGATGCGGGAGGGCCTTGGGGGCTATGGCATACAGCGCGCGCTATTTCCGTGGTTGCTGCGCCGGTGGAAGCAGGGTTTGAGCGCGTCACGCCTACGCCGACGCCCGGTCCCACACCTTCGCCAACCCCGACGCCCAGGCCCCAGGTGAACCCTGATCCGGTGGGTTCGAGTATGCCCACCATAGCCGCCGGTCCTCTGACGCTGCCGCTTTCGGCCATCGGCGGGATTGGTGCGGCGCTGCTGTTTGTCATTGCTTTGGTCGTGGCGCAGACGCGCAAACGTTAGCCTGATTCCATACGCGCCAGTTGGCGTGTGCAGTAATAACGGAGGCTCTATGGCAACAATTATGATTCGTCCCACACGGGGTATCGCTTCGCTGGGATTGCGGGCGGTGTGGGAATATCGGGAACTCCTTTACTTTCTGGTGTGGCGCGATGTAAAGGTGCGTTACAAACAGACAGCATTAGGGGTGTTGTGGGTATTGCTCCAGCCGTTGGTGAGTATGTTGATTTTCACGGTGCTCTTTGGGGTATTGCTCAAAGTGCCTTCTGGCGAGACGCCGTATCCGGTCTTCGCTTATGCGGGGCTGCTGCCGTGGAACTATTTCGCGCAATCGCTCTCGCGCGCCTCGACCAGCCTGGTGAACAGCTCCCATCTCATCACCAAGATTTACTTTCCGCGCCTGGTGACGCCGCTTTCGGGCGTCCTTTCGGGGTTGGTGGATTTTGCGATTGCTTTTGTGGTCTTGGTCGCGTTGATGTTGTTCTACGGTATTGCGCCCACGACGCGCGTGTTGTTACTCCCGGCTTTGATGGTGTTGGCATTGATTACGGCTTTGGGTTTCGGGTTGTGGTTCTCGGCGTTGAACGTGAAATACCGCGACGTGAACTATCTCCTACCGTTTCTCATCCAGATCTGGATGTATCTGACGCCGGTGGTTTACGGTTCTGGTCTTATCCCCGAACGTTACCGTTTTTTGCTCAGTTTGAATCCCATGACCGGCGTGGTGGAAGGGTTCCGCTGGGCGCTGTTGGGTGGAGATCTGGAAAGTTATCTATCCGGCCCATTGATGGCGCTTTCGGTGGGCATTGCGATGGTGGTATTGGTAAGCGGCGCCTATTTCTTCAGGACTACGGAGCGCAACTTTGCGGATGTGGTTTGAAGTCGCAGCTGTGTAACAGTGAGCAGCAACGCAGCGCCCCATGGGCGCTGCGTTTGCTTTGCGTTCTAGTACCGCGCGGCAGAAATCTCTCCCCAGATCATGCGTAAGCGGCTTGTCCGCATAAGTCCACCAAAAAGGTTTGGCTAGCAGTTGATTGAAGTAGTCAATGAAATCCAGGATTTGCTGCCGCAAGTCGGCGGTAGCCGTAAAGTTGCCGCGTTTGAGCAACCGCCGATACAGAATACTATCTGTACAACCATTTCAGGCGTGCGGGGGCGCCGCCGCAATGGTATAGGCGGTAGTGCCCATGGCTTCTTTGTTGTTGCCTCGTTTCTCACCTTTGCCTAAACGTACCGCGGGTGGGGCGCTAGCTTCCAAGAGCAGCGGAATACCTTTCCCGTCGGCTTGGATCACGAGAATTGCGGCTTCACTAGTGGCGGAATGACATTGACGGCAAACTTACCCCCGCCGGGGTCACATATGATATTGGCTGAACTGTTTGTCTAAATCCCAAGCTGCCCGGCTTGGGTAGAAGCCCCTGCTTTACTCTCGCTTCTTGCCCACCCTTTGAACAGTCACCGTTGTTGAAAGCTCTTGACGGCAATTCAGAATTGTTGTATCCTAGAGGTGCGCTGTGATGCCAAGCTTGCTGGAGCGCGCTGCATGTTCCTGTATTTGCACGGCTGGCAAGTAGCGTCTATCTTCCGCGATAGCAGTTGATTTTCTGTCTTCTGGGAAATCTTGACTTTGTTTGACTAGCGCTGCGCTATGTGAGGAGAGGGGGTGATGGCTTACTGGTGAATCTGCTGGATTGTCTTATGGATCCCATCGGCGATGAGCCTCATGTTGCCAGAGCGGTGTGCATGGAGGGCTTTCAGATTGTGCGGTGGGAGTCCGAACTGAAGTTCGCGGTACGTTTACTGTGTGTTTGGTTTGAGACTTGCAGATTTTCAAAGGAGATTTTCAAAGGAGGACAAGCATTATGAAAGTCACACTTCCAATTGCGCGGGGGTTGATGACCCTCGTGCTCATCGCGACGTTGTTGACGCCGTTCGGCAGTGGGGCGCCGGCTGCGGCAGCCAACACTGTAGCTCTGGCGAATGACCTGCGCATCAGCCAGGTGTATGGCGGCGGTGGAGGCAGCACCGGTTACTACCAGCACGATTATGTTGAACTGTTCAATGCTGGCGCTGCCCCGGTGAATTTGACTGGCTGGTCGTTGCAGTATGGCTCTTCAACAGGGAATTTCGCCAGTACGGGTACCAACCTGTACGCATTTCCTGCGAACACAATTGTGGCCTCTGGACAGTATCTCCTGGTGCAACTGGGGACCGCAGGATCTGGTGGAATTGCTCTGCCCGTTATTCCAGATCTGGTGACCACAAATCTGAATATGAGTGCCACCTCTGGTAAAGTAGCGTTGGCGAATATTGCTACAGCGCTGGGGTGTGGGGCGAGCGCTACACCCTGCGCGCTGCCTGATGCGCGTATCGTTGATCTGGCTGCCTGGGGAGAATCGAATAATGCTGAGGGCGGCGTCACGATCAACAACGGTGTGGCCTTGACCAACCAGCAGGGCGGCGTGCGCAAGGTGAATGGTTGTCAGGACACCGATCACAATGGGGATGATTTTGATGTGTTGTCTGGAGCGGCCCTGCTTCCTCGCAATAGCGTCTCTCCGACCTACACCTGCCCCATGAGTGGGCCTGCCATCTCGCTGAGCAAAACCGTGGGCACCGACCCAACGGCCTGTGCGACGACGGATAATATCTCGGTGCCAGCGGGCACGGAGGTCACCTACTGCTATACGGTGACGAACACCGGTACCGTGACTCTGAATTATCATGATCTGGAAGATAGCGAACTGGGCTGGATTCTGGAGGAATTCCAGTATACTCTGGCGCCTAGCGCGTCGGTTTTTGTGACGGAGACTTTGCCGATCTACGTCAACACGGTCAACAGCGCCACTTGGGCGGCGTACAACGCAGATTTTGTAGACTGGGTTGAGGCGACCGATGTGGCGACGGTGACTGTAACGCTGCCAGAAGGCGCATTCTGCAATCTCGATACCATTACCATTCCCAGTTCAGGCGCGGCAACCCCGTATCCATCGGAGATTGAGGTTTCTGGTCTGATGGGCACGGTGACTAACGTGCGGGTCTATCTCTTTGATATGAATCACACTTTCCCAGACGATCTTGATGTCTTGCTGGTCGGCCCCGAGGGTCAGAACCTGATCATTATGTCGGATGCCGGCGGCAGCGCCGACCTGATCAATGTAAACTTGATCTTCGACGATGCGGCGTCTGGCCCGCTGCCCGACATCAATCCCATCGTCTCTGGCGTATATCTGCCCACCAACTACGATATGGACGACACCTTCCCGGCGCCGGCGCCGGCCCCCTCGGCGGCGACGCAGCTGGCGGTCTTCAACAGCACCGATCCCAACGGCACGTGGAGTCTATACGTATTTGACGATGCCAGCGGCGATTTGGGCAACATCAACGGCGGGTGGTGTGTGCAGATCGAAACTGAGACGATCCAAGAGCCGCCCAACATTAATGTGCATCCCCTGAGCCTGAGCAGCACGCAGTTCTCCAACCAGCAAGCATCTCATACATTGACGATCAGCAACACGGGCGAGGCGGATTTGACTTGGGCGATCCTGGAAGAGCCGGCGGCGGTGATGGGCCGCGCGATGTCAGGCGCAGCGCGCAGCCAGGCCGCCGTCCTCGAGGGCGGCGCGCGGCGAGCGTATACCTCGATGCTGGCGTTCAGCCAGGGCTTCGATGACATCACGGTCCTGCCAGGTTGGTTTGCGCAGAACAATTCGGCGCCGCTGGGCAGCACCGACTGGTTCCAAGGCAATTCATCAGAGTTCCTGGCCCATGCAGGCGCTCCTAACGCCTACATCGCGGCTGACTTCAACAACACGGCGGGCGTGGGCGTCATCAGCAACTGGCTGCTGACGCCGGAACTGGAACTGGCCGACGGCGAGACTTTCTCCTTCTGGACGCGCACGGTTGTTGGAAGTTCCTTCGCTGATCGGCTGGAGTTGCGGCTGAGCCTCAACGGCGACAGCACTGATGTAGGGACGCTGGCAACCGACGTGGGCGACTTCAACATGCTGTTGCTGGAGATCAACCCCGCACAGACCGTGGGCGGTTACCCTGTGGCATGGACGCAATACAACGTAACCCTTTCTGGTATTCCCAGTGGCTCGACGGGGCGCATCGCCTTTCGCTACTTTGTGACCAATGCCGGTCCTGGCGGCGGCAACTCCAACTACATCGGCATTGACACGGTGGAGTACACAGGACGCGCGGTCGCCATTTGCGAAAATCCAGCGGATGTGCCATGGCTGAGCGTCAGCCCGACTGGTGGGACAATTGCAGGCGGGGCGGCGACGTCCGTGCAGGCGACCTTCAATTCGACGTTGCTGGCGGGGGGTACGTACAACGCCAACCTGTGCGTGTTCAGCAACGACCCTGATGAAGGGCCTGACAATGAAAGCAACCGGGTGATTGTGCCGGTGACGCTGACCGTGCTCGAACCCGCTATCGTCTTGACCAAGACCGTGGGCACGGTGGATGGCGTCTGCGCGGGTACCAGTGAGATCACCGTGCCAGAAGGCACGACGGTGTACTACTGCTACACGGTGACCAATACCGGCAACGTGACGCTAAACCTGCACGACCTGGATGACAGCGAGCTGGGCAACCTTCTGTCTGGCTTGTCTTACGCGCTGGCGCCTGGCGCGTCGGCTTTCCTGACAGAGACAACCACCATCAACGTCACCACGGTCAATACAGCGCTGTGGACGGCATACAACGCTGGCCCAACCGATGTGGTCACGGCAACTGATGTGGCGACGGTAACGGTGGAAGTGCCAAGCGTCTTCGCCTGTAACGCGCCGGCCGAGGGCTTTGACAATGGCATCCCTGCTGGCTGGTCGGTGCAGACCAACGAGCCGAATGGCCCGCAGTGGAGTAGCATCGCTGGCTGCGGCGAGGCGGGCAACTACACCAACGGCACGGGCGAGGCGGCCTGCGTTAGCAGCGACCAGTTCGGCGCAGCCGAGATGGATACCTCGCTGGTGACGCCGCTGTTTAGTCTTGGAGGCTTTGGCGCGGCTTCGCTGAGCTACACCGCCAACTACCAGAACTTCGCCAACCTCGACTTCCTGGACGTGGACATCAGCGCGGACGGCGGCGCCACCTGGACCACGCTGCTGAGCTGGAACGACGACTTCGGTGCGTTCCGCGCCCAGCCGGGCGTGGACGTGACCATCAACCTGTCGGCCTACGCCGGCCAGAGCGGGCTGATGTTGCGCTGGCGCTACTACGACCCGAACACCGGCGACTGGAACTGGTACGCGCAGGTGGACGACGTGGGATTGACCTGCGGTGAGGTGGAAGAGGAGCCCAACATTGATGTGGATCCGCTCTCCATGGGCAGCACGCAGCCGGCCAATACCACGACCCAGCAAACGCTGGACATCAGCAACACGGGCGAGGCGGATTTGACCTGGATGATTCTGGAAGAGCCGGCGGCGATGTTGGGCCGCGCGGCGCCAGGCGCAGCGGGCAGCCGCACCGCGACGTTCGAGGGTGGGATGCCGTTGGCGTATACCTCGATGCTGGCGTTCAGCGAGGGCTTCGACGACATCACCGCCTTGCCGGGATGGTATGCGCAGAACAACTCGGCGCCGCTGGGCCTCACCAATTGGTTCCAGGGCAATGCTGCTACATTCCCGGCGCACGCGGGCGCGACCAACGCCTACATCGCGGCCAACTATAACAATACGGCGGGCGTGGGCACCATCAGCAACTGGTTGCTGACGCCGGAACTGGAACTGGCAGATGGCGAGACCTTCTCCTTCTGGACGCGCGTCGTTACCGACGGCGGGGCGTTCCCCGACCGGTTGGAAGTGCGGTTGAGCACCAACGGCGCCAGCACCAATGTAGGGACGTTGGCGACCGATGTGGGCGACTTCGCCACGCTGCTGCTGTCGGTCAATCCTGATCTGACTTTCACCGGCTATCCGGAGGTGTGGACGCAGTTCTCTGTCACCCTATCTGGTATTCCCAGCGGGGCGACGGGACGCTTTGCCTTCCGCTACTATGTGACCAATGCCGGTCCCTCTGGCAGCAACTCCAACTACATCGGCATTGACACGGTGGAGTACACGGGGAATCTGCCGCCGCAAATCTGCGATCTGCCGACGGACGTGCCGTGGCTCGCGGTCAGCCCGACTAATGGGACAACCCTGGGCGGCGCGACCACCCCGGTGGATGTGACTTTCGACTCGACCGGGCTATCGGCGGGGACGTACAATGCCAACCTGTGCGTGTTCAGCAACGATCCCGACATCGGCCCCGGCAACGAGACCGAGCTGGTGATCGTGCCGGTGGAACTGGTGGTGACGGAGACCCTGGAGCCTTCGATCCTCATCACCAAGACGGTGGGGCTGGTGGATGGCGTCTGTGCGGATACCACGAGCCTCGAAGTGCCGGCGGGGACCACAGTGTACTACTGTTACACGGTGACGAATACCGGTAACGTGACGCTCACGCATCACGATCTGGTGGATGACGTGCTGGGGCCGATCTTCAGCGACTTCAATTACGTCCTCGCTCCCGGTGCCAGCGTCAACACCGTGGCGGCGGGGCTGAGCATCTCCTACGTAGCCAACGCCAGCGTGACCAACACTGGCACCTGGACGGCGACCGATCCGACAGGCGGCTTCTCGGCGACGGCGAACGCCTCGGCGACGGTGATGGTGGCAAGCATCGAGATCGTCAAGACTGTGGGCACGGTGGATGGCGTCTGCGCGGGTACCAGTGAGATCACCGTGCCAGAAGGCACGACGGTGTACTACTGCTACACGGTGACCAATACCGGCAACGTGACGCTAAACCTGCACGACCTGGATGACAGCGCGTTGGGCAACCTCTTCACGGCGTTTCCCTACGAGCTGCCACCGGGCAGCAGCGTGAACACGGTGGACTCGAGCATTCCCGTCTCGGCGGTCATCTACGCGACCACGGTGAACACGGCGACGTGGACGGCGTACAACGCCAATGGCCCCTCGGTCACGGCGACGGCGACGGCGCGGGTGAACGTGGAGCCGACCGCGGTGAGCGTGACGCGCCTGGCGGCGAGTCCGGCGGGCGGCTGGAGCAGCGTGGCGCTGTTGGGCGTCTTCGCGTTGGGCGGCTTCACCTGGAAGCGTAAGCGGCGCTAAGCCAGCGTTTCCCCCTCGTCAAGGGGCTTTAACTCCGGGGTCAACCTGATGGTTGACCCCGGTTTCTGACAGTCTAAAAGCTGGAAAAGAGGGTCTAAGCAACTGTTTAGCGTTATCCCGTTTGTCATGACAAAAAGCGGCTAAAGCCGAAGATTTAGAGAGGGTTTTTCGCTGACGCGCTGCGCGCGTCAGCGAAAACACACCTTTTAGAGGGCTTCAGCCCGAAATCTACGTCTTGCGATGGAAATCTGAACAGTTACAGTCCTAATGGCTATTGACATAAAAGCACTATTTGTATATACTATATCTGTTAAATGGGCATAACGAACCTGTGGAACAGCCCTGATAACACAAATAGTTCGTAGAGAGCAGTGAGTAGTCCGCAGTTTGCCATTCTCGAACTGCTCACTATTCACTGCTCACCTGTTACAATATTTAGAGGAGCAATAGACGATGAAATCGAAAATCTGGCAGTGGTTCAACCTTCTGGTGATGGCCTCGCTGCTGTTGAGCGCGACCGGTGTGTTCACAGCGCCGCTCGCTCCGCAGCCGCTGGCATCTCCATCTGTTGCCTTGGCGCGATCCCTGGACGCCGATGCGTCAACGTCCATCGCGGTGCATGTCCCCAACTTCACCTTCGATCCCTTGCGCGATGGCGAGCCTGAGTTGCGCAGCAACGCGCGTTTCGAGGGCCAGGGCGCCGGGCTGCGCCTGGTGCAGTTCTTCGGCCCGACGCAGGATGCCTGGTTGGAGGGCTTGAAGCGCGCCGGGCTGCAGGTGTTGCAGTATTACCCGGACTACACCTACCTGGTATGGGGCGCGGATAGCGCGCAACGCGCAGCGGCGACTCTCGATTACGTGCGCTGGACAGGCGCATTCCACCCGGCTTACAAGCTCAACGCCGACCTGATGGGCCGCGAAGGCCGCGTGCAGAATGTTGACGTCTTCTTCTACAATGATGGCAACATCGGCGGGACGTTGGCAGCGCTGGAGGCGTTGGGCGCTAAAGTGATCCAGGCTTACCCGGCGCAACCTGACCGAACCTTCTACGTGGCTGTGGTTGAGCTGGATGCCGCAACCTTCGAAGCCGCCTCCCGGCTGGCGCCGGTGCTCTGGCTGGGCTACGCGCATCCCGAACCGGTGTTGGAAGACGAGATGTCTTCGCAGATCCAGGCTGGAAACTTCTCCGGCGCAGGCGTGCCCTTCACCGGCTACATGGCGCACCTGGGGACGCTGGGCGTGGATGGCAGCGGTGTGCGCTGGGCCACGATTGATACCGGCGTAGATTACGATCACCCCGATCTGGGGCCGCGCATCGTGGCTGGCTACAGCTTCCCCGGCACTTGCGCGGGGCCGGCGGGCACCGACTGTACTGGCGGCGGTCACGGCACGCACGTCGCCGGCATCATCGGCGGCGATGCCACGGGCGGCTTCAGCGATGCCGACGGCTTCCTCTATGGTTTGGGCGTGGCGCCGGCTCACGACATCATCGCCTTGAACTCGCTATCAGGCTCCGCGTGGCCGCCGGTCGGCGGTTGGCAGGAGCACAGCAAGCAGGCGCTACTGTTGGGCGCCGTGGGCGGCAACAACTCCTGGACTACCGGCGAGGGAACCAATCACGGCTACCAGGCCTCCGAGCGCACGCATGACATCACGGTGCTGGATGGCAACTTCGACACTGCTGCCATTGAGCCGTTCATCCAGGTTTTCTCGGCGGGCAACTCAGGCCCCGGCGCGAATACGCTCACCGCGCCCAAGGAGGCTAAGAACCTCATTGTGGTGGCCTCCAGCGTCAACTACCGCGCCGGCGATATCAACAGCATCTCCAGCTTCAGCAGTCGCGGCCCGGCTGTGGATGGCCGCATCGTGCCTACCATCGCCGCACCCGGCGAGCAGATCGCCTCGGCTCGCAACGACCTGGGCGGCTCCTGTTCGACCCCCATTGCTGGAACCAACAATCTCTACGCTTTCTGTTCCGGCACCAGCATGGCTTCGCCGCATGTCGCGGGCGCCGTGGTCCTGGCAACGGAGTGGTGGCGCACGTTCAACGCCGGCGCTAATCCCAGCCCGGCGATGGCGAAGGCCTTGCTGGTCAACAGCGCTACACCGATGGCCGTTATCCCCAACTTCAACGAAGGGTGGGGGCGTGTCAATATCACCAACATGCTCCAGCCGGATGTCCCCGTGTTCTACTGGGATCAGACACACATCTTTGGCAATAGCGGCGAGCAGTGGATGCTCTCCGTCGGGGTGGCGGATCCCACCAAACCGCTCAAGGTGACGCTGGCCTGGTCTGATGCGCCGGGCGCGGTGGGCGCGAACCCGGCCCTGGTGAACAATCTGGATCTCACCGTGATTAACGGTGTGAACACCTATCGCGGCAACGTGTTCAGCGGCGGCTGGAGCGCGACGGGCGGCGCTGCCGATAACCGCAACAATCTGGAGAACGTCTACATTCAGAATCCGGCGGGCGATGCGACCATCATCATTGACGCTACCAACATCGCGGGCGACGCGGTGCTCGGCAATGCCGATCCCACCGATCAGAACTTCGCCTTGATCTGCCAGAACTGCGTGTTGTTCGCGGATTTTACGTTGACTGTTGATCCCACCAGCCTGGATATCTGCGCGCCCGTCGACGCCGTTTACGACGTGGCTGTGGGCAGTATCCTGGGCTTCGATGATCCGGTAACGCTCAGCGTTAACGGCAACCCTGCCGGAACGACCGTAGGCTTCAGCGTGAACCCGGTGATTCCGGCGGGCAACAGCACGCTGACCATTGGCAATACCGGCGCGGCGACGCCCGGCAACTACACGCTAGAGGTGACAGGTACGGCGCCCACCAGCACCCATGAGAGCCTGGTGGGGTTGAATATCTTTGCGGGACTTCCCGCTGCGCCCACGTTGTTGACGCCGGCTAACGGCGCGAGCAATGTGCCCACACAGCCGACGTTTATCTGGAATGCCATTTCGGGCGCGGCCTCGTACAGCATCCAGGTGGCGACCGATGCGGGCTTCACCAACGTGGTGGCTGCGGCCTCGGGCTTGACCGATCCGACCTGGACCTCCAACGTCACTCTGAATACCAGCACGACCCACTACTGGCGCGTGTGGGCGGATAATGCCTGCGGCG
>CAZDSF010000038.1:0-33707 GCA_964508025.1 uncultured Anaerolineales bacterium
GCGTCAACACCGTATCGGGGGGGAGCAAAACCCCTTCGAGGGCAATTTGCGCCGGGCGGCTGAGCAGACCGTCATGCGTCAGCCAGGCTTCGGCGAGAGTCCCGGCTTCGGGGCAGGCGACCAGGCGGGCTTTGCCTTTGTTGTAGAGCACAATCACTATGGAGCCGTCAGGATTTTCAAAAGCCAGCGCCAACAGGTCATCGGGGGCGTCCACCCGAATCCGTACCGCGCCAGGCTGAACGGCGCGGTAGAAGTGCCGCGAGACAGCATAGCGCGCCGTGGGCTGGTTGTCCACCACCAGCCCATATTGGGCATTGCCAGAAGTCTCCGCCAAGGTCCACCAGACCCAGGCCGAGGCGTTGCCATACGCCAGGGCGTTGTAGAGGTTGCCAAAGAGCAGGGTCGCGCCCGACCAGGTGTTCGGATGCCCGCTTGTTTCGGTCATCCACATTCGGCGCGGGCGGGCAGCATTGGCCCAGGCGTACATGTCGGCCCACTCCTGCGCCCCGGCCCCACCCACGTTGATGCCGTCGCTGTCGTAGTTGTGGATGGCGATGATGTCCGTCCCCTGGCTGGCGTTGGGAATCCGATCGAGTTCGGTGATGTATTCGTCAATGCCCTTTTGCTGGGGCAGGGCTTCGGGCATGAACAGTCGCGTCTGAATGCCTTCGGCGGCAAAGCGGCGCGAGACCACTGCCAGCACCTGCGCCATCTTATCGGCGGGCAACAGGGCGGAGGCATACGGCTCGTTGAACTGCGGCTCGTTCTGCACGGAGATGGCGTACAAGTCAATGTCCGTCTCTTCTTTTATGATGTGGACAACCGCCGCCAGGAACTCGGCGTATTCCTCGTAGTAGCGTTCTTCCACAAAGTTCTCGCCCGAACCGGTGATGGCAGCCCGGGTGCGTCCCTTCTTCATCCAATCGGGCGGGCTCCAAACGGTGAGGATGTATTTATCTATGTTGCTTTCGGCTTTCAGGCGGCGCATCCACTCCAGCGGCAGGGCGGAACGGTCGAAGGCGTCGAAATCGGTGACGTAGGGGTTGGCGTTGTCGTTGCGCGGCTCGAAATCGGTATCAATGATGCCGAAGCGGGCAACGGTGATGTTGAGGTCTTGCACGAAAGGCAGGTTCAGGTCTTGTTTGTCGCGCGCCCACACGCCCGCGCCCAGGAACGCGCCGAAGCCGTCCATTTGCTGATAGCGGGCGGCGCGGTCGAGGGTCAGCAGGTCGGCGGCGGGCAGGTCGGGGATGATGATGTCTATAAACTTCTCGGCGCGGCGGCCGTCGGGGGCAGTGACGGTCACTTTCAGACGGGTAAGTCCCGTTTTATCGGGGGCAGTGTTCAGCGTGAGCAAGAAGCGCCCGTCGCCCTGCGGGGTCAGGCGGGATTGAGTCAAGAGTCCGGGCGTGGATTCGGTCAGTTCCACCGTCTCATCCCCCAGCAAACCAGAAATGAGCAGTGTTTCGGCGGCAGAATTGCCCGGCAGCAGGGTAAGGCGCGGCGGAGATTGGATGACCAGGACGGGCGGCGCAGCGCGGACGGCGGCTTCGGAGCCGACCCGCATATCGTCCAGCCAGATGGTGCCGCGGTGCATTTGACCGGGGGCAAAGTTGAACAGAAGGGCTTTGATGCGCGCAAAATCCACCGCGCGCCCTTCGGAGTCGAGGTTCTTGCCGGAAAAGTCGAGGGTGTAGTCCTTCCACTCCGTGTCCACGATGACGGTGGCGGTGCCGGCGGTGTTGTAGCGGTCGTCGGCATCCCACAGGAAGATGAGCATGGCGGTCGGGCGGTCGGCTTTCATGCGCAGGGTGATGACCGGGTTTTCCGTCAGGTTGAGCAGGCCGGGCGGGGTGTACCACAGCCCTGCCCATTTGTTGTTGGTTAAGTACTTGTCCACGTCCACGCGCAGAGCGCCGTCTTCGATGGCGAGGGCGTGCGCACCTTCGCCGCTGCCAGCCAGCGAGGCCGGCACTTGGGGGCCGTCGAAGGGGTCGGTGAATCCGGTCAGGGTGGCGGGCAGAACGCGCGCAGTGAGTTCGCGGCTGAGGCTGGCGTTGCCCTGGTTGCGCGGACTGCCGCCATTGTCGGTGGCGGTGATGGTCAGGCGGGCTTCGCCGCTGAGAGATGGGTCGGCGCGCAGGATGAGGGTTTCGCCTTCAACGCGGGCGGTCAGCCCAGGCTGATCGGTTTGAGCGGTGAAGGTAACACGCTGCCCCGCTTCTCCGGCGGAAATGTTGGTGATAACCTGGCGCAGTTCGCCGCCGGAAGGCAGAGAAAGGACAGCGGGCAGGTCGAAGGACGGCGGGCGGTTGAGTTCGGGAAAAACCGAAACAGCAAATGTTTGAGAGACGCTCGCGCCGCGGGCATCGGTCAGGGTCAGGGTGATTTGCGTCTCCCCGGCAGATTGGGCGCGCAGCGAGAGAACCGCCCAGCGGCTGCGCCCGTCATGTTCCACGCCCGTCACGGCGGCAATGGACGGGTCGGCACTGGCGGCGCGCAGGGTGATGGCTTGGGCTGCAGCCGGGTCGCCGTCGTCCAGCCCGGTCAGGCGCAGGGCGAGGCTTTCGCCCACCGCCAAAATTTGGTCATCCACAGCAGGCAGGCGCGGCGGCTGATTTTCAGAGACGGTGAGCGCAAAGGCGAGTTCCACCGTCCGCTCGCCGCGCTGCCCGATGAGGGTCACTTTGCCCGCGCCAGGCTGACCGGTGAGGGTGTAGTGGAAGGCGCCCTGCCGAAATTCGCCGGAAGCAATCAGTTGGGCGGGGAACTCGGCGCGCCAGGTCTCGGCTTCGTCATCGCGGCTGAGCGGGTAGGGAATGACCGGAAGGGGCAAGTCGCCGGTCACGACTTCCACGTCTGGCAGGGGGGCATAGGCCAGGGCAGCCCGCGCGCTCGCGCCCAGGCGAATATCGCTCAACTGAAAATTGGCGCGGCACGAGGGTCCGCCCCGGTTGCAGACGATGCGCATGGCGGTGACGCGGCTCAAATCGAGGTTGGCGCGGGAGAAGTCGAAGAAGTGCGTCAGCGGGTATGCGCCATGCGCCATCTCGCGGTTGGCGTAGTTGCCAATCAGCCAGCCTTCGTTGCCGTCGGCGTCCACCAGCCCAACGGTGATGTTGGCGGAGATGTCGGAAAGCGCCGTCAGGCTGGCGTAGGGCGCACCGCGCAGGTCAAGCGGCGGGAAGACGGCTTCGAGGGATGCATTGGGGCTGATTTTGTTGGCTTGCACAAACAGGACACCCCGCCGCGCTTCGATGAGATAATCGCCGCCGCCCTGCCAGAGCGTTGGTTTTGCCAGCCCATCCCACGAGGGGGGAATCTCTGTCGGCGCGGGAACAGGGGTCGGCGTGGAAGGAGGCAGCGGGGTGGCAGTCGCCTGGGGCGCGGGAGAGCAAGCCGAGGTGAGGAGAATGCCCATCAAAAAAAGAAGCACGGTACGTTTCATGGTGGGTAGTTTCATGGCAGATAGTCTCATAGCCGGTAATGGAAGGTGTAGGTGGACTGCCATTCGGGGTGCGCCGGGTCGCGCAGGATGAGCGAGAAGCGGTCGAAAGGCAGGGAGGGCAGGGTCAGTTCCAGCGCCGGGCCGGGTTGGTTCTGGTTGGCGGGCGCGCCGGGGTATTGCCAGTGACCCAGCAAAAATTCATTTTCGCCAAAAACGAGCGAAGCCTGTACTTGGCCGGCGGGCAGGCCGTCAGCAGAATCGTTGAGCAAGAAGAGTTCGGCCCTGAAAACCTCGCCAGGCCGCCATGAGAACTTCGACACACGCGCCGAAAGCAGGGCCGGGCGCAAAGCCGCCGCTACCGCGCGCAGGGCCGGCTTGGGGCGCGCCGGCCACGAGACCAGGCTGCCGTTGCCCGCCGCCGGCCAGGGTTCGTTGAAACACCAATTGAGCGCCATCGAGCAGACCGGCTTCTGGCGCCGGGCTTCCTCAAAGACGAAACGCAGGCCCTCGGCTTGCAGCCATTGACCCTGCGCCGTCATCTGCTCCAGGCTCTCGGCTGGGCCGAAATAGGCTTGCTGAACATCCAGTTGCAGCCAGGCATCCGCGCCCCAGGCGTCGAAGCCGTGCCGCGCCGCCCAATGCGTGCCAGGGCGCGGCGGGAAGCATTCTTCAGGCGGGATGAGACGGCGGATGGTCTCGGCATCGGCCAGGCCCGGCACGCCAAACTCGGTATAAGCCATGTAGCGCGATTCGGCAAAATACTGAAAAACCTCGCGCCCATCGGGCAGGCGAAAGGCATAGCCGCCGTGCGCCCAACCGCACAGCGGCGAGGTCGGCCAGAAGGGACGGTTGGGGTCGAGATCAAAACAGTTGCGGTTAAGCAGGCGCAGGGCCAAATCCTGGTCGGTCATGCGCGACCAGTTGTTGAACAGCTCGTTGCCGCCGCACCATAAGGCCAGGCTGGCGCGATGCCGCAGGCGGCGAATGATAGAGCGCGATTCGCGGTCGAGGACTTCGAGATAATGCGGGTCGTTCTCGTAGCGGGCGCAGGCCAGCGGGAACTCCTGCCAGACCATCAGCCCGCGCTCATCGCACAGGTCGTAGAACTCATCCGGCGGCGTGACCGCCCCGCCCCAGACGCGAATCAGGTTGAAGTTGGATTCCTGCGCCAGGTCGAGCAGCGGGCGGTAGGAGTCGGCGTTCAGCCGTCCGGGGAAAATATCGGGGCTGACCAGGTTCGAGCCTTTGCCGAAGACGGCCTGCCCGTTGACTTCCAGCGTAAGAGGCGGCTTGTGGCGGCTCTTGGGAAAGGTTTCCAAATCAGGGTCGTCCCACTGACCGGGGTAGGTCACCAGACGGATGCGGCGGAAGCCGATGCGGGATTGGCGCTGGTCACGCGCCTGCTCCCGTTCATTGAGCAGTTCGACGCGGCTGACGTAGAGCGCCGCCTGGCCCAGGCCGTTGGGCCACCATAATTCGGGCTGATCGAGACTGGCCCGCAGGGTAAATTGCGCTGAGGCGCAGGGGGATTCTTGCTGAAAGACCGGTTTGCCCTGTGGGTCGAAGAGCGTCCAGCGCAGGCGTCCCGCGCCCGGCTGGCTGAGTTCCACATCGAGGCGCACATCGGCGCTCTGAAAATCTTCGCTCAGCGTGTAGAGCGTTTCGGCGGCGCGCAGGTGGCAGGCGGGGCGAATCTCCAAATAGGTCTCACGCCAAATGCCAAGCGGAACAAGGCGGGGGTGAAAGTCCCAGCCGTAACTGACCAGCGGCTTGCAAAACGTGACCACTTTGACCGGTTGGGAGATTTCCCACTGCGGGGCGGGGTGGACGAGGATTTCCAGCCGCGAACCCGGTTTGGCGTGTTCGGTCAAATCGAGTTCGATGGGCGTGAACATGCCCTCTTGGGCCCACAAGGGGCGGCCATCGAGCCGAATTTCACACTGATAATCCACACCGCCGCAGACCAAGAACAGGCGTTCATCTGGCGCGAGGGGCGGAAAGTGAAGCGTAGCGCGATACAGCCAGAAAGAATGCTCCATCCAAGCGTAATCACGCGCCAGAACAATGCCGCTCTCAGCCGTGAAGCGCGGCTCTTCGCCTGGTTCGGCCCGCAGGTCTTCGACCGGAGGCCAATGGTGAGCGCGCGCCCAATCCAATTGCACCGCGCCGGGCACGGCGGCGGGAACAAAGGTTTCGGGCGTTTGATCCGGCGTTGGTGTAGGGCCGACATCAAAAGCGAGTGGAAGACGGCGATACATGTCTGCACCTCACTGTTGGGCTAATGTTGGAATCGTCAACGGGCCGTTGGGCAGAATGCCAATGCGATGTCCGTAGCGCCGGTACAGCGCCGGCAAGTCCGTGAGGCGGCGGAAGGGGAACATCAGGGCGCGCTCGATCTGCGCATCCGTGAGGCCGTCGCTGTGAACGTAGACATCCGCTCGTAGTTGGATTTGCGCCTGTACCTGTACCTGCCACTGATCGTGAGCGCTGAATCCCGGCTGCGCGAGCATTTCGAGGACGCCCTGCGGCGACCCACCCTGCGTGAGCAGCTGGGCGTACTGACCGTGATCGGGCAGGCCATCATTGCAGGCGGCGCACATCACGATGGCGCCGCCCTGGCGCACCACACGCGCGGCGGCGCTCATGCCCTTGACGGTCTGGTAGAGGTTTTGGTCGAGGGGGTAGCCGCTGTTGGTGGTGATTACGATGTCGTAGGGACTGGCGACATTGATGATGGCGTGTTCTGCAACGAAGGCGCAGCCTGCGGCGTGGGCGGCAGCCAGGTCTCCGGCGAAGACGCCCGTGAGCTCGCGCGCGTCGTTCATGGCGACGTTGAGCAGGAACGTCGGCGCGGTGCGCTGGGCCACTTCAAACATCTCCTCCCAGATGGGGTTGCCGTGGGTGACGCCCCAGGTAGCGGCGGGGTGGGCGATCATCTCGCGTCCGTGGTTGCTCAACACGGATTCAAAGCCGGCGATGGAGGGCAGTACGCCCTTGGGTCCGCCGCTGAAGCCCGCGAAGAAGTGCGGCTCGATGAAACCGGTGAGGATTTTGACATCGGCTTCGGCGTAGGCGCGGTTGATGCGCACGGGATTGCCGTGCGAGGTGACGCCGAACGAGACCAGGTTGGCATCATCCCAGGCGTTGTGCTGGGTGCAGTGGTAGTTTTCGACAATAGAATCGCCGAGCATGGCGCGCAGCTCTGCGTCGGTCTGCGGGCGATGGGTGCCCAGCGCGTTGATGAGGGTGATATCGGCGCGGCGAATGCCTGCTGCTTCGAGTTCCGCCAGCAGCACGGGCAGAATCAGCGCGTTGGGGGTGGCGCGGGTGATATCGGTGTGGACGACCGCTACGGTTTGCCCCACCCTGACCTGTTCTTGAAGGGGAGCAGCGCCGATAGGATGCCGCAGCGCAGCGCGAAGCGCGGCAGGTGCATCTGGTAGGCTCGGCGCCTGGCGTGAGATCAGAATCTCTGCGTCGTCGGGGGCCGTGATGGAAAGCCCAGTTTTGCCGTAAGCCAGGGATACGTGTTGCATGGCGCACTCCTTGTGATAATGGTGCATGGCGAATTTCGGTTGTGGCTTGTGTCACTCCAGCGCTTTGAGCAGGAACGCGGCGCAGGGTTTGCCGGTCAGGGGGACAACGACATCCTGTTCACTGCCCGTGATGATGGCGTCGGTCGGGGTGATGGTCATGTTCCAGGGGTCAATGTATGAGAGACGGTAGCGGCGTCCAGCGGGTAGTTTTGCCCAGGCTTCGACGGGCTGTCGGATGCCGGTATAGCCCAAAATCCAGCGCTCGGTCTTGAATCCGCAATACAGACCGCTCATCCGTTCCGGGTGCGGTTCGATGCCCGCGTCGGGGCCGGATTCGAGTAATTGACGCAGGAAGGCAATCCGCGCCGGGCTTTCGCCTTTGAGCGCGCCGCCTTTGTTCCACCACATGACATGCTCGGGGGTCAGGTAAACCTCGCTGTGACCGGGATAGCCGCCGTTGAGCGCCACGTCCCAGAAACGGTGAACCATTTCCAGCGCGCTGATGTTGCCCCATCCGATAGGAATCGTCCCTTCGTAGCACATCTCGTCAATCACGATGGGTTTGCGGTATTCCTCGCGCCATTGCGGGATGCGAAAATCGGAGGTCTGGATGGAGCAGTGTGTAATCCACGAGCGGCGATGATTGAACCAGTCTGTGCCGTTATGGATGCCGGTCAGCCGGTGATAGGGGTCGTGTTCGGCAATCGCGCATCCGATGCGCTCCCAATCTTCGCTGGTTTTGTGGCGCATGTAATCGTACTCATTTGCCAGCGACCACCAGACATTGCGGTACGCCGCGAGGCGGGCGATGACGTAGCGCAGGTAGAACAGGTCGGTTTCGAGGCTCATCTGGGCAAAGCCCCAGCGGTCGTAGGGGTGGAACAGGATGACATCGGCTTGCACGCCAATGTCCATCAACTGGCGGATGCGCTCATCGAGCATGGCGAAAAAGGCGGTGTCGAAACGGGTGAAGTCGAACTGCCACTCGATTTTGCCGCCCTTGCTATCCCAGTGGCCGTCCCAGGTGCTGCCGCCCTTTTTGAGCAGCGGGAAGGGGAAGCGGTCGGGGTCGTCGTGTTCGTTATAGACATAACTCTTGGGAAAGACCGTCATGCGCACTTTGTCGAAGGGCGAATTTTTCAGGCTTTCCAGCGTTTGACGGGCGAGGGCTTCGCCCTGGTGAATCCAGGCGTAGCAGGTAGTGCCGAGGCAGTGATAGCGCGTCCTATCAGCGTAGCGGAAATGATGGGTATCGTCCACTCTGACCGGGCCGTGATTGCCCTCGCCAGGCGGGATGCAGGTAAAGGCGGCGTTCTGTCCGTCCAGTTCGGGGCGGTTGCTGCGGGTGATGCAAGTCCACTCGCCCTGAGTATCGGGCATGAAGCGGACTTTGTAGAGGCCCACGCCGTCGTAAAAGCCGTCCACCACGACTGCACGGTGTTTGTGGCGAAATTCCGCGCCAAATGTGACCTCGACGAAGGGGTTGCCATCTGATGGGCCAGGGAGGGCCAGTTCATACAGCCCCCACTGCTCGATTTGCGGATTGCTGGTGGTCATTGGGTTTAGTCTCCTGGAAAGCTATTATTGACCCGTTAATGTTTTTCGCGACCTCGACTTCGCTGTCACTCCGTTCAGCGCTTGTACGGCTCTGAAAAGTGATATGTCCCTGCCCCGATTTCGCGGCTTTCGCGTTCGCCGGGCAGGGTGAGCAGGGCGGTGGTGTTGGGCGGGATGGTCACATCCCATTCGAAGCGTCCATCAGCGATTTCCCAGGCGCTGAGGATGGGGCCGTAGGGCGAATCGAGCCGGGCGCGCGCCCAGGTCAGGCCAGGGCCGGGGTGGGGATGGAGCAGGATGCGCTTGTAGCCGGGTTCGCGCGAATCGGTGTCAATCCCGGCTACGGCACGGTACAGCCAATCGCCAATCGCGCCGTAGGCGTAGTGATTGAACGAGTTCATGCCCGGGTCCTGGAAGCCTTTGTCCTGCGTCCAGCCGTCCCAGCGCTCCCAGATGGTGGTCGCGCCCTGCGTAACGGCGTACAGCCAGGAGGGCCAGGTCTTTTGGAAGAGCAGGGCGTAAGCCAAGTCGGCGCGTCCATAGCGGGAGAGGACGAAGGGCAGGTAGGATGTCCCCACGAAGCCGGTGCTGAGATGCTCCCCGCGCTCCTTGATGTCGCGCTCCAGCCAGTCGAGCGCGGTGGGGATGGCGCTTTCGGGCAGCAGGTCGAAGGCCAGCGCCAGGACGTAGGAGGTTTGGGTGCGGCCAGAGACGAATCCATCCGGCGTGACGAAGCGGCGCTGGAAGGCCTCGCGGACGCGCTCGAACAGCGCGGCGTAGGTTTCGGCGTCGTCGGATTTTCCCAGCACGGCGGCAATTTGTGAGAGCAGGCGCGCGCTGTGAGCGTAGAAGGCCGTCCCAATCAGGTCTTTGGGCGTGCCGCCCTCGGTGCGGCCCGAACCATCCAGCGCCAGCCAGTCGCCGAATCCGCCCCAGTCGGTGCGGGCCGGGTGGACGCGGATATCATCCGGCGCAGCGGCAGTCAGCGAAGCGACGAAGCGTTTCATCATGCCGTAGCGTTCAGACAGGATGCGCCGGTCGCCGTAAGCCAGGTAGGTGTTCCAGGGGACGATGACGGCGGCGTCGGCCCAGGCGGGACCGCCGTCGCCGGTGCGGATGGCGTTGGTGCTGGGCGCGGTCGGGGGGATGTTTCCTTCGGGACTTTGGGAGTCTTCCAAATCCACCAGCCATTTGGCCCAAAATGCGGCGGATTGGGTCAGGAAGGTGGAGGTGCGCGAAAAGACTTGCGCGTCGCCGGTCCAGCCCAGGCGTTCATCGCGCTGCGGGCAGTCGGTGGGAATGTCGAGGGCGTTGCCCTTCCAACTCCACAGGATGTTGCGCTGCAACTGATTGAGCAGCGGGTCGGAGCATTCCCATTCACCCGTAAGCGGCAGGTCAGAATGCAGGACAATCCCACTGACGGCGCTCAGATCGGGCGGTTCGATGGCGCCGGTCAGTTCCACGTAGCGGAAGCCGTGAAAGGTGAAGCGCGGCTGCCAGATTTCATCGTCATCCCCGCGACAAGTGTAATAGTCGGCGGCGCGGGCGGTGCGCAGGTTGGCGGTGTAGAGCGTGCCATCCGGGTTGAGGGCTTCGGCGTGCCGGATGCGGACGACGGTTCCCGCCCTGGCGCGGACGCGAATGCGCGCTCGCCCGGTCATGTTTTGTCCCAGGTCGAAGATGTAGCGGCTGCCGTTCCACTCTTTGATTTCGGTCATCGAGACGGCGGACAGTTCGCCCTGCTTGCGGATGAGGGGGCCGTATTGGGCTTGCAGGCGCAGACCGGCGGGATGGGGGAAGGTCTCGACCGGCTGCCAGCGGGCGTCGTCGAAACCGGGCGCGTCCCAGCCGGGGAATTCCAGGCGGGCGTCGTATTGCTCGCCCATGATGAGGTCGGCTTCGGTCAGCGGGCCGAAGGCGCGCCGCCAGGAGGCGTCGGAGGCGATGATGGTTTGCGCGCCGCTGGGGTGGGTGATGACGAGTTGCGCCAGCAGTTTGGGGCGGTCGCCGTAGAGTTGACGGTCGCGCCATTCGATGTGTCCGCAGTACCAGCCGTCGCCGAGAATCGCGCCCAGAGCGTTTTCGCCGGGCCGGAGCAGGTCGGTCACATCATAGGTCTGGTAACGCACGCGGACGTGGTAGTCCGTCCAGCCGGGAGTCAGCACGGTGTCACCCACCCGCTGACCGTTGATTGATGCTTCGTAGAGCCCCAGCGCGGTGACGTAGAGCCGGGCGCGGACGGGCGGCTTTTCCAGCCGGAAGGTCTTCCGCAGGTAGGGCGCGGGGACGCTGGCGCGGGCCGAACCCACCAGGAACGAGCCAATCCATTCGGCGCGCCAGTCGGCGGGGTCGAGCAGGCCCATCTCGAACCAGGCGGTTTCGCTCCACGCGGTCGGCTGGTCGTTCTCGTCCCAGGCGCGCACCCGCCATTCGACGCGCTGCCCTGATTCGAGCGGCGGTCCGCCGTATTCGACGTGAACTGACTGGTCGGATTGGACTTTGCCGCTGTCCCATAAGGTTTGCCCGTCGCTTTCGGCGAGAATCTGATAGGCGCTCTGGCGCGCGCCCTGGCGCTCCGATTGCAACTGCCACGAGAAGCGCGGGCGGGGGATGTCTATGCCGAGCGGGTGTTCGGCGTATTCACAGCGCAGGTGGGTGAGTTTCATGAGAGTGTTCCTTGTTTGTATCGCCGCATTTTGCGAAGCATTCCCGCTGTGGACAGGCGGTGAAGTTGCAGGATTAAACAGCGGTACGCAGTTACGCAGTTACTCGAACGTAATTTCCCTGCAATGACAGGTGTACAGCGGCAGGTCTTCGGGTTTCAGCACGCGCCGCCCGCCCAGGCGGAAGCTCTCGAAATGCACGCCTTCGATGACGTGGTCTGCGTCCCAGCCGCCGATGACCGAGATGGTGTAGCCGGGGTTGTAGATGCTCTCGATGACATCAATATTCCGCAGGGTGACATTGCGTACCTGTCCGCGCTCCGGGTCGTGGTTGTAACGCGATTGGATGATGCGGAAATCAATCAGTTTGTCGAAATGATGTTCGACGTGGATGTTCTCATAGACAACGTTCTCCACCACCGCCCGGTCGCCGTTGTGAATGCTAAACGGCGCACCGTGACCATGCACGCAGAGGATGTCTATGTCTTCAAAGCGGATATTGCGGATATGCTCCGCTTGTAACTCGTGACCGATTTCGAGCGCGTTGCCCGCTTCGGCGTTCCACAACACACAGCCGCGCGCCGTCACGTTCTGCACGTCCCCGCGCCAGTCCACGACAGATGGCATATCGCCGGGGCAGGATTTGATGACGATGCAGTCATCGTTGTTGCGCAGGCAGCAGTTTTCGATGAGTACGTTCTGCGAGCCGACCACGTCAATGCCATCGGATGAAATCACCTGCCCAATTTCGCGGACGTTGGCGATATGCACATCGCGGCACGCGCCGATGACCAACATCCAGAGTTCTGGCTGAATCAGGATGATGTCGCGGATGGTCACGTTCTGGCAGCCCTCGGCCACCAGCAGACGGGTACGGGGACCTGCAATGTTTGCCCCGCTGTAACCGCCGTCCAAAATCCCGCCGCCGCAAATGGTGACGTTTTCGGCGTTCGAGACGCGCACTGTGCCGCGCAAGACCGCGCCGGGTTCGATGCACAGTGTTTCGCCGCTGTGGAGCGTCACCCTGCCCGCGTCCACCACCGTCCCGGCGAGGATGCGGCGCACGTTCGCGCCCGCTTCGGGCAGGTTCAGGTCGAGCGGGTTGACGTAGAGAAACAAAGGGTTGAGTCCCTCCACCTGCAGGACGTAATTGCCCGCGCCCGGCAGGGTAAAACGGATGGTGTCTCCATGCCGTTCGGCGGCTATACCCCGGCTGAGGGGATGAACCGTTGCCGCGCCCGCCCCTGTGGGAAGCGTCACTTCCACGCGAACGGGGCCGTTCGTCCCGAAGGCGGCGAAATCGGCAACGGCGGTGTGATAGACGAATTGCGCCCGCCCTTCGGCGAACAAACGGTAGGCGGTCGAGGGCGGGCAGGCGGGAGCGTAGATGTAGGTTGCAATTGTCATTGTGTCTCTCCATTCATGAAACCGGCTTCGGTCAGGGCAATCAGGGCGAGCAGACCGCCCCAGTGATAGAAGCGGTCGCTGTCTTTTTTGTCGCAGCCCCAGCCGGTCTCGCAGGTGTAGTTTTCGTGAACATGTCCATGCGCGCGCCATTCGCGCAAGAGTAGCGCGGCGGATTTTGCAGCCAGGTCGCGGCAGGCGTCTTTCAGTCCGTGCTTCCGCAAACCGAGATAGACCAGGTAATTCATCGGCGCCCAGACCTTGCCGCGCCAGTAGCGCTGTTCGGGGTAGGCGGGGTCGTTGCGGGCAATCGAAGGCAAAATCCACTCGCCCCAGAACTCATCCGGGTTGTAGAAATGCTCGTCCACCATGCGGCGCGCCTGTTCGGGGGTCGGCACGTCCGTCAGCAGCGGGTAGAAGTGGGTGGGCGAAAGGCGGGTCGAGAACGCGCCGGTGTCCATGCGACGGTTGAGGTAAATACCGTGTTCTTCGCTCCACAGCAAGCGTAGACCGGCGGCATAGACCGCCTGCCGGGCGCGCAGTTCAGCGGCTTCAGGGGTGCGCCCCAGAGCGTCCGCCAGTTCCGCCAGACAGGCGCAATCGGAGACGTACAGCGCGGTCAGCCCCACGTCCGCTAGCAACAGGAGATGGCGTTCGGTGTCGAAGGGAACGTCATCGTACATGGGGGAGTTGTCCAGCCCCGATTCGAAGGCGGCGCCCTGCCACTGGTTCGTGGCTTCGAGTTCTATCCCGGCGTTGGCGCGCGGCGTGAAGGGATGCGACCCCCACGCTAGCAGACCGGGCGCAATCTGGCGTCGTCGGTCCCACCAGCGGTTCCAGGTCAGCAGGGCGTCGAAGACTTCGCGGATGAACCACTCTTCGCGGCAGCGGCGGTAGATTTCACGGACGGCGAGCGCCCCAACCGGCGGCTGGCTGCGGTCGCGGCTTTTCAGGTCGCCTGTGGCGGCAAAGTTTGGCACAAAGCCTTCTTCGGTTGCTTCGCGGGTGATTTCGATGGCGTTGCTGTATGCCAGTTCCTTGTTGTCGAGGGACGCCATCAGCGCAGCGAAGTAAGTATCCCAGCAGAACAAGACATAGCCGCCCCAGTTGTTGTTCCATAACCGGCTGACGGGCGTGACGATGCGGTCATGTTCCGGTTCGTAAATCGTATCCCAGCCCATGCAGGACTGCATGGCGGCATAGACTTCCGCCAGGTCGCCGTAGCGGGCGGCGCGGGCTTCGTGTTCGGCGCGGCGGGCGTCCACGATGGCGCGGATTTCATCCAGCGCGCGGCGCTGTCCGGTCGAAATGCCGATTTCACCCTCCAGCGTAAAAGCCAGGAAAGGCGCGCGGGCGGGGGTGTTGAGTTCCCGAACTGGCGGCTGGGTGGGGTAGGCGCGGATGGTCTGCCCGGGCAGTTCGGCGACGAGGGTATCGGTTTCGAGCGAGAGTTTGCCGGGGCGGTTCCAGAGCATGGCGCTCTCTACGAGCAGGTGAAGCGGATAGGCGGGCAGGTCGAGCGGGGTGATGAGGAGGACGAGGTCGGTTTCCAGGGTTGCGCTTTGAATGCGAATCGTTGCGCCGCGCCAGGTGAAGCGCAGGTCGGTGTAACTGCCGTCATAGGCGTGCGCGCTGGGGTGGACTTGTTCTTCGTGTTCACCGAAGCGCCCCACCAGCAGTTCATCCAGGCAGCGGTCGAGCCAGGTATCCCCAACGCCCCACTCTTTGAATCCCAGGCACAGGGCGAAGCCTGCGGGCAGGAGAACGTGGCAGGCTACGCTGCGCGAGTTCCAGGTGTTCCAGCCGCGCAGGGCAGTGCGTTTGAGGGTTTCGTAATTTGTCATCTTATCCCAGCCAGGCTTCCGCCTGGTTTTCGTCCTTCATCCGCTCGAAGGGGATGAGATTGCCTTCAAGGGCTTCACCGTTGAGCAGCAGTTTGCTCACCCCGCGCTGGGCATGGCCCGGGTTGTGGACGTGAATCTCCAGCGTTTTGCCGCGAAAAACGCGCCGAGCGCTAAAGCCGTCCCACGCGGCGGGGATGCACGGGTCAATGCGCAATCCATCCGGTTCGGGGCGCAAGCCCAAGACAGATTGCACCGCGCTAAAGTAGAACCAGGCTGCCGCGCCGGTCAGCCAGGCGGTGCGGGCGTTGCCCTCGCGCGGCGAGTAGCGCGAGTAGGTGGTCTGGGCCTGGACGTAGGGTTCGCTTTGGCGAATTTCGGCGCGGTCGTTGTAGGCGGCAGGCATGGCGGCGCGCAGGTATTCGTAAGCCCGGTTGCCATGGCCAAGCAGGCATTCGGCCATGATGCCCCAGCCCTGGGTGTGATTGAAGATGCCGGCGTTTTCTTTTACGCCGGGGTTGAAGACCACCGCCCGCATGACCTCGACGGACGTTTTGCGGAAGGGCGGGGCGCACAGCATCAGCCCGTAGGGGGTTGCCAAACGTGTGTGGACGGTTTCCATGCACTTTTGCGCCTGTTCTGGGGTGGCCGCGCCGCTGATGACCGCCCAAACCTGTGTATTCAGATAGACCTGCCCCTCCTCAAAGTCTTTTGTGCCATAGACCGTGCCGTCTTCGCCCACCGCCCAGATGAACCATTCTCCATCCCAGGCGTAGGCGCGAATGCGCTCCTCCAGCCTGGCGCGTTGGGCTTCAGCCCAGGCTTTATCTGCCGGGCGGTTGGTCAGGGCGGCGATTTCGGCCAGAATTTTTAGCCCGCGATAGACCTGGAAGGCCACGAACAGGCTCTCACCGTGAAAGCCGAGTTTCAGGCAGTCGTTCCAGTCGGCCAGCAGCCCGCAGGTCAGGCCGTTGCGCCCGGTGCGTTCCAGATTGAACTCCAGCGCGCGGCGCAGGTGACCGAAGACGGTATCTTCCCCCTGGTCGGCATAGGGCAGGGTTTTGTCGTAAAACGCCAGGTCGCCGGTTTCGTTGACGTAGGCCGGAACGGCATCGAAGAACCACAGGCAGTCATCAGAGCGGAATTCTTCGGGAGCGGGGGCTTGTTCGTGACCGGGATGATGCTCAAAGGGTCTGATGACCGGAATGGCCCCGCCGTTTTGCACCTGCCCGGTGAGCAGCAGTTCCAGCCGTTCGCGCGCCTGTTCGGGGATGGCGGTCAGCACGCCCAGGATGTCCTGCACCGAATCGCGGAATCCCAGCCCGTCGCGCTCGCCGTTATAGACCAGGCTGGCGGCGCGTGACCAGTTGAAGGTTATCAGGCAGTTGTACAGTCCCCAAACATTCAGGGTGTGATTGAGTTCCTCGTCCGGCGTTTGGACGGTCAGCCTGCCGAGTTGGGCGTGCCAGTGCGCCTTGAGTTTCTCCAGTTCGCGGTCGGCTTGCTCCAGCGTTCCGAAGGTTTTGAAGGTCTCTGTTCCAATCGTCCGCGCTTCGCCAATGCCGAGCAGCACCAACACCTGGCGGGTTTCGCCTGGCTGAAGCGTTATTGAGCATTGCAGCACGCCGCAGGCGTTGTCGCCGTAGGCGTTGCTGTTGGCGCATTGTCCGCGCTCCACCGCCAGCGGGTTGTGATAGCCGCGATAGGCGCCCAGGAAGGCTGCCCGTTCTGTGTCGTATCCGCTCAGCGGCGCGCCGGTCAGCCCCATCCAGACACAGCGCCCTGCGTCGCCCTGGGCAGGGTCGGTGGAGATGGGCAGGTTATCTTGGCTGGCAACGCGCAGCAATCCGTTTTCGAGTTGTTCGCCGCGGATGATGAAGAGCGAATATTGCAGGTTGACGCCGTCCTGGGTCGTATCCCAATTGTTGCTAAATTCGCAGTAGGTGAAGAGCGTCAGTTCGCGCGGCTGGCTGCTCTCGTTGGTTACGTTCAGCAGCCAGTATTCAAAATGCTGACCGAGTGGGACGAAATAGGTCGCCTGGGAGCGGATTCCGGCATAGGTTGATTCGATGACCGTATAGCCCGTTCCGTGCCGGCAAGTGGATTGAAACGCTGAAAGCGGCTTGCCCACCGGCTGCCAGGAGGCTGACCAGTAGTCGCCGGTCGCCTGGTCGCGCAGGTAGAAGTAGCGCCCTGGCTGGTCGGCAGGGATGGCGTTGAAGCGCAGGCGCAGGAAGCGCCCGCGCGCGCCCGATTGGTAAAAGCCATAGCCCCCGGCGTTGTTGGTGATGATGGCGCCGTATTCGGTGCTGCCGAGATAGTTGCTCCACGATTGGGGCGTATCGGGGCGGGTAATGACGTATTCCTTGTTCGGGTCATCGAAATAACCGTATTGCATGAGAATCTCCTTCGGGTGACGATTGAGCAGGCTCATGGCGCGTTGAACGTGATGGCGCCGCTCTGACCGCGATACAGCCGGATGGGGCTGTCGAAATCGAGCCGCACCACGGTGCAGATGGGGTCGCTCAGTTCGGGCGGCACGTCCACGAACAAGACGCCCGGAATCTCCGTCCAACTGGCGCCGCCCAGCACTTTTGCGGTCAGCAATTTTTGCGGATGCCCCACCACGCTGGCGCGAATCAGGTGGTTATAGACGCCCTTGAGCGCCAACAGGCTGGGTTGCCCAAAGGCGAACAGGTAGAGGGTCTGACGGTCATCAGAAAGAGTGGTATGCCCGGCGTAGTGACCATCGGGCAGCCCGGCAGTGACCGGGTAGAGGGCTTCGGCGTGTTTGTGATTCCATGCGCCCAATCCGCGCAGCCGCTCTTCCTGCTCCGGCGGCAGCGTGCCATCGGCCATGGGGCCGATGTCTAGCAGCAGGTTGCCGCCTTTCGAGACGCACTCGACAAAGTACCAGACCAGTTGCGGGACGCTCTTGTAATTTGTGTCGTCTTTGAAGTAGATCCAGTGAATGAAAATGCCGAGTTTTGCCCGGCTGAACCAGTCGGCGTTGGAAGCGGGGAGAGATGCGTCTGTCATGGTCGTGTCCGTTGTGTGCTGTGCGCTAATATCCCGGCTGCTTTTGCAGTTCGCGGTTGCGCCGAATCAGGTCGAGGCGGGTTTGGGTGCAGGCATAAGAGCCAAAGCCATCGGGCGGGGTGTTGGTGACGTAATCGAGCAGTTGGTCGAGCGAGGTGGTGACAACGTGGATGCGGGTATCTGCCGAGGCGTAGTAAATCAGCACGCTGCCATCGGCGCGCGCCACCCAGCCGTTGGCGAAGACAACGTTGCTGACATCACCAACGCGCTCCTCAAATTCTGGCGCCAGGAAGTACCCGCCCGGCTGATGGGTGACGACCCAGGGGCGTTTCAACTCGGTCATGTAAAGATAGAGGACATAGCGCAGCCCGGCAGCCGTGTTGCGCACGCCATGCGCCAGGTGCAGCCAGCCGCGTTCGGTTTTGAGCGGCGCCGGCCCTTCGCCGTTTTTGAGTTCTTTGATGGTGTGATAAGCGCGGGCTTCGACAATGACTTCATCGTTTATCACGGCCGGGTTGATTGAGTCGCTCAGTCCCCAGCCGATGCCGCCGCCGCTGCCGGCGGTGATGAATCCATCTTGCGGACGGGTGTAGAAGGCATATTTGCCGTCAATCCATTCAGGGTGCAAGACGACATTGCGCTGCTGGGGTGAGGGGGTCTTCAGGTCGGGCAGGCGTTTCCAGGTTTTCAGGTCAAGGGTGCGGGCGATTCCAGCCTGGGCAATGGCGCTCGAAAGGTCGCCCGGCGGGGCGTTGGGGTCTTTGCGTTCGGTGCAAAAGACGCCGTAAATCCAGCCGTCTTCGTGGCGGGTGAGGCGCATGTCGTAGATGTTGGTATCGGGGTCGTCGGTTTCGGGCATGAGGATGGGTTCATCCCAAAAGCGGAAGTTGTCCACCCCGTTCTCACTCTCGGCAATGGCAAAGAAGGATTTGCGGTCCCAGCCTTCTACCCGGCAGACAAGCAGGATTTTGCCATTCAGTTCGATGGCGCCGGGGTTTAGGGTGGCGTTTACGCCCAAGCGTTCCATCAGGCGCGGGTTGGTTTGTGGGTTCAGGTCGTAACGCCATTCGAGCGGGATGTGCGCAGCGGTGACGACCGGGTGTAGCCAGCGGGTGTAGAGACCGTTGTCCCAGCGCGGGTCGGGGGCGTTGGGCTGGGTGAGCAGGGTGGTGTGTCGTTCGCGCAAGGCGGCGAGACGTTGGTCAAAGGGATACATAGGCGGCTTCCTCATACTGAATTTCGAGCGTATGAACGCCCGTGAGCGGCAGATCAAGTTCAAGATAGTGCGAGGCTTCAACCTGTTGGGTGCGATGCGCAACCGGCGCGCCGTTGTGCGTCACGCTTTTGACGGTGATGGCGTCCTTGGGCAGCAGGATGCGCAGCCGGGCCTGTGCGCCTGAGCCGGTGAGGGTGAGCGTTAGGCGCCTGGCGGCTTCGTCCAGATGATAGCGATAGGCAGCGTAGCCATCGGAAGCCGGGTAGTGGATGGTTGCTTCGGCTTCGTTAACCCCGGCGGCAGGCCAGCGCGGGGCAATCAGCACCCGTTCAAAGGAGGTGGCTTCATCCACCACGCCTGCCAATCCTTCCACCAGGGCGCAGGTGAGCGCCGCCGCGCCCCAGCCGCGCGGGATGCCGTAAGAGAGCGGGTTGGGCGGCAAATGGACGGGCGCATCGCTCAGCGTCAGTCCCAGCACAAACCACAGCGCGCCGTCTTCGGCGGCTTTGAAGGTGATGGCGCGGATTTCGCGCTGCGGGTCGGTATCGAAGCCGGTCAGGCTGACGTAAACGTGCAGGTGACGCGGCTGATAATCTTGCCAGGCAATGGCGGCGCGGACTTTGGGGCGGTTTTCGGCGGGCAGGGTTTGCTCGCCCCAGTGGTTGATGTGCAGAATATCCTTGCCTTCGCGCAGATAGCCGGTTTGAGATGTGCCATCGGCGTAGTGAATGGTGAGCGAACCGGCTGTCTCGCCGCGCGCCAGGGTGTGCAGGAGATAGACCGAAGCAGCGTGGGCGTTGACCGGAACCTCAATTTTTTGCGCATAACCAGAATGAGCGGAGAGTGCCAGGGCGCGCTCAATCTCGAAGGGGATGTTGTGGAAGGTCTGATGTCCTTTGGGCAGGCGTTCGAGCGTTGGATGTTCACCGGGAACCCAGGTTGGGGTGGCGGGGGAATCTATGAGCGAGGCATCGCAACCGGCAAATGGAAGCAGGCCAAGGGGCTGGAAGGTGCGCGGCGGCGGCGGGGGGAAGGCGCCGGTGTAGCATTCGTGGAAGATCCGCCCGTAGCGGTTTGCCAGGTCGAGCGAACGCCGCAAAATATCCACGCCGTAATCTTCAAAGCCATGCTCAAAGGCGCCGCGCGCCAGTTCGCCCGCTACAATGGGCGAGACGCCGCCGTTCATATACTGCCACGGGACGCAATGCCCGTCGTAGCCTTTGGGGAAGGGCGGGTAGATGAGATACCATTCGCCAGGCGAACCGGGCGGCAGGGTTTCTTTGAGTGCCTGGTAGGTGCGCAGGATGCCAACCGCCTGCTCATGCGTGATGCGGCGGTTCAGTGAGTAGGCGTTGGAGAGCGAGATTTGAGTCGTCTCGTCCACGCCCAGGTCACGTTGCAGGTTGGGGTCTTCGGGGACGTGATGGGTGAAAAAGCGCCCGTTCCAGGCAATTTCATTTAGGCGTTGGCGGATGCCGGCGGCGCGCTGGCGGTAGGTTTGGGCTTCCGGGCTGCGCCCAACCGTTTCGAGCATTTCGGCCAGGTATTCGCAGGCGGCGGCGTAGCCGGTGTTATCGCCAAACATGATGCCGAAGCGGGTTTTTTCGGGGTGAATGGCCATGGGGTCGGGCCAGTCGGCGAAGTCGGAGAGGCAGTCTTCTTCGTTTTGGAAATCCCAGGTGTCAATGGTGTGTCCGCGCTTGAGCAGACCGAATTTGTCTGACCAGCGGTAAGGGCTGTGAACGGTGTATTCCAGGGCGCGGATGGCAGAATCGAGACAAGAGACCATCCAGCCGGTATTGCCGGTGGCTTTCCAGGTGTAGTAAATGCCCTCCACAAACAGATATTCCACATCGTTTTCGACCGGGATGCGCGTAAATTGGGCGGTGCCATCCTCGAAGGTGCGCTCGAACCCGCCATATTGAAAGCGCACGCCCCAGTGATTCGGATAATGCCCGGGTGGTTCGCGGCGGTGAACGTTGTCCCAAATCATGCCGTCTTCGCGCTGGCTATCGCGATATAGCTCGATGCCGGTATGGAGTTTTGGTTCAAAGTATTTCATGCCCTTGAGGGTGTGAACATGGTCGCGCAGCCAGTCTACCAGATAGTAGTAGGTTTTGCCCTGGTAGCGGGTGTAGTGCTTGAGCGGCTCATCGGCGATGGTGTAGTGACAGATGTCGAGCAACTCGCGGAATGCGCCGCTGGATTCGTGGATTTGAGTGCGCGCTTCAACGTGGATTTGGATGGATGCTCGTTCTACATCGTTTTCATCCGTCACACGGGCGGTGTGCCAGCCTGTTGCGCCGCCGACCTGAAAGGAGGCTTTTCCATGGACGCGCTGTTTGAAATACGAACGCCCCCGTCCATCGGTGACGGTCAGCAGACCGGGTGGAACGTCTTGCAGGGTGAGGGTTTGCAAGGGGACGTAGCGTTGCCCTGGATAGTGATTCACGATGAACACGGGTGCGCTCCTTAAAAAATAGTCGTTTAGTCTTTAGTCGCCTGTCGCTTAGTTGTTTTTGTCCTCGTTGGCGCGCCCAAGACGCATGGAGATTCCTCTTGATTGTCTTCCTTTGGGCAGTCACACGGCTGCGATGATCGCCTCCGCGCGGGCACCTTCTCCCCAGCGCGCCTCGATGCGAACCGCGCCCGGCTGCCCGCTGGAACGGACGACGACCAGCCCGCGCCCGCGATACAGATGGAAGTCGCCGGACTGTAAACTGCCCTCGGCGAAGACCGAGCCGTTGCCCGCCGCCAGCAATTCGCCCGCCCCGCTGACGCGAATTTGCACCGGCAGGTCGGCGGTGGGGACGAGCCGCCCCGCCGCGTCATGCGCCGAGACGCGCACGAATGCGATTTCACCGCGCCCGGCGGTCAGGTGGTTGGCTTCGGGCTGCAAGCGCAGATGCGTCACCGTGCCGGTCGTCTCCAGCGTCTTCGATTCGCGCGCTGCGCCGTTCTCCAGCCCATAGGCGCGCAGGGCGCCCGGCTGATATGGCACGCTGAAGCGGGCGGTGAACTTATCGGCTTCCGTGATGTCCTGTTCGCCAATCACCTGTCCGTTCAGTTCCAGCCGCACGCGCGGGTAAGACGAATAGACCTTGACCTCCAGCGGCGTTCCGGGCGGGCAGTCCCAATTCCAGTGCTGCTCTTCGCGGCTCCAGCCCCAAAAGTGAATCATCTCGTAATGCCCGGCGGGGATGGGTTCATGCACTGCCAGTTCCAGGCGGCTGTTTTCCCAGACCACATCGCGGTAATACGATTGCGGCTTTTTATCGCCCAAAATGTCCAGGTCGCCGCAGCCGACGATGTACCAGGGCCAGGGCATAAAGAAAAACGACTCCTTGTGCGGGTCGGTTTCGTAGGTGGCATGACCCACGCCTGCCTCGCCCAGGTAATCCATGCCCACCCAGACGAAATCGCCAATCACATAGGGTAGTTCCTTCACCGCTTTCCAGTGTTCATACAACAGGGGCGGCATGGATTCAGATGCGTAGATAACCCGCTGCGGGTATAACTCGTGGTCGGAGCGGTAGCGCCCTTCCTGGTAGTTGTAGCCGCACACATCGAACAGGTTCATGATGGGTTGCAGGTCGTCCCAGGTTTTGGCGCGGTTGTCCCAAGTGTCGCAGACTGCCATCGTCACCGGGCGGGTGGGGTCGAGCGACTTGACGAAGGCAATTGCCTGGCGGGCAATTTCATAGCCGCTGTCGTAAGAGCGGTCTTCGATTTCGTTGCCAACGCTCCACATTACCACGCAGGGATGATTGCGGTCGCGCAAGAGCATGGCTGCTGTATCGCGCTGCCACCACGCATCGTAAAAGCGGTGATAGTCGTTGGGACGCTTGGGCTTTTGCCAGGCGTCGAAACTCTCGTCAATCACCAGCATTCCCAGCCGGTCGCAGGCGTCCAGAAAGGCTTGCGAGGGCGGGTTGTGCGCGCAGCGGATGGCGTTGTAGCCGTTGGCTTTCATCAGACGCACGCGGCGCGTTTCAGCCGCCTCGAACGCCATTGCCCCCAACAGCCCGTTGTCGTGATGCATGCAGGCGCCTTGCATCAAGACCGGCTGCCCGTTGAGCAGAAAGCCCCGCTCGGCAGAAAACTCAATCGAACGGAAGCCGAACGTCACGGCGTGACCATCCACCAGCGCGCCGTCCTGCTCCAGCCAGACCGCCGCGCGGTACAGGTTGGGGCTTTTCAGGTCCCACAAGGCGGGATGTGGGACAGATGCGGACAAACGCGCCTGCTGGCGCGCTCCCGGCTCCAGGCTGGCTTCCGCCCACGAGAGCGGGATGCGCTCCCCGCCCGGACCGGTTATCTCACCCTTGAGCGTGAGCCTCGCCCTGGCTTCTCCCTGGTTGACCAGCGTCACATCCACCTCCACCGCGCCGCCAACCTGCGCCCAGACCGCCAGCCCCCAGGGTTCGACATGCACCGGCGCCAGCACCGAGAGCGTCACCGGGCGGTAGATGCCCGCCCCGCTGAACCAGCGCGAGTGCTGCTCCGGCTGGATGACCTTCACCGCCACCAGGTTGGGCTGTCCCCATTGCAGCCAGGGGGTGATGTCGAAATAAAACGGCGTGTAACCGTAAACATGCTCGCCGACTGCCTGCCCGTTGACAAACACCCGCGACCGGCTTTGCACACCGTCGAAATAGAGAACCACGCGCTGACCAGGCTGCGCCGGGGGCGTGAACCATTTGCGATACCAGCCCACGCCGCCGCGCAGGTAGCCGGTATCCTGACCGTTCTCCATCTCCTTGAAGAACGGGCCGATGTGGGTTTCGTCCTGCGCGGGAGTATCTTCCACACTCCAGTCGTGGGGCAAATCCACCCGCCGCCAGGCGGAGTCATCAAAATCGGGGCGCTCGGCGCCTTGCGGGTCGGCTTCGCGGAAGGTCCAGCCGTTGTTGAAGTCAGTGTTGCGGAGGAAAGGGTGCATGTTGTCTTTCCTTTTGTTGTGAATAGAACAATGTTTATAATATCCATTTTCCCGAAATGGGGAAGGATTCTCCGGCGATGCGCAATGTTCCAGAGATGCCAGATGGCAGTTCGACCAATCCGCTCAGCCGCCCATCGGTTTGATGTAGTTCGACGCGAATCTCGCCGCCGGAAGGGTGAATCAGCGCGCCCCTGGCCCATTCCAAATCGCCGAGATGCGGCGCGATTTCCACGCTGGCAAAGCTCGTTTCCGCGGGACGGATGCCCAACACGGTGGCGAAGTAGTGATAGAGCGGATGGGATGCCCAGGCGTGGCAATCGGAACGGCTTGGCTCGACCCGTTCCAGCGGGGTTTTCAGTCCTTTTTGCACCATGTCGGTATGCCAGCGGCGCAGTTGGGTGTGAATCAGGTCATCAAGCGCGAGGAGCCGATAAGCCTCCAGCAGGAAATGGGTGAAGTAATAGGTAGTACGCTCCAAGTTGGAACTTCTCAACCCGTTTGCGATGTGTTGCTGCGTGGATATTGGCAGTTTCTGGCTGAGAATTGCCATGACCTGTGTATGTTCTGAAAAGGATGTGTGCTTGCGGTCATCTGCCAGCAGCCTGCGCGATTCGTTCCAAAAGGCGGATTGCGCTGCCTGCGACAGTTCGTCTGCCCAGCGCGCGTAATGCGCGGCAAATTCCGGCGCGCCGAAGTGCTGTTCCAGGCCGGAAGCAAGTGTTAGAACGTAGACCAGTTGCCAGTTCATCAGGCCGCTCGCCCCATCCAGTCCTTCTGGCGGGACTCCTGCATCTTTATCCCAGGCCGGAACCCAGTCCATCACATTCCAGCCTTCGGGCGCATGGAGCAGGCCGTCGGATTGTATGTGCCGGCGAAAGGCTTCGAGCGTGCTGCGCATGCCGGGCAGCATGGAGCGCACGAAGGCCGGGTTGTTTCGCCAGTGAGCATAGTCCCACAACGTATGAATCCACCAGAGTGAGAAGGGCGCGATGACCTGCGTTTTATGGCATGGGTAGCGAGATTGCAGGAAGCCATCTGGCTGGCGTGATTCATCGTATTGACGAATGGCCTTGCGCACCAGCCGGTCATCACGTGACATGATGTAGGTGCACAGGCTTTGTACCTGTACGTCGCCGATGTATTGCAATTCTTCGTAATAGGGGGAGTCAACAAAGGTCTCGTTGGCGTTGGTTTGCAGGCCGCGCACCAGCAAAGGCAGGGTTTCGTTGAGGCGGGAGTCGCTCGATAGAAAATCGCTGCACATTTCGAGTGGGTAACGGGTCTCTTCGATGGACAGGCTGTGCAGGGTGAGCTGCTCTTCGGCAGTGGCGATGAGCAGTTCCAGGTAACGCCCGGCTTGCCACCAGAGCGGACTGTAACGGGCGTGGGGGCTGCCATCCGGCAGGATCTCGTCGGCAATTCCTGTGAAGTATTTGCCTTCGATTTCGTTGCGCTGGCCCTTGTCCATGTTCCAGGGGTCGGGCGCGGCGCGGCAGGATTCTTCCCAGGCCAGGCGAACCAGGCTGCCACGTCCACCGGAGAGGGTCATCTCCGGGTAGGCGGTCAGGTAGTTTTGCAGGTCGAAGATGACGCGCCGGATGGTGTTGGGCGGTAGGTGGATTTCTCTAAGCCCGTCAGCAAATGCCTGCCACTCGTCCAGGGATGAAGCTGGCCCGTGGCCCTGGCTGCCTTCGCTCAGGGGGATGGCTTGCACCGCCTGGCGTTCGTGGGTCTCTGGCGCGCTGACTGCGCGGACTTTGCCCGGTGTATGCACGTTGCTGAACATGGGCGGCAGGCTGGCGGGCTGCAGGCGGCGCTTGCGATAGCTATCCCAATCCACAAGACGGTCGCGGGCGCGGGTAACGCGACGGGCGGATTGCCAGGGCAGGCTATCGAGCCGGTTGTGTTGGGGGAAGGGCGCGGAAATGCGGAAGCGGTGCGCGCGCCAGAGGCCCGGATTGGGGTCAAGGGGTTCCCAGCCGGGCAGGATGCAGGTTTCCCAATTGCCCAGCCCGGTGCTGAGCGGCAGTTGCTCCGCCTCGAAGGCCAGCAGGAAACCGGGGTGGACGCTCATCTGCGCGTCGGCGGCTTGTTCGCCCTGTGACCAGACGATGGCCCAGAAAGTGTGTGCACCCTGTGAAAGGTCAAGTTGAAATGATTCGTAGAACCAGTGGAAAGGGTCGCCGCGTTCCGGGCCTCGTCCAATACGGGCGTCATCGAGAAACAGGATGTAGCGCTCATCGGCGCTGACGTGAAATCGAAGGGTTGCAGGGCTATCGAAGCACGTCCGCAAGCGATAAGCGGTGACAAAAGGCGTAGCTGTGGCGGCAGGACAGTCCACCCACCAGGCGGGCCACAGGAAACGCTCGTTCCAGGCGGCGGGGGTACCGGGAAAGGGGGGGTGGGGTTGATCTATGCGCATTGTGATTATGCTGTCCTCTCGGTTGGTTGCAGATGATGCGTGCTCCAGGCGGCAATGGCGTCGCGGTACCATAGGGCGCTGGCTTTGGGGATGCGCTCTTGGGTGGCGAAATCCACCCAGACCAGACCCAGGCGTGAACTGTAGCCTCGCGCCCACTCGAAATTGTCGAAGAGCGACCAGGTGAAATAGCCCGCAAGCGGCACGCCGGCCTGGATGGCGCGAGCGCCAGCCTGAATATGAGAATCCATGTAGGCGATGCGGCGGTTGTCATAGATGCACCCATTTGCGTTGGGGCCGTCGTTGTAGCTGGCGCCGTTTTCGGTAATGTACAGGCGCGGAATCTGGTAGTTGAAGTACAGGCGGCAGAGCGTGGCGTAAAGCCCTTGGGGATAGTTATCGCCCCAGCCGCCATCCATCCATTCGGATTTTGGCGCGTAGTGATTGGTCTGTGGCACGTTCTCGGTTTCGGGAATGCTGGCGCGGACGATGATGCGGGTGTAGTAGTTGAGTCCAAGGAAGTCGGTTTGCGCGGCGATGGTCTGCATATCGCCAGGCAAAATCATGCCCTCCAGCCAGCAGCCTTGCGCCTGGTATTGTTCCACGATATCGGCAGGATAGTTGCGCCCATAGAGTGGATCGAGAAACCAGCGATTGTGTCTGCCGTCTGCGAAACGGGCGGCGTGAAAGTCGGCGTCGCTGGGGGAGGCTGGCTCGAAAGGGAAACAATCCAGCGCAACGCCGACCTGCGCGCCAGAGCTGTTTTGTCGCAGCACGGGAACGCTCCAGCCGTGCGCCAACAGGTGATGGTGCGCGGTCCGAATAGCGGCGGAAGCGTCCTGCCATCCGGGGGCCTGCTCTCCGCGCTCGTGCCCGATGAAGGCGGAGGCGGCCGGTTCGTTGAAGGTGATCCAGTCTTTCACCCGGTCGCCCAGACGGCGGGAGACGGCATCGGCGTAGGCGACAAAGGCTTCGGCGGTGGCGCGCACGGGCCAGCCGCCCTGGTCTTGCAGGGCTTGCGGTAGATCCCAGTGGTAGAGGGTGACAAAGGGGCGAATGCCAGCTTCGAGCAGGCCGTCTACCAGCCGGTCATAGAAACCCAGCCCGGCGGGGTTGAGCGCGCCGCGTCCTTGCGGGAAGATGCGCGGCCAGGCGATCGAGAACCGGTAAGCCTGCAGGCCAAGCGTTTGCATCAGCGTCACATCCGCCTGCCAGCGATGATAGTGGTCGCAGGCGGTGTCGCCAGTATCGCCGTTGTGGATTTTGCCCGGCGTATGGCAAAACGTGTCCCAGATCGAAGGGCCTTTGCCGTCGGCGTTCCATGCGCCCTCAATCTGATAGGCGGAAGTCGCGGCGCCCCAGATGAAGTCTGCGGGAAGATGATAATTTTGCATTGGTTTTACCTTGTGGACGTTTCGGGTTGGTTGCTGCCGCGACCTTATCCGTGAAAGTCCTGCAAAGGCGTCAGTATGAGCGATAATTTGTGAGCGTTCACAGTCTGTTGTGATGTAAAAGCGGCCTTTTGACGTGCATATTCCCACTTTACCACAGCATTAAGGGCTTGTCAACCGCGTTTTTACGAACATTTATCACGCCGAGAGGGTGACATTTGTCATGTTTTGGGTGAAAATCCGAAAATGGGGCTTGTAGTATGTGTAGTTTTGTGTTATGATAGTTGTGACCGTTCTCATGGGCTGTGGAGGTCATTCATGCTGGAAAAGCTTCCTTCTTCTCCTACGCTGCGTGATGTGGCAAAACTGGCGGGTGTCTCTTACCAGACCGTTTCGCGTGTGGTAAACAACTCGCCTCATGTGTCGGCTGAAACGCTGGAGAAAGTCAATCGCGCCATCGCTGCGTTGAATTATCAACCTAATCGCACTGCGCGCAATCTGGCGACGGGGAAATCCCATACCATTCATGTCTTAGTTTTTGATATCTTCAATCTGCGGATGTTGCCGGCTATCGAGCGGGGAGCGCGCGCCAAAGGGTATCACCTGCGCCTGACCAACTTGCGGGGTCGGGATACTGGGGTGGAGGATCTGGAAACTTGTTTGAGCGAGAGTATTGCGGGTGGTTCGGGGGGGCTGATTTTTTTGCTTCCATGGAACCTTGTCTCGGTGGAGCAGTTGCAGGGTTTGACGGGCGGTATTCCTTTTGTGGTGGTGGGCAGCAGCCTGGGGTTGGGGACTAATTCGATATTGGTGGATCAGTATGAAGGCACCCGTCTGGTTGTGCAACATTTGCTCGACCTGGGGCATCGGGCTATTGCAGCGATCCACGGTACAGCGCACCACTATGATGCACAGATTCGGCAGGAAACTCTGGAGTATATGTTGCGCGAACATGGCCTCGAACTGGTCGCCAGCGACCGGGGCATTTTCGACATGAAGAGCGGTTATGAAGCGGCATTGCGACTGCTGGCCCAAAAGGTGCATTTTACGGCACTGGCTTGCGCCAACGATGAAATGGCGTTGGGCGCGATTCGCGCGATCAAGGATCAGGGGTTGCAGGTGCCGCAGGATATCTCCGTGATTGGTTTTGATGACCAGAACTTCGCCGCGTATTGTGATCCTCCTTTGACCACGGTAAGGCAAGATTTTGATGCGCTGGGCGCCCAGGGCTTGCAACATCTGTTTTCGCTGATGGAATCCCCAGAAGCGGTACCCTATCAACGTGTGTTGTATCCCAAACTTGTGGTGCGGCAGAGCACGACCGCGCCATCTGAAGGCGTTGCATGGGGACATTAGTGCGAGAAGGAGCCGTTTTATGCCGAAGAAAGATCCAACTGTGGCAAAGAAGTCTGCTATCAAGAAAAAGAAGCGCTGGACGGCAGATGCAATTTACTGTAACCTCTCTTATTTGACCATGGTTTTGCCGGGGGCAATCTGGCTGTTATTGTTTGCTTATCTGCCTATGCCCGGCATTATCATGGCATTCAAGAATTATCGGCTTCAAAGACCGCCCGCAGATTTTTGGATCCAGAACCGCTTCATCTATAGCCTGATCAAAAGCCCCTGGGTAGGACTTGAGAATTTCCGCTATTTGATTCTGCCCACGAATCTCAGGAATACGGTGATATTCGTGCGCAATACGGTGCTATATAACTTACTCTTCATGGTGGTGGGGCTGGTGCTCTCGGTGGCTCTGGCGGTTATCATCTATGAACTGACGAATCGTTTCTGGGCCAAGCTCTATCACTCTATTTTCTTCTTGCCGTTCTTCATCTCGTGGGTGGTTGTGGCTTACGTCGTTTATGCGATGGCGAATCATGCCGGGATTATCAACACGACGCTTGCTTCTCTGGGAATGGGGCCGTTGGAAATCTACAAGCAAAAGGCTTATTGGCCGTTCATCTTCCTGATTGCCAATATATGGAAATATACAGGAAATGGCTCTATTCTCTATCTGGCTCTCATCACTGGCGTGGACCGGCAGCTTTACGAGGCCGCGGCGATGGATGGAGCCAGCAAATGGAAACAATTCGTGCATATCACCTTGCCGGAACTGATTCCCACGATTGTGTTGCTGCAAATTCTGGCGGTAGGGCGCATTTTTGTCTCCGATTTCGACATGTTCTACACGCTGCCGGCAGGTTCGGTGTTTGTTCGGGATGTGACAACGACGATTGATGTGTATGTCTTCAATATGTTGCGCTCTACTGCTCCAATTGGTTATGCTGCTGCAGCCGGGTTTGTGCAATCGGTGGTGGGCCTGGTGCTTATTCTGGTTGCCAATACTGTGGTGCGCAAAACCAAACCAGAGATGGCGTTGTTCTAGTCCCAGTGTGTGGAGAGGTGTGTGACATGAAATTGCGATACCGGCAAGCAAAACAAGATCGGGATATGCTGGCAATTTCCCCGACCACCAACACTGTGATGAACGTGTTGATGGTGGTACTCTGCCTGTTGACGTTGGCGCCCTTCTACATGATCATCATTGCGTCGGTCACTTCAGAAGCCGCCCTAACCGCGAACGGGTATCGCCTGTGGCCGGAGGAATTCTCCTTTAATGCTTATACTTACCTTTTCCGACCAGGTTCGGTTATCGTGACAGCTTATGTCAACACGATCCTTTCTACCATGGCCGGCACGGTCTTGACAATGGTCTTAGTGGCGCTGTATGCTTATCCGCTTTCACGGCGCAGGTTTAGATTCAGTGGGTTTTTTACCTTTTATGCTTTCTTCACGATGCTTTTTGGCGGCGGGTTGGTGGCGTATTACATGGTCATGCGGCAGATTTTGCAGATTCAGAACACGATCTGGGCATTATTTTTACCCTCGTCTTTCAGTCCCTTTTGGGTTTTTGTCATGCGCACCTACTACAAGACGCAGATTCCAGAGGAGATCATTGAATCGGCTCGCATGGATGGCGCCAGCGAGTGGCGCACTTTGACCCAGATTGTGTTGCCGTTATCCATTCCGGGGTTGGCGACAGTCGGTTTGTTCAGCGCGATTGGCATCTGGAATAACTTCTTCAACGTTCTGCTGTTGATAGATAAAGTCGAGCTGTACAACTTACAGTACACGATTTATTCTACATTGAATAATATTCGTTTTCTGTTGGAAAATGCCGACAAGATGCAGGGTCTGGTCAACCTGGCTGAACTGCCCACACAGACTTTCCGTATGGCGATGGCGGTGGTGACGATTGGCCCGATCATTTTGGCGTACCCATTTTTCCAACGCTATTTTATCCGTGGGCTGACTATTGGCGCGATCAAAGGCTGAGGCGCTTGCTGATCGTTACAATAAACTGGGAGGTGATTATCGAGCATGGTAGATGAATGAAGCGGCAGTGCGTTTTCTTGATGATTCAATATCCCCATAGCTTTAATCTCTAAGGAGGAGTCAGATGGTAAAGAAGATGCTCGCGTTTTTCTTGTTGGTGCTTGTGCTGGTACCGGCTTGTGCACCTGCTGCGATACCGGCGCCGCAACAGCCCGCTACGACTCAGGCGCCTGATGCTCCGGCCCAGCCTGCTAAGCCAGCAGAGCCGGTAGCCTGCACCGCGATTGCGCCGCTGGATCTCTACATGGTTGGCGGCGGCGACACGCCGGCCCGCGCGGATGTGGAAGCTGCGCTCAACGCCTATATCGAGCCGTTGATCTGCGCGCGGGTGACTTTCAACATTGTCGGCTGGGGCGATTGGTTCGCCAAAGCCATCACCGGCATTCAGGCGGGCGAGAAGATGGATATCTTCTTCACCGCCGACTGGTGGCAATATAACGAGCTGGTAGCGCAAGGGCTGCTGTTGCCGCTCAATGATGATAACGGCCCAGATGGCAACTTGCTCGAACAGTATGGTCAGGGTATCCTCCAAACCCTCAACCCGGCTTTCATCAGTGGTACGCAGGTCAATGGCATCAACTATGCCGTCCCCACCAACAAAGAACTGGCCGTTCCTGATGGTTTCATTTACAATGTTGCGCTCGCCGAACAAATTGGCTTCACCGAGGCTGAAGCGGCCAAAATCAAGACCATGCGCGACTTCGAACCCTGGCTCGAAAAAGCCAAAGCCGCCCGCCCTGATGAATATCCCTACCTGCTTAACTTCATGCCCGGATTCGAGCCTTGGGTGGATGGCTTTGCCAGCGGTGTTCCGAACAGCATCATCACCATGAAGCTGGAACCAGACGCCAACGGTAAGTTCGACGAGACGCTTGTGAACGTCGTCGAGACCGATTGGTACCGCGACTATGTCACCTTGATTCGCGAATGGCGCGAGAAGGGTTGGGTGCATCCCGAAGCTGCGCTGACGGGCTATGAAGCCGATCCCCTCATGAACGCCGGCAAGTTCTTTGTGTTTGCCCAGCCGCTCAAGGGCTACAACATCAAAGCCCAGGAACTGATGAACTCCTCTGGCAACCCCGATCTGCGCCTGTCTGAAATCGAGTGGCAGAAGAAAGTCGTCATCACCAACCATACCGGCGGTTCGATGCTGGCTATCCCGGCCCTCTCCGATTACCCTGTCGAGGCGATGAAGTTCATCAACCTGCTGCACACCGACCCCAAGGTTGTCAACATGGCGCTGTTTGGCGTCGAAGGCAAGCACTGGGAACTGGAAGCCGATGGGCGCGTCAACCTGATTGACAACGCCTGGTACAGCGCGCACCCCGGCGCCTGGGTGTGGGGCAATACCCGCATTCAGTATGTGACCAACAAGGAAGACCCGGAGAAGAACCGCCGCCTGGCTGAATACTCCGATGACGCCTATGCTCATCCGTCTCTGGGCTTCCGTTTCGATAAGACGCCTGTGGAAGCTGAGATTACGGCGATCCAGGCCGTGATGGATACGTATTGGACGCCGCTCCTTTACGGTTACATTGACCCGGCGACCGAGCTGCCCAAGTTCATTTCGGAGTTGCGGGCGGCTGGCATTGACAAGGTCAAGGCTGAAGTGCAGCGTCAGTACGATGCCTGGAAGGCCGTAAAGTAGCAAGGCGCTTCAGGCCGGTCGTTTGATTTGCTGAGGAGGGGCGTCTCTCGAAAGTGGGGGACGCCCCTCCCTGTGAAAATACCTCTCACTGCGCTCCACGAACTATGCTAAGAAAGGCTGCTCTTATGCGCTCCATCCTCGATTCCGACCTCGATCCGGCCCTGGCGCTCTCGCTGCTTGACCAGGCGCACACGCTCTTCAAATCGTCCTGGTACAGCAAAGCCGGCGGCTTTTTCCTGTGGGAAGGGCTGGGACAGGCGGGCAAGAACACGGTGGATGTGGACCATTACGGCGCGTTCGGCGTCGCGCTGCTTTTCCCCGGTCTGCGTGTGATCGTCCTTGACCAGATTCAGGCCTCGCAGCGCTCTAACGGGCAGGTGGCGCACGCCTATCAGCGCAGCATTCACCCCGAACACATTCCCGATGGCGAGTATTCGCGCTGGGATGTCAACCTGCAATACGTCCTGGCGCTCTTCCGCGACTGGCGCTGGAGCGGGGATGACGCCCTGCTGCGCCGCCACTGGCAGAGCGCCCGCCGCGCCCTGCGCTTCGTCCAGTCCCTCGACCGGCTGGAGATGGGTCTGCCCTTCATCGAAGGCGGCATCACCTACGACCACTGGCACATGGTAGGCGTCGTCGCGTACATGGCAGACCTCTACCTGGCGGCCCTGCAAGCCGCGCGGACGATGGCGGAAGCCCTGGGCGAGACCGATTTTGCGGAATGTCAGGCGCGCTGGGAACAGGGGCGCGCTTCCTTCGAACAACTGCTCTGGCAGGATGGATGCTACAAAGCCGTCCTGCGCGAGGGCGAGGGCGCCGGAGCCGCAGACGCCCGCCTGAACTTGTTGGCTGCCAAGCCGATTGACCAGGGATTGCACACCGACGCCCTGAACGGCGAAGCTTTTGCCCTGCTGACCGGTTTGCCGCGCGCGCCTGACCCGGCGCGCGTCCGCGCTATGCTCGAGCGCATCCTGACGTATAATCTCAACGAAGACGGACGCTTCCTTGCCAACGGCAGCTGTCCCAACGACGAATTTCCTGACGAGTGGCCTTTCTCGCAGTGGCAAAACCCTTGGACCGGCGCCGAATACTTCTTTGCCGCGCACCTGTTCGCCGAAGGCATGGAAGAAGAAGCCTTGCACATCGTGCGCAACGTCTTCGACCGCCTTGATGAAGCCGGGATGCGTTTCCGGCACAACGAATGCGG
>CAZDSF010000038.1:33807-38262 GCA_964508025.1 uncultured Anaerolineales bacterium
ATTTTCAATGCATTCTGGCAGGAAACTCTGATCGAAGGATGAATTTGCTCACACCATGACGCAACCCTTTCTCGAATCCTACTTCCTGGGAAAATCTCCGTTCAAAACGCTGTGGCTTCTGTTCGACGCCGACCGCCCGCGCCTCATCCTGGCGGCGGTGGCCTTTGTCATCAAACACAGCCCGGTCTGGCTCTTGCCCCTGCTCACCGCCAACATCATTGATGTCGTGGTAGAGCAAAAACCGATTGCCGATCTGTGGTGGAACGCGCTCCTGCTGGCGCTGCTGATTTTCCAGAATATGCCCATGCACGTCCTGTACATGCGGCAGTTGAGCGCCGCCCTGCGCAGCGTCGAAACGCGCCTGCGTTCGGGCCTTTCCCGTCAGTTACAGCGGCTCTCCATCGGGTATTTTACCCGCGCCAGCGCCGGGGTGCTGCAAACCAAAGTGGTGCGCGATGTCGAAAACATCGAGCAGATGGTGCGCACGCTCTTTGATGGCGGCCTGAGCGCGCTGAGCGGCCTGGTGGGGGCGCTGGTCATTACGGCCCTTCGCGCCCCGGTGTTCCTGCCCTTTTTCCTGGTGATTGTGCCGATTTCGGCTTTCCTGGTGCAAACCATGCGGCGCGGATTGGCCGAACGCAATCAGCGCTTCCGGCAGCAGGTCGAGCGGATGTCGGCCCGCCTGACCGAGATGACGCATCTCATTCCTATCACGCGCGCGCATGGCCTGGAGGAGGACGAGCTGGAGCGGGTGGATGAGACCCTCTCCAACGTGCGCAAGGCCGGGCTGGAATTGGACATGATGAACGCCGTCTTCGGCTCGCTTTCGTGGGTGACGTACAGCATGTTCAACGTCTTGTGCCTGGTGACCGCCGCCTGGGTGGCTTACCACCAGATTTTGCCCATCACGGCGGGCCAGGTGGTGATGTTGAGCGGCTACTTTGCCAGCCTGACGGGCGCGGTGATGACGCTGGTCAATCTCATGCCGCCGATTGCCAGGGGCATGGAGGCGATTCGTTCGGTCGGTGAAGTGCTGAAAGCTCCCGACCTGGAGCAAAACGAGGGCAAGCTCCCCGTCGAAGCCGTGCGCGGCGAGTTCCGCTTCGAGAACGTCTGCTTTCGCTACCCCGACACCGATGTGTCAGCGATTAGTGATTTCTCGCTGGAAGTTCCTGCTGGACAGAATATCGCTTTTGTCGGCCCCTCCGGCGCGGGCAAATCCACCGTGCTGAACCTGGTGATTGGCTTCATCCGCCCCACTGCCGGGCGCATTCTGCTCGATGGGCGCGACATGAACGAACTCGACCTGCGCACCTACCGCCGTTTCCTCTCGGTCGTGCCGCAAGAATCCATTCTCTTCGAAGGCACGGTGCGCGAAAACATCACCTATGGTCTGACCAATGTCCCCGATGCGGTGGTGGAAGCCGCTCTGCGCGACGCCAACGCCTGGGATTTTGTGCAGGAGATGCCCGACGGGCTGGAGACCCACATCGGCGAGCGCGGCGCGAAACTCTCCGGCGGGCAGAAACAGCGCCTGGCGATTGCCCGCGCCCTCATCCGCAATCCGCGCGTGCTCATCCTCGATGAAGCTACCTCCGCTCTGGATACCGAATCCGAAGCTCTGATTCAGCAGGCCCTCGCGCGCCTGATGCGCGGACGCACCACCTTCATCGTGGCGCATCGCCTGTCCACCATCCGCAATGCGGATAGAATCGTGCTCATGAAACAGGGTCGAATCGTGGAAATCGGCGCGCATGAAGAACTGCTGCGCCTGAACGGCGCGTATGCCAGCCTGCAAAGCGGGCAGGCAATCTCTACCCATCACTGATGAGGATACGGAGGGTCACGGGGTGAGTTTTTCTTTTTTCAGTAGAGTCATCTAAAATCAAAAATCTAAAATCAAAGGGGGATTCTTATGACCAAAATCGCTTTCATCGGCGCAGGCAGTCTCGGCTTTACGCGCGGACTGGTGCGCGACGTGCTGACCTTCCCGCGCCTGCAAGACGCTACCATCGCCCTGATGGACATCAACCAGGAGCGGCTCGACTTTGCCGAGCGCTCTGTGAAGCGTATCGTCGAAGCGGGCAATTACCCCGCCACAGTGCAGGCCACGCTCAGCCGCGAGGAGGCCCTCGCAGGCGCGGACGCGGTGCTCGTCACCATCCTGGCCGGGGACGTAAGCGTCTGGCGGCACGACATCGAAATCCCCAAATCCTACGGCGTAGATATCAACGTTGGCGACACGCGCGGCGTTTCCGGCATTTTCCGCGCCCTGCGCACCATTCCGGTGATGCTGGGCATCGCACATGATATGGAACGTCTTTGCCCGAATGCCACCATGCTCAACTACACCAACCCGATGGCGATGCTCTGTCGCGCCATGCAGCGCGAGAGCAACATTCAACTGACCGGCTTGTGCCACAGCGTGCAGGGGACGGCGGAAATGCTGGCGCGTTGGATTGGCGCGCCGATGAGCGAAATCACCTACACCTGCGCCGGAATCAATCACATGGCATGGTACGTCAAATTCGAGTGGAACGGGCAGGATGCCTACCCGTTCATCCGCAAAGCCGTCACCGAGCGTCCCGAAATCTATAACGAAGAAATCGTCCGCAACGAGATGTTCCTCGCGCTCGATTACTACGTCACCGAATCGAGCGGACACAACTCCGAATACAACTGGTGGTTCCGCAAGCGCCCCGACTTGATTGAAAAATACTGCACGCACGGCACGGGCTGGAATCCGGGTGAGTATGCTTACATCCTGCGCGAATACGAGCGCCGCGAAGGCACCTGGCAGCAGGAAGTGAAAGACTGGTTCAATCAGCCGTTAGACCTCAAGCGCGGACACGAATACGCCGCTTACATCATCAACGCCCTGCAGGGCGGCGAGCCGTTCTGCTTCAACGGCAATGTCTCGAATACCGGGCTGGTCACCAACCTGCCGCAGGGTGCGTGTGTTGAAGTGCCGGTCTGGGCCAGCAAAAAGGGATTCGAGCCGGTGCATGTCGGCGCGCTCCCGCCGCAGTGCGCCCTGCTGACCAATTTCAGTTCCCAAATCGAGGAGATGGCCGTCGAAGCCGCGCTCACCGGTGACCGGCGGCTGGTCTATCAGGCCATTGCCCACGACCCGCTGTCCGCCGCCGTTCTCTCGCTGGCGGAAATCCGCGAGATGGTGGACAAGATGTTCGAGCAAAACGCGCCGTATTTGCCGCAGTTCAAGTAGGAGCGCTGCCGAACGCACAGGATAGCCCCGTGGATGAAAATAGTTCGCTGGACGTAGAGAGCAGTGAGCAGTTTGAGCGTGGCGAACTGCTCACTGCTCACCCGCTGCTCAGAGGCGCGTTGCCGAACCTGGAATACAGCCCCGATAAGCAAAAATTGCCATGCGGAGGTTTTCATCCTTCCGCCTTCATCTTTCATCCTTTTTGAGGAGCGATATGTCGAAGCACCCCCTCATCCCCTATGGCTTGCTCATTGACGCCGACACCGCCAACGAGATTGACGACCTGTATGCCATTGCCCGCTGTCTGGTCGAACCCGGGCTGAACATCGTCGGTCTGACCGCCGCGCAGTGGCATCACCGGCTTTCCCCGCCCGATACGGTTGCCCGCAGCCAGGCGCTCAACGAGCAACTGCTTGCCGCCGCCAATCGAACCGACATCCCTGCCCTGCCCGGCGCGGAGATGATCATGGGCAAACCCTGGGGCGGCAGCGAACCGAGCGACTCGCCCGCCGCGCAATTCATCATCGAGACTGCCCGCGCCGTCCCTGCCGGGCAAAAACTGACTATTGCCGCCCAGGGCGCGCTCACTAACGTCGCCTCCGCCATCGCCTTGGCGCCCGACATCATTTCAAAGGTTGCCCTATACCTGATGGGCACGCACTACGACCCACCCAGCCGGATTTGGAATAAGTCGGAGTTCAACGCCCGCAACGACTTGAACGCGCTCGATTTCGTGTTCAACGCCGAGGGGCTGGAAGTGCATGTCATGGCAACCAATCCCAGCCGCGAGCTGGTCTTCGAACGCGATGCAACTTACACCCAACTGGCGGGGACCGGGCCGCTCGGTGAATGTCTCGCCAACCGCTGGCGCGAGTTTGCCCCCGATAATCGGACCTGGATTATGTGGGATCTGGCGCTCATCGAAGCCCTGCTGCGGCCCGAACTGGCTTGCGAAAAACGCATCCTGCCCCCGCCCGAAAATGCCCAGCGCGAGATCTTCGTCTACACCGAGATTGATATTTTGGCCATGCGAGAGGACTTCTGGCGGGCGTTGCACAGCGCTCTGGCGTCTGAATAACCGCTTCGGCTAAGGGCCGCCGATACGCTGGCGATGCCCTTTGAGGAATCCCCAAGGTGACGTGATGCTTCGCTGCCTTGGGGATTTGTTTACACAATCTTAACCTTACCTTGAAACGATGTTAAACCCCTCGTGGTAGGATTCCTGATGT
>CAZDSF010000039.1:0-15191 GCA_964508025.1 uncultured Anaerolineales bacterium
CAAAGCCATATAATCCTATACGGTGCGCGTTTTCTCCTGCCAACCGGTAGGCGCGGTAGCCGATCAAGCCGGCACAAAGCAAGGGCGCCAATTCCGCCGGGTCGCCGCCGCCGGGCAGGGGGAACGTGTAGCGCGCATCCGCGACCGTGTATTCCGCGTAGCCGCCATCGAGGGTGTAGCCGGTGAAGCGCGCCGCATCGCAAAGATTCTCCTGCCCCTGCTGGCAGAAGCGACAGGCGCCATCGGTGTATCCCAGCCAGGGAATGCCCACGCGCGCGCCAACCTCGAAACCCGTCACGCCAGCGCCCAGGGCGACCACCTCGCCGACGATCTCATGTCCCAAAATCAGCGGCAGTTTGGGATGGGGCAGCTCGCCATCGAGGACGTGCAGGTCGGTGCGGCAGACGCCGCAGGCGTGAACGCGCACGAGCACCTGCCCAGCGGCAGGGATGGGTATTGGCATTTGTGTCGGAGTCAAAGGCTGGCCGGGAGCCATCATCAACATGACGTGCATCATATCGCTCATGTCCCCCATTATCCGCCAATGTTGCAAAACATGCAAACTCAACAAGCGGATTATTTGTGCTGAGGTTTTGTCCACCACGCAGCCATTTGAACGCAGGCAAACGCAGATGGACGTAGATTTTCGCTGATCAGAAGGTAAAAAATCTGCGTTCAAAGCTTCGCCTGAGCCGAGCAGCGCGCAAATCCTGGCGTGTTTGTGCGCGCGTTCAGAAGCGCGCGTCGGCGGGCATGCCCGGTTTGAGGAGACCCTCGGGATTCTCCAAGCGAATCCGCACAGCGTAGAAGGTGTTGAGGCGCTCTTCGGCAGTGGCGACGTTGCGCGGCGTGAACTCCGGCGTATCGCCGATGCGCAGCACACGCCCCTCGAAGCTGCGTCCGGGGAACGCATCCAGCGTCACCTGCACGGGCTGCCCCAGCTGCACCTGCCCGATGCGGTTCTGCGGCACGAACACCTCCAGCGTGACCACGCTGAGATCCGCCACGGTGAGAATGGTCGCAGCGGGCGCCGCCAGCTCACCGGGACGCAGCACCTGCGTCAGCACCACCCCATCCACCGGACTGAGGAGCGTGGATTTCTCGACCTGCACGCGCAACACCTGAGCCTCCGCCTCGGCCTGCCGCACCTTCGCTTCGGCGACGGCAAGTTCCTCCGGCGTGGGACCGGCGAGCAAGTCATCCAGCTGCGCCTGCGCCACGAGCACGCCCGCTGCGGCGGCGCGATAGCGCCCTTCGGCGGCGTTGGCCTGCGCCACGTAGCCCAGCGGCTCCTGGCGAATGCGCAGCAATTGCGCGAGCAAGGTGCGCGCCGTGCGTTCATCCGCCTGCGCGGCGGCAAGAGCCTGGCGCGCCGCTTCAAGTTCCCATACCGTTATCTGGTGGCGGTCGTAGCGATATTGCGCGTTCCGCAAGTCGGCATCTGCTTTTGCGACTCCCTGCGCTGCTAGCGCAACTTGCGTCCGGGCATTGATGATCTGGGTATCCAACTCCTGGGGCTGTTCCACCTGCGCCAGGGCCTCTTCCCAAGCGAGGCGCGCACCCTCGGCTTCGGCTTCCGCCAACGCCACCGCTGCCCGCCCCGCCGCGATCTCTGCCGGATGGGGGACGGCTTTGAGCGCCTCGAAATCGGCGCGCGCCACAGCGATGCCCGCCTCCGCCGGCGCCAGCTGGAGCAACCAGGGCGTCGCATCCAGCCGCGCGAGCACGTCGCCGGCTCGCACGGTCTGGCCCAGCTGCACGGGAATCTCCGCCACGCGCCCGCCGAGCTCGCTGGCGATGCGCACCTCCACCGCGCGAATCGTCCCGGAAGCGACCAGCGGCGGCTCGGAAGCGCCGCCCAGGCCCCCCGCGCATCCCACGAGCAGCGCCGCAGCAACCGCCAACAGCCCGACAACTCTGCAAATCAACGAATTAGCAAATCGGCAACTCAACAAATCGCCAAACCGGTACATAACGCCATCCCCTCTGCTCCTCTGCTCCCAATCTCCCCAGCTCCTCTGCCCCCCATCTCCCCACCGCCGCAGCCCTCCCGCCGGGTCACGGAAACACCACATCCGCCGGCATTCCCGGCTTGAGCGCGCCATCGGGGTTGGGAACGCGGATGGTCACAGCAAAGACCAGGTTCACCCGCTCCTCTTTGGTCGCCACGTTGCGCGGCGTGAACTCCGCCGTATCCGCGATGTGGCTCACCTGGCCCTCGAAGATCTGACCGGGGAAGCTATCCACGGTGATGCGCACCGGCTGCCCCAACGCAATCCGCCCCAGCTGCGTCTGCGGCACGTAGACCGTGAGATTCAAACGTTGCAGATCGGCCAGCGCCATCAGCGGCGCGCCGCGCGCCGCCACCTCCCCCCGATGCACCGCCAGGCTCACGACCGTGGCCGTCACCGGCGCGCGCAGGGTAAGCATCTCGCGCTGCTGCAGCAGCGAGGCCAGCCCCGTCTGCGCCTGGGCCAGGCGCGCCTCCAGCGCGGCGAGATCGGCCGGCTGCAAGCCAGCGCGGAGGCCCTCTACCTGCGCCTGGGCCATCGCCGCCTGCGCTTCGACCTGCCGGCGCGCCGTCAGCGCCGTATTCGCAGCAGAGATGAGAGCCTGCGGATGAGCGCGCCGGGCGTAGAGATCAGCCAGTTTGGCCTCCAGCCCCTCGCGGTTGAGCAGCGCCGCATTGAGACCGATCCACGCCTGCCAGGCGTAGTGCGGCGCGAGATGCGCCGCCTCTGGAATGACGATGTTCACCCAGCGGTAGAGCTGCGGCTGCCCATCAATCACAATGAGCTCCCAATCGCCCCAGTTGTAGTCGCCATCGGGCAGCGGGAACGGCTGATCGCCGGGAAGATCGGGCAACAGCTCGATGAGCTCCGGCGGCAGCTGGTCGAGCACGTCATCCCAGTTGACGGGGAAACGCTGCCGCCCGCCCTCGCCCCACTCCGCCACGGCGGCGGCCGCAGCCGGCAGGACGCTTTCGGCCAGATCCTTGTACGCCGCCGATTGTTGCTCCCGATGCTGCGCCGCCTCGATCTGGGCGCGGGTCACGGCGATCTGGAGCTCCAGGTCTTGCGGGGTCTCCAACAGGCGTTGCGTGTCGCTCACCGCCTGCTGCGCCGCGAGCAGCCCGATCTGCGCCTGGGCGAGCTGCGCTTCTGCCACGGCGACCTGCGTGGGGCGTGCGCCCGCCCGCGCCTGGGCCACGCCCGCCTCCGCCACGGCGACCAGCGCCGCCAGCGCTTCGATCTGCGCATCGAGCATCGCCGTATCGAAACGCAACAACACGTCGCCGGGCGTCACCGCGTCGGTCTCTTCCACCGCGATTTCGGCCACCAGTCCGCCGAACTCGCTGGCAATGAGCACCTCTTCGGCCTGGATGATGCCCGAAGCCTCCAACGGCGCGTCCACCGAAACGCCCGGCTTCACTCCCTGGCAACCGCTCAGCAGCAGGGTGAAAAGTATCAACGGCAACCACAACTTCTGCCACATGCTACACCTCATTTCGATCCCAAAACCAATTCACTCTCCACGGGGTTTGACCGAGGAGATGAACACATCCTCCAGCGTCGGGGCGATCCACTCGATAGCCGTGACGCTCACCTCATGGCTATACAGATACTCGTGCAGCCAGCGCTTGCCCTCGGCAGCGTCGGGCACGACAACGTGCAGCTGCGCCCCGTAGAGCGCCACATCCAGGAGCGGCAGCGCGCCGCTGCGGTGCGCCGCCTGCAACAGCTGCATCGCTCGATCCGGCATGGGGGTGCTGACTTCGAGAATTTGTCCCCGCATGGCGGTGGATTTGAGCCGCTCCGGCGAATCGAGCGCGATGAGCCGCCCCTCGCTGATGAAAGCCACCCGCTGGCAGAGTTCGGCCTCGTCCATGTAATGCGTGGTCACCAGCACGGTGACGCCCTTCTTCGCCATGGCGTAGATCAGCCCCCAGAATTCGCGGCGGCTGATGGGGTCCACGCCCGCCGTCGGCTCATCGAGAAAGACCACCCTGGGGTTGTGGACGATGGCGCAGCCCAGGGCCAGGCGTTGCTTCCAGCCGCCGGAGAGATGCGCCGTGAGCTCGTGCTCGCGCCCTTCGAGGCCCGCCATGGCGATGATCTCCGCCTGGCGCTGCCGCAGCACATCGCGCGGCAGGCCATACGCCAGCCCGTAGAAGCGGATGTTTTCCGCTGCGGTCAGGTCTTCGTAGAGCGTGAAGAGCTGGGACATGTAGCCGACCTGCGCCTGCATGGCCTTCGCCTGCGTCGCCGGATCGTAGCCGAGCACCCGCATCCGCCCAGAAGTGGGCGTCAGCAGCCCCAGCAACATACGAATCGTCGTCGTCTTCCCCGCGCCATTGGGGCCCAGCCAGCCGTAGACTTCGCCCGCGTTGACGTGAAAGCTCACATCATCCACAGCGACAAAATCGCCGAAGCGCTTGGTGAGGTGCTCGACGATGATGGGATGCTCCGTCGGTTCCGGTTCAATTTCGCGGCGTTGCCAGGGAAGTCGCATGGAATATCCTGTTCTGACAGACTGGAAAGCCCCCTACTTTGACGGGCTGGAAAGCCCATCCCACTTTGAAAGGCTGGGTTGCGGTTCTTCGGCCCGGCGGCGGCGCACGAGCGAGATGAAAGCTTCTTCCATGCGCGGTTCGATCTCGCGGAAGCCTTCATGGCGGATGCCTTCGGCGCGCAGGGCGGCTTCGAGCTGCGGCTGGCGCAGGGCCACATCATCCACGAAAACGTGCAGGTGCGCGCCGTAGGTCTGCACTTCCAGCACGCCTTCCATGCCCGTGACCAGGCGCTCGGCGGGCGGAAAGGGCTGCGGCGCGAAAGACAGCAGCCGCCCCGGCGCCATCCGCTTGATGGTGGCGGGCGTGTTCCGGGCGATGATTTGGCCCTGGTAAAGCAAGCCAACCCAGTCGCAGCGCTCGGCCTCATCCATGTAGGGCGTGCAGACGAAAATCGTCATGCCCTGCTCGGCGCGCAGGCGGCCCAGGAGATTCCAGAACTCCCGGCGGCTCACGGGATCCACGCCAAGCGTCGGTTCGTCGAGCAGCACGACCTGCGGCTGATGCACGAGGCTGCACGCCAGCGCCAGCTTCTTCTTCATGCCGCCGGAAAGCCGCCCGCCGAGCCGTTTCGTAAAAGCCGTCAGACCGGCGAATTCCAGCAATTCGGGAATGCGCCGCTTCTGCTCGGCGGCGCTCACGCCATGGACATCGGCAAAGAAGCGCATACTTTCCATCACCGTGAGATCGGCGGGCAGGGCGAAGCGCTGCGCGATGTACCCCACCCGCTCGCGGATGGCGTAAGCGTCGCGCATGGAGTCGTAGCCGAGGATGGCGCTCGCGCCAGCAGTGCGGCGCAGCAGCCCCAGAATCACCCGCGTCGTGGTGGTCTTCCCCGCGCCATCCGGCCCGATGAGGCCAAACGTCTCACCGCGACGCACTTCCAGCGTCACGCCATCCACCGCGCGCACCGTCCCCCGCCGCGTGTGGAAGACCTTGACCAGATCGTATGTCGTAATCGTTACGTCATGTGACATCAATCCAACCGCTTCTTGAAAGTGCTCCCTGCAACGACCGTGACGATGATACCGTAGACGACCAGCACCAGCACATCGCGCCACAGGAAAGTCATCCCCACCCCTTTGGTGATGATGCCGCGCGCAATGCGGATGAAGTACGTCGCGGGGATGAAATCGCCCACGCGCTGCACGATTTTGGGCATGGTCAGGCGCGTGTACACCACGCCGCTCAGCAGCATGGTGATCAACATCAGCAGCGTGGTCAGCTGCTGCGCCTGGCGCTGGTTTTGAGCAATAGTGGACATCAGCAACCCCAATCCCAACCCGGAGACGATGAAGATCAGCGAGAGCCAGGCAAAAAGCCAGATGGATCCCCGAAAGGCGACGCCAAAGCCAAAAACGCCGATACCCAGAATAGTCGCCATGATCGTGGTGGTCGTGAGCACGCCAGGCACCATCTTGCCGATGATGATTTCCAGCGGGCGGGCAGGCGTGACCAGCAGCTGCTCCAGCGTGCCCAGCTCGCGTTCGCGGACGACCGTCATCGCCGCTGTGCCAATCGCCTGAATTTGCAACACCAGCGCCGCGATGCCCGGCACCAGGAAAACCACGGTTTCCATGGTGGGATTGTACAGAATGCGCGTCGAGGTAGCGATAGGCAGCGTCCCTACCCCGGCCATGCCCTGCCGCGTGGCGCTTTCCAGCAGCAGCGCCATTCCGTGCGCCTGCGCGATGGCGTTCGCCGCAGCATAGCCCGATTGCAGCAGGAAAGGGTCATTCCCATCAATGATGATGAGCGCCTGCGCGGTTCCCCGCTCGACATGCGCGGCAAATTGCGGCGGAATGACCACCCCCGCTTGCGCTACGCCATCATCAATGGCGCGGATGACGGCGGCTTCGCTGCCCACATCCTGCACCACATCGAAAAAGCCGGAGATGGTCAGCGCATTGACAAAGGCGCGGCTGCGGGCGTCTTTGCTCAGATCGGCCACCACGGTGGGGATGTGCTCGACAGTCATATTGCCGATGTAGGCAAAGATGAGCAATTCCAACACCGGCAACAGCAAAATCATGACCAGCGTGGGCCAATCCCGCAACGTCTGGATCATCTCTTTGCGCATGATGGCGGCGATACGTTTGAGTGACATGGCGATTAAGCGAAAAGGCGATTAAGCGAAAAAACGAAAAGGCGAAAAGGCGATTAAGCGATTAAGCGAAAAGGCGATCAGACGATCAGGCAACAGGGCGCTAGAGCCGTTGGCGGAAGAGGCGCGCTGCCAGCACCATCAAGCCGATGCTGTAGAGCGCTAGCGGCGCCACATTCGGCCACAGGGATTCAAAACCGACGCCTTTGGTGATGATTCCCCGCGCAATGGGGATGAAATACGTCATCGGGAAGAAATTGCCGGCCCACCACAACAGCGGCGGCATCGTATGCCGCGGAAACATGAACCCTCCCAACACCGCTCCGATCATAATTACCATCGTGATGAGCTGCTGCGCCTGTTTCAGGTTCTTGGAGATCGTGGAGATGAACAGCCCCAGTCCCAGCCCCGAAAACACGTAGAGCAACGAAAGGGCCGCGAAGAGGGCAAAGCTGCCCCGAAACGGCACTCCAAAGATGAGCACGCCTGTGGCGACGACCGTCGTCATATTGATCATGGCAATCACCAGGTTGGGCGCCATCTTTCCGAGCATCAACTCCAACGGGCGGATGGGCGTCACCAATAGCTGTTCCATCGTGCCCGCCTCGCGCTCACGGACCACCGCCAACGCGGTCAAAGCGACGCTGGAGGTCTGCAACAGCATCGCGGTCATGCTGGGAATCACGAACCACAGTTGCCGCTGATCGGGATTGTAAAGAATTCGAAAGCGCGTATCCAGGGGCAGGCCGCCCGAAACAGGCAAGCCAGAGCGCGCTACCCGCTGCATCAACACCTCGGAGGCGTGCGCTTGCGCAATCACTGCCGCCACATTGAACGCCGCCATCGTAGTGAAGAGATCCGAGCCATCAATCAGGATCAAGGTTTGGGCGTCGCCGCGCGTCACCCGCGCCGCAAAATCGGTGGGGATGATGACGGCGACCTGCGCCGCGCCAGCGTCAATCACGCGGGATGCCTCGGCCTCGCTGTTCACGTAGAGGATCACGTCGAAGTAGCCCGAATTCTGCAACGCCGCCACGAAAGCCCGGCTTGCGGAATCGAGGCTCTGATCCGCAACCGCCGTGGGAATGTGCATGATGTTCATATCAATGGCGAAGCCAAAGAGAAACAGCTGCAACAACGGCAGCGTGAGCAACAACACCAGCGTGCTGCGATCCCGCAAGGTGTGGATGAATTCTTTCTGCGTGATAGCCCAGATGCGTTTCCACATGTCACACACTCACACGGCGCGAACCCGGATGCCATCGAGAATCAGGTCCACGAGTTCTTCGGCGAGAGCGCAGCGTTCCTCGACCGTCGGCGGCGGGATAACGCCGCGCAGCACCGGAATGACGGCGGCAATGAACATCCCCATCAACATGCGCGAGACGAGCGCCGGGTTGATGTCCCGGTAAGCGCCGGCTTCGATGCGCTCCACGATGAACCCCTGAATCCGCCGGTCGAGCTGTTGCACCCGTTCGACAACGAAATCCTGCAAAATCACATTGTCCAACCAGGCCTCCGTCATCAGAGTGCGGACGAACGCCAGCCGCGAGACCACCAGATCGAAGAGCGTGGCGACCACGTTCACGATATCGGCGCGCGCCACTAAAGATTCGCTCTCATTCAACACGACTTCTATCGCCGCTTGCGTCTCGGCGATGACCGCGAGCAGAATCTCCCGCTTGCCAGCGAAGTAGTTGTACAGCGTGCCCTCCGCCACATCGGCGGCTTCGGCGATCTCTTTGGTGGTGGTGTGCGCATAGCCCTTCTCAGCAAAAAGCCGCACCGCCGCTGCCATGATCTCCTGCCGTCGGCGTTCGATGCGCCGCTGGCGTCGCGCCCGTAAGGTTGTCGAGGGTGTCTTTACCGTCATGTCCTCTGGATAGAATACAGCTATAAAAGTGAGTAATCGCTCAATTTATGAGCACATTATACAAATAACGGCGGGAATGTCAATGTCGCGGACTGGCTTTTTGACAGCCTATCAGGCAGCTGTACACTTACAAACCGCGAAGGTGTCCATCTGCGCGCCAAAGTCTCCGCAAGCAATTGACACACCAACGATAGCGACAAATAGTTCGTAGAGAGCCGTGAGCCGTGAGTCATTCGCCGCACGCACACTGCTCACCCATTTCTGCATTTGAGGAGCTTCCATGTTGCGGAACAGCCCCGCAGATGAAAATTGTTAACGCAGAGACGGGGAGGCGCAGAGGAGCAGAGGTTTTCTTCTTCATCCTTCCGCCTTCATCCTTCATAACTTTCATAGGAGCTTGTCATGCATCGCTTACACTCGAAATTCTGGACTACTATGCTAATTGCCATTCTGCTGCTGCCTCTGGGACTTCAGCCCATCGTCGGGCCGACGAGCGCCAGTCCCTCCGCCCCCGTCGTCATCCGGCTCTACGTGAACGACAAGGCCCACCTCGACGCCGTCGCTGGCGAGCTTGACATCTGGGAGGCGCATCGAGACGCGGGATACGTCGTGGCGGCGGTGACGCCGGAACAACTGGCATGGTTGCAAGACCTGGGCTACCAAACGGCGTTGGATCCGGAGAAGACGGCCTGGTTGCGCAGCGATCGCGCGCCGCTGGATCCCAGGTACTATTACTTCAGCGAATTCTATTCCAACCCCAATCGCCGCTATATCGTGAACTTCCTGCAAAACACCAACGCGGCCTATCCTGAGCTGACCGAGCTCTTCGATATTGGCAACACCTGGCAAACGACCCGCGACATCTGGGTGCTGCGCATCACCAACGAGGACGCCGCCTTTGGCCCCATCGCAGACAAACCCACGTTCTTCCTCTACGCCACCATCCACGCCCGTGAGGTTTCAACGCCGGAGCTCGCCATCCGCTACATCAAATACCTGCTCGATGGCTACAACGGGGAGGGCGGCTACGGCGTAGACCCCGATGTCACCTGGCTGGTGGATCAGCACGTGCTCTACGTGTTGGTGATGGCGAATCCCGATGGGCACGTGGTCAACGAGATGAACACTTCCGCCAACCGCCGCAAGAACATGAACAACACGCTCTGCCCCACCGGAAGATTCGGCGTGGATCTCAACCGCAACCACAGCTTCCTGTGGGGCTGCTGCTGGGGTTCGAGCACAGACCCCTGTAACGATACTTATCGCGGCGTCAGTCGCGCCTCTGAGCCGGAGACCCAGGCATTCCAGGCTTTCTTCGCCCAGGTGATGCGCGACCAAAACGGCCCTAACGGCGACGATCAGATTCCGCCCGCCGCGCCGGAGGATGCCATGGGCATCTTCATCACCCTGCACAGCTACAGCGACTATGTATTGTGGCCTTGGGGCATTGACAATTCCTACTACGGCCCCTCCCCCAACTACACCCAACTACGGGCCATCGGGGAAAAATTCGCCTACTTCAACGGCTTCAATCCCGTCGGTTATATCGGATACGCTGTGGATGGCGCCACCGATGACTGGACCTACGGCAAATTCGGCATTGCGTCGTTCACTTTCGAGGTAGGCCCTCAAAGCGGCGCCTGCGGCGGCTTCTTCCCGGCTTATGGCTGCATTGACGGCATTGACGGCATGTCGCGCAATTTCTGGGCCGAAAACAAGCCCGCTTTCCTCTACGCGCACAAAATCGCCGCCGCGCCCTATCGCATCGTCTACGGCCCGGATGCGCTCAACGTCACGCTTGCGCCTTCCGCCAGTGTGGTGGGCGACGCCATCACCATACAGGCCACCATCGCCGACCGGCGTCACGGGAACGCGGGGCTGCGTCCCGTAACTGCCGCCGAGGTCTTCATCGGCGCGCCGGGCGCGGACGGAACCGGCATCCCCATGGCCCCCGTTGACGGCAGTTGGGGCAGCACCAGCGAGCAAGCGCGCGCCGTGCTCGACACCGGCGCCCTCGCGCCCGGACGGCATCTCGTCTTCGTCCACGGGCGCAACGATCAGGGCAAGTGGGGCCCCTTCAGCACAGCCTTCCTGGACCTCGAAGCGCCGTCGCCCTGCATCGCGCTCACCGACGCCTCTCTCGCCGTGCTGACGCCAAGTCCCATCTACACCGACACGCTGGTCGCCTTCGAGGCGGCGCTCAGCCCCGCCGATTTCACCGCCCCCTACACCTACACCCTCGACTTCGGCGCCGGCCCCGGCGAGCCGCTCACCGGTGAAGCCAATCCCATCACCGGCATGACGCATACCTTCACCAGCACCGGCGCACATACGGCAACGCTGACCGTGTGGAATTGCGCGGCGGACGCCGCCAGCACTGCCACAGCCGCCGTGGATGTGCTGGCCCGCCCCATCACCCTGACCCACGGCGTCACCCTCACGCCGCTCAGCGCCGCGCGAAGCAGCTTCCCGAACGCCGCCGTCAGCTACACGCTCACGGTGCAAAACACCGGCAACGGCGCAGACACCTTCGATCTCAGCACCACCGGCGAGGAAGCCTGGCCCACCGTCATCACGCCGAATGTGCTCACGCTGGCGGCGGAAGCATCGCGCACGATCACCGTCACCGTGACGCTGGGCTTCGATGTCATAGGGAGCGATATAGCCCACATCGTCGCCGTCTCCCGTGGCGCGCCAACGGTAGAAGCCCGCGCCACGCTGCACACCACAGCGCTGCCCTGGAAACGGCTCTACCTACCATTACTGGTGCATGATACGCCCTGATGCCGTCACGTTAAGCACTTTGAGCTTGGACGCCAATCAACGCTGATTCACGCAGATGACGCAGATCAAACGCTAAACGAGAAAATCTGCGTCATCTGCAAAATCTGCGCTCGAAAACGCTCACGGCCTGGATAGTATGCGCCAGGACCGGCGGCTCTGGCTGTTCCCAATCGCCCGACTCCTGTGGTATACTTGGCGTAGTGTGACATTCAGTCAGGATGGGCAACATCCACTGCAAGTGACGGCTGATCAGATACGGAGTAACGGCGCGTGAGCGAGAGCGAACTCATCCAGCAAGCCATTCTCACCCTGGAGCAACAGCGCGAACAGCTGGGAACGGCGGTCGCAGATACCGCGATCCTGGCGTTGCGCGAGAAGATGACCCGGTTGCGCCTCCCCCCCACGACCACGGAGCAACGCAAACAGATCACGGTGCTCTTCGCCGACATCACCGACTTCACACAACTCTCCGAACATCTGGACGCCGAAAAAATCACCGAGCTGCTCAGCCTGCTCTGGAGCCGCATTGACCGCATCATCCTGCAACGCGGCGGGCGCATTGACAAGCACATGGGCGATTCGGTGATGGCTTTCTGGGGGGCAGACCAGGCGCGTGAGGATGACGCCGAACAGGCTCTCCTCGCGGCTCTCGACATCAAACGCCTGATCCAGGAACTGCGCCCCCAGGTCAAGATCCCCATTCCCCTGGATTTCTGCATCGGCATCAGCACAGGGTCGGTGGTATTGAGCACGTTAAGCACTACCGGCGAATACACGGCGATTGGCCCCACGGTGAACCTCGCCTATCGCCTGGAAGGCATCGCCCCGCCAGGCGGCATCCTCATCTCACACGATACTTACCAGCACGTGCGCGGTCTGTTCCAGGGACATGCGCTGCCGCCCCTGAATCTCAAGGGCTTTGCCGAGCCGGTGCAGGCTTATCAGATCATCGAGGCGCTGCCTTTCATCCAACCGGGCCAGACTCGCAACGCCGAAGGCGTTACCGCCCACATGATCGGGCGCCACACCGAGCTGGAGCAATTGCAGCAAGTCTATCGCCAGGTTGAAGAGCAGCAACATCCCGTCGTCATCCATGTCACCGGTGAAGCCGGCATCGGCAAATCCCGGTTGGTACACGAATTCGAGCAGTGGGCCATGCAATGCTCCCCAACGCCGCAGCTCTTCAAGGGCCGCGCACGCCAGGAAACCCGAACGTCGCCCTACGCCCTGCTGCGCGATATGTTCAGCTTGCGCTTCGGCATCTACGAGAACGACCACACCAACATCGTCAAAGCCAAGTTTGAGCGTGGATTCAAAGATTGCATGAACGATCCCGCCCTGGCTGCCGGGCAATCGCATTTCGTCGGCGAATTGCTGGGCTTTGAGATAACCGATAGCCCCTACCTGCGCAGTCTGGAATGCGATCCCGCACAATTGCGCCACCGGGCAATGTTGGCGCTGGGACGGTTCTTCCAGGCCAGCTGCGCGCATCAGGCGACGATATTGCAGCTCGAGGATATGCAATGGGCCGATAGCAGTTCGCTCCAACTGCTCAACGATCTGATCAACCAGCTGATGCAGGCGCCGCTCCTGGTCATCAGCGTGACCCGCACGGAAGGCGAGCTCAACGCTGCGCTCCCGACGCTTGGCGCCGTGTCTCAGCAACAACTGCGACTTCGACCGCTCAACCGCAAGGATAGTCGGCGTCTGATTGCTGCCATCCTGGAAAAGCTGCCCACATTGCCCGAAGCGCTCGAAGAGCTGATTATCAGCAAAGCTGAGGGTAATCCTTTCTACATCGAAGAACTAATTCAAACCCTCATCGAAAAACGCATCATCCTCAAAAGCACCCCTTATTGGCAGATTGATCCCAGTCGCCTGATTAGCTTGAGCGTGCCTCCCACCCTCACCGGACTGCTCCAGGCGCGCCTGGATGCGCTGCCTAAAGCCGCTCAAGAAGTTCTACAATGCGCCGCCGTGATCGGCCCGATTTTCTGGAGCGCCGCCGTCGAAGCGGTAGCCTCCACGGATGGGAAATTTTCGGGCCACGACATCAACACCTACGACGCGCAACTGGAGTTGCTCTGCCATCGCGGGATCATTGTGCGCAACCCCGCCTCCACTTTTGCCGGAACACAGGAATTCAGCTTCAAACACGCGATCATGCACGCCGTCGTCTACGAATGTACCCTACATCGCCTGCGCCGGCTCTATCACGCGCGGGCGGCGCGCTGGCTCAGCTCACACAATGAAAAACGCGCGGGTGAGTTCTCCGGGCGGATCGCAGAACATCTATTGAGCGCCGGCGCGGCGCGGGAGGCGATCAAAGCCTTGCACCAGGCCGGACAACACGCAGCGGCGCGTTTTGCCAACGAGCAAGCGGTGAGCTATTTTATGCGCGCCCTGGCCCTGACCACTGAAGAGGACAGCGCGCAACGCTGCGCGCTCTACCTCGACCTGGAAGCCGTCCATGAGATCACCGGCGACCGCCAGGCGCAAGAGCAAACCCTCATCGCCCTCAAACGTCTTACCGAGATGACGGCGGATGACCATTGCCGGCTCGAACTGGCCCTGCGCCAGGCGGCCTTTTTCGAGGCCATCTGCGACTATCCGGCCGCGGTGGAGGCGGCGCAATGCGCCATTCAGCTAGCGCAAAGCCTCGCCGCGCCCTGTCATGAAGCCAATGGCTACCTCCGCTGGGGGCGGATCCTGTGCCTGCAAGGGCATTATCAGCTATCCCAACAGAAACTCGAACACGCCCGCGCCATCCTGCAACCGCTGATCCAGCAGGATGCAGCCAGCTGCGCCGAGGTCATGTCTTCGCACGCGCAAAGTGTGCTCGCCGATACCCTAAGGAACCTGGGAAACACCCACTGGCATCTGAGTGATTATCAGCCGGCTCGCGCCTGCTATGAAAGCGCATTACAGCATTACCGCGAGCTCCAAAACATTCGAGGCGCCGCCCGCTGCCTGAGCAACCTGGGCATTCTGGCGAGCGAAAACAGCCCCCACGAAGCCCTTGCCCTCTATCAGCAAGCCCTGGCGCTCTACCGCGAGATCGGCAGCCGCTGCGACGAAGCCAACACGCTCAACAATCTGGCTATTCTGCAAAACCTCAACGGCGAATTTGAAGCCGCCCATGCCAGCTACCTGCAAGTGCTCGAACTGCGCCGCGCGACTAAAGATCGGCTAGGGGAGACCATCGCCCTCAGCAATCTAGGCTCCCTGGCCCTCCAACGCGGGGATTTTGAAGAGGCCCGCACCTGTTACGAACGCAGTTTCCAAATCAACCGGGAAATCGGCAATCTTCAAGGCGTCGCAGGAAATCTCGGCAATCTGGGTATCGTTGCGCTGGAACGAGGCGACTACAGCGCCGCCCGCACGCTGCTACAACAAGCCCTGATGCAAACGCAGGAGTTAGGCTTGCGCCACGCCGAAAGCGACAACCTGTTTGCGCTCTGCCAGCTACACCGGGAATGCGGCGCCTTGATGAAGGCTCGCAAATACGGGGAGCAGGCCCTGCAAATCGCGCGCGAATTGCAGTACCGCTTTACTGAAGCCGATGTCCTGGTCGAATTGGGCTATATCCACCAGGCTTTGGGACACGTTGATGCCGCCCGCGAGGCATTCGAGAACGTCATTGAGATTTTCAACGCGATGGGACAGCCACACCTGGCGCTTAAGGGACGTGCAGCATTGGCGCAGCTGGCGCTGGAACCGACGCAGCAAGACACAGACACGCTAGCAAAAGCCGAGCAGGATGTGACTGCGATACTGAATGCGCTGGAAACCCAATCCGCCATCAACATCAGCGGGTTGACGAAAATCTACCTGGCCTGCTACCGGGTGCTGGAAGCATT